>NZ_AQXT01000002.1:2400000-3000000 GCF_000376805.1 Henriciella marina DSM 19595 | reverse complement strand
AGCCCAGGCTCGGATTGATGTTGATGGTTTGCAGCTCCGATTCCAGCGCCTGATAGCGGCCCGGCCAGTCTCGCTCGTAATCCGTTGCGAGTCCGAATGG
The DNA here is from genome assembly GCF_000376805.1 of Henriciella marina DSM 19595. Classification (NCBI taxonomy): domain Bacteria; kingdom Pseudomonadati; phylum Pseudomonadota; class Alphaproteobacteria; order Hyphomonadales; family Hyphomonadaceae; genus Henriciella; species Henriciella marina. The sequence goes on along the minus strand of NZ_AQXT01000002.1, from coordinate 2,999,900 downwards.
CACCGTCACCGATAGGCCGAGTGCGATGTCCCTGTTTAAGGGATAGACGGCGTGGGCTGCTGGGAGCGCAGCGTCAGACAGGAAGCCGTCGGTCTCCCCGCCGAGCGGATTGCCCAGGGCATCAATCGAGCCTTTGTCCTCGAACTCCGCATTGCCAAGAATGCCGCTGAGCCCGACCGAAACGGCGGGCCTATTGAACCGTGTCATGAGCGCGGGATTGCCATAGGCTGCGGCTGGATCCTCGGTCTGTGTCACACGGCCCGAATTTGCGCGTCCAAGGTCCGAAGTGGAATACTCGCTGATGGCAAAACTGTCGGCATGGGCCGGTATCAGGGCCGTGCTTGCGAGGACTGGAAGGGCGAGAATGGTGAAACGATGCATGGGAGGTACGCCTTCTGCGACTGGTCTTTTTTGCGTAACGAATGTTCCGTCGCGCCGTTCCGGTAACCTGCAGTTTGACGGAACCTGACATGCCACCAGTGCGCTTTATCCGAAGCGAAGGATGAACACGGATCGAAGGCAGATATGGCCAACCCTCTGAAAAGTCTCAGGCGCAACCTCATTACCCGGCCTTTGATGGGGTGGTACAAATCGGTGCTGCCAGGGCTCTCTGACACGGAAGCCCAGGCACTTGAGGCAGGCGATACGTGGTGGGAGGCGGATCTCTTCTCCGGCAAACCGGACTGGGACCGCTTCCGGGAGTTTCGGTCCCACGGTTTTACGCCTGAAGAGCAGGCATTCATCGACGGGCCCTTGGCCGAGCTTTGCGACATGCTGGACGATTACGAAATCGAGCATGAGCGCATGGACCTGCCGGAAAACGCATGGGCCTTCCTGAAGAAGAACAAATTCTTCGGCATGATTATTCCCAAGGAGTATGACGGGCTGGGCTTCTCCGCGTCGGCACATTCGGAAGTCGTCAAGCGGATCGCCACCCGAAACGTGTCAGCGGCCGTCACCGTGATGGTGCCCAATTCTCTCGGGCCCGGTGAGCTTCTGATGCTGTATGGAACGGAAGACCAGAAGACCTACTATCTGCCGCGCCTGGCGCGTGGTGAGGAGATTCCATGTTTCGCGCTGACTGGCGTGGAAGCTGGTTCCGACGCATCTGCAATGACGGCGACCGGTGTCGTGTGCGAGGGCGAATGGGAAGGCGAGAAGACGCTTGGTATCAGGCTCAACTGGGAAAAGCGGTACACAACGCTTGGCCCGGTCGCGACCTTGATCGGGCTTGCCTTCAAGCTTCAGGATCCGGACGGCCTGCTGGGTAACAAGACCGATCTTGGTATCACGGTCGCGCTCGTTTCGACCGCCCTGAAGGGTGTAGATGCGGGCGACCGTCATATCCCGTCCGGGCTCGCCTTTCAGAACGGCCCAAGCTGGGGCCGGGACGTCTTCGTGCCGATCAGCCAGATTCTTGGCGGTCAGGAACAGACAGGACAAGGCTGGAAGATGCTCATGGGCGCGCTTGCCGCGGGCCGCGGCATCTCGCTGCCGTCACTGGCGACAGCCGCTTGCCAGGTCTCCGCCCAATCGACCGGCGCCTATGCTCGCGTGCGTGAACAGTTCGGTATCAATATCGGCCAGTTTGAGGGTGTACAGGAGAAGCTCGCCCCGATCGGTGCCTCTGCCTACCAGCTGGAAGCTGCGCGCCGCTTCATCACGATCGGCCTCGATGACGGTCACCATCCTGGTGTCGCCTCCGGCATCATGAAGTATCACGCGACCGAACGCATGCGCGAAAGCGTGAACCACGCCATGGACGTGCACGGCGGCAAATCAATCTGCGTCGGGCCAAAGAATTACCTCGAGACCCCGTATCGTGCCATCCCGATCGGGATCACGGTCGAGGGCGCAAACATTCTCACCCGGAGCCTGATCATCTTCGGACAGGGGTCTATCCGCTGTCACCCTTACATTCTCGAAGAGATGCAGGCCGTTGCACTGGATGACCGCAAAGAGGCTCTCGAAAAGTTCGACGCCCTACTGTGGCGCCATGTCGGCCATGATATCGCAAATATCGGGCGCAGCTGGTTCCATGGCCTGACAGGTGGCCGCTTTGCGAGCGCGCCGGAGAAGACTACTCTCAAGCCATACTATCAGGAACTGGCTCGCTACAGTGCCAATCTCGCGGTCGCCTCAGAGATTTCTCTCGGCATCCTTGGTGGCAAGCTCAAATTCAAGGAAAGCCTGTCAGCCCGCCTCGGCGACGTTCTGGCCGAACTCTTCCTGCTGTCCGGCGCACTCAAACGGTTTGAGGCCGACGGCCAGCCAGAAGCTGACAAGCCGCTGCTCGACTGGATTTTTGCCGACGGCATCGCCCGCATGCATGGCAAGCTGGCCGAAGTTGGTGACAATTTCCCGAACGGGTTCTGGGGCTGGACCATCAAGATGCTGACCCAGACCGGTGGCAAGCGGCGCCGTGGCCCTACGGACGCCATGAACAAGGCGGTTGCAGACCTCCTGCAGCGCCCAAGCGCAACTCGCGAGCGTCTGACCGAAGGCGTGTTCACCGGCAAAGGTGCCGATCCGCTTGCCGCTCTCGAACGCGCGCTCGCCATGATGATCGAATGCGAACCGATAAAGAGGCGGATGAAGGAAAAAGGCGTCGAAAACACTGAGGCAGCGAAAAAGGCCGACATCATTTCGACCGAGGAAGCCGGCAAGTTGCGCGATCTCCACCGCGCGGTGCGTGAAGTGATCGAAGTCGATAGTTTCGACCCGTCCCGGTTTGAACAAGCCGATATCACACAAGCAGAGAAGCTCTCAGCATGAAGGTCTATATCGTCGACGGAAACAGAACGCCTTTTCTCAAGGCGCGCGGTAAGCCAGGACCCTTTACGGCTGTCGATCTCGCCGTTCAGGCGGGCCGGCTCCTCCTGCTGCGCAATCCGGACCTTGCCGGCAAGATCGAGGAAGTCATTCTCGGCTGCGGGTCACCCGGCGCTGAAGCGACCAATCCCGCCCGCGTCGCCGCACTCCGCATGGGGCTCGGCAGGGACATGCCAGGATGGACGGTCCAACGCAATTGCGGCTCCGGCATGCAGTCGGTCGATACGGCCTTCCGCTATATACGCGCTGGCGATTATGATTGCCTGATGGTTGGCGGTACCGAAAGCCTCAGCCATGCGCCGCTGCTCTTGAATGAGGACGCCGTCGACTGGTTCGCCGACGTCAACACGTCCAAGTCCCTGCTTGGCCGGGTCGAGGCGGTGAGCAAATTCCGTTTCAACATGCTCGAACCGGTGATCGGCGTCGAAAAAGGCCTGACCGACACCGTTGTTGATCTTGGGATGGGGCAGACGGCAGAAATCCTCCGCCACGAGTGGGATATCAGCCGGAAGGACGCCGATGCCTATGCCGTGCAAAGCCACAAAAGACTTGCGCGCGCCCATGAAAATGGCTGGCTCGAGCAGGAGATTGATGCGGTCTTCGGGCCTGAGGGACAACTCTACAAGAAAGATGACGGCGTTCGCCCGGACTCTTCAGTCGAGAAGCTCGGCACGCTCAAGCCAGTTTTCGAAAAACCCTATGGCCATGTCACGGCAGGCAATTCCTCTCAGGTGTCTGATGGCGCCTGCTGGATGATCGTCGCGTCGGAGCGCTTTGTGGAAGACCACGGGCTGGAACCGCTCGGCGAGATCAAGGACAGCGAATGGGCCGCGCTGTCGCCCGCGCGTATGGGCCTTGGCCCTGTCCACTCGGTGACACCTATCCTCAAACGCAATGAGCTTGGCGTTTCAGATATCGACCTCTGGGAGCTTAACGAAGCCTTTGCCCATCAGGTCCTCGCCTGTCTCAAGGCTTGGGAAAGTGACAAGTTCTGCCGTGAGGAACTCGGCCTTGATGGCGCACTTGGCACGATTGACCGAGACTGCCTCAACGTCGATGGCGGCGCGATCAGCCTCGGACACCCTGTTGGCACCAGCGGCGCACGGATTGTCCTGCACGCACTGAATGCGATGCGGCGGCTTGGCCAGAAGACTGGGATCGCCACTGAATGTATCGGCGGCGGACAAGGCGGCGGGATGCTGCTTTCTGCCCTCTCACCAGGCGCGCCACACAAACCCGACGAAAAACAAGACGCGGAGGCCGCATAATGGCCCGCAGCAATGAAATCTGGCACCTTGAAACTCAGGCCGGCGGCTATGCCACGCTAACCATGGACGTGCCTGGTAAACCGCAAAACACGCTTGGCCGGGAAGCACTCGAAAAGTTCGAGACCTGTCTCGACGAGATCGAGAAAAATCCGCCAAAGGCCCTATTCATCCGCTCCGGCAAGGAAAGCGGCTTCATCGCAGGTGCGGATATTGAAGAGCTGTCCGGCGCCAGCGCGGAAGACCTCAGGGCGCTGATCGACCAGGGACATAAGGCGCTTAACCGCCTCGAAGCCCTGCCCTGCCCAACCATTGCGGTCATTCACGGCGTCTGCCTTGGCGGCGGACTCGAAGTGGCTCTCGCCTGCGACCACCGGGTCGCAGACCAGTCGGCGAGCTTCGGCTTCCCCGAAGTCCAACTCGGCCTGCATCCGGGGCTCGGCGGGACAGAGCGTTTTCCGCGTCTTGTGGAGCCTGCTACGGCGCTGCAGCTCATGCTGACCGGCAAAACAATTGATGCGCGCAAGGCTAAATCGATCGGTCTCGTCCGCGATGCGGTGCCTGACCGCCACCTTGAAGCTGCTGCCCACGCAGCCGCCGAAGCCGGCAAACGGAAGAACCGCGGCCTGATCGGCGAGCTGAAGCACACAATCGAAATCTCCTCTCCCGGCAGGCGCTTCATTGCGAGCCGGGCACGGAAGGAGACCGCCAAACGCTTCAGCGAGGATCATTATCCGGCTCCGTATGCGCTGATTGACCTGTTTGAAGACGAAACCGCCAGCAACAACGCCTTTTCGGCCGAGGCCCGCTCCTTCGTGAAGCTCAGCCAGACCCATGCCGCGGAAAACCTGATCGGTCTGTTCTTGCGGCGCGAAGCGCTGAAGCGCGAAGCCCGTCGCCCGGAGGGCCACGGCATTTCCCATGTTCATGTGATCGGTGCTGGCACGATGGGCGCCGACATCGCCATGTGGAGCGCGATGAACGGATTCTCGGTAACGCTGCAGGATGTAGATATCGACGTAATCGCGAAAGCGATGGGGCGTGCCCACGACTGGATTGACGGTAAGCACGACCGTTCAGATGATATTCGCGACCCGCAAGACCGCCTGATCCCGGACCCCAAAGGCGACGGCGTGCGCTCCGCCGATCTTATCATTGAGGCTGGCCCGGAAAAGGCTGAGATCAAGCAGAAGATTTATGATGGCTTGAAGGACAAGCTCAAATCTCGCGCCATCATCGCGACAAACACATCCAGCATACGGCTCGAAAGACTCGCCGAGGGCCTGCCTACTTCCCTCGCAGGAAGGTTCGTCGGCCTACACTTCTTCAATCCGGTGACAAAGATGCCGCTCGTGGAAGTGGTGTCAGGCGAGAAAACCAGCAAGGAAACCGAGGCCCGCGCGCTCGCCTTCATCGAAGCGATCGACAAGCTGCCGCTTCCGGTCAAAAGCGCGCCAGGCTTTCTCGTGAACCGCATCCTGACACCCTACCTGCTCGAAGCCATGAAGCTGATTGATGAGGGGCATAAGCCAGAAGAGGTAGACAAGGCGGCAGAAAGTTTCGGCATGCAGCAGGGCCCTGTGGAAGTTGCCGATACGGTCGGCCTCGACATCTGCCTCGAAGTCGGCCGTGTCCTCGCACGCGATCTGGACCACATCGCGGATCCGCCGCAACGCCTCAGTGACAAGGTCGACTCCGGCGATCTCGGCAAGAAGACCGGAAAGGGGTTCTACACGTGGTCCGACGGCAAACCGCAGAAAGACGAAATCGACACGGCTGCCTCGAATCTCGACGAAATTCAGGACCGGCTGCTGAATCCGCTCTATGAGGAGGCGCGCCGCGTCCTGGAGGAGGACGTTGTAAGATCCGAAGACCACCTCGATCTCGGCGCGGTATTCGGCTCGGGCTTTGCCCCCTTTCGCGGCGGCCCCTGCATTGCCCTTCGGCAATTGGATGAGGCATCCTTGCAGGACAATCCGCCGGCCCAACCCGCGCCGGCTGAACCGAATGAGGCATGAATGGACGAAGCAACACCCGGGCAGGACTTTCCTACCCTGCCCGTCTTCAAATCAGCTGGCGCCTGTGCAGAAGCGGTTATCGAGCGCGTTGGCAAGGATATCCGCCTCGCCCTGCCGCTCGGGCTCGGCAAGGCAAACCTGCTCACCAATGCGCTCTACGCCACAGCCAAGGCTGACCCTTCGATCCACCTGACAATCTACACCGCTCTGTCGATCATCCGCCCAAAGATGCCGCTTGGGCTGGGATTACGATTTGGCGAGCCAATCCTGGAGAAGTTGTTCGGAGACTATCCCGACCTTCACTACGCCTCTGACCGGCGAGATGGTGCGCTCCCGCCGAATGTTACCGTCGAAGAATTCTTCCTCTCAACCGGCACTCTGCTTGGCAATGAATACGCACAACGTCACTATAACAGCGTAAACTACACGCACGCCATGCGCCGCATCGTAGCCCAGCGCGTCAATGTCCTCGGCCAGATGATCGCAAGCCGCGACGGGCGCTACAGCCTCGCCTGCAACTCCGACCTCAGCCTCGATCTGATCCCGATTATGCGCGACAAGGTCGGCCGGGAGAACTTCATTGTCGTCGGTGAACTGAACGACCGGCTGCCCTTCATGTCGAATGACGCGGAAGTGCCCGCTGATGAATTTGATCTTTTCTTGCAGTCTGGCGGCTATGACCTCGCCGGTCCGCCCGCCCCACGCGTTGATGTGACCAGCCATGCCATCGGGCTGCGCGCGGCGCGACTGGTAAAGGATGGCGGGACGCTCCAGATTGGAATTGGATCCCTCGGCGACGGCGCGGCGCAATCTGTTCGGTTGCGGCACTCCAACCCGGCTACTTTTCGCGCTGCAGTCTCGGCACTCCCCGGTCCGCGGGGCCCGGGAGAGGAGGGCGGCGACAGCCCATTCGATCAAGGGCTCTATGGCTGTACCGAAATGTTCACGCAGGGCATGTTTGAAATCCTGCGCGCCGGCATCTTCAGCCGCCGCGCCCACGAAGGCCGAGACATCACCATCGACGGGGGCTTTTATCTCGGGCCGCAGAATTTCTATCGCGGCCTACGTGAAGCGCCCGAGGAGATCCTCTCGCTGATCAATATGACCTCCGTTGATGATGTGAATGCCCTCTACGGCAATGAAGAAATCCGCCGGCGCGAACGCATCGATGCCAGATTCATCAATATTGCCATGAAGGCCACCTGTCTTGGCGCGATCACCTCAGACGCGCTTGAAGATGGCCGGGTCGTGAGCGGGGTCGGTGGCCAGTATAATTTCGTCGCCCAGGCCCATGAGCTTGAAGACGCCCGCTCAATCATCCTCCTGAAGGCTACGCGCGAAAGCAGCGCAGGTCTTGAATCCAATATCGTCTGGTCCTTCGGGCATGTGACTGTGCCTCGCCACCTCCGCGACATTGTAATCACCGAATATGGTGTCGCGGATTTGCGCGGCCAGCCCGATGAAGAGTGCGTGAAACGCATGCTCGCCATCACCGATGCACGCTTCATTGACGGATTGGTGAAGGATGCCATAGCCGCCAAAAAGCTGCGTGCAGATTTCGCCGTACCGGAAGCCTGGCGCAAGAATGTGCCGCAAACGATCCAAGAAGCTCTCTCGCCATACAAGCAGGACCTCCCTGCGTTTCCCTTCGGCACCGAATTGTCTGAGACCGAGCAGGAACTCTCCCTTGCACTGGACCGGCTACAGGCCAAAACAAGCTCTCGCCTGAGCGCTTTCCAGTACGCGGCCTCAGCCATCCTGACGGCGCCCTCGCGCAGTCAAGCTGCCGCTTACGCCGACCACCTCAAACGGATGGGCCTCAGCAATCCAGATGGTATGAAAGAATGGCTCTGGAGAAAACTGCTTCTAAAGAGTTTGGCGCACGAACAGCACCGTTAATAGTATTGTCAGCGGCGCGGGCAGATTGAGTGGCCAGCGTGATCCGACTAGCCTTTCCAAATACCCCGGAACCCGTTGGGTGATATTGTTTAGTCGTTTAGTTCAATATCCATCCAGATCGGCAGATGGTCAGAAGCGCGCTCTGCTGTTTGTCTCGACACCACACCATGGCCACCAACAGTCACTGGTCCGTTGATCACGAACCGGTCCAGGCTGAAGCGCGGCGCTGATGCGTGAAAGGAAGGACCGGGCGCGATTTCGGTCCAGTTTGACCCCGGCGGCACGAGACTTTTGGTCTTACGCCATTCGTTCAGATCGCCGCCAAGCACGATCGGCCCGTCAAACTGATGCGCGGCGTCGAGGACATGCGCCATCTGGGCCAGGCGGTCTCGTCGTCGCAATCCAAGATGAAGAGCGCCCAAGGTCAGGCTCATGTCAGGTTTGGTCACTGTCGCCAGTACCGCGCCGCGCGGCTCCAGTCCTGGCAGATCAAGCGCGGTAAATGTCTGCAGCTCCAGATCCGGCTTCAGCAGGATCGCATTGCCGTGGTGGCCAATCGAGGGGGTTTCGGGATCGGCGTCGATGGCGGTCCATCCTGCCCGCCGCACGAGATCAAGGGGCAGGGCCGGCGGGCGAGGTGGCAGACGTTTGTCGCTTTCCTGCAATAGCACGATATCGGGTTCGAGCCCTTTGAGCACGCGCAGGACGCGCTCAGGCTCGCGGCGCCAATCAAGCCCGACGGCCTTGCGAATATTCCAGCTGACGATCCGGAGGCGCTGCATCAGAGAAGTGGACCAAACAGCCGGGCAACCGGGGCCAGCAATCGGACATGCCAGGGCCCTGGAACCGCGACCGGGCGCGACCTTGAAAAATCCTCTTCCAGCATGGACTCAACATCGAGCGCGAAGGACCGGTCCTCAATCAGCGCAGTCTGTTCGAAGTTCAGCAGGGCCGAGCGGATATCAAGATTAACCGTGCCGACCGACGCGATATCGTCATCAATCAGCATAACTTTGGAATGCATGAATCCCGGCTGGTAGGCACAAATCTGAACCCCCGCTTCCTTCAGTCCCCGCGCGGCATTGCGCGATGCATACCAGGCTATGATATTGTCAGAGGGCTCCGGGATCAGGATGCGCACCTCGACGCCGCGCAATGACGCCAGCTGAAGCGCCGTCAACAGATCGGTATGCGGCACCAGATAGGGTGTCGCGATCCAGAGCCTGTGACGTGCAAGATTGACAAGCCCGCAGAGTAGCAGGCTGCCGCGTTCGAGCCTGTCGGTTGGCCCGAATCCCATCATGAGGCCGCGCTGAGGGCCATCAACGTCTGGCGGGGCGGCGGATTGGAGAAATGGTAGCTTCTTGCCTGTCACCGCCTCCCAATCGAACGCGAAGATATCGCGCAGCTGTGCCACCATCGGGCCTTTGATGCTGAGGTGTGTGTCACGCCAGGACTCGAACTTCTTCCCCCCATCAATGTATTCGTTTCCGACATTGATCCCCCCGGTAAACCCGAGCGAACCGTCGATCACCACTGCCTTGCGATGATTGCGAAAATTCACGCCGATGCGGCCCAGCGCGCGATGTGGGCCCGGAATGCCGTGTATCTCGATGCCTGCGGCCTGAAGGGCGCGGACATAGCTGAACCCAAGGAACAATGAACCGACCATGTCGCAAAGCACACGGACCTCAACTCCGCGCTTTGCCGCCTGAATCAAGCGCTCCTTCAGACTGTGGCCGATGGCGTCGGATCGAATGATGTAAAACTGGACGAGTATTTCACGTTCTGCCGCGTCTATGGCGGCGAAAACTGCATCGAACGTCGCCTGTCCATCCACAAGAAGCTTGACTGTATTGCCATCGGTCGGCGGGTTCGCGGCAAGGTTGGCGAAACTGTCGAGCCGTCCCTCTTCGGGTTTTGCGAGCGCCTGCACGTGGTGCCCCGCCCTCCCGAAAGATAGGCGGGAGACGCTGCCGAAGACCGCGAAGGCAGGTAATGCCAGAAGCGGAAAAGAAACGAGGAACACGACCCAGGCTGCTGCACCTTGCGGCGTTCTCGCAGTGGTGATCGCGGCGCGGGCTACCAAGATGCCAACAAGCACGAGCACGGCCTGCAAACCAATGCCTAGACCAATCATCGTCACGTCCTGTCCGTGTGATCAGCGCCCAGCACCGGGGATACGTATTTCCACGATCGAAGGCAAGGAAGGCCTGAATTGACGATACGAAAGCCGATATCTCCAGCGAAACGCGGCAGCCCCCCCCCCCCCCACCCTCTCGAAAAATCAAAGTATAGACCCAAGAGCCTCTTCACTGGGATTTTCAGAGGAACTGGGCTTAAGCGCTTTTGGGGTGACATTGGGAACGTCGACCGCCAGGCGTCCGGTCGCCACGTCACCAATCGGGCCGAAATTGGCCACTGGATTGACGCCTACCTTTAGCGTCCTTTTCCCAAGTTTTCCGACGGGGGCTCTACAGAAGACCTCCAAAACCTTCTCCGCGAAAGATACGCGTTCGGTCCCTTGCAAGTGCCCATAGGATAAAGCTATGGCGCCTTCTCCATAGCTTTATCCTATGGGCACTGTTGGAACTTCGTATTGTTCACGAGAGCCACCGAACCTTAACCATACTCAGCCCGCGCCTCTGAACGTCGAGGGTTCTTTATTCTTATAGGTTTCGCCAGCCTCCATGCTTCAGGCCGCCGCGCGCTCGAAATTGTTGTCTGAAACCGCAACGTCAGCCTCTTTTCCGGGACCGTAAGAGAATGAGCGAAACAACCCAGGGCCCGCGGAACTTTCACGCCGCTGCCTCCGACGCCATCGGGAGACGCTTCGGGTCCTTCGCCTACAGGTCTTTTGTCCTGATGTCGCTGACAGTGGTCTACACCTTCAACTTTATTGATCGGATCCTGATCAGCGTCGTCAGCGTGCCGATCATCAATGAGTTCGAGCTTTCACAATTCCAGTTGGCGAACTGGAAAGACCGTCCGTAGGCCTTGCCTGAACTACCCATAAAAACGAACCGCCCGGACTTGGTCTCCGGACGATTTCATTGTGCCGTGATGCGGGTGCGCCTATCTCGCAGTCAGCCATTTGGTTGGCTTCCGTAATTGTACGCATTGCAGGGCATGTTTCGACGCCGTGTAATTTAACGATGTACACTGCAACCCGCACTTGCGCCCCCGTTCGTTCTCCTCATCAGCCCTCAGGGCTGAGCGATGCGTTCAAAAATGAAGTGCAGGCTTTCCTGTCGGCATCGCTCACAGACACGCTCCGCGAGGCCGGGAGGAAGACGACAGGCCTCAAGTCGGATCCGGCGGCGTGCAAGGTCTGGCGCGATGCGCTGGCCCAAAAGGGATGGCTGGTCCCCGACTGGCCACGAGTTTACGGCGGAGCAGGCTGGACTTCCGAAGAGCGCCTTTATTTTGAGAATGCCTGCGCCGCCAATGACGCACCGATCCTCATGTCCTCCGGCGTGCGCACGATCGGCCCATTGGTCATTGCCTTGGGGAATAATGAGCAGAAAGCGCGCTATCTGCCCGCCATCCTCAATGGCACACATGAATGGTGCCAGGGCTTCTCTGAGCCGCAGGCGGGGTCTGACCTGCCCGCGCTGGCCTTGCGGGCGGAGCGCGAGAGCGACCAGTTCATCCTGAATGGCAGCAAGCTCTGGACGAGCTTTGCACAGTCCGCGACCCACATGTTCCTGCTGGCACGCACCAACCCTGCAAGCCGGGGCCGCGATGGCCTCTCTTTCCTGCTGGTCGAAATGAGCCAGCCCGGCATCGAGGTCAGACCGATAAAATGTCTCGATGGAAGCCATGAAGTTTCGGAAGTGTTTTTTGACAATGTCCGAACGCCCGTTTCTGACAGGATTGGAGAAATCGACGAAGGCTGGGCCGTGGCAGGCCAGTTGATGCAGATCGCCCGCTCCAACAATACAACGACTGGCACGCTCCGGCGCGCCTATCGAGCGGCTGAGCGCCATGTCGCTGGCCTTGACAAGAACGAGCCGCCCCTGGCCGCGCAACTATACAGTCTTTCGCGCCGGATCGACGAGTTCGAAGCGCTTGAGGCGCGGCTGGCTACAGCACCCGGACGCCAAGCGTCCTCGATGATGAAACTGCGCGCCACTGAGTTACATCAGGCTATCACTGAAGTTGGCCTGACTGCGGCGCCCCTGTCGTCATTCGCAATGGACAAGTATCTTTCAACCCGCGCCGCAACGATCTATTCCGGCACGAGCGAGATCCACCGCAACGCCTTGGCGAGAATGATCGGCTGCCCCTGACGGGTCACAGGCGGTCCGTTATCCCGCGATCGCGTGGCGCTCTGCAGTCTGAACCAGCCGGGCGTCGAGCGTTGCAGCGACGTTGCGAATGAGCAGCTTCACTTCCTGAGGGATGCTTACCCGCATCCCTTTCAGTCTGCACAGGCCGCGCGTTTCGAGCATTTTGAGCCCTTCCATAGCATCACCAAACACGCCCGGCGTCGCGCCGAACTGGCGCGCAATCTGACCAAGGTCCACGGAAAGGTTGCATAACAGATGCTCAATCGCATGGGCGCGCATCCGGTCATCATTTGTCAGCGAAACACCACGCGCAATCGGCAGTCTGCCAGTGGTGACCGACGCCCGCCAATCCAAGAGACCTTTATGGGACTGGCCGTACCCTTCCGGAAACCGTGAGATCGACGTCTGCCCGATACCTATAAGATAGGGGCTCGTATCATCAGTATAGCCTTGGAAGTTGCGACGCAGGCATCCATTCTTCGCTGCTTGCGCTAGCCAGTCGCCGGGCCGCGCATAGTGGTCGAAACCGATCGATTTGTAGCCGGCGGCCTGCAGCACACCTTCTGCCGCCTCAGCCTGCAGCATTCGCTCGGGCAGCCCGGGCAGGTCACTTTCTCTGATGGCTCTCTGGTGCTTTGCGAACCAGGGCACGTGCGCGTATCCGAAGACAGAGACACGGTCGACGCCAATATCGGCGCAGTACTGGGCGGCGTCTTCTATGTCGCTGACTGTCTGCCTGGGCAGGCCATACATAAGGTCAGCGTTCAGCGCCTTGATGCCGGCGCGCCGCAGATGCGCCACGGTGCGCGTGATGTCAGGTTTCGGCTGTATGCGGTTGATGGCGGACTGAACGACCGGGCTAAGCGTCTGAATTCCAAGGCTCGCCCGCGTCACACCCGATGCGGCCATGACCTCAATCATCGCATCGTTCAGGATGCGTGGGTCAAGCTCGACCGAAAACTCGTGATCCGGATCGACGTTGAACGCTTGTTTCAGATAACGGAAAAGCCGGGTAAAATCTGCGGGCGACAAGGCGTTTGGTGTGCCGCCACCAAAATGCAGGTGCGTCAAGCGCGCCCGCCCTGCACGTTCTGCCCAGAGGTCGATCTCTTGTAGCAGGACGTCGAAATAGGAGGCGATCCGGTCATATCCGTTCGGCACCGACGTTGTGCAGCCGCAATACCAACAGAGCTTGCGACAAAAAGGAATATGCACATAGACTGAAAGCGGTGCACTGTCGGGCATATCTGCGAGCCAATCACAGACATCGTCGGCGCCAACAGAGGCGCCAAAATCGACCGCAGTGGGATAGCTTGTATATCTTGGAACCTGTGCTCCGGCGAATTCGATCCAGTCGTCGCGCAAAAATCTGTCTCCACACGCTAGTTGCCTGGCACAGACCTTATTCGCGGACCGGAAACCGGTCTCTAGGTAGGGCTACCTAGCTGCGCTCAGTGAGCGGCTCATCCTCATCAAGCAGGATACGTGCAGCGTCTCCCTGGGGGTCATCAAACTGGCCTGAACGAACCGACCAGATAAAGGCGCCAAGTCCCATCATGCCCAGCAACAGGGCAACCGGGATAAGGAATGTCAGCATTTCCATAGGTTGGCCCTCCAACTAATGTGCGGCCGGAGCGCGTTGAGCGTCACAACAACAGAGGAGGCCGACATCGCAATGGCCGCCACCAGCGGCGTCGCAAAGCCAGCAACTGCGATCGGAACCGCAATCAGATTATAGGCAGCGGCGAGCGCAAAGTTCTGCCGCATCCGAGCGCTGGCGACGCGGGCGCCGTCGATAACCGTTGGAATGGCGTCAAGACCAGCGCCCGTATAGACCCCGTCGGAGGCAGACTGGCTGACATCCATTGCACCGCCTGGGGCAAGCGAGGCATGGGCAAGCGAGAGCGATCCGGCATCATTTAGCCCATCGCCAATCATCAGTACCTTGCGCCCGTCTGCTCTTAACGCCTCTAAACGATCAACCTTGTCCGCCGGGCTGGCCTTGGCGCGCCAGCTTTCGATACCGAGCTTGGCCGCTATTTCAGCCACAGCTTCTGCACGGTCACCTGACAGGATTTCCAGGGATGCCCCTCGGCGCCTGAGCGCCTCTGCGATATCGGCCGCACCGGGACGGAGCGCATCTTCGAATGTGAAGCAGACGGGCTGTGTATGGCCTTCGCCATACCAGAGCTGGAGCCGCGCATTTGCAGGCGCCGTCATTGCTCCAACCCATTCGGCCGACCCCAACCGGCAGCGAACGCCGTCAATCTCTGCTTCCAGCCCGAGGCCGGCTCGCTCCTCTACCCGTGGCGCGACCTCACCGGGGCCGGCTGCCGCCACAATGGCCCTCGACAGGGGATGGCGAGAGACACGCGCCAGCCGTGCAGCCCGGGCAACGACATCGCTCATACCTTCCGCCTCGACCAGCTCTGGCACGCCCAGCGTCAATGTGCCGGTCTTGTCGAAAACCACGTGATCGCACTCGGCTATTCTCTCCAGCGCGTCCCCCGACCGCAGGAAAACGCCTTTTCTGAACAGCCGCTCGGAGGCAACCACCTGCACGGCAGGCGCTGCGAGGGCCAGCGCGCAAGGGCAGGTAATGATCAGCGTGGACACAGCAACCATGAGGGCCTGCCCGATATCCGCCCCGGCCACGAGCCAGCCGGCAAATGTCAGCGCTGCGGTGGTATGAACCAGTGGCACATAGAGCGAGCCGGCCTTGTCAGCGATCCGCCGGTAGGTAGACCGCCTCTGCTCTCCGGCTTCAAGCATCCGCCCGATCTCGGACATGAGCGAACCATCCGCGTCTGCAAGGGCCCTGCCCTTGATCGCCTGTGACAGATTCACCGTACCGGCATAAAGCCGCATGCCTGGCGTGACGGCGCGCGGCACGCTCTCACCCGAGACCATGCTTTCATCGGCGTCGCTGTGGCCATCGGTAACTTCCAGATCAACGAGAACGCGCTCTCCTGCAGCGACCAGTATTGTGTCACCCGTAAGAATGTCCGCTGCTCTCACAGACCGCGCCGAACCATCCCGTTCGAGGCGCGTCGCCGAGCGGGCCTGCAGCAAGGCAAGCTCCTGAGCCGCCATATGTGTGCGCCGTCTCAGGCGGGCATCAAGAAAACGCCCGATAAGCAGGAAGAAGAGCAGCATTACGCAGGCATCGAAATAGGCGTGCTCACCACCCCTGATCGTTTCCGAGATGCTGACCCCTAGCGCAAGCAGAACCGCTAGTGAAATCGGAACGTCCATATTGGTGTGACCGCGGCGCAGGACACTCCAGGCCGACCGGAAAAATGGTCGTCCTGCAAAGAGCGCAGCTGGCAAGGCAATTGCCCCGGAGGTGGCGTGCATCGTTCGGCGCGTCGCTTCACCCATCTCTCCATGGCCGGACCAGATGGAAACAGACAGAAGCATGACATTTGCTGCCGCAAAGGCCGCGACACCCATGGCGATCAGCAGTGTTCGTTCTTCAGACTTGGCCGCCCCTTCACTGGCATCCGCGTCAAAAGGGGCTGCCCCATAGCCCAAATCGCTGACGCAGGTGGCAATCCGGTTTGCATCGAGCCCGCCTTGCCAACGAACGACAAGCCGCCCCGTGGAGAGATTCAGGCGGGCCGACTGCACCCCGTTAAGTGCGCGGACGGCACCTTCGATCTTACCAAGACACCCTGCGCATTTGGCCCCCCGTATCGAGAGGTGGAGCGTCTTTTCGCTGCCTGATTGCCGGACAAAGGCGCCTACATCGCCGCCTGTCTGGTGCCCAGCCGGCGCGAGGCCATTTGGACAGCCTTTCATCACATCGCCCGTCAACGTCATGGGATCACAACTGTTTTCCGGGCCTGCGCGACCCCGTCCTGATCAGCCGTACTGGCCTTGACCAGAACGTCCCAGCGTCCTGGAGCGAGATCAGGCAAGGCCGCAGAAAAGACGCCACCCGGTTCGTCCGGCGACAAGGTGAGTTCGACGTCATCATGACTGGTGACCGCACGGCGCATGGTCGCGGTGACAATCAGCTCGCGCCTCGCCATAGCTTCCGGCGCGTCCATCTCAACTCTCAGCCTGTCACCGGCCACGCCGGCGCGGATCTTCCAACCAGCCGCAACCTGCTCTTTTCGAGCTTCAAGCGTGTCATTGTAATCGAGGCCCTGAACATAGCTCTTCTTTATGTCCTCGCCCGGAAAGCTGGTGATCGCATTGTAAAGGAAGACCCCATTCACCGCGAACATCACGCCGAAGAAGGCGAGAAAGATCAGGAGAACATGCCATCCCTTCAGCTTTGCCTCAGGGTCTTGGCGATAAGGGGTTGCTGCAGGGGTCATCTCACTCTCCTGGGGCCATGAAGCTTGTACGGTTCGTGTGGATTTCGCCGGTCTCGACATCTGTGAGCACGAGCTGGAAATGCTGGCGGCCATCACTGGCCTGCTCTGGGGTCGTCACCAGCAGCCTGTAGCGGTCGACACCGTTCGATGCGACAGGCAACAATATCGGTTCACCGGCGACCGTCTCGATACCGACAACTTTGAGTGTGAACCCTTCATCGTCGGCGATGCTGATTTCCATCTCGCGCGTCTCGCCCGCCTTGTTGACCAGCTTCAAGGTGTAACCGTTCTGGATAAGCCCGCTCGACAGGCGCACATAAGGCGGCGAGCGATCCTTCAGCACATTTACTTCAATCGTGCCGCGATTGAGCAGGCCAAAAGCCATCAGGCTCGCGATTGCCGTCATCAGGACGAAGTAGAGGACCGTGCGCGCCCGCACGAGGCGATACTTCGGCTTCATACCAACCGCCCGCGCCGCCACGGCGGTGTCGGTATCATAGGCAATGAGGCCGGTTGGACGCCCAACCGTCTTCATGATCCCATCACAGGCATCAATGCAGAGGGCGCAATGGATGCACTCCAGCTGCGGTCCATCGCGGATATCGATCCCGACTGGACACACCTGGACACATTGCTTGCAGTCGATGCAGTCGCCCCTGCCCTGCCAGCTTTCACCCTTGCGGTGGGGCCCGCGCGGTTCGCCGCGGTCATATCGATAGGTCACATTGAGGGCGTCTTCGTCGGTCAGCGCAGCCTGAATGCGCGGCCAGGGGCAGAGATAGGTACAAACCTGCTCACGCATCGTGCCCGCCAGCGCGTATGTCGTGAAGGTCAGCAACCCCGCGAACCAATAGGCCGAAAGCGGTGCCTCGCCGATAAAAAAGGTCTGTGCGATCAATCGTGCGTCGTGGAAGTAAAGAATGAAAGCACCGCCCGTCACGAAGGCGATGAGGACCCACACGATATGCTTGCCGATCTTGCGCGCGGCCTTGTTCAGCCCCCAGGGCGCCTTGTCGAGCCGGATGCGCTTGGCCCGGTCGCCCTCGAAGGCGCGCTCCACCCAGATATAGAGGTCGGTCCAGACGGTTTGCGGGCAAGCATAGCCACACCAGACCCGGCCAAACAGCGACGTTACAAGGAAGAGACCAATGGCCGCGAGGATCATTAGTCCAGCAAGATAGTAAGCCTCTTGCGGCCAGATCTCGATCCCGAAAAAGAAGAACCGCTCACCAGCAAAATCAGCCAAAACTGCCTGGTCGGGAACGCCTGCACCCCGCTCCCAGCGCAGCCAGGGAATTAGGTAATATACCCCCAGCAGCACGCCCATTGCGACCCATTTTACCGTCCGGAACTTGCCATGGGCAAGCTTCGGATAGATCTGCTTGCGCTTGGCATAAAGGTCCTGCGGTGGCGGGACAGGCGGCGGCGAACGCGAGGGAATGAGGTTGATTTGCGGCATGGCAGGTCCCGCCTATTCCCCGCCGCCAAGCGAGTGCACATAGACAGACAGCGCCTTTATGGTCGCATCGTCCAGGCGCTCTCCCCATGCGGGCATATGCGCGTTCCTGGCATTGTATACTGAGTTGTAAACCTCGTCGTATTCACCGCCGAAAAGCCAGTCCTGATCGGTCAGATCTGGCGCACCGATCGTCTTGTCTCCTTCTCCGTTCGGTCCATGGCAGGACGCGCATTGCGCCGCGAAGATGTCTTCGCCCCGACCCGCCGCGTCGTTATCATCATCGCCGCGCCCGGACAGCGTCATGACATGGCTGACAACATCATCGATCTCGGCGCGCGTAAGAAGCCGGTCGCGCCCAAAGGCAGGCATCGCGGAAAAGCGTGTCTCCGGGTCTGGATCGTGGCGAATACCGTGGCGAAGCGTGTATTCGATTCCATCCAGCGTTCCCGACCAGAGCCAGACATCGTCCGCCAGTGTCGGATACCCCTTGGCACCTCGTCCGCCTGCGCCGTGGCAGGTTGCGCAGTTATCGCCAAAAGCGCTTTCGCCAGCGGCCATGGCAAATTGCTGAAGGGAGCGGTCTGTCTCGATTTCTTCGAGACTTGCATCTACGAGCATACTGCCCGTCCCCGCCCGTCCGGTCCGCAGGTCGTCGATCTCTGCAGCGACGTTCATACGGTCCGAATGGCCACCAATACCGGGCGTGTTCGTGCCAAGCCCCGGCAGCGCCGGAATGGCAGGCATGATCACCATGTAGACAATCGAAAAGGCGATTGTAGCATACCAGATATAGAGCCACCAGCGCGGCAGCGGATTGTTTAGCTCCTTGATCCCATCCCATTCATGACCTGTCGTCTCGACACCGGTCGGCTGGTCGATATCCTTGTTGTGATCACTCATCTCCGGGCTCCCGGTCTGACAGAGGAAGTTGGGCTGCTTCATCGAAGCGTGTCTGGTTGCGAGGCCAGAGGGCATAGACGAGCACGACGGCGAAAATGGCGACGAAGTAGATGAGGCCGCCTGTCTGGGCGAAGCTGGAAAGTAGTTCGTACACGGTCAGTCTCCCTAGCGCCGGTTCATGAGGTCTTCGGCTTCGTAAGTGGAGAAATCCACGAGCGTGCCGGTCATCTGGAGGTAGGCCACCAGTGCATCCATCTCGGTGATACGGTCTGGGTCGCGGTCGAAATCGCGGATCTGCACAGTGCCTTCGCGGCCCGATGCCTCCGTGTACCTGGCGACAAGCGCATCCTGTTCGTCAAAATAGATGTCAGGGTCGGCTTGGGCCTGAAGGTCGATCTTCGCGTTCTCGATCATCTCGTCGGTGTAAGGCACGCCGACCATACGAAGAGCTTTCAGGTCCTGTTCGATGTGGCGATAATCGAGCGACTTATCCGCAAGAAAAGCATAGGGGGGCATGATCGATTCCGGCACAAGCGCGCGCGGGTCGATCAAGTGATCGACATGCCACTCGTCAGAGTACTTGCCGCCAACCCGCGCAAGATCTGGCCCTGTCCGCTTCGACCCCCACTGGAATGGATGGTCATACATGCTTTCAGCAGCCAGCGAGTAGTGGCCATAGCGCTCCACTTCATCGCGAAGAGGCCGGACCATCTGCGAGTGGCAAACATAGCAGCCTTCGCGCAGGTAGATATTGCGGCCCGCCACTTCCAGCGGCGTATATGGCCGCATGCCTTCGACCTTCTCGATCGTATTCTCCATGTAGAAGAGCGGCGCCATCTGGATGATCCCGCCAATCGACACCACAACCAGAATGCCGATGGTGAGGAGGAGCGAATGACGTTCGAGCACGCCGTGATTGTTGAGAAGTCTCATCTCTCAGGTCTCCTATTCGGCAGGTTGCAGGGAAGCGGCGGCGGGCGGGTTGCTCACATCGGGCGCACTGGCAGACTGGTTGATCCGCTCATGCCCCATTGCAGTCCGGACCAGATTGTAAGTCATGATGAAGGCACCAGCGAGGTAAAGCAGGCCGCCAGCCGCACGGATGATATAGCTTATATGCTTGGCCTCGACTGTCTCCACGAAGCTGTATTCGAGGAAGCCGAAATCGTTATAGGCACGCCACATCAGGCCTTCCATGATCCCCGCGAACCACAGCGAAACGATGTAGAAAACGATGCCGATGGTCGCGAGCCAGAAATGCCACTCGACAAGCGGTAGAGAATAAAGGCTCTTACGTTTCCACAGCCACTGGGTGAGGCAGTAGAGCGCGCCAAACGAGATGAAGCCAACCCAGCCAAGCGCACCGGAATGCACGTGGCCGATGCCCCACTCGGTATAATGGCTTAGCGCGTTCACAGCGCGCACCGACATAAGCGGGCCCTCGAACGTCGCCATACCATAGAAAGCCAGCGAGACCACCATCATCCGGACAACCGGATCGGTGCGCAGCTTGTCCCAGGCGCCCGACAGGGTCATGACGCCGTTGATCATGCCGCCCCAGCTTGGCATCCACAGCATGATCGAAAAGGTCATGCCGAGAGTTTGCGCCCATTGCGGCAGCGCCGTATAATGCAGGTGGTGCGGGCCGGCCCAGATATAAATGAAGATCAGCGACCAGAAGTGGACGATGGAAAGCCGGTAGGAATAGACGGGCCGGTTCACGCGCTTCGGAATGTAGTAATACATGATGGCAAGGAAGCCGGTGGTCAGGAAGAAGCCGACCGCATTGTGACCGTACCACCACTGGGTCAGCGCGTCCTGCACCCCCGCAAACAGCTGGTAGCTTTTCGCCGAGCCGATCGAAACTGGGACGGATAGATTGTTCACGATGTGCAACATCGCGATGGTCACGATGAAAGACAGGTAGAACCAGTTGGCCACATAGATATGCGGCTCTTTGCGCTTCCAGAGCGTGCCGAGAAAAACCAGCAGGTAGGCAACCCAGACAACGGTCAGCCACAGGTCGGCATACCATTCAGGCTCGGCATACTCCTTCGACTGCGTGATCCCCATCAAATAGCCGGTCGCGGCGATGACGATGAAAAGCTGGTATCCCCAGAATACAAACCAGGGGAGCATGCCGCCGAAGAGACGCGCCCGCGTTGTTCTCTGGACGACGTGAAAGCTAGTGGCCAGCAGGACGTTACCGCCAAACGCGAAGATCACTGCAGAGGTATGCAGCGGACGCAGCCGGCCAAAATTCGTGAACCCCCACTGCTCGAAGTAGAAGACGTTAGGCCAGGTCAGCTGGCACGCGATTATGACGCCAACAAGAAGCCCAGCAATCGCCCAGAGCATCGAGGCGAAAACGCCCCATTTGACCAGTGTGTCTTCATATTTCGTCTCATCGAACGGATCGCGATCGCCCAGCTTGCCAGCCCAGAGCGCGATGCCGATCAGCCACGAAAGGACAGCGCCGAAAAACAGGGTCGCATGGATCCCCATCAGTCGATCCATCGCGTTGGCGGCGATAAATATGGCGAGGACGGCAAAGCCTATAAGCATACCGGCGACCGTCACGGTACTCGTGTCCATGCCCTCCCGCTTGAGATACGACGTGCTCAATTCTGCCTCCACTGCATGCTCTGGGGCTGTCGTAAATCCACGAGACAGCCCCGCTCCATGGCGGAGGAATAAGACAGGCCACGGCGCGCCGTTATACGGGCTCCTACGTATGGGCCAGCCTGTCGCACTATGGCTTATTGCCCCTCAAGAGGAGTGCGATGTGATGAACCGAATGATTGTCTTTCTTGCCGGCTCTGTTGTGACGTTGATGGCCTTTCCAATTGTGCTGAGCCATCATGAACAGGCTGAAATCATGGCGCTTGCCTGGTGTTCGGCAGCTGGTAATGCAGCGCCACAGACCGGTCTGTTCGGCGCTCATTGCGCGGCCTGTCCGGCTCTGATCTTCGGCCTCGTCGCCATGCTGGCCGCATGGGTCTTGCCGCTTCGGGCCTCCGCCCGAAAGCATGTACCAAACGGCTGAACATGACCTGCACCATTCCAGAGCAAAGTATATTGACCTTTGCGTCCCGCATGTCCCATTCCGGTGGACAGCAACGCGGAGACCTTTGCGCTGACATCCCGGAATCTGATAGTCGACATGGCGGAGATGGACGTTGATGCGCTCCATCAGCACTTCCGCTCGATCCTGCAATCGGTGCCGGATGCGATGGTTGTCATCAACGAAACCGGCATCATCACGGCATTCAGCCGCGCGGCCGAAGAGCTATTTGGTTATAGCTCCGAAGAGTTGCTCGGGCAGAACGTCAAAGTGCTCATGGCGCCCCTCGAAAACTCCCAGCACGACGAATATATCGCTCGATACCTACGCACCGGTGAGCGCCGGATCATCGGGATTGGCCGTACAGTTACGGCCCGGCATTCCGACGGCACCCTCTTCCCGATCGACCTCAAGATTGGCGAGGCGAATATCGGCGGGAATTATCTGTTCACAGCCTTCATGAGAGATCTCACCGAACAGCGGCGCAACGAGACGCGCATGAAAGCCTTGCAGGCAGAAATCGTGCATTTCTCGCGTCTAAGCTCTGTCGGTACTATGGCATCGGCGCTCGCTCATGAGCTCAATCAGCCACTAACGGTCGTTACAAACTACCTGGAAGCGGCAAGGGATCTGCTCGAAACGCCTGATCCAGAAACCATGAAGATGATCCAGCAGGCGCTGGACGAGGCGGCGAAGCAATCGGTGCGGGCTGGCCAGATCGTCCGGAAGTTGCGCGATTACGTTTCGCGCGGCGAGGTCGAGAAGCGCCCAACGGCGCTGGTACCGCTGCTGGGTGACGCAATTGCGCTGGTTCAGGCCGAAATGGGAAAGACATCCGGCCAGATTACCGTCAGCGTTTCTGAAGATGTCGCCGAAATCCTCGCTGAGCCGATCCAGATCCAGCAGGTCGTCATCAACCTCGTCAGAAACGCGCTGGAAGCGATGGACGGAGCCGCCGACGCCTGCGTTCAAATTGATGCCCGCCCTGCGAGCGGCGGCGTGGTCATGATATCCATCGAGGATAACGGGCCGGGCATAGACCGCGAGGTTGCCGATCAGTTGTTCCGGCCGCTCGCCAGTTCAAAGGCGACAGGAATGGGGCTCGGCCTGTCAATCTGCAAGACGATCGTAGAGGCCCACGGCGGTACGATCGAAGCGATGCCCGGCAAAAATGGCGGGACGCGCTTCGTCTTTACCGTCGAAGCTCTGGAGCTGCAGGATGACTGAAACCGCAAAGCCCCTCGTTCACCTCGTCGATGATGACGAAGCGGTTCGCCATTCGGCCAGCTTCATGCTTCGTCTTGCTGGCTACCGTGTCCAGACCCATAAGGACGGCGTCAGCTTTCTCGCCGACGTCGATACGCTGGAAGATGGCTGTATCCTGCTGGACGTCCAGATGCCCCAAATGAGTGGGCTGGCCGTACAGAAAGAGCTGAATGCCCGCGGGATTGTCATGCCGGTTGTTGTTCTCACCGGCCACGGAGATGTTTCCGTTGCGGTGCAGGCCATGAAAGCCGGTGCCCTGAATTTCGTCGAGAAGCCGTATGAGAAACAGGTTCTCCTGAAAGCCCTCTTAGAAGCCTTCGCTCAGCTCGACAGCCATTCTCGCGGTGCCATGCAAAAAGCCGATGCGGAAAAACGCCTCGCACATCTTACGCCCCGGGAGACCGACGTTCTGGAAGGCCTGGTGGAGGGCCTGACCAATAAGGCAATTGCAAATTCGCTGGAGATTTCCCCTCGCACGGTCGAGATTCACCGCGCGAACATGATGGAAAAGCTGGACGTGGACAGCCTGTCCGCCGCCCTCAGAATCGCATTCGCCGCGGGGCTCCGAGACGGCTGACCGAAGGCGCTCTAGAGCGCGAATTTCTTGTAGACAACCGCCCGCACCTTTCGCGGGGACGCAGAGACAGTTTTGCCGTCGTCCGACAGCACGGCTGCTCCCCACCTCTCAAACCTGAAGACCAGATTCCGCAAGTCCCGTACCCGCACGACATGGGCGGGATTTTTGATGGTCCTCGGAGCAACCTCAGGCCCCCCATTTACGAGAGCAGTCCTGACTGCCCTTAGGTAACTCTATTCAACTAGATTAATATATCCTACTCTCTTGGAAATCCTGGTCGGAGAACCGGGAACACATGGGAGGAATATATGAGACAGAGATCATCTTTGCTGGCGGCTGCAAGCCTGACTGTTCTTGCGGCTTTCAGCGGCGCTGCCATGGCGCAAGAGCAGGCCAGCGATGAAGCAGTGCCTGCCGCACAGGACGAAGAAGACGGCGTGCGCAAGCTCACGCAGGTCACCGTGACCGCCGTGAAGCGCGAACAGAACCTGCAGGATGTTCCTGTCTCTGTGACGGCTTTCACAGCCGACCTTCGCCAGGAACTCGCGCTCGACAACCTCGGTGACTTTGCCCGCTTCACCCCGAGCCTTGCCTATTCAGCCGGCGACGACCGCGTCTTTATTCGCGGTGTCGGCCGTCAGACCAACACGAACGGATCTGATCCCGGCGTCGCCACCTATTCCGACGGCGTCTATGACGCGTCGACGCGAGCTGTGTCCAAAAGCGACTTCTTCGTAGAGCGCGTTGAAGTTCTGCGCGGGCCTCAAGGCACGCTCTATGGACGCAACTCGATTGGCGGGGCGATCAATGTCATCTCCAAACGTCCAACCGACACCT
Organism: Henriciella marina DSM 19595; assembly: GCF_000376805.1. Taxonomy (NCBI): domain Bacteria; kingdom Pseudomonadati; phylum Pseudomonadota; class Alphaproteobacteria; order Hyphomonadales; family Hyphomonadaceae; genus Henriciella; species Henriciella marina. Next base: position 2,975,166 of record NZ_AQXT01000002.1, on the reverse strand, counting down.
TCACGACCGAAGCACGGTTGGAAGCGGCCAACTATGACACCGTCACTGCCGAGGCTGCTGTTTCGGGCCCGATTACCGACAGGCTACGTGCAAAGCTCGGCCTGTCCTACGCCAACCAGGACGAAGGGTACTTCGAGAATGTAGCAGGCGGGCCAAACGAAGCCGGTGCCCAACAGAGCTCGTATCTCGAACTCCAGCTGGAAGCCGATCTGGCAGATAATTTCTCAGTCTGGCTGAGAGCTGACACGGCGCAGAGCGATCTTCTCAACCGCACCACCAATCTTGCTGGTCCTTATGATGTTTCCCCTGTTCCGACGGGGTACCTCACTCCCGGCGCAGCTTTCGGGTATTCGCAAGCCAATCTTTTTCTGGCGGGCGATGTCACCACGAACCCGGGCCAGAGGGATATTCGCAAGTTCAATGTCGACACGTCGACACGCTCCAGTCTTGACGACGATTACGGAATCTCGGCCATCGCGACGTGGAACCTCGACAATATCGATATCAAGTATCTCGGCGGGTATCGGACTTATTTCTACAATTCATTCCGTGACGACGACAGCACCAACGTTCTTTCCTATTCCTTTCCTCTGGACGCACCCAATCCAGCCGCGGGTGAGGTCTTCCTGGGCGGGCCGAACTGTCAGTTCCTGCGCGTTGCCCTGGGCCCGGTTTGTACCCCGGCCACGGTTTTCCCGCAGCGCACATTCGACTACACTGAGGACAAGGAGTTCTGGAGTCACGAGCTGACGGCGCAATCGTCAGGCGATAGCGCCTTCTGGTGGATCGTCGGTGCCTATATGTACGACGAGAACTTCCTTCAGGAGTCGCACTTCGGCAACGCCGCCCAGCCGCAGCTCCTTGCGCCCGTTGGCGGGCCAGCCAATCCGAGCGGCGACTTCGTAACGGCGATCTCGGACATCAACACCAAGTCCTATGCGCTGTTTGCGCAAACCGACTACTCGATCACCGACACGATCACCCTGACGGGCGGCCTTCGCTATTCGATGGACGAAAAGGAAGGCTCCGAGTTTCTTCGGGTTATCGCCTATGGCGTTATTCCAGGCTTCACCGTTGGCGGCTCAGGTAATCTCGCGCCAGCGCTTGATCTGACGTCCTCGACTGTATCGAACTCAAACGCGCCGGGTGTGGCGAGCCTCGTAACGATCGACCCGGTTACAGGTCTGGCACAACGTGACCTCTCTGGAGAGTGGGATGCGGTATCCGGCACGGCGGGTATTCAGTGGCAACCCGATGCGTCCAGCAACTACTTCCTTCGCTATAGCCGGGGGTATAAATCCGGCGGCTTCAATGCGGGGGGGATCAGCCAGTTCCCGCAAACCGATGAGGAGCTTCTTGATGCGGTTGAGATCGGCGCCAAGAAATCGTTCGGCACGAATTTCCAGCTGAACGCGACAGCCTATTCCTATTCCTATGATGGGTTGCAGGTGCCGCTAGATGTTATTGAAAACGGCATCCAGCTCACCCGTTTCTTCAACCTCGAGGATTCGCGGGCCCAAGGGCTTGAACTTGAAGCAACCTGGACACCTACCGACGCTCTGCGCGTGCTTGCGACATATGCCTATAACGACTCTGAAGTGCGCGAAGCGTGCTGCTTTGTGGACGTCGCAGACCCCCTGGCCCAGCAGCCAGGCGCCCAGCCATCCGGGCCTGCCGTAGGGGCAAACCAGCCACAGGACCTGAAGGGCGAAATGCTGCCGCGGACGATACCCAACAAGTTTGGCCTCAATGTCAGCTACGACATTCCACTGGGCGCTCGCGGCGACGTGACAGTATCGGGCAACTATTCTTGGCGCGACGAAACCTATCACGGCGTCTTCAACCGGTCCTACACCCAGACCCCATCCTACGATCAGGTGGACCTCATCGGCCTTTGGAGGAATCCGGACGATACGCTGCAGATCATGACATATGTGAAGAATGTCTTTGATGAGCAGGGTTTTGACGGGGCGACCGGCACGCTCCGTATCCAGCCATTCGGCGTGTCGCAGACCCTCTACCTGACACCGCCGCGCACATACGGTGTCCAGCTCCAGCTCAAATTCTAGCTGGTAGAATGGAGACCGCAGCGATCCGGAAAGCGGGCAAACTGCCCTGGAGAACCAAGCTTGTTTATGGTGTTGGGACCATCGCGTTCGGCATCAAGGACAATGGCTTTAATGTCCTCCTGATGATCTACTACAACCAGGTCGTCGGCTTGCCGGCGGCCTGGGTAGGTCTCGCCATCATGATCGCCATGGTGGCCGACGCCGTCCTCGACCCGGTCGTCGGGCAATGGTCTGACAGCTTTCGCAGCAAGTGGGGCCGGCGGCATCCCTTCATGTATGCCTCCATTGTTCCGGTTGGCATTCTTTACTTTCTTCTGTGGTCGCCGCCGAACGGGGCATCGGACACGATGCTGTTTGCGTATCTTCTCATTCTGACGAGCGGCACGCGCATTGCCATCGGCATCTATGAGATCCCATCGACGGCGCTGCTAGCAGAGTTCACGCAGGACTATCATGAGCGCACCGTACTGGTGGCCTATCGCTTTTTCTTTGGGGTGGTCGGCGGCATCCTCATGGGTGTCTTTGTTTTCAGTGTCATCTTTGCCGATGACCCAACCGCGCCTGGCGGTCTTTTGGACCCGTCCGGATACCTGAAATATGCCGCCATAGCTGCGCCGCTGATGGCGATCTCGATCCTGGTTTCGACGGCTGGCACACACGGCCGTATCGCCACTTTGGTGGCACCGCCGCCGCCGCCAAAAGAACCGCTCATCCAGACGGTCCGGAACATGATGGGGACGCTGTTTCACCGCACAAACGCGCCGCTTCTGCTCGGCAGCATCTTCGGTTCGATGTCCGGCGGCCTGAGCGCCGCGCTGAATATCTACATGCAGACCTATTTCTGGGAGCTATCGTCGAGACAGATTGCGCTGCTGACATCAAGCGGCCTGCTCGGTGTCTTGCTGGCTTTCGTCGTCGTCCTTCCGCTCTCGAAGCTTTTCGGCAAGAAATGGACGACCCTGACCCTCTACTTCATTACCATGCTGACGGTCGTCGTGCCTGTCGCGCTACGCTTGATTGGCCTCTTCCCGTCGAATGAAAGCGCCGCGCTGGTGCCATTGCTCTTTGCATTCACGACCGTGACAATAATGGCCGTGATAGCCGCCGCGATCCTGACCGCATCCATGGTCGCCGACGTGACGGATCAGATCCAACTCAAGACAGGCCGCCAATCGGAAGGACTCATCTTTTCCGCCACGACATTCGTCAACAAGACTGTGTCTGGCATGGGCATCCTGGTCTCCGGACTTTTGCTGACATTGGTCGGCTTTCCTGACGATGCTCAACCCGGCGCCGTCGAGATGTCGACGGTCAATGAGCTTGCGATCGTATTCGGGCTGTCGATCGCGGGCTTCGTAACGATGGCCCTCATCATCATGAGCTTCTATCCGGTCAGCCGTGCAGACCACCAATTTGCGGTGGATGAGCTTGCGCGCCGACGGGCCGAAGGGCTTTCTCCGCAGAAAGGAGCGCCATGAGCTGGCTGGAAAGGCAGATCACTGCTTCGGATATGAGCAGAGCGGGTCTGACCTTCGAGGCAATGCTGGTAACCACGCCGCATAGTGTTCAACCCTGATATACGGACCACGGTCGCCTGGCTGCGACCTGACGAGACGAAAAATGGTAAAGAGACCGAAATCCGGCACAACAAAGGGAGGCCAAGACGCATCCATGCAGCGCCCGGAAATCAAATATCCACGTCGAACAGAACGTCGTCGTCGCACACGCGCAGCGATTTTGAAGGCGGCAGGTGATCATTTTCGCAAGGACGGGTACGCGACGACCACGATGCAGGCGATTGCCGACAGCGCAGACGTCCACGTCACGACCCTCTTCCTGCACTTCAAGACGAAAGCCGATCTTGCCCTCAGTCTGGTTCAGAACCGGATTGATGCGCTCCGCCAACGCGCGTTTGACGCGCGCGGATCGACTGGTTTCTTCTCATTCTTTCGCGCGGAAGCCCTGAACCGGGCAAAAACGCTCTCTGAAGAAAAGGACCCTGAACTGACGTTCTGGAATGCCTTGCAGACGGACCCTGATCTGGCGTTTGCGTCGACCACATTTGACGCCGACCAGACCGATATCTTCGCACGCTTCGTCGCCGAGGAATTCGAGCTGGACCGGGAGAGCGATTACCGGCCCGATCTGGTCGCGGGTCTTCTGCTGTCTGCGACAGATCTCGCCTATCGCAAATGGCTCAATTCAGGTCGCCGGTCAGACCCGGTTGAGGACATATCGGGCGCGCTGGACACAGCCGAACCCGCCGCGCAGCAAATGCTCAGCCTTGATGCGTGAGACGGTCGCCCTCGTTTCTAGCCTTAACACATACGATATGGATCGAAGCGGCCGGTTCATATACAAAACAGGCATTCTGGATATCAGGCTGCCCACTTAATGACTGACGCCCCCTATAAAGCGCCGGCCCTTGAGAAGGGCCTCGATATTCTGGAATGTCTTTCCAGTGTGCGCACGCCGCTATCGATTGCTGAAATCGCCCGCACCATTGGACGGTCCCGCAATGAGATCTATCGCATGATCGTCGTGCTGGAGATGCGCGGCTATGTCGAGCGCACCGAGGACCCGGAGAAGCTTCAGCTTTCCAACCGCCTCTTTGAGGTCGGCATGCGGTCGCCGCCAAAGCGCGACCTGCATGAAGCGGCCCTTCCCGAAATGTCAGCACTCGCCGCTGAGATGATGCAGTCTATTCAGCTGGCGGTCGTCAGCTCAGACCAGATCGTCGTTATTGCGAGAACGGAAAGCCCGGATGATGTTGGCTTCAGTGTAAGACTGGGCCACCGTCGCTCCATCCTGAATTCGGCGTCGGGCCTCGTCCTTTTTGCGTTTGCTGCCCACGCTCAGGAGAAGCGCATCCTGGAATACCTGAAGACAAGCGGCACCTCACAGGCCGAACTAGATGCGCTCCAACAACACGCTGTCAGTATACGCGAAGCGGGCTATGTCTGCATGCCGTCGCGCATGGTCGACGGGGTCACAGACATCGGTGCGCCGGTTTTTGATTCCACCAGCGAGTCCGCTGTCGCCAGCCTTACCGTCCCATTTGTCGTTACGCGGCGCACCAGGATTTCGGTGAATGACGCGCCCGCTTTTGTCGCGTCGGCTGCCGATCGGATCTCTAGTGCCTTGGGGCACGTCCCCCAGACAAACTAGTCGAGATGAAAGACTTCTTCCATCGGCACCCACCACTCGCCCGGCGCGGCTGATGCCAAGGGCTCTTGGCACGGATCGGTCACGGCCCACCATCGACGGGTCTCAGCATCTTCCGCCATACGGGCCATATCAGCCTCGAAATCGGTGCCGTGGTATTCGTAAATACCGAACAGGATGTTCTCTGGCTCTCGCAGGTAAATACTGTAGTTTCGGATATTGGACGCGGTGATCTGCCTCAGGATCGCTGGCCATGCATTTGCATGTAGCTCCTTATATTCAGATATCTTTTCCGGCTTGAGCTTTATCATCCAGGCTTTGCGTTCCATCCACACTCTCCCTCCGTCGTCTGATCTTTAAACGCCCTCTAAGACGTTCGCACTGAATAGCGATACTCCACATTTCTATTCATATACAAACATCATGCTTGCATATGAAACGTCCTAAACGTACAATCTCTCTATAGACCGTCCAGACAAGGATGGCATCATGGGAGGAAATACCGATGACCTTTAGCGTCAACGTCTACGCGTGTGCGGCTCAATGAGTGACATGGCAGGGCAATTCAAGCCGACCGCCGAAAGCCTCAGCCAGCACGAGGTGCCTGAATGGTTCAAGGACGCCAAGTTCGGCATCTTCATCCATTGGGGGCCTGCCGCTATACCCGCTTTCGCGCCGCACAAGGTCCAGATCGATCAGCTCGATACGACCGATGAAAAAGCCGGCTTCGCGAATACGCCCTATGCCGACTGGTACCAGAACACGATGTTGTTCGAGGACAGCGCAACAGCGAAATACCACCGCGAAACCTATGGCGAAGATTACGCTTACGACAATTTTGGCGCCGCCTTCAATAAAGCGCTGGACGCGTGGGATCCGGCTTCATGGGCCAAGCTCTTCAAGCAGTCGGGAGCGCGTTATGTGGTCCTGGTCACCAAGCACCATGACGGGTTCGCCCTCTGGCCGAGCAACGTCGAGAACCCGAACAAGGATAACTGGCACACCACCCGCGATGTCGTCGGAGAGCTGGCAGAAGCCGTGCGCGCCGAAGGTCTGAAGTTTGGTGTCTACTACTCTGGCGGTGTCGACTGGACATTCAAACACAAGCGGATCGAAAGCTTCGCCGACTTCCTGACCTCCATGCCCGGCAAGGATGAGAATTATATCGAGTACGCCAATGCTCACTACAGAGAGCTGATCGACCGCTACAAGCCTGACTATCTCTGGAACGATATTGCCTACCCGGCGGAGAAGGACTCGTTCGAGATCCTGGCGAAATATTACAACGAAGTGCCAGACGGTCTGACCAATGATCGCTGGATCACCCCGGATGGATCGCTCGCGACCGACGCCTTCGAACGGCCTGAGGGCCTGACCGGCATCATCCCACCGAAACCAGCCGTCTGGGACGCCCGCACGCCGGAATATGGCATGTTCGATCGTATCCTCCCGTTCCAGTGGGAAACAACGCGCGGCATGGGCCATTCCTTTGCCTATAACCGCAATGAGAGCGACGAAGACTATATCAGCCGCGACGCCATTGCTCACATGCTGGCAAGCTCTGCGTGCTTCAATGGAAACGTTCTGCTGAATGTCGGACCGCGCGGCGACACAATCATCCCGCCCGGCCAGGCTGCCCGGCTTGAAGCCGTCGGAAAGTGGCTGGAGACCGCAGGTCCCGCGGTCCAGGATACGCGGCCCCTCGCCATGCCGGAAGTCAAAGTCGCCGATGTTGCGATTGGGGCCACGCAGAACACTGAGGCGCACAAGGTCTATATCCATTTCCTAGGCGTTCCCGGTGAAACGGACGTAGAGATAGAACTGCCGGATGACGTGGCTGCGGTGAAGGCCGTCAAGCAGCTCGGCGGCAGTGTCAGCGGCTGGTCGCAAGAGAATGTCACCCTGAAGGTTTCGGTGCCTGAATGGTCTGACACGGCCGTGCAAATTCTGGCCCTGGACATTTCTGCATGATTACCGCGATCGGCGCGCGCGATATCCGCTTCCCGACATCACGGGACAGCCATGGATCGGATGCAATGAATCCCGATCCTGATTATTCGTGCGCCTATGCCTCGATCGAAATGAGCGGCGGCGATCCAACGGGAAATGGGCTGACCTTCACGATCGGACGCGGCAACGACCTCTGCGTTGCTGCGGTCAGGGGTCTCGGCGCTCATCTTGTTGGGCGCCAGCTGGACGAGTTCGAAGAAGACCTCGGCCTGGCATCTCGCCTCTTGCTGAATGACAGCCAGTATCGCTGGCTCGGCCCGGAGAAAGGCGTCGTCCATCTTGCCGCAGCGGCCCTGATCAATGCCGTCTGGGACGCGCTCGCGAAACGCGCAGGCAAGCCGCTCTGGCGCTATGTCAGCGATTTGCCGCCAGCGAAGCTTCTCTCCGCGATCGATTTCCGGCACATCCGGGACTACCTCCCCGAGGACATCGCTCTGGCGCGTCTGGAAGAACAGTATGCAGGCCGCGCAGACCGAATCGAGCGGCTGCTGAAAGAGGGGTATCCAGCCTACACAACGTCAGCCGGGTGGATCGGGTACAGCGACGCGGACATCGTACAGAAGCTGAAAGCTGCCCACGCCGAAGGCTGGCGCCACTTCAAGATCAAGGTCGGCGGCAATCTCCGCCAGGACGTTGAGCGCTGCGCGCTGTTTCGCAACACGCTTGGCAATGACGTCAGACTGAGCGTCGATGCCAATCAGGTCTGGGACGTCGCCGACGCCGTTGCAGCCTCAAAGGCGATGGCACCTTACGATATCTACTGGATTGAAGAACCGACCAGCCCTGATGATGTTCTTGGGCACAAGGCCATCGCCGACCAGATTGCGCCGCTAAAACTCGCAACCGGCGAACACGCCCACAACAAGGTGATGTTCAAACAATTCCTGCAGGCTGAGGCGATCGGCTTTTGCCAGATCGATGCCTGCCGGCTGGCGGGCGTGAATGAGGTGCTGGCCGTCATGATGATGGCCGACAAGGCCGGTATCCCGGTCTGTCCTCATGCAGGTGGCGTCGGTCTCTGCGAGTATGTCCAGCATCTTTCCATGATCGACTATGTCTGCATTTCAGGCACGATGGATGACCGCGTCATCGAGCACGCCGCACACCTGCATGAGCATTTCCTCAATCCCATCGAAATCAGGAACGGGCGCTACATCGCACCGACGAAGCCGGGCTACTCGATAGATATGTGGCCGCAGAGCCTTGCCGATCACGAGTTCCCAAATGGCGTGGTCTGGGCAGAGGTGGTCCATCCGTGACACTTCAGGCTGAGCCCTCCGTACTGAGTGAGCTGCCGCGTTTCGGCCTCGGCGCGGCAGGGCTCGGCAACCTCTATAGCGAAGTCTCGGAAGTCGAGGCGCTGGATGCGCTTCTGGCGGCCCGCGACGCTGGGCTCGACCTTATCGACACATCGCCCTTTTATGGACACGGGCTCAGTGAACAGCGCATAGGTGACTGCCTGGCGCAGGTAAGCTGGCGACCGGCCCTCTCGACCAAGGTTGGCCGCGTCCTCGATCCTGCCGGGGATGGCCCGGTGCCAGACAATGGGTTTGCTTCGCCTGCGCCCTTCATTCCTCGCTTTGATTATTCGGCCGGCGGCATCCGCCAGGCCTTCGACGACAGCAAGGCACGGCTCGGCGTAGACACCGTCGATACACTCCTGCTGCATGATATCGGACGCCTCACCCATGGCGACGCACATGAAAAGATTCTGTCTCAGGCGCTCAAGGAAGCCCTGCCTGAGATGGCCAGGATGAAGGCTGAAGGGCTGACCCGCCGCATTGGTCTCGGCGTAAATGAAATTGAGGTCTGCCAGGAGGTGATCGACCAGTTCGACCTCGACATCCTCCTGATCGCAGGCCGCTATACCCTGCTGGAACATAAAGCGTCACTGACTTTCCTCGATAGCTGCCACGATCGCGGGATTGATGTCATGATTGGTGGGGCTTTCAATTCGGGCCTGCTTGTCTCGAGCGAGAACCAGCCCCTCCGCTATGACTATGACACAGCCCCTGAATGGGCCATCGAGAAGACCGCCCGGCTTCGTGAGGTCTGCGCCAGATTTAATGCCCCCCTGCCTGCCGCAGCGCTCCAGTTCTGCGCTGCCCACCCAGCCGTGAGGACGGTTCTCGCCGGCGCCCGCGCGCGCAGCGAGGTCCACCAGATTGCAGACTGGACAGGCAAAAAGATCGTCCCGGACCTCTGGGACGCCCTGCGCGACGCTGGGCTGATCGCTGAAAATGCTCCGGTGCCCGCATGATCGCGAAGCTGGATGCTCATATGCACGTCTGGACGCTGGCTCGCGGCGATTACACCTGGCTGACGCCAGCGCTCTCAGACATCTACAGGGATTTCGGCATCGACGACGCCTGGACTGAAGCCCATGAAGCTGGCGTCCAGAACTGCATCCTCGTTCAGGCTGCGGCAAGCGCGGCAGAAACCGACTTTCTCTTGTCACTGGCGGCGGCAGACAAGCGTGTCGCTGGCGTTGTTGGCTGGGTAGACTTCGAGGCAGAAACCGCCGCCGACGAGATCAATCGCCGCGCCGCGCAGAACAGTCTCGTCGGAATACGGCCGATGATTGCCGACCTTTCCGACCCGAACTGGATCCTGCAGGACCAATTTGCCCCGGCTCTCGAAGCGATGAGCGACACTGGCCTTGTGTTTGATGGGCATGCCCGTCCCGACCTCATTGGCGTCATGACCACACTGGCGAAGCGCCATCCGGACTTGAGCATCGTGCTCAACCATGCCGGAAAGCCGCCTATCGAAAACGGTGACCTCGGTGATTGGCGCACCGATATCGAAGCTCTGGCAACTTGCCCGAACGTATCCACGAAATTGTCCGGTCTGCTTACCGAAGCCGGCGCGCGCACCGACGACGCGTCGATTGGCGACATCGTGCAGCATGTTGCGACCTGCTTTGGGCCTGAACGCGTTCTCTGGGGCAGCGACTGGCCCGTGCTGACCATGGCAGCGAGCTATGCCGACTGGGCCGCTCAGAGCGAGCGCCTTATCGCGCGATATTTCGCCGGACACGAAGACGCTATCTGGCGAACAAATGCCGCGCGCATCTACCTCGAACACTCAGGAGGCCAGCTTGGGCAGGCTTGACGGCAAGACCGCTTTGATAACCGCTGCTGGGGCCGGAATTGGCCGCGCATCGGCGATCGCTTTCGCGCGTGAGAATGCGCGGGTCATCGCAACCGATATAGATCCGACGGCTCTGGAGAGCCTCTCCGGTATTCGCAATATCGAGACACGCCTTCTCGACGTGACCGATCGTGTAGCCATCGCCGATCTGATTGATCGCGAGTCAGGGCTGGACATTCTTTTCAACGTGGCCGGTTGGGTCCATCACGGCACGATCGAAGACTGCGACCGCGAGGACTGGGACAAATCGATCCTGATCAATTTGACCTCGATGTATGAGATGTCGCGCGCCGTCCTTCCGTGCATGGTGCAACAAGGCAAGGGCGTGATCCTCAATATGAGCTCTGTGGCGTCGAGCGTCACCGGCGCACCGAACCGGTTTGCTTACGGTGCAACGAAAGCCGGCGTTATTGGTCTCACCAAGGCAATTGCCGCCGACTATGTCGGACAGAACATCAGATGCAATGTCATCTGCCCCGGGACTGTCGACAGTCCATCGCTTCAGGGCCGCATGGAGGCTCAGGGCAACTATGAACAAGCCCGGCAGATGTTTGTCTCACGCCAGCCCATGGGCCGGCTGGGCAAACCCGAGGAGATTGCGGAACTCGCCGTCTATCTCGTTTCGGATGAATCCGCTTTCACGACCGGAGCCGTACATGTCGTCGACGGCGGCTGGACCAATTAGGGAGATGTCGCAATGAAGCTTCTCAGGGTTGGTGCAAAGGGGCGTGAACGGCCGGGCATTCTCGACCGGGATGGCGACATCCGGGATGTAAGCGATCTGATCGATGACTGGGACGGTCTGGCCCTCGATGATGTGGTGCTTGATCAACTTCGCAAGGTCGATCTGACGACCTTGCCTTGCCTCGACCCTCACGACCGGATCGGTCCGTGCGTCGCCAACGTCGGCAAATTTGTCTGCATCGGTCTCAACTATGCAGACCATGCGGCCGAAACCGGCGCTGATGTGCCAGCAGAGCCGGTCATCTTCTTCAAGGCAACCAGCGCAATCTGCGGGCCTGACGACAAGCTCGAAATTCCGCGAAAATCAGAAAAGACAGACTGGGAAGTCGAGCTTGGCGTCGTGATCGGCAAAGAGGCCAAATATGTCAGCGAAGCCGAAGCGCTCGACCATGTCGCAGGCTATTGTGTGGTCCATGATGTGTCCGAGCGGGCGTTTCAGCTGGAAGGCACTGGCCAATGGGTAAAGGGCAAGAGCGCCGACACGTTCGGACCGATCGGCCCATGGCTCGTAACACGCGATGAAGTCGAGGATCCGCAGAACCTGTCAATGTGGCTCGACCTGAACGGTGAAGCGATGCAGCGCGGATCGACCTCGACCATGGTATTTGGCGTGTCTCACCTGGTGAGCTATCTTTCCCAATATATGAGCCTGCAGCCAGGCGACATTATCTCGACAGGCACACCGCCCGGCGTGGGCCTGTCTATGACGCCGCCGCGCTTTCTTCGCGCAGGCGATGTGGTGACCCTCGGCATTGAGGGCATCGGAGCGCAGCGACAAGTCTGCATCAATGCATAGGGCTTAAGAGGGACAAGAAATGGAAACGCCAGAGATGAAATCGAATTTTCTGAACGCGCTGGATACACCCCTCCAGCCGGAAGCGCTGAAAGCCGCAGCCTCTCGGTGCGCATCGAACAAGGCGGAAGGAACCGACCGGCTGCACATCGCTGCAACGCTCGCCCATGCAGCCTTTCTGGCGCCGGATCGGATTGCCGAAATCTATGACGCTCTGGCGATCGGCTGGACGGGCACACCCCTTGATGCCGCGCCAATCCTATCGCTGGACCGGCCCGCAGAACCCTCACCTGACGGTCTTTGGGACGCCTATTGGAACGTTGTAGAGGACGGAAAGGCTGGCAAGCTCGACGCGCTTTCGATCACCGCCCGCACAGCTGCCCTCGGCAAGTTCATGACGCCGGAAACGGTCGGCCGCATCGCCGAATTTGCCAGCAATTTCGAAGGCGTGGACGAAGCAGCGGCCGGACCGATGCCCGACCTCATCACGCTGGAAACGCTAGCAGCCTGCCCGCCCAAATCGCTCGGCCGACAATTCCACGACCTTATCGTGGACAACAAGTTCGATCTGGAAGTCCTGGACCGCGATGAGATCGGGCTTTCAGACTTGCCTCAGCCGCTCGCCTACCTCAACACACGCATGCTCCAGGCACATGACCTTTGGCACATAACGGGGGGCTACGAGACAACGGCCCTGCACGAGATTGCCATCTCGGCATTTCAGATGGCGCAGTTCGGCCACAACTATTCGGCGCAGTTTCTCTCGATCACCGCCGTGTTGGGCGCCGATGCACCTGGCCCAGCCTATAGCGTTCTCATGGACACGATCACCAGCGCATGGGTGCACGGTAGGCAATCGCCAGCGCTGATCCTTATTCCTTGGGAAGATGTCTGGCATCAGCCTGTCGAGAATATTCGGGAAACGTACGGCCTCGACACCTATGAGAGCCCTCACCCGCCAGCGTTGATCGAACGCGGACAGGCCGTGACGCAGAAGCTCGAAGCGGTGAAAGGCTTCTTTCAGAGACTGGGCCGCAGCCTGTCACGCGCCTTTCAAAGCAAAGAAGCATTTTAGTGCGTTCTATGCCTGCCTGCTTTCGCGATACCCGCTGGTGTCTCCTTCGGGCGCCAAGAGTGCTTTTACCCTCAAGAGAAGGTCTTCTGGATTGAAAGGTTTGGAAATGTAGTCGGTGGCGCCGAGCCTGATGGCATTCATGGCATCTTCCTGCCCGCGCCGCGCCGTCAGCATCATGACTGGAATGGTCTTGGTCGCCGGGTCGCGCCGGATATGCTGCAGGGCTTCCACGCCGTCCATTCCGGGCATCATCCCGTCCAGAATCACAAGATTGACCTGCTCACTCGCGAGCAGGTCCAGCGCTTGCTTGCCATCGGAAGCCTCAATCACTTCGCAGTCGATTTTTTTCATCTTGTGGACAAGCAGCGCACGAAGCATGCGGTCGTCGTCAGCGATCAGTATTCTACAGGATTGCATCGGAAACTCCTTCTACAGTCCCTGAGTCCTAGTTGATTAATCATAGGGTTTTATTGGGCCAGACCGGCAAAGTTGACGTTCGAAATTCACAAAGGGTTAATTCGATCATGCTGCCGCCTGCGTCAGTTGGAGAAAGGCTCGTATCTTTTCGTCGAGTTTCCCCCTGATCTCAGCGTCCTCAGACCTTGCCACAGCCGCGGCCGCGATTTCCTCAAGCTCGAATGCGGCGGTCGATACATCAGAGAAGCCGAAACTCCCCGCCGTGCCAGCAATGGAGTGCGCCAGGGCGGATATTGCTTTTGCCGCACTGTCGTCTTTGAGATTTCCCATCAGCATGGTCAGGTCCGACTTCAGCGATGCCAGATAATCCTTGTACTCACGTCGAAGAACCTCGAATTCATCCAGGTCCTCTTCGTGAATCTGCGCGGCATTGCCGCTCTTGGCCGCGGCCCCGCACATCTGGAGTATCTTTTTCTCCAGAATATCAAGATCGACGGGTTTGGGCAGATGGTCATCCATACCTGCAGCCTCGCATTCAGCGATTTGGGAGGGCAGCGCATTGGCCGTCAGCGCCATGATCGGGACCTGGCCGACAGGGCCTTCCAGTCTTCGTATGGCCCGGGTTGCCGTGAGACCGTCCATATCAGGCATCTGGACGTCCATCAGAATGATATCCGGCCGTTCCCCATCTGCGAGCGCGCCGAGCGCATTTCGAGCTGATGTGAAGGTCAGGATCGCAAATCCGGTCCGGCGCAGGCCAAGCTCGATAAGGCTGAGATTGGCTTCAACATCATCAACAACCATGATGGTCAGATTATCGCGTGCCTCAGACAAAGCGGCGGCCTCTGCTTGGTTCTCAAGCGTTTGCGGTGCAAGCTTGTAGGGTATCCAGAAGCTGACTTTTGTCCCCTCGCCCTCAATGCTGTCGAGCCCGAGGTTTCCGCCCATCATCCGCGCGAGCGACCGGCTGATCGTCAACCCAAGCCCGGTGCCGCCAAACTTTCTGGTGATCGTCGTATCCGCCTGGCGAAAGCCGTCAAATACCCGGCCAAGCTTGTCTTTCGCTATGCCGATGCCGGTATCGGCGACCGTGACGTTTACCGATTGATCGTCAATACTCACGGAAACGTCGATCCGGCCCTCACTGGTAAATTTGGCTGCATTTCCAATAAGATTGGTGAGAATCTGCCGGACACGGGTATCATCGGCCATGAGCATCACATCAGCTTTTTCGTCGATGTGACGGAAAATCGGGACGTTGCCGTTTGCCCGACCCGCTTCGACGAGATCCACCGTCTCGTTGATCAGTTGCTTGATACAAAAAGGCCTGTCTTCGATCTCGAGCCGCCCGGCTTCCATTTTTGAGAAGTCGAGTATGTCGTCAACGATATCGCGAAGCATTTGCCCGGCGCCGCGAATTCGGTCGAGATAAAGCGTCTGGTCATCGGTAAGGTCTGTTCGGCCGAAGAGCTGGGTGAAACCAAGGACACCGTTCAGCGGCGTGCGGATTTCGTGGCTCATATTCGAGAGAAAGTCAGCCTTCACGCGCGTCGCCTCTTCGGCTTCTTCGCGCGCAGCCGCCAGCGCCTCCTCGCGTTCGCGCCGGTCCGTTACGTCCCTGTAGGAGGCAATGACCGAAACCGGTTTGCCTGTTTCGTCGTGAATGACCGTTGGGCTGCTCTCAAGCCAGATGAACCCGCCACCCGCCGAAGGGGCACGATGTTCGCTGCGAAAGACGCCTTTGCGCGGATCATGCTCCAGAAGTTTTCGGAACGCCTTCGCCGCTGCCGGACGATCCTCGGGAATCACAAACTGCAGAGCTGAGTTGCCTATGGCTTCCTCTGGATCGATGCCCAGAATGCGACAGGACGGCGATACAAACGTGATCTCGCCGTCGAGATTATATTTCAGAACGATATCCGTCGCGTGCTCGGCTAGAATGCGATATTGCTGCTCACTCCTGGCGAGCTCTTCATAGACGCGCGTGGATTCGGTGACGTCCTTGAAAACGCCAATTATCAGCTCGACCTCGCCATTCTTATCTATCAGGCATTCTGCGAGCGAGCGGACGCGGCGCTGTTTACCGTCTGGCGTATTCAGCGTCGCCTCGAACTCCCAACCCTCTCCGCGTTGGATGCTACGCTGGACGGTCTCGTCCACCATCTTCTGGTCTTCAGCATCATAGAACGAGACAGCGTCCCCGTATGAGGGATCGAAATTCTCCGGCGTGACGCCGTGAATATCATAGACATGGGGCGACCAATAGACAGCAGACGTTTTCGGATTGAGCGACCAGTGTCCTACGCCGGACATCTGTTCTGCCAGACGGGACTTTCCCAGCATTTCATTCAACTCGCGGGTGCGGGTCTTCAGCCTGCGCTTCGATCTCTCCAGATAGGAGATGAGCCGCCGCCGGTCGGTCACCGTTCCCCCAACAGCCAGCGCGAGAATTGAGTTCACAACCAGAAAGCTCTGCAGGACCAGAACCTTGGATTCCATATCCGTCTGCATCAGCGAGGTTGGCCCCCGGTCTATGAGGGCAAAAGGAAGCGAAATGAAGGTGACGGCCAAGAGGCCGGTCGCGGCGCCTCGCAGTCCACTTACAAACGCCAGTGCAACCAGAGCCGGCGGCACGAAGAACAGGAACGGATACTCCGACTGAGCGAAGACAAGCACAGCGACAAGGCAGACCATGCCGAAGCCGAGAATCTGGCTTCGGTCATAGGGAAAGGCCTCGGAGCGGCCTTTTCTCTGGATAAGTATCTTGATGACCGGGGTAAACAGGATGATGCCCAGCGTGTCTGCAACAAACCAGATCGTGGCTTCACGCACCAGCACGCTCGACCCTGTAATCGCCAGACCTGAAACGGCAATAGCTGTCGAGGCGAAACAACCAATAGCGGCCGCGGCCATCAGCTTGAGGATGCCTGCCCGGCTGATGAGTTTCGGTGTTTTCCTGAAACGAAAGAGCAATGCAACCAGGACCGCTTCGAGCGCATAGGCGGACGAAAGCCATCCAGCCCTGACGAGGCCGTCTCCCGCCGCGATATTGGCGGTAAGCAAGGCCACCAGAAGCGACGAAATCAGGAGGGGCCATTCACGCCGGCTACGCCCGAGCATGAAAGCGAGAACAACCGCAGTCACAGGCCAGATTGCGGCGATCCGTCCCTGCGCTTGCGTAAGCTCAATCGCAAGAACCGCCAAGAAGTGGAGACAGATTGTCAGACAGGTGATGCCAAGAACCGTCTTAACGATCGGTCTTTGCGACAGATAATGGTTTGCCTGATTAAACGCTGTCTCTGCAATGCCCATCGGTGTTCACCTTCAGATCGTTGGCGGCGTTGCCGCCACTGAAGGCACCGAATACGGGACCAGTCTTTACAACCACTTATTGAGGCGGTCGAAACTGGATGTTTGCATGCTCAGGCATCTGCCAAAACGCAGCAGGCAATTGGCAAGGCGAAGCTAGGTGAACTCAACATCCAGATGGGTTCGCGTCCGTGACACCACCTTGCACGAAACGCTCAGCTCATCGGATCGTATGAAGAGGCGAAACTCATTCGGCACGTTCGTGGTGGTGACAAGGTCGAGACCAGCGCCTTCCTGCCCAAGGGAACGGACCGTGCAGTCGATCGATGCATGCGAGCCGGTAAAGGCGATCTGGCCGGCTTTAAGCACGCGTCTGCGAACAGCGCGTTCGACGCGATCGGTCGCGCCCCAAACGAGGCAACGGTTGCGGCCTGAATTCTTGGCCTCATACATCACGGCATCAGCACGGCTCATCAGAGTGGGCAGATCGTATTTTCGATCCTTTTGCGTCGCCAGACCAAAACTCGATGTCACCGCAATTGTCTCATCATTGAAGGTGAAACGCAGTGCACTTATGGCCCTGCGGAGTTTCTCGGCCACGAGTATGGCACCGGACTCTTCAGTCTCCGGCAGCAGCACCGCGAACTCCTCACCGCCAAGCCGGCCAAATACGTCGGACTGCCGGAGATAACCTCTGCAGGTTTCAGCGACAGCCTTGAGAACCTTATCGCCGGCATGATGCCCGTAGGTGTCATTGATCGATTTGAAGTGGTCGAGGTCGAAGTAAATGAGGTTCAGGGGGTGTCTGTGGCGGGTGCAAAGCTGCAAGAGCCGATCCGCCTCATTTTCGAAAGCGCGGCGCGTGAGAAGCCCCGTCAGGCCATCATTCACGGCAAGACGCCGTAACTCATAGAAATCAGTTACAACCTTGGCGACGTCCTCCATGGCTTTGAGCTGACCGGGCGGCAGTTCTCGCTCATTAGAATCGAGCGCTGATATGGTCCCAATGATCTCGTCATCGGCCGAGTGAATGGGCACGCCGGCGTAAAATTTTACGTCGCTGTATATCTCGTCCGGGTCGAGACCGGTCGACGCCTTTAGCCAGCGTTGTTGACCATCAGTGACCGTAATCGTCGTTGATTCAACGCCGAGCATGTTGCGCAGCAAGGAGACGATGTTCTGAAAGAACTCGTCCGCTGGCGCATAGTGTTCCTCTACTTTAGAGGTTCTCGGTGCAACATCCTGCATGGCTAGGACATATGTCCCTCTTCATCGTAGACCATCGCCTTTTCTCAGCGCGCAACATCATCTGCTCAACCGGCATTTACAGAACATTACATCAGCTGGAACTCGTTATAGAACCAACCCACATCGAGCAGCCGGCAAATGATGGGCCTGAGTGCGCTCCACGGTAAGTCGGGCTATCTTCATTTCTGGAATGGCTCTTCACACCCGAAGCTTTTGATGAATGATTTTTTTGGAGATCGAAGTTTTCGGCGCGGCGCTTGCATGCGCCGAACGGTCTCATGTCATGTTTTCTTGTAATCTGTACTGGTCATTACGGAACACGTGATTTGCACTGGCTGCTTGAGCGGATATACACAAGCTATGGGTGAGGCATCGAAATCAATCGCAATTGTCGATGACCACGACCTGTTCCTTCAGGGGCTCGCCCTGATCGTTGAGCAGGAGCTGCCTGAATATTGCATTGAGACCGTATCCGTAGCGTCCCAGCTTCTCCGCCGGTTCAAGTCTGGCGAGCGGCACGATCTCATCATCTGCGATCTCATCATGAAGGAAATGAACGGACTGACCTTCATAGACGAGGTCCGCTCCATGGGGCTGAGAACACCAATTCTCATGCTGTCGGGCATAAACACAAATGCGCCGGTCGATGAGATGCGCCAGCTTGGGGCAAACGGTTTCATTCACAAGTCCGAAGGCCGGGAAGCTCTGGTTAATGCGGTCAATACCGTTCTCAGCGACCCGCATAGTTTCCATGAATTCTCCAGCCAGAAAGCCGGCACCATTGAAGATCTGGACACTGAAGCGCCGCCTTGCTTCGATCTTCCGAAACTTGGTGAGCGCCAGTCCGATGTTCTTCGGCTTCTGTGCACGGGTGCGCCGAATAGCGAGATTGCCGCCAAGCTCAATATCAGCGAGAACACCGTCAAGACGCACCTGAAGTTCATCTTCGTTGAACTTGGTGTCAGCCGTCGCACCGAATGCATGCAGAAAGCTCAGCAACTCGGTCTCGTCTAAAGCCCTCTCAGGACACTGCGGCCGGACCTGCACCCTTACGTCGATCCAGAGTCCGCAAAACCTGCTCCAGATCGTCTGGCACAACAGGCTTCAGCATAACCTGAATAGACAGGCTGGAAGTGAGCGTATCGAGCGCGGCGATATCCCCTGTCATCAGAACCGCAGGCGTCTGCTCGTCCAGCACGTCGCGCAGCCGGGCGATTGTGTCGACCCCGTCCTCCTGGTTTGCCAGACGCCGGTCGACGAACAGAATGTCTGGCGGCTTTACGCTGGATTCCAGCAATGACACTGCCTGATCACCCGACATGGCTGCCCTGGTCCGGCACCCCCAGGCCGTCAGCATTTCGCTCATACTGTCCAGGATCTCCTGATTGTCATCGACGATCAGACAGTTAGGAGGTCGAGCGAAGACGGGGCGGCCCGTTTTCACCGGTAAAGGTTCTGGCGTCTCGGCCTCGGCGCCTTCAGGCAGCCGCAGTACCCATCTTGTCCCATTCCCCGCGCTAGACTTCAGCTCCAGGTCCAGACCAAGGATGTCGACCAGGCGCCTGACGATTGACAAACCAAGCCCGAGGCCCGGCTTGGCGGGGTCTTCATCCTCAAGCCGCACGTATTCCTCAAAAATATCCTCTTGTCGCTCGACCGGAATGCCGGGGCCCGTATCGCCAATCTCGATTTCGACCACACCGTCTTGAGACCGGGTGCGCAGAAAGACCTCGCCATGCTGAGGCGTATAGCGCACGGCATTGGAGAGAAGGTTGCGCAGAATGCGCGACAGCAGAACCGGATCCGTACTGACAACAACGTTCGCTGAAGAACTATCGAAGGTCAGCCCTTTCTCCTGGGCCTGCCTGGAAAACTCGTCCGCCAGGCTACCCGTGACCGTGTTTAGCTCAATCGTCTGGAGAGCGGGAACGACAGACCCGCTATCGATACGCGTAATGTCCACGATGCCGCGCAACAATTCGATCTGACTGCGCCATGTCGCCTCGATCCTGTCCAGAAGCTGGCGCTGCTTTCCGGTTGAGAGTTCACCGCGCAACGCCTGAATGAAAAAGCCCTGCGCGTGAAGCGGTTGGGAAAGGTCATGGCTCGTCGCTGCAAGAAACCGAGTGCGTTCGGCGCTCACTTTTTCTATCGTCTTGTTGCGTTCAACGAGCTCCTCCGTGAGACGCCTGTTGGTTCGGGCGATAATCCCATCGCGCATATCACGGTCGGTCTGGCCGCTGACGAGAAGGCCAAACACATAATAAAGGAGAAGGCCGAGAGCTGCGACACGGGTTGTTCCGTCGAGCGCATAGATCCAGTAGGCCCCAAAGGGGAGGATCGCAAAGCTGGCGAGCGCAATATAGCCCGGCCGATATTCCGATCCGGGCAGGATACCGCCGACCGTGATGGCAAAGATCATGTTCGCGGCAACAAACATCGACAGCACATCGCCTGGATTCAGTTTCAGGCTGGCGAACAAAGCCCAGACGAGCCCCGTCAGGCTGCACACTACAATGTGCCCGCGAAGATAGGGTTTGTAGTTCTCAGATGTGACCTCACCCGGCGCGCGAAGCTTGGCATGGACGAAAGTGACGCCGACCATGACAGACGCGGCAAGCAACCAGAGCAAGGCAAACTCAACCGTGCCGAAAGCGACAATCATCACGGTCAGATAAACAATCACCGCCTCAACGAAGAGGCAGGATCTTACAAGATTGGCGCGAAGCAGCCGAGCCTGCTCAAGCTCGATCCTTGCCGATCCAACAAGATCTGGAAATGGTTCTGCCGCCCCCGTCATACCTGCAACCTTGCAGGCAAAAGGTTTAACTTATCAAGAACTCATTGGAGCGGGCTGGGCGCCCATCCAGGCGCAGACTCTCCCCCAGCGCCGAGACCGGCCAAAACTTCCGGAATACCGGCGCCTACAGCGTCTCGGGCGACCGATCGCTGACCCTGGTTCCGGCGATCGCCAGATCATTTCGATACGCCTCAATCCGTTTGGTCAGCAGGGGGGCGCCCTTTACCGTGGCAACACCGCGAAGGCAGATGGCATACCCGATACCGACGGTTGGCGTTAGCGCCGCGGTCGAAAGGCTGCCGACCGCCCATGAAAGAAGAGCGCCGCCCGTCGTATGTGCCATTGCCTGTAGCGTCAGATCGGCAGGCACATCGTCTGCCAGACTTCCATCCTTGACCGCGTTGTGAAGAAGTGCCCGCCAGATCGCTTGCGTCTGGGCAAGACGTTCGGGCGTGGCGAGCCCCATATCGTCCTGCCCCGTCGTACTGAGCAAGGCGCGCCATAGCGTGCGATAGAACTCCGGGTCGCCCGTATAGTAGCTAAAAGCCAGCTCATGCGCGCCAAAGATACGGTCGATACTATTGCCTCTGTCGAGCTTTCCGAACCGTTCAACGAAATCGCGCTCATCCTCGAGCACGGCCAGCACGACCGCTCGCTTGGATCCAAACAGATTGTAGGGCGTGGACAGGCTGACCTCGGCGCGTTGCGCCAGCATCCTCATGGAGAGATCAGTATCACCGGTCTCCCTGATGAGGTCCCGGGCCGCACGTATTATTCGTGAGCGGCGCTGCGCCTTCGCCTGCTCGCGTTTACCGATGTCCTGCAATCTAACCCGCCCCTCTCCTCCTGGCTTCAGGCAGCCAGTTCACGTTGAGCGAGAGACTGGCGCAAATCGGCACGGTGGTCGATAGCGAGAGTGCTCAGAAGGGTTTCGCGGTCAGGACCAGCGCTCGGCGGATAGGCGGCAGCGTTCCGTTTCTTGCCACGCGCCCAGTAATACAGGACCCGGCAAAAATTCCTCGGCCTGCCCAGCCATTTGTTCGGATGCTCCAACATATGAAAACCGCGCATGGCCTCACGCAGCATGGCGATATCCGAGCGCACCGCAATGCTTACGCCGTCTTCGAAGAAGCTCTGGACCATCCGGCCCCACCAGCTCTTGCGATAACCCGGCGTCAGCGCGGCTTCGGCCCGCTTGATGGCGGATCGGTCCTGCGCCCGCTGGTTCACATAATAGGGCCGAAGCTCCTTGCGCAGGCGCGCATGATACGCGGTCTGGCGCGCCACGGGATCGGCTGTCTCGTCCAGCGTTTCGCGCAGCATTTCTGCGCTCACCGCCGCAAATGAGCAGCCCCGCCCATAGAGCGGATTGGTCCGCACCAGCGTGTCCCCCAGCGGAAAATAATTGCGGGTCGCCGGGACGCCCTCAACCACGATGTCGCGCCAGCGGCTGTGAAGATCACCCATCCCGTGCACCTTGCCGCGCGGCTCTGAACGCGCAGGGTCTGTCCATGGACGGATCCCTGGCAGCTCCATCGTAATGGCATGAAAAACATCCGGGTTCATGATCGACTTGCGAAGTTCGGTTTCCACTTCAGCGACCGAGATCGTGATGGAAAAGCAGCCATTGTCGCCCGGGAAGACGCCGAACTTGATATAGCCAAGATCGCCACTCGCTGGCGGGTTCTCTGTGCGCGAAGGCTCTTCCTGTCCGGGAAGCAGGCGATAGTGGCGCGTAAAATAGAGGATACCGGCAGTTTCAGATTCCTCGGTAATCTTGGCGCCTTCGTCCATCAGCTGCTGGATCAGGAAGCCTGACTTGCCGCTCGCATCGACGATCAGATCGGCATGCAGCTCAAGCGGGGCATCATTCTCTTCGCCGGTGACTCCATACACTTCAACCGAGCCATCATCGGCGGGCCGGGTGAGCAGTTTGCGGACAAAGACGCCGGGCCGGATCGTCACATTTTCGAGCCGCTCGACATAGCTGCGGAGCGCGAGCTCAAGCGTTGTGCGCCGGCTTGTGATGATGGTCAGCTCTTCGTCTTCCGGCTTCGGCTCATAAAGCTCGCGCTGGATGTCCGACAACATCATCTCAAACGTCAGCTCGCGCGCGCCGAGCGCCTTCAGCTCATCCAGAAGGCCCGGGTGGTGCGCCTTGATGATCCCGCGCAGGCGCGCAAGGAAAGCGTGGCTCTGGCGCACATGTCCTGCCCCGCGCCGGTGCCAGTCCAGGAAGACCACGTCGGCGTCTGTACTTGGCGGCGGCTGGTCACGTTCGAGAAGCGTGATGTGCCGGCCAGTGGGTGACAGTGAGAGCGCCGTGCAAAGCCCGCCAATACCGGCGCCAATTACGAGAACGTCTTCGCTCATCCGTCCACATCCTTCAGAAATTCGAGAATGATCTCATTCACCCGCTCGGGCGCTTCCTGCTGCGTCCAGTGGCCGATACCGGGGATCAGCTCATTCATCCGCAGGTCCTTCACAAAGGTCGGCATTGCCTGGAGCGCCTCAGCCGCCATCATGATGACCCCGTCATTGAGTCCGCCAGCAAAGAAGGCTGGCTGCTCGATGGTCGTGGGCGCGCCTTCCGTCAGTTTCCAGGCAAGATCGTGATTGCGATAATAGTTCAGCGGCCCGCGCATGCCTGAACGCTCGAACTCCTCGGTATAGAAATCGAGATCTTCCTCGCTCAGCCAGGGCGGCAGCGTGTCCGGGTTTGGCAGGCCGGAGAACATGTCGTCCTCTGGCCCCTTCGCAGGGAGGGTCGTGAGGTCCGTCTCACCGCCCGCCATGACCAGAAACTTCTTCAGTGCGGTGCGAATGTCGGCCTCGAACTCGGCCTCGGCAATGCCCGGCTCAAAGAAGTAGAGCTGATAGAAGAACTGCCCCTTGAACATCTCCCGCATGGCTGGCATCGGCTGGACAGGAGAGCGCGGCATAAATGGCACCGACAGCGCCCCGACGGCCCGTACCTTGTCAGGATGATGAAGAGCGGTCGCCCAGGCGGTCGGCGCGCCCCAGTCATGACCGATGACAATGGCCTTGTCGTAACCGAGCGTATCGATCAGGCCGATGATATCCTTGCGGACCTCGACCTGATTATACGCCTCGATTTCTTTCGGCCGGTCGCTCTTGCCATAGCCCCGCATGTCCGGCGCAACAACGTGATAGCCAGCGCCTGCGATTGGCGCGAACTGATGGCGCCAGGAGTACCAGGACTCCGGGAAGCCATGCAGAAGCAGGACAAGAGGCCCCTCGCCCGCTTCTGCTATGTTCAGCTCGATGCCATTCGTGGCAACACGCCGCTGGCTCACCCCCGCCCAGCTCATTCGGCTGCGACCAGCTCAGGCTGGCGAGCGGTCTCGCCCGGCAGCACTTCGCCGCGGGCATCCTGATAGCCATCCTTCGCCGTCCACGCGATGCCGCCGCCCACAATGACCGTATCGACGCCATGGGAATCGCGGACATAGCGGCTGCCATCACCCGGCACATCCTGAACGAACTTCTCGACGCCCCGATCGATTTTTGCGGCGTCGAAGACGGCGATGTCGGCGATATAGCCGGTCCGCAGCAGCCCGCGGTCAGGAATGCCCCAGATCGAGGCCGTATCGGACGTAACCTTCTTGATCGCGTCTTCCATGCGCACCGATTTCAGCTCGCGCACAAAGCGCCCAAGAAGATAGCCGGTGTCGCCATAGGTCGAGAAGGACAGGATGTGCGCCCCGCCATCGCTTGCGCCAATATGGACGCGCGGATGGTTGAGAAGCCGCGCAACGCGCGCATCATCATTATGGCCCATGCTTTCAGCCAGGAAATGCGCGTCGAGCTCTTCTTCCAGCGACAGATCGATCATCGCCTCGACAGGTGTCGTCCCGCGCATCTCGGCAATCTCGCCAAGCGTCTTGCCGACATATTTCTGGTTCGCGTCCGTCTTGACCTGACGCAGCACGAGGATCGGCCAGAGATCCTTGTAGCCTTGCGCCTCTTCAACCAGAGACTTGCGCTTTTCCGGGTCTGAGAATGTCGCAATGATCTCATCAGGGCTGCCGAAGCGCATGATGTTGTACCAGCCGCGGAAGCGGATGAAGAGCAGGCTCGGCACGGCAAAGCTGAACGAGATATCGATCGGCCGCGTCTGAACCTGCGGCCAGACACGTGCGCCGCGTTCGAACTGCTCATCGACGCGTTTCATGACCCGGTCGACAGCCTCGACATTGTCAGCATTCAGGAAGAGCGGCGAAAAGGTCGTCGGGATCTGATATTTGATCGACAGTTCAGCCAGCTGGTCGAGGCGGGCAATCGTCAGATCAGGATCGTAGAACTCCGGCACGATCTGCAGCATGCGGCCATATTCGCCGAGCACTTCGGCCAGCGCTTCAACCTCGCGGGCCTCAGCATAGCGGCTCGGGACAGGCTGGAGCTTTTCGTCCATGTCGACATAGCTGGTCGAGAGGCCGGCCGCGCCCGCATCGAGACATTCGCGCAGGACGTTCTGCATCTCCGCGATCTCGGCATCGGTGGCTGTGCGTTCGGTGGCTGCATCATTCATGACCCAGAGCCGGATGACGCTATGGCCGACAAGCGGCGCCACGTTGATGGCAAGGCCCTTGCGAATGCGCGTGATGTATTCCGAAAACGTCTCCCAGTCCCAGACGACGCCTTCGCGGAACGCCTTGTACGGCATTTCCTCGATCTGGTTGAACATACCAACAAGCCGCATTCTGTGGTCGGCCTTGAGCGGCGCCAGCGAGAGCGAGCAATTGCCTGGCACAATGGTCGTCACGCCATGCGAGAGGGCCGGTTTGGCATAACCATCCCAGAGCAGCTGCGCATCGAAATGCGTGTGCGGGTCGATAAAGCCCGGTGACACCACTTTCCCGGCCGCATCGACTTCACGCTCGGCGGTCTCGCTTATACGGCCGATCTTCGCGATACGGTTGCCGGTGATTGCGACATCGGCCTGATAGCCTGGCAGGCCAGACCCGTCGACGACGGTGCCATTGCGGATGATTAGGTCATACATGGGAATTTTCCCTTTGGTCTGAGGTTTGGTCGTTCAAATAGCGGGCAGACGAGGCGGCGAGCGCGTCGCGCACATGCTCCCAGCCCTTGCCGGTCAAGTCTTCCGGATCGTCGACGCCTGTCGACTGCATCAGGATGCGGGTGGCGTATTCATCGAGCGTGATGAGCGCGCGTCCGCCATTTTCGTATTCCAGCGTCACATTGAGCTCAGCGATGCCATCATGGGCAGCGGCGACCTCAACATGGTGGATGGTTGCCGCGCTCATTTGCCAGCAAGCGGTGGCTCTACGAAGATGACATCGCTGGGCAGGACAGGATTGCCTGCGCGCGGGCTATCGTCGGGCGCCGGTGCTCGCATGAAGACATGAAGGTTCCAGCTTTGCAGGCTGGCGACGCCATCCTTCTCGCTGAGATCCAACAGCTCCCGCTGGGCGATCGACGCCCAGGAATCGCCAGCTTGCGGCAGGATGGACTTCCTGACGACCGAAAGATTGCTATTGGCCATTTCGACCTCCCTCTTCGTTTTCTTTTTTTAGAACACGTTATGGTTTTTGTCGCAAGCTTTTTGGTCCCGGATACGCAAAGCCTGGCGACGCCCGCTGAGCGCCCGCCATTGCCGCGCAGAATAAAAAAGGGCCGGCAGACGTAACGCCTGCCGGCCCTCAACCCGATCTTTCATCGAGCTACTCTACTGAAGCATGGACGTCCCGCAGCCGCGCTGGCTGGCGAAGGTGCTATGGATCCCGCCGCCCGGGATACCGCAACCGGAAGCGGCACCCATTCCTGAAGCGGCAAGAGGCATCATGCCGGACACGGTGCCAGCCGCGCCAAACGGCACGCGGATTTCCAGTCGCGCCGTTTGCGCCTCATAGTCGCTCACACCGAGCCCGGAGTGGCCAAACTCAAACCGGATCAGTGGTCCCCATTTGGTCTGGGCTGCAAAGCCGATCTCGGCATCGGCGCGCATGTCCCGGCCTCCGCTCGTCAACTGGCCCGACTCGGTCAGAAGGTCGGCGCTATCATAGTCCCAGACCGCGCGAACGGCGCCGCTGACCTCTAGCCAGCCACCCCCATCGGTCTCGCCGCGCCAGGAAACTTCCGGGCCTGCGCGCAGACGTCCGAGCGTGATGTTCTGGCCCGGAATGGCTATGCCAAGGCTGTCGGTATAGGCGTCCTGGCTCTCCTCGAAATGGGTGATACCTGCCTGCGGGCGCAGGCTCCACGGACCTGAGCGGAACTCGCCCGTCAGGTTCGCGCGCAGCATGAACCGTTCGGTATCGAAGTCGTCGCTGTAAAGCCCCAGCGGGTTCACCCGGTTATCGGATTCGCCATAGGTGGCAGAGACGTCGAGGACGAGTGTGTCCTTGATATTCCAGACCGCATATGGCCCGGCCATCCAGCCTTCCCCCTGAACCTGCGCCCCGCGAACAGCCCCCGCATTAGCGAACACTTCGCGCGCCTGATCGTCCATCCAGTCATATTGCGCCATCGCGCCGATGATGAGGTTGTCCTTCAGGAGGTAATCGACGCCCAGCTGGCCCATGGCAAAGTCGGTGCTCGCCCGCTCGCCTGCGCGGTCGTCGGAGATGCCGGAGATTTCGGCCGCCAGCCAGATGTCCCAGCCATCCATGAACGGTATTTCGGTAGTGTTGTATCTGGCGCGGCTATTGGCCTCTTCGGCGGCTGCCTGATTGCGCATGCCCGCCAGTGATGCGCTGACGTTCATCTGGTAAAAGCCCGTCCCGGCCACATTGGCGGACATGCCTCCGCGCTGGTTGGACAGGCGCTCGGTGAACCGGCGCGAAAGGTCTGGCGCAGCGTCAACGATCCGGTCGGCCCGGCGGACCATAAAGTTCCGGATGGCCCTCTGGGTGGCGAGGCGAACCGCATCTTCGTCGCGGACATTTTCATAGACGCAGACGATGTTCTCGCCCGGGTCGACGTCGATCGTCGCTGTGGCTGTTGCCGCGTCATATTGGGTCCCCCCATCAACATCGCCGGAACAATCGAAGTTCTTCACCCGCCAGCCTAGAGGCGCCGATTGCGTGATCGCATAGCTGCCAAACAGGATCGATCCGCTGCTTGCATTGGCGGTATTGCCGCTCGTCGACAGCGTCAGATTGTTAAACGCCGGAACGTCGGAAGTGTAGGTGAAGCTCGCTTCGCCAGAGACACCGGACGGCGTCGTCGTGACCAGTTGGACGTTCCCGAAACGCTGCTGGATCGCAACATTCACTGGCAACTCCACAAGGATTGTTCCCGCACTCAGACCGACAGCAAGTGGATTGCCGCCGGACCCGCCGGACTGGACAGGCTGACCGTCAGCGCCGCCAGAGAAACCGGCCGAAGCCACCGGCGCAGAGCCAACCACAACGGTAACGGTGCCGCGATAGTCACCAGCCTGCAGCTCATTTACGCCGTCATTCAGGCTGACCGAGATATCAAACGTACCAAGCGGAGAGATCGTGCCCGTCGTTGGCGTGATATCGATCCATGGCACGTCGACGGACGCTGTAAACGGCAGAGGTTCGGACCCCGGGTTCGAAATCGTCGCCGCTGCGACAACGGCGCCCGGATCTGCTGTTTCAGACGAGAGGACCACCGATACTTCAGGCGTACTGGACACGGCTTCGATTGCCGCGCTCTGGGCGCCGCTCGCATTTCCGGCTGTATCGTTCGCGGCCGCTGCGGCCACGCTGATCGTTACCGTTCCCGGTGCCTGAGGGGTGATCAGCGCCTTGTATTCAGAAGCGCTCGTCACTGTGAACTCACTTGCAACGCCATTGGCGACCGTGATGTCGGCCAGCTCGAACCCGGTTACAGCCTCATTGAATTTGAAGACTGCATCGAAGGCCTTGGTCGTCTCCGTCCCCGGCAGATTGATGCTGAGAACCGGCGGCGCGCCATCCTCAATGGTCGCGTCGTTCTGAACTTTATAGCTGTTTTCGTTCGCACCGGTCGGCCCTTGGAGGGTATTGCCGAAACCATCGGTGATGCCGGCTTTCAGGGCGATTGTGACATCACCATTGAGCGCCGCCAGATCACCGCCCGAAGCCTTGACGTAAAAGCCGATGGAATAGCGTGTGACCGATAGGGTCGCAGTTGTTCCCGTTAGCGTGAAGTTATCCGCTGTTAGCGCGAAGTCACGCGACAGCGCGCTGAACTGAAAATCCCATTCCAGCTCGTCAGCGTCGGTCGTCTCTGTCTCTGGCGCCCTACGTTTAATCGAGTTCAGGACCAGGTCGCCATTGTAAACAGAATAGCTCTCGTCGGTTGCAGGTTCTGCCTGGACAAGCGGATTGCCTGAAAAGTCAGTTATACCGAAACGCACCATGGGAGGCGGCCCGTCCATGCTGAACGTGCTAAATTCCGTGGGCACGATCGGCGCCGCCAGATCAAGACTGACTTCGCCATTCAGGTCGGCAAGGTCGCCGCCGGACACTGTCAGGGTGAACTCCTGCCCGGCAAGACCTTCCAAGTCCCCCATCACGGGACCATCTTTTGATGGACTGCCCAGGATGAACGAGGCAGACGCTTCACGCCTCCCGACCGGATCGCCCTTGCTGGTGCTGACGAGTGCGCCTGTCGCGCTCGTGCCATTGATCCTGAAGCTGTCTGCGGTCACATTCCTGACGGGCTCACTGAAACTGATCTTGAAAACCAGCGTGTCGTCCGCGGTCTTCTGATCCAACGGATTGAGGCGCTCAAACGCGACCAGTGTCGGCTGCGTGCTATCGTTCACGACCTCAACCGAATTCTGGTTCGTGTTGGTGGCATTGATATTGACCAACGCATTGCCCGCCAGGTCATTCACGGTGGCACCACTCCGCAGCGAGACGGAAACCGTCCCGTTCACATTTGCCAGATTGCCGCCCGACAGCACCACGCGAAAACGCGCCGAATTTATCACCTGGCTGACCGAAGCCGTAGCCGTCGTGCCCGATATGATGAAGTCGTCAGCGTTTATGGACGCCTCGCTCATCGGTTCGCTGAACTCAAAATCAAAGCTTACCAGGTCGTTGGAAGTAGGCGACCGGTCGTTCGAGAAAACATTCAATAATTTCGGCAGTATGACGTCGCTGACCGTCAGCGTGCCAGACGCCGTGCCGCTATTGCCCAGGGAAGATGTGAGGTCGCCCGTCTGCTCAGCGAACGTCCCCGCCTCATCTGATTTCACATGCACATCTACTCTACAGCTTGCTCCTGCGCCGACCGACCCGCCAGTATAGGTGACCGACGTACCACCCGCGACCGCTGTAAGTGTTCCACCTGTACATGTTGTCGACGCATTGGCGGGGTCCGCAATCTCGACGCTGTTGATACCAGTCTGGAAGGCATGGTTGAAATTCAGACCGGTTGCCTCGACGCCGTTCAACACATTGTTGATGAAATAAGTGAGCGTCGCGCTGTCGTTATTCGTCGTCGAGGTCGGATTATAATACATGCTGAAGCTGGGAGGGCTCGAGACTTCAATCGTGGCGCTGGCAGGCCCGCTTGGCCCGATTTCTGTCTCCAGCGCAGTTGTCGAGGTTGAAAGAGACCCCGGCGTCGACATCACGACGTCCACGACGACTTTGCAGGATGAGTTTTCCGAAATAGTGCTCTCGACCTGAACCAAGGTGGACATCGCCACCCCCCCAGTCAGGCTAGTTGAGTGGCAGTTCCCCGAGAGGTTCGGGCTTGCCGCAACTGACATGCCGGTGGGAAAAAGATGCGAAAATACAACCGAAACCAGGGTCCCGTTGGGGTTGTCCAACGAGTACTCGAGTGACACCGGCTGTCCGGCGGGGACACTTGTTATCTCTGCTCCCGAACCATCCACGAATTTCATCGAGAAACCTATCGGGACGGTAGGGTCAGGAACCGCCTGCGCAATGGACGCAAACATGCTCGCCCCAAGCGCCAGGCCCAGTCCCCGGATGCCCCATCTCGCAAAAGTGCTCAGTCGTTTCCTGAAGATGTCCACGTGCGTCCCCCCAAATCCCAGCTACGGTCCCGGGGGCCATGCTAGGCGGGCCAGAATTGGGCCGCATCACCCAAACGGGTGAGTGGGCGCAATAAATTCGCGCTATTGACACCCATTCGCACTTGCAACATGACCAGCCGCAGATGGTGCCTCCCTTGACCGGGGGCTAAGAGGGAAGCCGGTGCAAATCCGGTGCTGTACCCGCAACTGTCAGCCAGGAGCTGATGGCCAGTATGTCACTGGGGTGAAAGCCCCGGGAAGACGGCCAGAAGCGTTGATCGGCGAGCCAGGAAACCTGCCATCGCGTCGTTTGCCCAAGGCCGGGAAAAGCCAGCGGGCGGCGGAGCTTTCTCCGTTTCACGACAATTCGTCAGCTGTGCCCCATGGCGCAGCTTCGTCTTGTAATGCGCACCCATGGTGCGCCCCGCGGAGCATTTTTTATGTTCAGACTAACCTTGTTGGCCGGTTCGGCCCTTATCGCTTTTACCCCCCTCACCTCTGCCCAGACACTCGATGAGCGACGCCTCGACACCGTCACCGTATCCGGCCTCCAGCCTGTTGCCACAGACACGCTGACCGAAGATGTCGCCATCCTCACCGAAGATGACCTCGCCATCCGCGACACGCCCTTTATCGCAGACCAGCTGCGCGCTGTGCCGGGCGTCGCCATCTCGCGCTCCGGCTCACTTGGCGGGCTGACGCAGGTGCGCGTGCGCGGCGCAGAGGCCAATCACACGCTTGTCTTCCTCGACGGTGTCGAGTTCTCGGACCCGGTCACCGGCGAGACAGATTTCGGGCTCCTCTCCGGGCTGGATATTGACCGCGTCGAAGTTCTGCGCGGCGAGCAATCCTCCCTCTATGGCTCTGACGCTGTCGGCGGTGTCATCGCTTTTGAGACAGCCGACACTGGCGGTTTCAATGCAGAGATCGAAGCAGGCTCCCGCGACACCCTGAACGGGTCCGCAGGCTTCAACATTGCAGAGGACCGCTACAGCTTTGGCGGGGCCGTTTCCGGCTACACGACCGACGGCGTCGACAGCGCTGGCCTCGATGGCGAAAAGGACGGCTCGTCCAACCGGACCGTGCTTGCCCGGGCGGGCGCGGCGCTTGGTGAAAACTGGAACATTTCCGCGCTCGCCACCTATCGCGAGGCCGACTCCCAGTTCGATTCCGATACTGATTTCGACGGCCTCCTCAACAATGTCGACCGCGAAACCGAAAGCGAACAGGTGATCCTCGGCGCGGCGCTGACCGGCAAGACAGGCGCGCTCGATCATATCTTCCGCGCCAATTACAATGAAGTCGACCGCACCAATCTGGCGGATGGCACGTACACAGACTCAACCAATGGCCAGCGCACCAAGCTCTCCTGGAGCCCCTCGGTCTCGTTCGGCGATGACACGGTCCAGCACACACTCAGCGCCCTCGTCGACCATGAGAGCGAAGACTATGAGCGCCAATCCACAGACCTTGCCTTCGGCGATCCGAACCAGTCGCAAAGCTTCGAGACCACTGGCCTCGCCGCTGAATACCGCGTCGAAATCGACGCCTTCACGGCCAACGCATCCGCACGCTTCGACGACAATGATGGCCGCTTTGACGACGCGGCCACATGGCGGACCGGCGCAGCCTACAGCTTCGGCTTTGGCGGGCGCCTTCGGGCCTCTGCAGGGACCGGGGTCAAGAACCCGACCTTTACCGAACTGTTCGGCTTCTATCCCGGCAGCTTCATCGGAAATCCTGATCTTCAGCCTGAAAAATCCACCAGCTGGGAAATCGGCTGGGACCAGAGCTGGGAACGCTTCACCGCCTCGATCACCTATTTCGAGGCAGAGCTCGAAGACGAGATCTACACCGCCTTCACCCCCACCTTCATGTCGACCGCAGCGAACCGGGCGGGCGACAGCAAGCGCTCGGGGCTCGAATTGGCGGCTAGGTGGACACCGACCGACCGTCTCGACATTTCGGGGCAGTTCACGTCCATCGACAGCGAAGCCGATGATGGCAGTGACGAAATCCGCGTGCCTGCAGATACGGCAAGCCTCGCCGCCAATTGGCGGGTCAACGATAACGGCCTGCGCATCGGTGCTGCACTCGATTATGTCGGTGAGCAGGATGACTTCGACTTCGGGTCATTCCCCTCGCGGCGCGTGAGCCTGGACGCCTATACGCTGGCCTCTCTCACAGCAGAGATTCCTGTCACCGAACGCCTCGCCATCACACTGCGCGGCAGCAACCTCTTTGATAAGGATGTCACCGACGTCTTCGGGTATCGCGGCCCGGGCGCTGGCGCGTTCATCGGCCTGAAGCTGCGATAAATGATCAGGCTGGCGATCCTTCTTGCCGCGCTTGCGGCAACAGCATGCGGCAAGCCCCCTGCACCTCCCCCCCAGCAGGCGGCTGAGCGGCCCATGCGGATCGTCAGCCTGGACTATTGCGCCGACCAGTATGTCCTCAAACTTGCCGACCCCGAGCAGATCCTGGCGATCTCCCCCGGTGGCACTGGCAGCTTCTCTTATATGCGCGAAACGGCCAAAGCGTTTCCAACGGTGCGGGCCGACGCCGAAAGCGTTCTTGTCCTCAAGCCTGACCTCATCGTCCGCTCCTATGGCGGCGGGCCAAACGCAGAAAGCTTCTTTGAACAGGCGGGCGTGCCGGTTCTGAACGTCGGCTGGACGTCCAGCATCGACGGCGAAGGCCTGACCTCCATCCCCGGCGTGATCGAGCATATGGCCGATGGTCTCGGCCAGCCCGAACGCGGCGCGCGTCTGATCGAGGATTTCCGCCGCCGTCTGGCGGCGGTGCAGCAGCGCAGCGAAAAGAAAACCGCCCTTTACATGGCCTCCGGCGGCGTCACCTCCGGCCCGGGTTCACTCGTGCATGAGATGCTGCTTGCGGCAGGGCTTCAAAATTACCAGGACACCCCTGGCTGGAACCCGCTTCCGCTAGAGCGTCTGACACGCGAAAAGCCCGACATTGTCGTTCCGGCCCAGTTCGCCAGTCGCGGCGGCTTCACGCCCGATATCTGGAGCGCGTCGAACCACCCCATCGCACGCGAGCAACTGACCCCGGAAAGGACCGTGCCAGTCGAGGGCGCCTGGACGGCCTGCGGCGCGTGGTTTCTTATGGACGCGATCGAAGCTCTGGCAGGGGAGGACGCATCTTGACGGCGCACCGCCTTCTCATCCCCGGTCTCGCCGCAGCGTGCCTGCTGGCGGTATTCGCCGCCTGTCTTCTTGGATCCACACCCATGTCGCCTGACCGCGTGCTCGCCGCGCTCTTTGGCGGCGGCGAGGCTGGTGACAGGATCGTGGTCTGGCAGATCCGCCTGCCCCGCGCGCTTGCCGCATTGCTTGTCGGCGCAGCCCTCGGCATCAGCGGCGCAGCGCTTCAGGGTCTCCTGCGCAACCCGCTCGCCGAACCGGGCGTCCTTGGTGTCTCCGCCTCGGCTTCCCTCTTTGCGACCTTTTCGATCTATTATGGCCTCGCCGCCCTCTCGCCATGGATCCTGCCACTGGCCGCTATCGTCGGCGCGTTAGTCGCAACCACCCTCATCGCGCTTGCCGCCATCAAGACCCGGTCGGTCGTCACCCTCATCCTGATCGGTGTCGGCATTTCGTCCTTTGCGGGCGCTGCGATGAGCCTCCTGATGAACCTCGCGCCGAACCCTTTCACCCTGTCTGACATGATCAACTGGATGCTCGGCTCCGTCGCCAATCGCAGCTTCCGCGAGCTTGGCTTTGCCGCACCTTTCCTCATCGCAGGCACCGCCATCCTGCTTCTCTCGCGCCGGGGGCTTTCGGCGCTCACGCTCGGCGAAGAAGCTGCAAGCGGCGTCGGCCTTAACCTCCGCAACCAACGTATTCTGACCGTGCTGGGTGCCGGGATCGCGACCGGCGGCTCTGTCGCCCTTGCGGGCGCCATCGGCTTTGTCGG
The DNA here is from genome assembly GCF_000376805.1 of Henriciella marina DSM 19595. NCBI lineage: Bacteria > Pseudomonadati > Pseudomonadota > Alphaproteobacteria > Hyphomonadales > Hyphomonadaceae > Henriciella > Henriciella marina. The sequence goes on along the minus strand of NZ_AQXT01000002.1, from coordinate 2,940,456 downwards.
CATCGTCGCGCCTCACACGATCCGGCCCTTCGTGAACCATGATCCAGCCCGCTCGCTCGTCCCGTCTGCTTTGCTGGCCGGGCTCATCCTGGTGCTGGCGGACATTGGCGTGCGTATCATGCCAACCACGAATGAGCTGAAGCTCGGCGTTGTCGCGGCGCTGATCGGCGCGCCCGCCTTCATCTGGATCGCGATGGGAAGGCGCGCCATTCATGACTGAGCTTGTCGTAAAAGGCCTCGGCGTGAAAACGCAGGGCGCGGTGCTGGTGGAAGACGCAAGCTTCCGCGTCGGGCCGGGCGAACTTGTCGCGCTCCTTGGCCCAAACGGCGCTGGCAAGACCAGCTTGCTTCGCGCATCGCTGGGCCTTGAAAAGACCAGCTCTGGCACGGCAACGCTGGATGGCGATGATAGCGCAAAGCTTGCGCCGATGCAGCGCGCCCGCCGCGTTGCCTACCTCCCCCAGCAGCGCCCGCTTGCCTGGCCAAACACGGTCCGCGATGTCGTCGCGCTCGGCCGGTATGCCTATGGCGCCGCGCCGGGAAGGCTGGGTGATGAGGACCGCGAGGCCGTAAACCGCGCGCTGACGAAATGCGGACTCTGCCCTCTCGCAGACCGTCAGACAGACACGCTCTCAGGCGGCGAGCTCGCCCGCGTTCATTGTGCCCGCGCCTTTGCATCCGAGGCTGGATTGCTGATTGCCGATGAGCCCGTGGCAGCGCTGGACCCGCGTCACCAGTTCCGCATCATGGACATCATCCAGCAATACGTTGCAGCAGGCGGCGGCGCCCTCGTCGTACTTCACCACATACCGCTCGCTTCGCGCTATGCCAGCCGCATGATCTGGATGAAGGATGCCCGTATTCAGGCGGATGGCCCGACCGAAGAAACACTGACCGAAGCGCGTCTGGCGGACATCTTCGGCGTAAAGGCCCGGGTCGACGGCCGGGCTGTCGATATCGAAGGCGCGGCCTGACAGAGACCTACTCGGCGGCTACCATGCGCGGCTCATTAGGCTTCATGGCCCGGCGTATAACGTCGAAATAGTCCTTCGAAATGCAGTCATAGCCTTCATAATAGCCACGCTCTGCCAGCAGCCTGTGCAGGCGGCCCAGCCTGTAGGGCGGCACGCTGGCCAGCAGATGATGCTCCAGGTGATAGTTCACGTCATTCGGCGCCACGATGAGCCGCTGCCAGAGCGGTGCGACCGTGGTCCCCGTATTCAAACGCGCATCAAGGCTGGTGCGGTCGAGCGCGGTGCCATGCTCCCCAATCTGGCGAAGGCGTACGATGGCCGGGAAAACAAAGAGGCGCGCTGCCCACCACATCAGATACGCCCATGGCGCGCCAACCAGTGTCAGCGTGCCAAGCAAAGCGAAGTGGAACATCAGCCAAGGGTAATTGCGCGAAAGCTTGAACTTCTTGAAATCATTCATCGTATCGCGAAACCCGGTCTGGCCGGTGAAGTCGCGAATGAATTTTCGCTTCAGGCTGTCCTTGGACACCGGGTAATTCTTCACGAAACCGATATCGGGATCATCGGGTGTGCCAGCATATTTGTGGTGCTTCAGATGATAGGCACGGTAGGCCTTGAGCGATGTATTCATCGGCGCGCCGGCCAGCCAGTGACCGACAAACTCATCAACCTTCGGGCTCTTGAAGAAAGCGTGATGCGCGCAATCATGGTTCATCACGCCAAGGCCAAGCTGGCGCCCGCCAAGGATCACGATACCTGCCAGGATCGTCAGCGGATTGGTCCAGATGATCGCAATGGCAAAGGCTAGCGCGATGATCGCCCAGTTGAACACCAAGCCGCCAAGGGCGCGGATATTCGACTTTTTCTGAAAGGCGCGCAGCTCAGCCTTTGTGAGCGCTTGCGAAAGCTTCATACCCTGTTGCATGAGCGAACTCCTGATCCCTGGCGTTTCTTCTTTATTACATTTATAAGCACTAATTGTCAAATGTCGTATTATTTTAAGCCTCTCGAGAAAACCAGCATGTCGGCGCGCGCGCTTGTCCTGTCTCTCCTGAGCAGTCGCCGCGATGAGCCAGAATCGATCTCGCGGCTGATACAGGCGGGCGGCCTCTTCGACGTTGGGGCGTCGACCCTGCGCGTGGCGGTCACCCGCCTTCTGAAAGAGGACCTTCTGGAAAGCCCGTCACGCGGCCTTTACCAGCCGGGACCCAGATCACGCTCGCTCATTCGCAGGCTGCAGGACTGGCAGAACGTCGAGCACAAGATCGCCCCCTGGAGCGGCAGCTGGCTGATCGCGCTGACCCAGCACCTCGGGCGCACCGACCGCAAGCAGCTCGGGGCCCGCGAAAGGGCGCTTGGTCTTTCAGGCTACCGCCGCACGCCGGAAGGCGTCTGGACCCGCCCGGCCAATCTGGCGCTTGCGCTAGATGAGCACCGGGAGGAGCTGATCGCGATTGGCGCCGACCCCGACATTCTGCTCGTTCACGCCGACAGGATCAGCGCACCAGCTCCCTCAGACTGGCGAACCCTGTGGTCCACCGAAGCGCTCGCGGCAACCTATGAGGAAGCGACCACCGCAATGGAGACCAGCCTCGCTGGACTACCAGACCTGCCGGTCCCGGACGCGGCCCGTGAGACGCTGCTCATCGGTCAGGCCGTCATTCGCCTGATCAATTACGACCCGCTCCTGCCGCCCGACCTCGCCGATCAGGCAGGCTTCCTGAAAATGGTCGACACGATGCGGACCTATAATGAAGACGGCCTCAAACGCTGGCAGGCCTTCTTCGCCACAAGCGATCAATGACAGCCACCTTTTCGCGCGCTACTCGCAGTGCCAGCAGGTCTCATAAGGCGTAAACCCAATCGGCCCGCCAGGTGGCAGCGCCTCCGCCTCAATGGCAGGCGGGTTCACATCAGCCGGGGCCTCAAGGAAGTCCTCAATACGCGCCTGCAGCCAGGCCGCATGATCACCGCTTGTGCTTCCAAGCGCTTCGGAAAGGTCGCGCAGTCCGGCTTCTGCCGCGGCCTTCACCGCGACGGTCGTATCAGCGGCGGCAAGGTCCATCAGCGAGAAAGCGTACCGGGCCCGGACCGCCTCTGCGATCGGGCGGGTGCGCGCCGACGGAGCGCTCGCCAAGACACCCTCCTGGACCCGCCCAAGCACCGTGGAGACACCGGGATTTTCGGGGTCGCGACGATGAAATTCGATCAAGCGTGCAACACGCTGCGGCTCAAGAAGAATGCTGAACGTCGTTGCCGCTGCCGTGTCAGCTGCCGACACAACATCAAAAGCCGGGCTGGCCGCCCCCGCAAACCTCTCCCGGTCCCAGTCGGCCAGCTCGTAATTCGCCATGCCGGGTGTAAGCAGCGCCAGCACATCGTCCGGCAGGTCGAGCCGCGCCGGATCAACAGTTTCCAGCAAGATATCAAGCGCTTCCATCTGCCGCTCAGGCGAAACGATAGACGCCGCCGGCTGGCCGTCACCGCGCTCGGCATAGTTGAAACTCATCCCGCCAATCAGCTTGGCGGCCGCCGCCGTCTGATAGCGGTGATAGAGATAGATCGGCACGATCACATCATTGAGGTCTGAAATCGGCTGGCCTTGCGCGACGCGGTCAGGCCCAAAACTCTCAAGCGCGATCCGGCGGATCTCGAGCGTCTCACGAAGCGCATCTACCGGGTCGCTTCCATTGTCCCAGATGTTGCCGAGCGGATGGCCCGTGGCAGCACTGCGCGCATCCTGATCGGCGACATAGATCAGCCCGTCGGAGCGCGCCTCGAGCACCATCGCATCACGCTCTTCGCCGGTAAGGTCGCCGTAAAGCCACGTCGCCGTGAACTTGTCCCATGCGCCGATGCCGACACCATAGACATTGCTGAAATCGAGCTCGCCACGCTTCACCCGGACGTCGGGCGCCGGGTAATCCATGACAGAGCCTTTGCCATAGGTGCTGGCCGCGAAATTGTGCTGGAAGCCAAGCGCATGGCCGATCTCATGGGCTGAAAGCTGGCGAATACGTGCCAAGGCCAGCTCAACTGGATCATTGTTCGATCCTGTTCCGGTCTCTCCCGTCCCTGCCAGCCCTTCAAAGATCATCCGGTCCTGCCGCACCCGGAGCGACCCGAGGATGACATGACCTTTCAGCATTTCGCCCGTGCGCGGGTCGGAAATGCCGCCGCCATAGGACCAGCCGCGCGTCTGGCGATGGACCCACTGGACCACATTGTACCGGATATCGAGCGGATGGGCGTCTTCCGGCAGGATTTCAACACGGTAGCCATCCGGATAGCCGGCTGCGGCGAACCCATCTCCCCACCAGCGCGCCCCATCGAGAAGGGCCTCCTGGATCTGTACCGGCGCACCGCTATCGATGTAGAAAGTGATGGGATTGATTGTCTCGCCATCGGCGTTCTTCTGCAGGCGGTAACGACGCGCCAGCCGCTTGACCACTGGCTCATCGAGGGCGGCACTGTAATCGAAATAGATCTGGTCAATGACACCTGCACGCGGATCAGATGCGAGCGGTGTGTACCCCTCTTCCGGCAGGCGGACGAAGGAATGATGCTGAACCAGCGTCACGTCATTCCCGCTCGCCGCCGTCGTCGCCACTTCGCGGCCAGGGTCCTTGCTCGACAGCGTCAGGAAGACATCGACTTCCACATTGTCGGGGAAGACGAGAATATTGTCGGGGTCCACAAGCGAGCGCTTTTCCGCGACGGTGAACGTGCCCTGCTCTGCGTCCTTCAGATGCTGGACCAGATTAAGGCTGTCAGCGACCAGAAAGCTTGTCAGATCGAAGGTAACATTTCCGCCTTCCTGCGCGGTGATCTCTGCCTCTCCAACGAAGGAATTGGCAAAGCTTTCTGCAACCGCGCGCGCTTCGAGCGGATTTTCCGGGTTTGCGCGATAGGTCTGGTTTTCAACTTCCAGCAGGACGCGGTTGCCAATCTTGCGAAAGGCCAGGATCTCTCCGCTCGAGCCCCATCCGCGGTCAAGCCCGACAGGGTTGGAGCCGAGGCCCGCCTTGAGCCGCACCGCATGGATCATCCGCAGCATGACCCCGTCATCGCCGGGGGCCGGCAGGGTCGCCAGCACCTTGTTCTCATCAGTGACTTCCATATCGATGAAGCCGCTCATCGAAACGTCTTGCGCGCTTGCCACCGAGGACAGGCTGAAAAGGGCGGTGATGAGGAAACCGATGATGGTCTGGCGCACGGACATGCTCTCCATTTTTAACATGAGCAGACCCTAGGAGGATTGGGGACCTGATGTCGAGCGCCTGCCGCGCGGGAAAGCCTCCAGCCCGATTGTCTTGGCCCCGGCTTCCCGGATACCTTCTGCGAAAATCAAAGGGAGAGACAAGATGGCCGACCTTGCAAGCCGACTGTTTGATTTCACGGGCAAGACTGTTCTGGTGACAGGGGGCAGCCGGGGGCTCGGCTATGAGATGGTAAAGGCGTTCGCGCAGCAGGGCGCCGACGTAATCATCGTCAGCCGCAAGCTGGATGCCTGCGAGGAGGTTGCCGAAGAGGTTCGCGCACTCGGCAGGAAAGCGCTCGCGCTCAGCGCCCATTGCGGCAAGTGGGAAGAAATCGACCCGATGATCGAGCAAGTCTATAAGGCGTTCGGCAAGGTCGACATCCTCATCAACAATGCCGGGATGAGCCCGCGCGTCCCGAGCCATGAGGTGCCGGAAACCCTGTTCGACAGCGTCCTGAACCTCAACTTCAAGGGCCCGTTCAGGATCGGCTCGCAGATCGGCAAGCGCATGGCAGACGGCGATGGCGGGGTCATCATCAACATCTCGTCAACCGGTGCGCTCATGCCGCTGCCGGAGGTTGTGCCCTATAGCGGCGCCAAGGCCGCGCTGAATGCGATGACCGTCTCGTTCGCCCGCGAGTACGGACCAAAGGTTCGCGTCAACACGATTTCGGCCGGGCCTTTCCTGACCGATATTTCGAAAGCGTGGCCCGAACAGATGCGGGAAAAAGCCGACAACGCGCTTGGCCGCCCCGGCAGGCCTGAAGAGATCGTCACCGCCGCGCTCTGTCTTGCCAGTGAGGCCTCCAGTTTCACCACGGGCACCATCCTGCGTGTCGATGGCGGAAGCTGATCTGCCGCCTCAACCAGATGTGATCGATTTTTTTGGCCGCGTCGCTGGTCGGGTGGGGGCAAGCGCGCTAGGCTTATCTGCGTGAAGGTCCGGCTGAGGGAATGGATTGCTGCCGCGATGAAGACTTGCGTCTGAAATTGCGGTCTGCCCATCCATAAACGTCAAGGCGTTTGATGCTGGTGCCTGTTCGCAATGCGAGAGGAGGATCAGCGCATGGCAGATATCAAGGTCAACGGAAAATCAGTCACCGTCGACGCCGACGACAGCACACCGCTTCTGTGGGTGCTTCGTGAGCATCTGGGCCTTACCGGCGCCAAATATGGGTGCGGGATCGCCCAGTGCGGCACCTGCACGATCCATATCGATGGCCAGGCCGTACGCTCATGTACGTACCCGGTTGGCGCCCTCTCTGGTGCCGAAGAGATCACGACGATTGAGGGCCTCTCGGAGGATGGAAGCCATCCGGTCCAGCAGGCCTGGGTCGAGATGGACATCCCCCAGTGCGGCTATTGCCAGCCTGGCATGATCATGGCCGTCGCCGGCCTTCTGAACAACACGCCTGACCCGACCGATGACGACATCGACGCTCAGGTCACCAATATCTGCCGGTGCGGTACACTCGCCCGGGTCCGCAAGGGTGTCCACCTTGCCAAGACGAAAGCCTGAGGGAGGGCAGACACATGGCTGACACGATCAGGCTTTCACGCCGCAATTTCATTATCGGCACTGGCGCCGCCGGGCTTTCAATCGGCATCCTGGCCTCCTGTTCTGGCGGGTCAGATGACGCGCCCGACGCCGACCAAGCTGCAAACGCGGCCCCGAACCCAGAGGTCAATGCATGGGTCCATGTCGGCAATGACGATGTTGTCACGATCCGGATCGCCCGCTCCGAGATGGGCCAGGGCACGCTGACAGGCCTCGCCCAGCTCGTCGCTGAAGAGCTTGAATGCGACTGGGACAAGGTCGTCACCGAATATCCAACACCCGGCGAAAATCTCGCGCGCGACCGCGTCTGGCGCGACTTCTCAACCGGTGGCTCGCAAGGTATCCGCGCCAGCGTTGATTATGTCCGCGAAGGCGGCGCCGTCGCACGGGTCATGCTGACCCAGGCGGCTGCTGATCAATGGGGCGTTCCGATCGGCGAATGTTCGGTCTCCAAGGGCGTCATCACGCATGGAGCCTCAGGCAAGGAACTGCGGTTTGGCGAAGTGGCCGACGCCGCCAGCAAGCTCACGCCGCCAACCGGTGTGAAAGTCAAGGACCCGTCAGAATGGAAACTGGTCGGGCAGCCCGTCCTCCGTCTCGACACGAAAGAAAAGGTCACGGGTGCGCAGAAGTACGGTGCGGACCTTCAGATGGAGGGCATGGTCAATGCGGCCATCCTTCAGGCCCCAAAACGCGGCGCAACGCTCGCCTCTTATGATGAGAGCGCCGTGACCTCGATGCCAGGCGTCCGCAAGGTCGTCCGTGTCGATGACCGCTCTGTCGCGGTCGTCGCCGACTATTGGTGGCAGGCAAAGACGGCGCTCGATGCGCTACAGGTCGAATGGACCGATGGCGAAGGCTCCGATTATTCGAGCGCTGCATTTGATGAAAGCCTCGAAGAGGCGCTGACATCTGATGAGGCCTTTGTTGGTAATACCGCAGGCGATGTCGACAGCGCATTTTCCAATGCTGCCCAGACCGTCGAAGCAACCTATCGCGTCCCGAACCAGAACCATGCCTGCATGGAGCCGATGAATGCGACGGCGATCTGGACCGAGGACAAATGCGAAGTCTGGTGCCCGACACAGAATGGCGAGGCCGCACTCGGCGCCGCGTCAGAGGCCGCTGGCCTGCCTATCGAGCAGTGCGACGTCTACAAGATCCATCTCGGCGGCGGTTTTGGGCGGCGCGGGATGAGCGACTATGTCACCCAGGTCGTGAACATCGCCAAGGAGATGCCCGGCACACCGGTCAAGCTTCTCTGGTCGCGCGAAGAAGACATGAAGCATGGCTTCTATCACCCGACCACGCAGGCGCGCTGTCAGGGTGCTCTCGACGCTGATGGCAATCTGATCGGCATGAAGATCCGACTTGCGGGACAGTCGATCCTCGCAGGTCTGATGCCGCAGGCGCTGATGAACGGGATGGACCCATATGTCTTCCAGGGCCTCCTTCCGAGCGGGATGGATGCGCGGGCTGAAGACCAGACCCTGAAATACACCTTCCCAGCCCTGAAGGTGGACCATGCCATGCGCAACCCGCCGGTCCGGCCGGGTTTCTGGCGCGGTGTGAACGCCAACCAGAACGCCATCTATCTTGAATGCTTCATGGACGAGATGGCCCACGCAGCGGGCCGCGACCCGCTCGAATTCAGGCTGGACTATCTGAAAGACAGCCCACAGATGGCCGCTGTTCTCAATGCCGTGGCGGAGAAATCCGGCTGGGGCAGCGATGACGGCAAGGCCCGCGGGCTTTGTGTCTTCTACTCGTTCGGCAGCTATACAGCCGCCTGTGCCGAGGTGACCGTCAGCGATGAAGGCCGCCTGAAGATCCACCGCATCGTTGCCGCGACCGATCCCGGCTATGCCGTCAATCCGCAGCAGATCGATGCACAGGTTGCTGGCTCCTTCGTCTACGGCCTATCGGCAGCGCTCTTCGAAGAGATCACCTTCGAGAATGGCGAGGTGCAGGAAACCAATTTCGACACCTACGACTCGATGCGCGTGCGCGACATGCCGGAAGTCGAGACCATCGTCATGCCGTCCGGCGGTTTCTGGGGCGGCGTTGGCGAACCGACGATCGCTGTCGCAGCGCCGGCCGTGCTCAACGCCATTTATGCCGCCACCGGCAAGCGTATCCGCCGCATGCCTGTAAAGGACCAAGACCTGAGGAAAGCGTGAGGTCTGATCGTAAGATGACTTCGCCCGTTGCCGCGTTCGCCGCGGCAGCGGGCTTTTTGCTGGCGGCCTGTAGCGGTGAGCCGAACATCGCGCAGGCGGACCCGCAGCCAGAGAATGTGGCGCAGTCCGCCGCAGACCCCTCAGCAGCCATCGATCCCGGCAAAAGCCTCGCGCTGACATGCTCTGGCTGTCATGGCGGCGAGGGTGAGGCCATTCCGGACTACGGCGTGCTGACCCACGAAGAGCTTGAGGCACGGCTCCTCTCCTACAAGCAAGATGCGAGTGGCACGACCGTCATGCACAGGCTGATGCGCGGCTATAGCGACAATGAGATAGCCGCCGTCAGCAGGTATCTCTCAACGCTTGAGGAGACCCACTAATGGTCTGGACCCCGCAGCGACGAAGCTTGCTCGCCGGACTGGCGGGCGCCGCCGCCCTGCCCTTCATAGGTTCGCCCGCGCTTGCGCAACCCCGCCCTCGTCTGGTGGTCATCGGCGGCGGCTTTGGCGGGGCAACAGCAGCCCGTTTCCTCAAGACCTACATAGCCGACGCCGACGTCACGCTGATCGAGCCGCAGGCGACCTACACAGCCTGTCCGTTCAGCAACCTCGTCATCGGAGGTCTGCGCGAAATGAGCGCGCAGACGTTCGGCTACGACAGGCTGAAAACCGAAGGCATCAATGTTATTCAAGAGAGAGCCGAAGACGTCGATCCATCCGCCCGCACCGTGACGCTCGGCTCTAGCGACACCCTGTCCTATGACCGGCTCATCCTGTCCCCGGGGATCGATATCCGCTGGGACGCGCTCGAAGGCTATGGACCAGACGCGCAGCAGGTGATGCCGCATGCCTGGAAAGCCGGGCCGCAGACAACGCTGCTACGCGATCAACTCGAGGCGATGGAAGACGGCGGCCTCGTCGTCATGTCGGTCCCCGCCGCCCCCTATCGCTGTCCGCCCGGCCCATATGAACGCGCCAGCCTGATCGCGCATTATCTCAAGACGCAGAAGCCAGCCTCGAAGCTCATAATCCTTGACGCCAAGGACCAGTTCTCCAAGCAGCCGCTCTTTCTGGAAGCGTGGGCGCAGCACTATCCAGATCATCTGCAATGGGTCGGCGCGAGCGACTTCGGCCGCGTCGTCTCCGTTGATCCGGCAGCCATGACGCTCTCGACAGATTTCGACACCTACAAAGCCGATGTCGCCAACGTCATCCCGCCTCAGAAGGCCGGAGAGATTGCGGCCCGCGCAGGCGTCGCCGACCAGACCGGCTGGTGCCCGATCAATCCGGTCGATTTCTCGTCTACGCTTCAAGACAACATCTACGTCATCGGAGACGCGACCATTGCGGCCCCGATGCCAAAGTCGGCATTCTCCGCCAACCTGCAGGCCAAACTCTGCGCGCTTCAAATTGCGCGCGACCTCAGCGGCGCCGCCATTGAGCCGACCGTGCTGGCCAATACCTGCTATTCCTACGTCACGCCTGACGCGGCCGTCTCGATCACCGGCGTCTACTCGAACGCAGACGGCAAACTCTCCAGCATGGACGGCGCAGGCGGTCTCAGCCCCGCAGGTGCTGCGCCCGCCATCCGGGCCGCAGAAGCGGCAGAAGCGGAAGCCTGGTTCAAACAGATCACCCGTCAGACATTTGGATGAGGCTCGTAGCTTTTCCGCTTATTGTCTGCTGCCTCGCCGCCTGCAGCTCAGAGGCAGACGTTCGGCTTGCTACTCCGGCAGAGATCGAAGGCGACGCGATCAACGCGCCACTTCTTGGCCTCAAAGGGGATGCGACGAGAGGCGAGGCTGTGTTCACCGAGCGCGCGCAAGGCCACTGCGTCCTTTGCCACGCAGCCCAACAACTGGACACGGAATTTCAGGGAAGTGTCGGTCCAGATCTCACTCTGGTTGGCGCGCGGCTGAGCGAGGGCCAGGTCCGTCTTCGCATCGCAGACGCGCAGCGCCTCTGGCCAGAAACGGTAATGCCCTCATATTATCGAGCAGACGGCCTTAATCAGGTCGGCGATGAATATAGAGGCGAGCCCGCGCTCGATGCCCAGCAGATCGAGGATCTCGTGGCTTACCTCGCAACACTTGATGGTGAACAGACATGACAGCGACAGGCAAAACACCCCTCATCATCGCCCGGCGCGCATTCCTGCTCACCGGCGCGGCCGGTCTCGTTGCCGCCTCCCTCCCGCTTGGCGCGGTGGCCGATGCCGCAGATGCTGACGCTGCGATCCGCGAGATTTTCGGCGACAAACCCCTCAATGAGGGCCGCGTAACCGTCGATCTGCCGCCAATCGCAGAGAACGGAAACTCGGTCGCCATCACCATCTCTGCCGAAAGCCCGATGACGCGTAAGAACCATGTGACACGCATGGCCATCATCTCGCCGCGTAATCCGGTCGCCGAAGTCGCACTGTTCAAACTTGGGGCCCGCGCCGGTAAGGCTGAGGTCTCGACACGTATCCGGATGGCGGGCACGCAGCGTATCAGGGCCGTCGCCGAGATGAGCGACGGGACACTCTGGCACGGCTCCGCGAGCACGGTGGTGACACTCGCCGCCTGCCTGATCGGGTAGGGAGACAGAAAAATGGCAACCATCCGCATAGCCGCCCCGGACACCGCAAGCCGCGGCGAAATCATCGAGCTGAAGGCGTTGATCCAGCACCCTATGGAAACCGGGTATCGAAGCGGCCCTGATGGCAAGGCGATCGAACAGGACATCATCAAGAGCTTTGAAGTCACCTATGATGGCGAGACCGTTTTCGAGGCTGAGCTCAAACCCGGAATTGCAGCCAATCCGATCCTCACCTTCTACACCCGCGCCACAGCGTCCGGACCCATCGCATTCACATGGACCGGCCAGAATGGCGAGACCTGGTCCGAGACCCATGAGCTGACGGTGGAATGAAGCGCCTCGCCGCCATTTCAGCCATCCTGTCTCTTGTGGCATGCCAGCCGGACACAAGTCCGGCGCCTGCCGATAGCGCCCCCGACCCGCTCAAATCCGGCTATGACTTCCTGCAGGCGCAGACGCAGGCCCTTCAGGATGATGACTTCGCCAATCCAGGCTTCCTCTGGGTGGACAGGGGCGAGGCGCTTTTCTCCGAAGCACCTGCCGACGGGAAGGCCTGCAGCACCTGCCACAATGACGACGGCCTCTCCCTTGCGGGCGCGGCGGCTCACTATCCCCAGATCGACGAAGAGAGCGGCGACCTTGTGAATATTGAAGGCCGGATCAATCTCTGCCGGACCCGCCATCAAGGCCTTCAGCCGCTGGAATATGAAAGCGACGATCTCCTCGCGCTGACCGCCTACACCGCCAGTCTTTCGCGCGGCGCGCCAATCTCCGTCGATATCGAAGGTGCCGCAGCCAACTGGTATGCCCGCGGACGCGACTATTTCGAGACACGTCGGGGCCAGTTCAACCTCGCCTGCACCCAGTGCCATGACGACAATTGGGGCAAGAAACTGCGCGGCGATACGATCAGTCAGGGCCACGGCACGGGCTTCCCGGCCTACCGCCTCGAATGGCAATCGCTTGGCTCGCTCCACAGACGGCTGCGCGACTGCGATGCGGGCGTGCGGGCACAGCCCCGCGACTATGGCTCTGATGACTACCTCGCCGTTGAGCTCTATCTCGCCAAACGCGCACAAGGCCTGACCCTCGAGGCCCCGGGGGTCCGCAGATGACCGGCAAGGCAAAGCTCAGCGTACGTATAGACCTGCCGAATGGCGGCCGTTTCGGCCCCGGCAAGGCGGCGCTCCTGCTCGCGATCGACAGCGAAGGATCGATCAGCAAGGCCGCGGCGGCGCTCTCCATGTCCTACCCGCGCGCCCTGAAGCTTATCGATGAGATGAAAGCCGACTTCGCGCAGCCGCTTATCGCGTCATCGCATGGCGGGGCATCGGGCGGCGGCTCCGAGCTCACCGATCTCGGCAAGCGTGTCCTCACGCTCTATGGCGACGTGACCGAAACGGCTGAGACCGCCTCGATGTCATCCATCGAGGCCCTTTGCGGCCTTCAAGGTTAGAACTCGGCTGGCTTCGTTCTAAATGATGGTTTAGAACGAAACACATCGTGGCCATGCAGCAGACCTATCCTGAACATCCAGAAGACGTGCTCAGCCAATGGCTGGACTGGCGAGCCGATGGCCCGGCGGCGCTTGTCGTGGTCACTGCAATCGAAGGCGGCGCCGTGCGTGCGCCCGGCGCCCTGATGGCCGTGAATGAAGCTGGCGCAATTGCTGGCTACATCTCTGGCGGGTGCATCGATTCAGATGTCGCCCTGCAGGCCCAGAACACGCTGCGCACCGGCAAGGCCAAACAGCTACGCTACGGCGCGGGTTCGCCCTTCACAGACCTGCCGCTCCCCTGCGGCGGCGCGATCAAAGTTACGATCATTCCGGATGCCGACACCGCCAGCCTAAAGTCCGTTCGCGATCAGCTGCTGTCGCGAAAGACGGCACGGCTGGACCTTGACCCGCTGGATGGCTTCGCGCCTGTCTATGTCCCCAAGCCTCGCCTGCGCATTGCCGGACGCGGCGCCGACTGCCTCGCCCTCGCCCGCGTCGCACATGCGGCAGGACTTGATGTTCACCTCCAGCTTCGCGATGGCGAAGACGTCACCGCGGCAAAGGACCAGGGCTTCGAGCGTGTCACCCCACTTGAGACGCCGTCTGACATTCCAACCACCAATGATGATGCGTGGACGGCCTTTATCCTGATGTTCCACGACACCCATTGGGAAGGCCCGCTGCTGAAACAGGCGCTGGACGGACCGGCCTTCTATATCGGCGCTGTCGGCAGCCGGAAAACCCATGCCCGCCGCTGGGAAGCGCTGAAGGCCAATGGCGTGTCCGATGTCGCCTTTGAACGCGTGCGCGGACCGATCGGCCTCATCCCGTCCATGCGCGATGCCTCGATGCTGGCGGTTTCCGTGCTGGCGGAGATCGTCGCGGCCTATCACGACGCGCTTCGCAAAGCCTTTGCAGACACCGCGCTCATCCTTCTCGCCGCCGGACAGTCTCGCCGGTTTGAGAATGGCGACAAATTGCTGGCCAAGCTGGACGGCAAAGCCGTGCTCGAGCACGCGGCCCATCTTCTGGACGGGCAACAGACCGCCGGAAACATCGCTATCGTTGGCCCAGACGATGCACCCCGCGCTGAAGCGCTGTCGGCATCTGGCTGGCAAGTCGCCCAGAACCCGGACGCCGCCGAGGGTCAGGCCACATCGCTCAGCGTCGGTATTCGCGCCGCGCAGAAAACAGGCGCAAACGCTGCGCTCATCCTGCTCGCCGACATGCCGCACATCGACGACGCCCATCTTCACGCCCTTAAAGACGCCTTCAGGCAGGGCCGTACTGCCGCGATGAGCAAGGTCGACGGTATCCTCTGCCCGCCTGCCATCTTCCATCATTCGACGTTTGATGCGCTGACAAAGCTCTCTGGCGACACCGGCGCCAAGTCGCTCTTCAACCAGCTTTCCAATACCGCCACTGTCGATCTTGCGCCTGACCGCGCGCTGGACATCGACACGACCGCCGATCTTGATCGCGCGAAAGGACTTACGCATGCCTGACGGACATACCGCCCTGAAGCCTGCCCCGCTTATCGACCGCTTCGGACGCGAGATCAGCTATCTCCGCCTGTCGGTCACGGACCGCTGCGACCTTCGCTGCACCTATTGCATGGCAGAGCATATGACCTTCCTGCCCAAGAAGGATCTTCTCAGCCTCGATGAGATGCAGACCGTTGCCGATGCCTTCATCCGGCGCGGTGTCCGGAAGATCCGTATCACAGGCGGGGAGCCACTGGTCCGCAAAGATATCATGCGGCTTTTCGAAGGGCTGGGCGCGCGTTTGGGCGATGGCCTCGATGAGCTCACCCTCACCACCAATGCGACGCAGCTTGAAGCGAATGCCGAAGCGCTCATCGCAGCTGGCGTGCGCCGGGTGAACGTCTCGCTCGATACGCTCGATCCCGACATGTTCCACCAGATCACGCGTCGCGGCGACTATGACAAGGTCATGCGCGGCATTGAGGCAGGCGCGAATGCGGGCCTCAAGATCAAGATCAACACCGTCGCCCTGCGCCATCAGAACGCCGATGAAATCCCCAGAATGGTCGAATGGGCCCATGCCCGCGGCCATGACATGACGCTGATTGAGGTCATGCCACTCGGCCTGACCGGCGAGGATCGCTACGACCAGTACATCCCGCTTTTCGACATCCGCGACCAACTGGAACGCCGCTGGACACTGACGCCTGAAGAGGCGAACGACACCAATGGCGGCCCGTCGCGCTATGTCCGCATCGCCGAAACCGGCGGCCGCCTCGGCTTCATTACCCCGCTGACCAATAATTTCTGCGCCGGCTGCAACCGCGTGCGCGTTACGTGCACGGGCCGCATCTATATGTGCCTCGGTCAGGATGATCACATTGACCTGCGCGCCGCCCTGAGAGAAAGCGACGATCTAATGGCAGCGCTTGATGAGGCGCTGGACCGGGCCCTCATCGCCAAGCCGGAACGTCATGACTTCGCGATCGATCGTCGCAATCAGGACCCGGCCCTTGATCGCCACATGTCAGTTACAGGGGGCTGAGCCCATGGCTGATATCCTCTATTTCGGACGGCTCAGCGATGTTACAGGCACGGGCGCCGAAACGCTCGACATACCCGTGGACATTACAGACACAGCCGCGCTCCGGCGCTGGCTCGACGACGCCAAATCGGCAAATGGCGCCTTTCTCGAGGCGAGCGTCAGGCTAGCGGTGAACAGCGAGATTGTGGTCGATCCACATCCGGTCGCGCCCACCGACGAAATCGCTTTCATGCCGCCCGTAGGTGGCGGCTAAGCCTTTCCATGATCACGCTTTCCCCCGATCCTTTCCGCCCATCTGAGGCGCTTGCCGCCTTCGAGACAGCAGCGCGCGGGGCTGGCGCAATTGTCAGCTTCACCGGTCTTGTGCGGGACACCGCCTCGGACGGCGAGGTGACCGGACTTCACCTTCAGGCATACTCGCCGATGACGGAAAACGGCATCGAAACGGCCGTCTCGCAGGCCCGCGCCCGATGGCCGCTCGATGCGGTCCGTGTCATTCATCGTACAGGGGACATGCAGCCGTTCGACCCGATCGTTTTCGTTGCGACGGCGTCTGCCCATAGACGCGCCGCCTTCGAGGCCGCCGACTTCCTTATGGACTACCTCAAGACCGAAGCGGTTTTCTGGAAAAAAGAACTCACCCCGACTGGCAGCCGCTGGATAGAACCGCGCCAGCAGGATTATACCGACAGCGCCCGCTGGGCGAAGACAGACGAAGAGAGAGCCTGACATGCACGGCATCAATGAAAGCCTCGAATTTCACGCCGTCCGCATCGCCGTTCTGGTGATGAGCGATACGCGCACACTGGACACGGACACGTCCGGCTTCACGCTGGTGAAGCGGATCGAAGCGGCGGGACACATCGTTGCTGACCGCAAGATCGTGCCGGACGACAAGGCCGCCATCCGGGCGCAGGTCTCCGCCTGGATTGCCGATCCGGACGTCGATGTCGTGATCACATCAGGTGGCACGGGCCTCACCGGCCGCGATATTACCCCCGAAGCGATCACGCCGCTGTTCGACAAGGTAATCGACGGCTTCTCGGTCATCTTTCATCAGGTCAGTTTTCAGAGCGTCGGCCTCTCGACCCTCCAGTCTCGCGCGGTTGCAGGCCTCGCCAGCGGCACCTTCATTTTCTGCCTGCCTGGCTCTAACGGAGCCGTGAAAGATGGCTGGGACAAGGTCATCTCGCTGCAGCTCGATAGCCGCCACAAGCCCTGCAACCTCGTGGAGCTGATGCCCCGCCTCATGGAGCATATGGAGCCGGGCCATTGAGCGATCTCACCCATATCGGCCCCGATGGCCGCGCTCGCATGGTCGATGTCGGCGCCAAGGACGTCACCGAGCGTGTCGCGGTCGCCCATGGCCGGGTGCGGATGGACGCCGAGACTCTGAAGGCGGCGACCGGACGCGACACCAAGAAGGGCGACCCCATCTCCATCGCTGAGCTGGCCGGCATCATGGCCGCCAAGAGGACGTCAGACCTCATCCCGCTCTGCCATCCGCTGCCGCTTTCGTCGGTAAAGGTGGAGATCGAACCAAATGATGCGGGCACCGGCCTGCGCGTTACGGCCCGGGTGAAGACAAGCGGGCGTACCGGCGTCGAAATGGAAGCGCTGACGGCGGTTTCAGCCGCCTGCCTGACGCTCTACGACATGCTGAAGGCGATCGATAAATCCATGACGATTGAGGGCATAGAATTGCTGGAAAAGACCGGCGGCAAGTCGGGCGACTATCGCAAGGCAGGCTCATGAGCGGCCTGATCAGCGTCGATGAAGCGATGGCCGCGCTACAGCGCCATGCCCTGCCCCAAAGCACGGAAACGATTGAGCTCGAAACCGCCCATGGCCGACAACTGGCGGAGACGATCACCGCGGGGGTCAGCCGCCCGCCCGCTGATCTCTCCGCGATGGATGGGTACGCGGTCAGACTGGAAGATGTCCGCCAGAAAGGCGCGCGCCTGAGCGTCGTTGGTGCATCCCCGGCAGGCACACCGTTTACTGAAAGCATCACATCCGGCGAGGCCGTCCGCATCTTCACCGGCGGTGAGATTCCAGCTGGCGCCGACCACATTGTCATTCAGGAAGATGCGACACGCGACGGCGACACGATTGTCTGCGCTGAAAGCTATGACGCGTCGCAGTTCATCCGCAAGGCGGGCCGCGATTTCGATCAGGGAGACGTTCTGCTTCGCGAAGGCGTTTTTCTCGGTGCGGCAGAGCTTGGACTGCTCGCAGCCGGGAATATCGGCACCGTTGAAGTTACCCGGCGCTTGCGCATCGGCATCCTTGCAAATGGCAATGAGCTGAAGCCTCCGGGCAGTGAGCTCGGCCGCGGAGAAATCGTCAATTCCAACCCGGTGGCGCTGGCCGCGCTCATCCGCGAATGGGGCGGCGAACCGGTCGATCTCGGGATTGCAGAGGACACGCTGGACGCCATCGCCGAGCGCATCGCGGCAGCAAATGACATCGACATTTTCCTGCCTGTCGGCGGCGCGTCTGTTGGCGATCATGATTTGATGCGCCCCGCTTTCGCGGCGGCTGGCTTCGATCCTGTCTTTGAGAAAATCGCCGTGCGCCCTGGCAAGCCGACATGGTTTTCAACGCGCCAGCAGACGCGCGTCCTGGGCCTACCTGGAAATCCGGCCTCGGCGCTGGTTTGCGCGCAACTGTTTCTGAAACCGCTGATCACCGGCACGCCGCATCAGTTCGTACAGGCCACCCTGGCTTGTGACCTCACCGCGAACGGCCCGCGTGAGCACTACATGCGCGCCTTCCTGTCTTTCGGCGTGGGCGGCCAACTCATGGCCGACCCGGCACCCGATCAGGATAGCTCGCTCATAAAGCCGTTTGTGAATAGCGCAGGTCTACTGCGCCGCCTGCCGAATGCCGATGCCCGAAAACGCGGCGAGCTGGTCGACTTTCTGGTGACCAGCCCGGCGCATATTCAGTCTGAGGCCTAGCTCTCCGGCGTGTAGCCGGTTTCGCTCATGATATAGGCGATGACCGCAACGCGGTTGTCTTCGCGCGGCACGCCCGCAAAGCTCATACGGTTGCCGGGCAGGAAATTACGCGGGCTGGCAAGCCACTGGTCGAGCTGCTCCGGCGTCCATTCAAAATCGGCTTCCTGCAGCGCCTGCGAATAGTCGAAATTATCGAGGCCGCCGACCTGACGGTCGAACATGCCGTAAAGGTTCGGGCCTAGCAGCGTCGGGCCGCCTTCAGCCAGCGAGTGGCAGGACGAGCACTGCATGAAGAGGCGCTTGCCTGTCGCGTAATCGGCGCTGGCATATGGCGCGGGCAGGCTTGCAAGCTGCGCGCTCTCCTCTGCCGGGCCAGATGCGGTCTCTGCCTCCACAGGGGCCTCGGTATCCGCTTCGGCGTCAGCTTCATCCGGCGTGGACATCTCTGCAGGCGGCGTATCGGCTTCGATATCAGCCGGTTCATCCGCGCCGCCGCAAGCGCCAAGACCCGTAGCCAGAACCAGCGCCAGTGCGCTCATGCGAAATTTCATTTCGTCTCTCCCATCAACCTTTGGAACGAACAGTCATAACACTAGGCCAGCGGCCCCGGCTTGCAAAAGGAAAACAGGAAGAGGTGGCTTAAAAAGCCTGAATTGGTGGCCGCGACGGCGATCACGCTTTCTTGCCGACGGGCGGATCGTTCACATCGGCAACGTCAAGGATGGGCGATGCCTCTATCTTTTCTGCATCCAGCAGCGAAACGACACGCAAAAGCGAGGCGGTAATGCTCGCCTGTTCCCAATCTGCAAGTTTGCCAAATCGCGTGCGAAACCTGTCCTGCAGAAGATCGGGCGCGCCCTCAAGCGCGGCGAGGCCCTTGTCGGTGAGACGAACCCAGACGCGGCGACGGTCGGTCTCGCCACGCTTGCGATCAACAAGACCGTTTTCCTGCAACTTGTCGATCAGGATCGAAATTGTCGCCTGCTTGAGGTCAACGGCGCGCGCCAAGTCTCCGGTCAGCGTATCGCCTTGCGTCCGCAGCACCTGAAGCACGAGCAGTTGCGATGCGGTCAGGCCGGTCTTCTGGGCAACCGACTTCACGTTGCTGGCCGTAGCTTTGAGGACACGCCGCAATGCGACAAGTGCAACTTCCGCCTGATCCTGCATGTCCTCGCTCCACATATCTGCATGCGCCGCTGACAGGCGCAGGGAATCAAAACCTTCCGAGAGTTGCGCCATATTATCAATGATCCTTTGGTTAAAAAATATTTTTGTATCAAACAGTTCTTAGGGCTATTTTTGTCTTTATTCCGGCTTTTGAGGAACGATGTCTCTCAATCCAGTTCTTCGGCGTGCACGGGTTGACCCCGTTTGCGCCATACTTATATAGATAGTCAAACAATATTTACCAGGCAAGCGCTCGACCGGGAACTCGGCGGCGCTTTGGCCATTGTATAATTGAAGCAGGCTTGAAGACATGATCACAGACGCCGTCACAATCGAGGCACCGAAAAGCGAGGACGGCGCAGCCGTTCACGACCTCATCGCTGCATGTCCTCCGCTTGATACCAACTCGCTTTACATGAACCTGATCCAGACGACCCACTTTGCTGAGACGTGCGCGCTCGCGCGTGAGGATGGCGAGGTGATCGGTTGGGTCAGCGGGCATATTCCACCCGGCGAGCCGGATGTCTTTTTTCTCTGGCAGGTGGCCATTGGCGAAAAGGCGCGTGGCAAACGCATTCCAAAGCGCCTTGTCGCCGACATCTTCTCCCGCCCGTCCTGCAAGGATGTGCGTTATCTGAAGACCACTATAACACCAGATAATGAGGCATCATGGGGCCTCTTCAAAAGCCTCGCGCGCTGGCTTGAAGCGCCATTGAGAGACACCAAGTTCTTCGACAAGGACACACATTTCAAAGGCCGTCACGACAGCGAGATTCTCGTGACAATCGGGCCTTTTGGCCGGCCGGCCAATAGCTGAGCCGACACTTCTCGCGTTTAGAGACGCCCAAAACCAGACCAATGACAGGAGCAGAACGCATGCCGTTCACAGACACTCAGGAAGACATCTTTGAAAGGCGCGAGTCGATCGTGCGCAGCTATTGCCGCAACTTCGACGCGCTTTTCGTGAGCGCCAAAGGCTCGGAAATGACCGACGCCGATGGCGAAACCTATATCGACTTTCTCGCCGGTTGTTCGACCCTCAATTACGGTCACAACGATCCGGACATGAAGGCCGCTCTTATCGCGCATATCGAACGTGATGGCATCGCCCACGGTCTCGACATGTATACAGACGCAAAAGCCGAATGGCTGAAAGCGTTCGAGGAGAACATTCTCGAGCCGCGCGGCATGGGCGACTACAAGATCATGATGACTGGCCCGACCGGCACGAATGCCGTCGAGGCCGCCGTCAAGCTGGCCCGCAAGGTTACCGGCCGCACCAATGTGATTGCCTTCACCAACGGCTTTCACGGCATGACCATGGGCGCTTTGGCGCTGACCGGCAATGCCGGCAAGCGCGGCGGTTCGGGCACGGGTAGCGTTGGCCTGACCGGCACGACCCACATGCCCTATGCCGGCGCGTTCGGCGACGACATCGACACGCTGAAACAGATCGAGACCATGCTCGACAATCCATCCTCCGGCGTCGATGCCCCGGCGGCCTTCATCTTCGAACCGATCCAGGGCGAAGGCGGACTGAATGCCGCGTCAAAGGAGTGGATGAAAGGAATTGCAGATCTTGCGAAGAAGCATGGCGCGCTGCTCATCATCGACGATATTCAGTCGGGCTGCGGCCGTTCGGGCGACTATTTCGGCTTCGAGATTGCCGGCATCAAGCCGGACATCATCACCCAGGCCAAATCGCTGTCCGGCATGGGCCTGCCTTTCGCCTGCGTACTGATCAAGAAAGAGCACGACATCTGGAAGCCGGCCGAGCACAACGGCACGTTCCGTGGCAACAATCATGCTTTCGTGACCGGCAAGGTTGCCCTCGACAAGTTCTGGAAGGACGACTCTTTCCAGAAGGACGTCCGGGCCAAGTCGGAAATCCTCACCGAAGGCCTCCAGAAGATTATCGACATTCTTCCTGACGCACGGCTCAAGGGCCGCGGGATGATGCAGGGTATTGACGTCGAAAGCGGCGATCTCGCCTCCGACATCTGCGCCCGCGCATTCCAAAAAGGCCTCATCATCGAGACCTCCGGCGGAGACGATGAAGTGGTGAAGGTGCTCGTTGCCCTCACCGTGCCGGAAGCCACCCTTCGCAAGGGCCTCGACATTCTGCTCGAGTCCGCGCGCGAAGCATCCGACAGTACCAAAGTCGCAGCGGAGTAAGCTAGCATGATTGTACGCGACCTGAACGACCTCAAAGGCACAGACCGTGCCGTCTCTGACGCCAAATGGACATCCTACCGGATGCTCCTGGCCGATGAGAAAATGGGTTTCAGCTTCCATATCACGATCCTGGAAGCTGGCTCAGAGCACATCTTTCACTACAAGAACCACTTCGAGAGTGTGTACTGCATGAAGGGCAAGGGCTCGATCACGGATCACGGCACCGGCGAGACCCATGAGATCAGGCCTGGCGTCATGTATGCGCTGAACCTGCACGACAAGCATACGCTGCGTGCCGAGGAAGAACTGCACATGGCCTGCTGCTTCAATCCGCCTGTGACCGGCAAGGAAGTCCACCTGCCGGATGGGTCCTATGCAGCCGCCGAAGACCTTGAGGACATCAACGACGCCTGAATACCCTGTCTCCCGCAGCCTGCCCCTGGCACGAACAGGCAGGCTGCGGCTTCAACCAGACCAAATCCTAGGGGGCTTTAAGCCATGACCCACACTGTTGAAAAAATCGGCGGCACATCAATCGCCAACACGCCGGTCATCCTGGACAATGTCCTGATAAATGGGCGCGAGGGCGCTGATCTGTACAACCGTATTTTCGTCGTGTCCGCCTATGCGGGCATGACCAACCTTCTTCTGGAACACAAGAAAACCGGCAAGCCGGGCGTCTACAGCCTTTTCGCAAGCGCCGAAAACAAGTGGCAGTGGAGCGAGGCACTGACTGAGCTGTCGGCGGCCATGCGCGAAAAGAATGAGGAAGTCTTCGGCGACCATCCAGATTGCAAGGTTGCAGACAATTTCGTTCTTGAACGCGTCGAAGGCGTCCGCAACTGCCTGATCGACCTTCACCGTCTTTGTTCCTACGGCCAGTTCCGCCTTGACGAACATCTCCTGACGGTTCGCGAAATGCTGGCCGCCCTCGGCGAAGCCCATTCGGCGCACAATACGACGCTCCTGCTTCGCCAGCATGATATCAACTCGGTCTTCGTTGATCTCACCGGGTGGCGCGACGAAGAAAAGATGACGCTGGATGAGCGCATTGAAACCTCATTCCGCAACATTGATTTCTCCAAGGAACTGGCGATCTGTACCGGTTATGCAAGTTGCACCGAAGGCATGGTGAAGCTTTATGACCGTGGCTACACCGAAGTGACCTTCTCGCGGATTGGCGCGCTTACCGGCGCTGCCGAAGCGATCATTCATAAGGAATTCCACCTTTCCAGTGCCGATCCGAAACTGGTCGGTAACGACAAGGTGCTGAAGATCGGCAAGACCAATTACGATGTTGCCGACCAGCTCTCGAATATGGGCATGGAAGCGGTTCATCCGAAAGCCGCCAAGGGCCTTCGCCAGGCCGGCGTGCCGCTTCGGGTCAAGAACACATTCGACCCGTCTGACGCCGGGACGATCATCACCGATGACTTCCACCCTGAAATCGGCCGCGCCGAGATCGTCACAGGGATCAAGAACATCTACGCTTTTGAGCTGTTCGAACAGGATATGGTCGGCGTGAAAGGTTATGACGCTGAGGCGCTGAAAGCCCTGACACGCCATAATATCTGGATCGTGTCGAAGTGCTCCAACGCCAATACGATCACCCACTATGTCGACTGCACGCGTCAGTCGCTGAAACGGGCAGCAGCAGACCTTGAAGCCATGTACGAAAACGCCGAGGTGACGATCCGCAAGGTGGCCATCGTTTCGGTGATCGGTGCCAATCTTGACGTGCCCGGCATGACTGCAAAGGCGACGACAGCGCTGTTTGAGGCTGGCATCAACATGCTCGGCCTCCAGAAACTGACCCGGAGCACGGATCTTCAGACAATCGTCGCCGAAGAGGATTACGACGAGACCGTCCGCGTCCTTCACCGGGCTCTGGTGGAAGAGGATTCCGCCACCCGCGATGGTGATTCCTCGGAAATCAGAACCGCCGCCTGATGGCAAGTTCGGGGTCCGTCACCCGGCAAGAAACTGGATGGAAAGAACGTCTGGGGTCGTACCGCAACGTTCTGGCTGTCACGAGTGCTCTGACTATGCTTCAGGGCGCATCGGCTGCCCTGTCCGTGACGATCGCGCTGAGCCTGGCAAATGCCGGTGCGTCGAATGCTGGCCTTGGTCTGGTTGCGGCATTCTTCGCGGGCGGCTTCCTCACAGGAGCCTTGCTATCGCCAGCGCAGATTTCACGGATAGGGCATATCCGATCTTTCGCCTTCTTTGCCGCCATCGCCATTATTGCATCGCTCAGCTTCACACTGGGCGTTAGTCTTATGGGCTGGGCGCTTGTCCAGGGCGTCATCGGCATCTGCACGTCGGCGCTCTTCACGGCTGGTGAAAGCTGGGTCGCAGACGCTGCGCCAGCAGACCGCCGCGGTTCAATCCTCAGTTTCTATCACGTTGTCTCAAAGCTAGGCGCTGTCGGTGGCCCATTCCTGATCATGGCCGGCGCGGGTGGCGCGGGCGGCTTTCTTATCGTCGCCGTGCTCTTCGCCCTCACGATAATGCCGATAACCGCCACGCGGCAGAGCCAGCCAGAGTTGAGCACCGGCAAGCCGTTCGGCCCCCGCAGGATGTTCCGGCTGGCCCCCGCCGCCGCGATTGCAGCCTTCTGCGCTGGTGCCGTGAACAATTCGGTCGCCCAGCTTTACCCCGTCTATGCCCAGACCATCGCCCCTGATCAGGCCGCTTCTTTCGCAGCCAACTTCAACGCCGCAATCCTGGCAGGCGCCATCGTTGGTCTCTGGCCAGCAGGCATGATTTCTGACCGTATCGACAGACGCCTGGTCATAGCAGCCACCGGTCTGATCGGGGCTGTCTGCGCGCTTGGACTTGGCCTCGCAGCGGGTCTGGTGCCGCAAATTCTGATCTTCATGCTGGGATTTGGCTATGGCCTGGGCGCGCTGTCATTCTACGCGATCGCTGTCGCACATGCCGCAGACCGGGCCGAAGCCAGTCAGACAACGCCAATGATGGCTGGTATCATCGTTTTGTGGGGGATCGGGTCCATCGCCGGACCCGCCGTGGCAGGCCTCGTCATGACGCCTCTCGGTGGGCCAGGCCTCTTTTTCTATGCGTCGGGTGCCCTTGCTCTACTTGCCGCGCTCATGTTCACACGTACAGTGAATGCCGACCCTGTCGAAGAGATCGACAAGGAACCCTTCAATGCCACCCAGGCAACCAGCCTCGCCCTGTCGGACCTAGACCCACGCGGCGAGGAAGAAAATGAGCAGTTCGACCTGTTTCTAGCCTGGATGGCCTCAAACGAGAACGACGAATGATTATTGCGAGCTTTGTAGTTATCCTGATCATCTTCCTGGGCGTAGGGCTTGCCTCTGCCAGAAAATCCACCGGGGAGAGAAATGATTACTACATGGCCGGCCAATCAGTCTCGCCATGGCTTGCCGGGCTTTCTGCCGTTGCAACGAACAATTCCGGTTATCTCTTCATCGGCGTCATCGGCTATGGTTATGCAACCGGTCTATCGGCCGTCTGGCTGATGTTTGGCTGGATTGTCGGGGACTATCTCGGCTCGCTCTTCATCCACAGACAGCTGCGCAAGGCGACCGGCGTCACCAAACAAGCCTCGTTCGCCTCAGTCCTTTCCAACTGGCACGGAGAGGATTTCTCGGTCTGGCGCCGGATGGCCGCGGTTATCATGGTGATCCTGCTTGTGGTTTACGGCGCCGCCCAGATCACGGCTGGCGCCAAGGCGCTGGACGGCGTGTTTGAAGGCTTTGACTGGCGCATCGGCGCGATCGGCTCTGCCGTGATCATTCTCGCCTATTCCATTGCTGGCGGCATTCGTGCCTCCATCTGGACCGATGCGGTGCAGTCCATTTCCATGCTTGTCGCCCTCTTTGCTCTCTTCTTCGTCGGCCTTTCAGGGGCAGGCGGATTTGACGGCATGCTGGGCCAGCTGAGCACCATGGATAACGGAACGTATCTGAACCTTTTTCCTGAGAACAACGAGATCCTGATGACCGGCGTTCTGGGCATCGTTTTCTTCGTGCTTGGCTGGCTTTTCGCTGGCTTCTCCGTTGTCGGACAGCCGCACATCATGGTGCGCTTCATGGCGCTCGATGACGAAAAGAACATGCAGCGCACCCGTGCCTGGTACTATGGCTTTTTCGTTGTCTTCTACCTGCTCGCGGCAGGGCTCTCTCTGATGGCGAGATTTTACATGCCGGAAGCAGGCGACATCGATGTTGAGCTTGCCCTGCCCCGCATGGCTGAGGACCTGCTCCCCGATGTCATGGTCGGGTTGATCCTTGCCGGCATCTTCGCCGCGACCATGTCGACCGCGGACTCCGTAGTCCTCTCCTGCTCGGCCGCCATCACGCATGATTTGACGCCCGAACGCCTCGAACATCCGCTGATGCTGAAGGCAGCCACCGCTGTCGTGACGCTTGCCGCGCTCGGGATCGCGCTTCTCGACAATCAGAGCGTCTTCACGCTCGTGATCCTGTCGTGGTCGACGCTGGCCGTGGCCTTTGCCCCCCTGCTGACCCTGTATTGTCTGAACCGCCGCCTGACCGAACCTGTCGCGATCGGCCTCATGCTGGGCGGCATCGCCATTGCCCTTTTCTGGCGCTACGGCCTTGGCTGGCAGGGCGGCGTCTATGAAGGTCTGCCAGGCATTTTGATCCCGATCATCGTCGGCTGGTTCCTCTCGCGCCCTGCGACCCGCGCAGAGATCAAGGCAAGTCCGATGAGCGAGTAAGGCCCCGCATCTCTCACACTAAAAAGCCCGTCTGGATGCATCCAGGCGGGCTTTCTTGTCTGCGCTTTCGAAAGTCGCTTAGCCGTAAAGCGCCTTTGCGTGATGCATGATGTGATCATCCATGAAGGTCGAGATGAAATAATAGGAATGGTCGTATCCCGGCCGCATGCGGATCGCCAGAGACTGTCCAGCCTCACGGCATGCCTCTTCGAAGAGGCGCGGCTTCAGCTGCTCTTCCAGGAACTGGTCATCCTCGCCCTGATCGATAAGGATCGTCGTTTCGAGCTGCGTCTTCCTGACCAGCTCGCACGCATCCCACTCTTCCCAGGCGTCCTTATCGTCGCCGAGATAGGCAGAGAACGCTTTCTCTCCCCAGGGCACCTGGCTTGGTGCCACGATGGGCGAAAAGGCCGACACGCTGCGGAAATGACCGGGATTGCGCAGCGCAAGCACCAGTGCGCCATGTCCGCCCATGGAATGGCCAAAAATTGACTGCCGGCGCATGTCAGCGGCAAAGTTGGACCGGATCACGGAAGGCAGCTCCTCCATGATATACTGGTCCATCTTGTAATGCTTGGCCCATGGCTCTTGCGTCGCCGTCAGATAGAAGCCAGCGCCCTGCCCCAGATCATAAGCCTCATCATCGGCCACATCGTCGCCGCGCGGGCTTGTGTCTGGCGCCACGATCATCACACCAAGCTCTGACGCCTTGCGCTGCAGGCCGCCCTTTTCCATGACGTTGGACCAGTTGCATGTCAGTCCGGAAAGATACCAGAGAACCGGAACAGGCTCATCGCTCGACTGCGGCGGCTCAAACACGGCAAACCGCATGTTACAGCCAAGCGTCTCGCTTTCATGCTCATGAACGCTGAGATCTCCGCCAAAACTTACCCAGTCTGATACTGTGTCCAAATCTCTACCTTTCCTCGTTTGCCTATGCTGCCACATGTAACACATGTGGGCGACAAGCCCACCGCCACTACATAGGGCTTCAGGAAACGTCGTTGTGGCAGCACCGCACAATGATGCTCAAGCGCCGCCACCACGAGGCTGGCGAGACCTTGGGCCTAGCGACTGCGCAGCTCGCCATTGACCCAGATTGTCGCGCGCGTGCGCGGGTCAACGTAATAATAGCGCCGGGCGCGGTCATCATAGTAGCGCTCCCCGTGATAGCGCGCGTCATATGTATCGTACCGCTCGTTGCCATAGCGGTCGTCATAGCGCGGGTCACCATAGGGGCGGTCAGCGCGCGGACGCTCTGGGGCATCCCTGTACGGGTCGTCGCCATAATAGCCGGGTCCGGCAGGGCCGGCGGCGGGTGGCGGCGTTGCCGCGCAACCCGCAATCGCGAGTGCAGCAAACGCCGAACTGATTGTGGTGAATGTCTTCATGTTCGTTTCCTTCCATTCTGGACGGCGCGCACAGGTAAAAGCCGGCGCGTCTTTCAAGGAAACGGTAATGCGAGACCTGAGGTTCCGCTTATCCTATTCGTTCCGGATGCGCTCTGCCTGTTCGGCGACAGCCAGCGCGCGGTCGTCTTCCTCGCACGGGACAATCTTCACATCATAGGCAAAAGCCTCATCACCAGCGATCTGCGTCGCCTTCGAGCGGAAGACCTCGACATTCTCTTCGATCTTGAAACCGACCTCATTGCCAATGGCGATAACAACGTCGACAGCTTCTTCAACGGATGCTGCCCAGACCTTGAGAGAGAGAACCGACGGTCCGATCCGGCCGTTCGGAACAGCATGTCCCTCCATTATGTCCCCACCTGCAACAAGCGAGAAATGCTTGAACTCCGACATGATATCGCCTTCCAATCAGTCCCTTAGGTTCACGATAGGCACAGGAATTCGGAAATCATATGACGAGCTACACATTGTACGGCGCCGAGGTCAGCTATTTTACCGGGAAAGCCCGCTCCTATATGGACTGGCGCGGCGTCGACTATCAGGAAAAACCTGCAACCCAGGCCGTCTACAAGGAGCTCATCCTGCCAAACGTCGGCTGGCCGGTCATTCCTGTGGCCACACTGCCGGACGGCACGGTCGTGCAGGATACCGCCGATATCATGGCAGCGGTAGAGCGGATCGAGCAGAAGGACCCGCCCGCCTGGCCCACTTCGCCATTGCAGCACTTTGTCAGTGAACTGCTTCACCTTTACGGCGACGAGTGGCTCGTCATCCCGGCGATGCACTACCGCTGGAACTACAATGAAGACTGGGCCTATGGCGAATTTGGCGCGCTCTCTGCGCCAGACCTCTCAAGAGACGAGCAATACGACCTCGGCAAGAAGAATGGCGCCCGCTTCAAAGGGGCGCTTCCCGTGCTGGGCGTCAGCGACACCACCATTCCCGGCATCGAGAAAAGCTACGAAGCCTTCCTGCGCGAGCTCTCGGCCCACCTCGACACCCACCCCTACCTTCTAGGTGGGCGGCCGACCTTGGGCGATTTTGCCTTTTACGGTCCGCTTTACGCCCATCTCTACCGCGACCCAGCCTCCGGCGAGCTGATGAAGCGGCTTGCCCCCAAGGTTGCAGACTGGGTTGAGCGGATGCAGGCGGGCGGCGGCAAGGGCGCCGGCGCGCTCCTGGCAGATGACGCCATACCGCAAAGCCTGGAGCCGATCCTCGCCCGACAGATGCGCGTGCAATGGCCAGCCATCGACGACACAGCTAAACTCTTCGAGGACTGGGCTGCCAATGCAGAGCCCGGCACCCCTGTTCCCCGCGCCCTTGGCGACCTCATCATCGACATTGAGGGACATCGCGGCCCTGCAAAGGCCCGCAGCTTCCCGCTCTGGCGGCTACAGGCCGCGCTCGATGTTTATGAGGCGATGGATGAGCAGACCCGCGCGCGCGCAGATGAGCTGCTCGCCCGCATTGGCGGCGACGCGCTGAAAGCCTTCCACCTGCCTGCCCGCCTGAAACGCGAGAACTGTCAGGTGGTGCTGGCCTAACGGGTCAGTCTTGTGGCTCGGCAGGCATCACCGGGATCAACACCTCATTGCGGCGAAGCGGCGAGGGTTTCCACGGGGCGTCATAGCCAGCATATCGCGCCGCCCCACCCGTTAGGTGAGACGGCGACATTCAATGCTCGGTTAAATCGGAACCTGTCAGCGGCAGAGCGCGCAGAGCTTGTTGCCATCCGGGTCGCGCAGATAGGCGAGGTAAAGCTTCTGCCCGCCGCCTTCGCGCCAGCCTGGCGGGTCCTCGATTTCCTTGCCGCCAGCCGCTGCGCCCGCCTTGTGCCAGGCATCGGCCTCATCGGTGGACTTCATGGCAAAGCCGATCGTCATGCCATTGCCATGCGTCGCAGGCTCACCGTCAATCGGCGGCGTGACGAGGAAGACCGCGCCATTGTGCAGATAGACAAGACGCCCCTTGGGATCCATCACGCCCGGCTTGCCGCCGATCGCCTCAAAGGTCGCGTCATAGAAAGTCTTGGCTTTGTCCAGATCATTCGATCCGACCATCATGTGGCTGTACATAGTTCTCGTTTCCTTCCTCAAAAACTCTTCGGGCCTGAATGCCTAGTAGACAACCACGCTGCGAATGCTTTCGCCGGAGTGCATCAGCTCGAACGCTTTGTTGATATCATCCAGCTTGAAAGTGTGCGTGATCATGGGGTCGATCTGGATCTTGCCGTTCATATACCATTCGACGATCTTCGGCACATCGGTGCGCCCCTTGGCCCCGCCAAATGCCGTGCCGCGCCAGTTACGGCCCGTGACCAGCTGGAACGGCCGGGTCGAGATTTCCTTGCCCGCTTCAGCGACGCCGATGATGACCGACGTGCCCCAGCCCTTGTGGCAGCATTCCAGCGCTTGCCGCATCACATCGACATTGCCGGTGCAGTCGAATGAATAGTCCGCGCCGCCATCCAGCATCTCGACAAGATGCGCAACGACATCCTTTGTCTCTTTCGGGTTCACGAAGTCGGTCATGCCGAACTTCTCGCCCCATTCCTTCTTGCTGTTATTGATATCGACGCCGACGATCCGGTCTGCGCCAGCCATCTTCGCGCCCTGGATGACGTTGAGGCCAATGCCGCCGAGACCAAAGACGACCACATTGTCGCCGACCTGGACCTTGGCCGTGTTCACCACCGCGCCGACGCCTGTCGTCACACCGCAGCCGACATAGCAGGTGGTCTCGAACGGCGCGTCATCGCGGATCTTGGCGACCGCGATCTCTGGCAGGACCGTAAAATTGGAGAAGGTCGAGCAGCCCATATAATGATAGATGGTCTCTCCCTTATAGGAAAAGCGGCTGGTGCCATCCGGCATCACGCCCTTGCCCTGCGTCGCGCGGATCGCGCTGCAGAGGTTCGTCTTGCCAGACAGACACATTTTGCACTGGCGGCATTCGGGTGTGTAGAGCGGGATGACATGGTCGCCGGGCTTGAGGCTCGTCACGCCTTTACCCACCTCGCGCACGATGCCTGCCCCCTCATGGCCGAGAATGCTCGGGAACAGGCCCTCACTATCGAGCCCGTCCAGCGTATAGGCATCGGTATGGCAGATACCCGTCGCCATGATCTCGATCAGGACCTCGCCATCCTTTGGGCCGTCCAGGTCGACTTCAATGATTTCAAGCGGTTTCTTGGCCTCGAAGGCGACGGCGGCGCGCGTTTTCATGATATCTGCTCCTAATAATCGAGCCGCAACATGACGGCTAAACCCAGTGCCCACAAGACGTTGCGCACCGAATACCCTGCGACTTTCTTCGCTATGGCGCGCCAGCCTGTGGAACAAGCGAACCCACGCATTCGTTCTGACAGCAGGAATTCACAAGGAGATCCAATTCATGAAAAAACTCATGATAACCGCCGCAGCATCTGCTCTCATGTTTGGGGCCGCAGCCTGCTCGAACGACAATGACGCCACCATGGACGACGCCACCTACGGCCAGGAAACCGAAGTCGTGGAAACCGACATGT
The DNA here is from genome assembly GCF_000376805.1 of Henriciella marina DSM 19595. NCBI lineage: Bacteria > Pseudomonadati > Pseudomonadota > Alphaproteobacteria > Hyphomonadales > Hyphomonadaceae > Henriciella > Henriciella marina. The sequence goes on along the minus strand of NZ_AQXT01000002.1, from coordinate 2,908,902 downwards.
CTGATGAAACAGATGACATGGACATGGTCGAAACTGAAACCGTGTACCTCACATCCGGCCAGATCAGCGCCGGTGAGATCGTTGGCGCAGAAGTAATCGGCGCCGATGGCGAGAAGATCGCCACCGTCGACGACCTGCTGATGAATAGCGATGGTCAGATCGAGATGGTTGTTTTCCGCAGCGGCGATTTCGTCGACCTCGTCGGCACCAAGGGTGCCCTGCCTTATGGTGAGCTTGATCTCGTCATGGCCGCAGAGGACGAGCCGCGCTTCACGATCTCGATGACTGAAGAAGCGATCCAGAATGTCGCTGAGTATGATCAGGACGGCCTGAACGACTATAGCCTCGCATCTGAGCTTATCGGCACAACGGGCGAGTTCATGAACACCGACGAGTCGGCACGTATCAATGACATCATTGTCTCTGCAGACGGCGATGCGCTTTATGCGATCCTTGGCAGCCCGACCATGATGGGCGACGATCGCCAGCTCGAGTTTGCAAACGTGATGGTCGAAGGCGACGATGAAGAGATCGCATTCGGCGGATCGGCTACCGAGCTCGAAATGCTGCCCGTCTTCAAATATGACCGCGAAGACGACATGGGCAACATGGACATGGACGATGATATGGACATGGACGATGACGCCACCGACACATATGGCGACCAGCAGTAATAAGCTGAAAGCCTTCGGCTAAGGCCTAAAAACAAGAAAGGCCCCGACAGCGATGCCGGGGCCTTTTCTTTGCTTTACTGAAATACCGGAATTCGGGCCGCTTCTTGCTAGCGGCGTCCGGCGGTCACTTCCCGTGTCATCTGCTCGATCTTGCGGATCAGGGCATCCGCCGACCCGTTCGTGCGGTCCAGCAGCGACAGGAATTGCGCCTGCTGCTCGATAGCCAGCCAGATCAGATTGCCATTGGCATTGAGTGCCACATCGACGACCTGATAGCTGTCATTACGGCGAAGTACACGCCAGCGAACGCTCATTTCCTCTCCATCAGCCCGCGGGATACGCGTATCGACGATGGAGTCCCGGGGCGTCCGGTCGGTAGAGCCTTCGACAATGACCTGCTCGCCGCGATAGTCATCAAGCTCGTTCTCGTAAACGGCGAGAGCATATTCCTCGAACGTCTCCTGGAACCGCTCAAGCTCCTCGGCGGTGAAACGGTTGGCATACTTGCCAATGACAAAGCGGCTGATCGCCCTGAAGTCCGCGAACTCTTCCATGTAATCGCTGAAAAGCTCTGTGCGCGCATCGCGGCTCAGCGAAGGATCGTTCAGCGCCTTGAGAACGTCATTGGCGTTTTCTTGCACGAAGGCTTCGGTGCGCGCATCGGCCAAAACCGGTGCACAGGCTGCAACGGCCGCCGCCGCAGCAAGTATGTATCTAACGCTTTTCATAGGTCTAGTCCTGCTGGTCTTCGACGTCCGTCCCCTGGTCGTCAGCGTCATCATAAACATCGAAATCAGGCAAATCTTTGTACGGATCCGCCTCAGTCTGCCCATTTCTGATGGCAGCCTGGCGTTGCGATGAATAATTCCGGCGAAGCGCGACATAAGGCTCTGGCTGTTCGCGCAGTGTTTCGATGACCTCGATCAGGCGGGACCGCGTGTCGACCACGCCGAGTATGGTGCGGGTTACGGCAATATCGTCATCTAGGTCGGGATCGCCCTCGAATTCAGTCCAGGTGAGCGGGTCGAATACCCGGTCAACCGCAACGCCGACCGTGTCGCGCACATTGCTCGGGCCGAGCAGCGGCAGCACAAGAAACGGCCCAGGTCCAACACCCCAGACGCCCATGGTCTGCCCGAAATCCTCGTCATGCTCTTCAAGGCCAACCGTGCTGGCAACATCAAAGAGGCCGACAACACCGACGGTCGAATTGATCAGGAAGCGCCCAAGCGTCTCTGCGGACGAGTTGGCATTTCCCTGCAGAACTGAATTGGTAAAGATGATCGGCTGGCGCAGATTGGTCAGCACATTGTGGACCCCGTCGCGCGCTGGCTCAGGCACTACGGCCTTGTAGCCGCGGGCAACTGGTTCGATGGCCGCCTTGTCGACGGTCTCATTGAACGCATAGACGTTGCGGTTGAGGCCCTCCAAAGGATCATTGACGTCCGATGCGCTCTGCGTGGTTGAACACGCCGCAAGGGACATGAGGGCGATGAGGGCTGGGAGTATTGTCTTCATGATGATTTCCGTCGTCTGGCCCCAGCATATGTACGCTTGGCACTCTGCTTTCAACGCCGGGATGGGCGTGGATAAGGCGCTTGTTCGCAATTGGTGTTCCAGAGGCCACACCAGAGGCTGCATATTGTCATTCATATAAAGGCATGTTTATATGCTGATATGAAACAGGGTTCGCCGTCCATTGTCGAAGCATTGCGTGCCGCAGGCGAACCGACCCGCCTGCGCATTCTCGCGCTATTGCGGCATGGCGAACTTTCCGTTGGAGAGCTTGTGACTGTGCTCGGCCAGAGCCAGCCAAGGCTTTCCCACCACCTCAAGACGCTGACATCTGCCGGTCTCACCGAACGCCTTCCAGAAGGGGCGTGGGTGTTCTATCGCCTGCCGGCATCCGGTTGGGCGGGCGCGCTGCTCGATGGTCTGTTCGCGCTGATCGACGAAGAGACGGGCGACTTCCCGAATGACATTTCGCGGCTGGAAGCGGTTCGCGAGGCCCGCCAGGCCTCAGCTGAAGCCTATTTCAGCTCGATCGCGACGGACTGGGATCACATCCGCTCGATGCATTATCCCGATGAACTCATCGAGGCCGCGATCCTGCGCACAATTGGTCCGGGCCCCTATCGCCGCGTGATCGATCTCGGCACCGGCACTGGCCGCATGCTCACCCTTCTCGGGGATCGCGCCCAGGAAGCTGAGGGCCTGGACCTTTCGCACCAGATGCTGACCCTGGCCCGCTCAAAGCTGTCAGAAGCCGGCGTTACGCAGGCGCGGGTCCGGCAGGGCGATGTCACCTCGACCCCGTTTGAAACCGCCAGCGCCGATATCGTCATCGTGCACCAGGTGCTGCACTATCTTGAAGAACCCGAGAAAGTCGTACGTGAGGCCAGCCGCATCCTCAAACCGGGCGGCAAGCTGATCATCGTCGATTTCGCCCAGCACAATCACGAATTCATGCGCGAAGCCTTTGGCCACAGACGGCTTGGCATTCGCGAAGACAATATGACCTACTGGGCCGACCAGGCCGGACTATACCTCGACGATGTCATGCGGTTCGAGCCGCCAAAAGACCTCGATCAGGGGATCGCTGTCCTCATCTGGTCTGCCCGCAAATCACAAGACAAAAAGGAAGTCGCCGCATGAGCCATCTGTCTGTTGCCACCCGGCAGGCCGAAAAGAGGCCGAATGTTTCCTTCGAATTCTTCCCGCCGAAGAATGAGACCATGGATGAACGCCTGTGGGAGTGCGTGCGCCGGCTGGAGCCGATGGCACCGCATTTCGTCTCGGTCACCTATGGCGCTGGCGGGTCGACGCGGGCGCGTACCCACGAAACCGTCGGGCGGATCGTCACCGACACCCGCCTGACACCGGCCGCGCACCTGACCTGCGTCGGGGCACCGCGTGAAGAGGTCCTGCAGACGGCAGAAGACTATTACGAGGCCGGCGTCCGCCACATTGTCGCGCTGCGCGGTGACGCCCCGCAGGATGACGACTTCGCGCAGCCTGAAGGCCGCTACACAAATGTCGTCGACCTTGTCACCGACCTGCGCGCCCACCGCCCTGATCTTGGTAAAGTGTTCGAGATCTCGGTCGCCTGCTACCCGGAACCCCATCCGGACTCGCGCGGCTGGGACGCCGACCTTGCCCACCTCAAGCGCAAGCAGGATGCAGGCGCAGACCGGGCCATCACCCAGTTCTTCTTTGAGCCAGAAATCTATTTCGAGTTCGTCGAGAAGGCGCGTGCCGCAGGCATCACAATCCCTCTTGTTCCGGGCATCATGCTTCAGCCGAACTTCAATGGCCTGAAGAAATTTGCGAAGATGTGCGGTGCCAGTGTGCCGGACTGGCTGCACAAGCTTTATGAGGGCCTCGATGACGACGCCGATACACGCGACCTGATCACCGCGAACGTTGCCGCAGAACTTTGTCACAAGCTGGCAGATGGCGGCGTCGAGCAATTTCACTTCTACACCCTGAACCGGGCAAACCTGGCGCTTTCGACATGCCACCTGCTCGGTCTCAAACCCGCAACGGCGGAGGCCGCCTGATGTCAGACACCACACTGATCGACCAGCTCAGCGCCAAGGCAAAGGACGAGATCCTGATCCTCGACGGCGCGATGGGTACGATGCTCCAGAAACACAGCTTTTCTGAAGAACAGTTCCGCGGCGAGCGCTTTGCCGACTGGGAAAGCCCCGTCCAGGGCAATAATGATCTCCTGAACCTCACCCAACCCGATGCGGTTCGCGATATCCATAGCCAGTTTATCGTCGCCGGTGCTGATCTCATCGAGACCAACACGTTCAGCGCGACCGTCATCGCGCAGGGTGACTATAACATGCAATCGATCGCAGCTGAGATCGCCGAAGCTGGCGCAAAACTCGCCCGGCAAGCCGCTGACGCAGCCGACAAGCCGGTTGGCGTGCTCGGCGCGATCGGGCCGACGAACAAGACGCTGTCACTGTCGCCAGACGTCAACAATCCCGGCTACCGGGAAGTGACGTTCGACGATGTCCGCGTCGCCTATCTCGAGCAAGCGCATGCCATGGCGCCTTATGTAGACTTCTTTCTCATAGAGACGATTTTCGACACGCTGAATGCAAAGGCAGCCATCAAGGCGCTTCTGGATTTTCGCGCAGAGACCGGCAAAGACATCCCGGTCATCATCTCCGGCACGATTACCGATGCCTCCGGCCGCACACTTTCGGGACAGACCGCCGAGGCCTTCTGGCATTCGGTCCGCCATGCACAGCCATGGGCGATCGGGCTCAACTGCGCGCTCGGCGCCAAAATGATGCGCCCACATATCGCGGCGATCTCCAAGATCGCGGACACGCGGGTCATCGCCTATCCGAACGCTGGCCTGCCGAATGAGTTTGGCGAGTATGACGAGCTGCCTGAGCAAACGGCTGCGCAGCTTGAGGAATGGGCGAAATCCGGTCTCGTGAACGTGCTGGGTGGCTGCTGCGGCACGACACCGCCGCATATCAAGGCCATTTCTGGTGCAGTGAAGGGCAAAGCCCCCCGAAAGGTCGCCGAACCACCTCGCGCCATGCGTCTCTCCGGGTTAGAACCGTTCCAGCTTGCAAGCTGACGGAGGAAAATATGGGTAAGACATATGACAAGCTTGATGACGCGCTCATCGAGTTCATCAAGGCACAGAAAATGTTCTTCGTCGCGACGGCGCCGCTGTCGCCCGATGGGCATGTGAATGTCTCGCCCAAGGGATATGACAGCTTCGCCGTCATCGACGAGACGACGGTCGCCTGGCTAGATCTCGGCGGGTCCGGCATCGAAACGATGGCCCACCTCAAGGAAAATCAGCGCATCACGGTCATGTTTTGCGCCTTTGAGGGCAAGGCGAATATTGTCAGGCTCTACGGTAAGGGCGAGGCGGTCCAGCTCGATGATCCCCGTTTCGCAGACCTGATGAAACTCTTTCCCAACTTCGAGAAAGCCCGCGCCATCGTCACGATCAATGTGGACAGAGTATCCGACAGCTGCGGATGGGGCGTTCCCTTCTATGACTTCAAGGGCGAGCGCGACCAGCTCAAGCGCACATGGGACCATGCCTATGAAAAGCATGGCGATGCGGTCGACGAGAAGTTCTACGTATCCAACGCAGCGAGCATAGACGGGCTCCCCGGCATGACCCGCCCTCAGGAGGCCGCGAAATGATTGCACCGCCTGTATCTGCCGGAGACCACTTCGTTTTTTACGGCCTGCTGAAGCAGGGCGCGCCTGGCGGACCCAGGGGCCTCGACCTGGAGCGCCATGGCGAGTTTCTGGGCCCGTGCCGCTTCAAAGGCACTATGTTCGACATGGGAGAGTATCCCGGCGTCGTTCGCCAGAAAGGCCTCTGCCACGGCATGCTCTACCGGCTCGATCATCCGCGGATTGCGCGCAAACTTGATGCCTTTGAAGGCGTGCGCCCGGCCGAACCGCGTGATGCGCTTTACCGCCGCGAAAAAGTCTCCATCGTCGATGATTTCGGGCGGCCCTGCGCCAAGGCATGGGCCTATGTTTACAACCGGCCGGTGACAGGAAGACCGATGGTCCGGTCTGGATTCTGGTCATCTGCCGACAGCGGGCGCCGCCAGAGGATGGCATGAAACCAGCCCTCAAATTCATCATCTGCTTTGCAATCGCAATAGTTGCCTATCTGCTCGGCCGTTATGCGGCCAGCGCCGCCTTTGAGGACCCAGCCAGAATATGGCTCAGCCTGGCTGGCGGCGTGAGCGCCGCGACGGCCTTCTACATTTCCGGGCGTCTGCTCGACATCGTGAACCCAAGTAAAAAGGATCCCGAACAGGATCAGTAATGACAAATTCCACAGCCTCCCAGACCTTCATCAATATCGGTGAGCGCACGAACGTCACCGGCTCCGCGAAATTCCGCAATCTCATCAAGGCGGGCGACTACGACACCGCTGTCGATGTCGCGCGCCAGCAGGTCGAGAACGGCGCCCAGATCATCGATGTGAACATGGACGAAGGCATGCTCGACGGTGTCGAGGCCATGACGACCTTCCTCAACCTCATCGCTGCCGAACCCGACATTGCCCGCGTGCCGGTCATGATCGACAGCTCCAAATGGGGCGTGATCGAGGCTGGCCTCAAATGCGTGCAGGGCAAAGCCATCGTAAACTCCATCTCGCTCAAGGAAGGCGAGGAACAGTTCTTCGAGCAGGCCCGCACGGTCATGGCCTATGGCGCTGCCGCAGTGGTCATGGCGTTCGATGAGGACGGCCAGGCCGACACCGCCGAACGCAAGATCGAGATCTGTACCCGCGCCTACAAGCTGCTGACCGAAGAGGTTGGCTTCCCACCCGAAGACATCATCTTCGATCCGAACATTTTCGCTGTCGCCACCGGCATCGAAGAGCACAACAATTACGCCGTCGACTTTATCGAGGCGTGCAAGGCGATCCGCGCGAACCTCCCACACTGCCATATTTCCGGCGGTCTTTCGAACGTCTCCTTCTCTTTCCGCGGCAATGAAATCGTGCGCCGGGCCATGCACTCGGTCTTCCTCTATCATGCCATTCCTGCCGGGCTCGACATGGCGATCGTCAATGCCGGCCAGCTCGACATCTATGACAACATCGACCCAGAGCTGCGCGAGGCCGTCGAGGACGTGATCCTCAACCGCCGCGACGACGGGACCGAACGCCTTCTCGACCTTGCCGAACAGTATCGCGGCCAGAAGGGCGAGGTGAAGAAGAAGGATATGAGCTGGCGCGAGCAGCCGGTGGAAAAACGTCTCGAACACGCGCTCGTCCGGGGCATCACCGAGTTTGTGGTCGAGGACACAGAAGAAGCCCGCCAGAAGGCCGAGCGCCCGCTCCACGTCATTGAAGGTCCCCTGATGGACGGCATGAATGTCGTCGGTGACCTTTTCGGCGCCGGCAAGATGTTCCTGCCGCAGGTCGTAAAATCGGCCCGCGTCATGAAAGCCGCCGTGGCCCATCTGACGCCCTATATCGAGGAAGAGCAGAAGCGGCTTGGCCTCGACAAGGTCTCCAATGGCAAGGTCGTCCTCGCCACGGTAAAAGGCGACGTCCACGATATCGGCAAGAACATCGTCGGCGTGGTGCTCGGCTGTAACGGCTATGACATCATCGATATGGGCGTGATGGTCCCAGCCGAGAAAATCCTCGAAAAAGCCATCGAAGTGAAGGCCGACATGATCGGGCTTTCCGGCCTTATCACGCCGTCGCTGGACGAGATGGTCTTCGTCGCCGCCGAGATGGAGCGCCAGGGCATCCACTTGCCGCTGCTGATTGGCGGGGCCACCACATCGCCAGCCCACACCGCCGTCAAGATCGATCCGGTCTTTCCTTCGGCGCCCGTCATCCATGTCAGCGATGCCAGCCGCGCGGTGGGCGTCGTCAGCGCCATGATGAACGAGGCCGACCGCGAGACCCTCTGGGGCACCACGAAATCGCGCTATGACCGCATCCGCGAGAGCCGCGCGGGCGGCCCGCCAACGCCGCGCCTGCCAATCGAAAAGGCACGCGAGCTGGCCTTCAACACAGATGAGCCATCCGCGCCGGCCCCAAGCTTTACCGGCGTGAAAACCTTTGATGATTTCGACCTTTCGGAGCTGAAAGACTATATCGACTGGACGCCGTATTTCATGAGCTGGGATCTTGCCGGGCGGTATCCGCAAATCCTCGAAGACGAGAAAGTCGGCGAGGCGGCCAGCGATCTCTGGCGCGATACGCAAGTCATGATGCAGCGACTGCTCGGCGAAAACTGGTTCAAGCCTAAAGCCGTTATCGGCTTCTGGGGCGCGAGCCGCGCGGGCGACGATATCAAGCTGTCGACCGGCGAAACGTTTCATACGCTGCGCCAGCAGATGAAGAAGACCAATGAGAAAGCCAATTTCGCGCTGTCGGATTTCATCGCTGAGAGCAATGACCATATCGGGGCTTTCTGTGTCACGTCCGGCGAAGAAGCCGACAGGATCTCCAAACAGTTCAAGGATGAAGGCGACGACTATTCCGCCATCATGGTCCAGGCCCTGGCCGACCGGTTTGCCGAGGCGATGGCCGAATACATGCACGAGAAGGTCAGGAAAGAGCTCTGGGGATATGCCGCAGACGAAGCCTATGATGTCGATGACCTGGTGAAGGAAAAGTATCGCGGCATCCGCCCTGCCCCCGGCTACCCGGCCCAGCCAGACCACACCGAGAAAGAGCTGATCTTCAAGCTTCTCGAGGCTGAAGAGCGTATCGGCGTCTCGCTGACCTCCAGCTTTGCAATGAGCCCGGCGCCATCGGTCTCAGGCCTCTACTTTGCCCATCCAGACAGCGCCTATTTCGCCGTTGGCCGCATCGAACGCGACCAGGTCGAGGACTATGCAAAGCGCAAAGGCTGGGATCAGCGCACCTGCGAACGCTGGCTCGCGCCGATCCTGAACTATGATCCGTTCGCGGTGAATACGGACGAGGCGGCCTGACATGGCGCGCATCTCCGCCTTCACAGTCGTCGTCCCCGATTATGACACGGCGATTGCCTTCTATATCGGCGCGCTCGGCTTCGACCTGCTTGAAGACACGCGCCTCAGCGATACCAAACGCTGGGTACGCGTCGCCCCGCCGGGCGCCGAGACTGCAATCCTGCTGGCTCAGCCCAAGAACGACCTTGAACGCACAGCCATCGGCAACCAGACCGGCGGGCGAGTTGGCTTCTTTCTCGAGGTCGAGGATTTCGACGCCGCCTACAAACGGATGAAGGCGCACGCCGTAGACTTCCGTGAGGCCCCACGCAGTGAGCCTTATGGCAAGGTCGTCGTCTTCGCAGATCCGTTCGAAAACCTTTGGGACCTGATCGAGCCGGCGTCATGAAGAGCGAGCCGGAACGACCTGACGGGCGGCTTAACGCCCTATTCGGCGAGCTTCGCCAGATCCTCAGCTATGATCCGTTCGCTGTGAACACCGACGCGGCGGCGTAGGGCTTGAATAGCGGGGCGGCCATGCGCCTTGCGCGCAAGATCGATGAAAAGATCTGGCCGCGCCGCCATGGGGAATTGAGAGCATCGGTTAGCTGGTATGTCGGCGTTATATTCATCGGCCTTGGGTTCTTCATCGCCTTGGTGCAGACCGCCAATGACCGGGAGCTCAGCTGGGGCGCCGTGCTTGGCTTTATCGCGGTCGGCGCAGCTCTGATCAGTCTTCGATGGTCTCGCACACTGCACTTTCGACGGCGCGGCGTCTTCGTTTACAGGTTTGGGCGCTACTCTCGTTATGAGCCGTATTCGCGATGGACGCGCGTCCAACTTGGCCCCATCTTCGTGCCGCTCCAAGTCATCCGTCATGATGGAACGCGATGGAATTTGCCGAATCCGGACGATGATCAATCAGAAATCCGGGGCGAAATTCTCTGGCAGCTGGAGCGCGCAGGCGTCCCGATCCCTGATCAGGTCGCCCGGCAGAACCGGATGGGAATTAACGAATTGAACTCCTACTCGCGGTTTCTTCACAAAAGAGATCAAGAGCCATCTCGACGAATTTTACCTCCTTCCGGATAAATCCAGCTGCTCTGGCCGCTGACTCGCAAAGTCATCGGTGTCGCACGCTCAAAATTCAGGGTTTTGGGGCGTGTCATGGCGGGGCGAGGGTCTGGTGCAGGGAGGGCGCCTGGATAGTGCACTCATGGTGTCTGGGCGGTGTTTCTGCGGTGTCGCAGGTGAAGAACGCGCCGAGCACGCCGAGGTCGATCGGCAGGAGACGCGTCCAGGGCGTGTAATCGAAACCCTCGCCAAGCGGGCAGCGCGCCAGACGCTCGGCCGCGCTGTCGCCGATATGGTCGATGACGATCGTGCCATTGCGAAAGACCCGGTAGCCGAGACCACGGCGTCCCTCTTCCCGGCAATGCGTGATGGTTGCCCAGAGGCGGGCGAGATTCAGCCATAGCACCGGCCAGCAAAGGACGGGCACGAAGGCGTGATATCGCTGAAGCTCATGGCGGGAGATCATGGGCCAAGTTTAGGGGCGCGCATGATGGCGGGGGATGGATTTGATTTGTCCTACCGGATAGGGACGGCTTCCCGTGAGGGTTTGAGCGGAAGCGCGCACGACCTTGTGGTTCGACTTCGCTCACCATGTCCGCCTCTTTGCGTGCGCCGGATAAGGCGGCGTATCACGCTAGTCCCCACCCCAACCCTCCCCAGAGGGGAGGGGGCGAAGACGGAGGCGTTTGCTTTCAGGATTTATGGGACCACGAGGGCGTCGGGGCAGACGTTGAAACCGTGTGGGACGCCATCCCCCTCCCCGCTCTGCGGGGAGGGTTGGGGTGGGGCCTATTCCGCCGCGTCCACCTTGTCCTGCGTCTTGGTGTCGAAGTCGCTGGCGTCGTGGCGTTCGCGGAGCTGGCTGGAGGGGTCGCCGAAGGTTCGGTTGACCATGCGGCCGCGTTGGACGGCAGCGCGCTCGGCGAGCTGATCGGTCCAGCGGATGACGTTCTTGTATTCGTGGACCTGCAGGAATTCGCCCGCCTCATAGACAATGCCTTTGACCAGCGCGCCATACCAAGGCCAGATCGCCATGTCGGCGATGGAGTATTCGTCGCCTGCCATATATTCGCGGTCGGCAAGGTTGCGGTCGAGCACGTCGAGCTGGCGCTTCACTTCCATAACGAACTGCCTAATCGGAGATCTGGAATGCGAGCCAACTTTCATCCAGACGGCAGCTTATCGCTCCATTGGAAAGTGCATCTGCCGCTGCGATCGCGGCGGCGTCACACTCTCGAAAAAGCTGATTACCCGGAGCCTGATAGTCCGCCGGATCAATCGAGCGGGCATAAACCAATCCCACCGTGCGACCGCCGATTGAAAGCCCGTACGTCTTCAAGGTGAAAACGATCCGATCAGCGCCGCCATCCCCGCCCTTATAAATATCTACATATTCGAAGCTGAGGCCATCGATATCCTCGGCATCGACCCGCTGAAAAGCGACCTCGGCAAGCGATGGAGCGTGTTGCTCATAGGTCTCGATCGCCTCTTCAAGCCCGTACGGCCTGCCACATGAGGCAAGGACTGTCGCCCCCAGCAGCAGGCCAATAGATCGAGACCGCACGCGCTACCCTTCGACCTTGTCCTGCGTCTTCGTATCGAAGTCGCTGGCCTCGTGGCGTTCGCGGAGCTGAGAACTCGGGTCGCCGAAGGTTCGGTTGACCATGCGGCCGCGTTGGACAGCATCGCGCTCGGCGAGCTGGTCAGTCCAGCGGATGACGTGCTTGTATTCGTGGACCTGCAGGAACTCGCCGGCATCATAGACAATGCCTTTCACCAGCGCGCCATACCAGGGCCAGATCGCCATGTCGGCGATGGAGTATTCGTCGCCTGCCATATATTCGCGGTCGGCGAGGTTGCGGTCGAGCACGTCGAGCTGGCGCTTCACTTCCATGGCGAAGCGATTGATCGGATACTCATATTTCTCTGGCGCATAGGCGTAGAAATGGCCGAAACCGCCGCCGAGATAGGGCGCCGAGCCCATCTGCCACATCAGCCAGTTGATCGCTTCGGTGCGCTTGTGATGGTCGCTCGGCAGGAAGGCGCCGAACTTTTCAGCCAGATAGATGAGGATCGATCCGCTTTCGAAGACGCGGGTGACCGGGTCCGTCGTATGGTCGGCCATGACCGGGATCTTGGAGTTCGGGTTGAGGTCGACATAGCCGGAACTGAACTGGTCGCCCTCACCGATATTGATCAGCCAGGCGTCGTATTCGGCGCCCGTGTGACCGGCGGCCAGAAGCTCTTCCAGCATGATGGTGACTTTGACGCCGTTTGGCGTGCCGAGCGAATAGAGCTGGATCGGGTGCTTGCCGATGGGCAGCTCTTTATCATGGGTCGGACCGGCGATGGGCCGGTTGATCTTGGCAAAGCGGCCACCGCTTTCAGTATCCCAGGTCCAGACTTTCGGGGGGGTGTAGGTCGGATCGCTCATGAGGGGTCAGTCCTTGCTTGCTGCGCTTTGTCTTGCACACTGAGGTAAGGACGACCAATCACCAATCAATTCCACGGCCCCAAGATTAATCGGCCTGTTCAGTTTTACTGAGCCTTGAAGATCGCCGTGAGGCCCTCTCGATAGGTCGGGTATTGAGGGCGCCAGCCCGTGGCGGCTTTCAGCTTCGCATTGGGCACGCGCTTGCATTCGGAATAGAAGCTGCGCGCCATGGCGCTGGCGTCCGCCTCGTCCAGCGTGACGTGTTCGGGCCGCGCCACGCCAATGAGGTCTGCGGCAAAATCCATGACGGTTTCAGGCGGTGCCGGTTCATCGTCGCAGAGATTGAAGACGCCGGAAAGGTGCGGGCGCGTCAGCAGGGCATAGAGGCCTGAGGCGAGGTCTTCGAGGTGGATGCGCGAGAAGACCTGGCCCGGCTTTACCATCTGCTCTGTCTTGCCAGACTGCAGCCGCTCTATCTGCGAGCGGCCCGGCCCGTATATGCCCGGCAGGCGGATCATGCGGGCATCTGGGCGCACGCCCATCCACTGGGCTTCGGCATCGCCGCGTTTTCGTCCCCGGTCCGAGCCGGGATTGGCTGGCAGCCATTCAAACGCCCATCCGCCATCAAGGTCGCCGTAGACCCCGGTGGTCGAGAGGTAGGTGACCGAGGCCGCCTCTCCGGCATGCTGGCCCGCCAACGCAAAGCCGGGGCAGCCGGTATCGCCGGGCGGTGTCGAGATGAGGAAGTGGCTGTCTTTGCTGGCATGCGCGATGGCGGCGGCGTCATCTGTCCGGACAGGCTCAATGCCTTCGTCGCGAAGGCCAGCGGACTTGTCGGCGCTGCGGGCGGTGCCGAAAATCGCCCAGCCGCCATGTGCCTTGCAGACATTTGCCAGCTGGCGGGCCGAATAACCGGGGCCGATCAGGAAGAGTTTGCGTGAAGCAACTGTCATTTGCGCACCTTGAGCCGGCCTATTACTCCGGCACTACAGTAGATTTCGGGGACCGGATTCCAAATTGTCAGCCTATATTGCTCTCCTGCTCGCCGCGATTCCTGTCTCACAGTCAGCAAGCGCTGATATTGTGCGCGCCGAACGCGCCCGCCTCAATGACTGTATCGAACTCTCACGCGAAGAGCCTGAGACCGCGCTTGAGGACAGTCTGCGCTGGATCGGCGAAGGCGCGCGCCCGGCGGCACGTTACTGCAATGCGATGGCACTGATCGGGCTTGGCGAATACCGCGAGGCGGCAGCCCGTCTGGAAGAGCTCGCCAATGCGCCGGATGCAGGCAGCCTTGGCGACCGGGCGACCTATCTGGCGCAGGCCGGCAATGCCTGGCTGGTCGCGGGATATCCGGATGCGGCCATCATTGCCCTGACCAATGCGCTGAAGCTCTCGCCAGACGACCCGGCCATTCTCACGGACCGGGCGGCGGCCTATCTCGGCACCGACCAGTATGAGGCGGCGATTGCCGATCTCGATGCCGCGCTGGTGCTGGCGAACACGGTCGACGCGCTGCAGATGCGGGCGCAGGCCTATCTGGAGACAGATGACCTCCCGGCTGCCGAGATGGATGTGAACCGGGCGCTGCTGCTTGATCCGGAAGATATCAACACGCTGGTCCTGCGCGGGCATATCCGTGAGGCCAAGCGGCTGGCACGCGAGGACTGAGCGGTTTGGGCGCTGTCTCGCCATGGCATGTGGTGAGACGCAGCTGGCCGGTCTTGGCCTCTATCGGCGTGAATGGCGCGCTTGTCGCCTTGTTGTTGAGCCTGCCGCATAAGGCTCCCGGCCCAGACAATGATCCCCGTGCCATCATCCCCGTGACGCTGGTCGACCTGCCGCCAAGACCCGAGCCTGAGCCGGAAGAAGAAGAACAGGCGCCGGAAGAGGACCCTCCACCCCAGGCTGAGCGGGCACGGGCGCAAACGCCGCCTGCACCTTCTGGCGCACCTTCCCCGGACGACAGTGCCACCATCCAGTCGCCCATTATTGCCCGGCCAGATGAGGCTGTGGACGCAGACCAGATGGCGGGGAGCGGACCGGGCGTCCCGGAGCTGGACCTGCCGGTCTTTGCAGATCGCGAAGAACGAGCGCAAGGCGCTCTGCGGGCCTTTCGTTGCAGCAGGCTTGGCCGGGACCGGCCGGCCTGGTGCGATGACACGCCAGATGCGGTCCCCGGGCCTGCCCGTGCAGGCTTTGCAGACACGCCGGACATGGCCGCGAAGGCGTTTGCGGACTTCCAGATCGAAGCAATGGACCCGAAGGTGAAGGAAATCCTTGCAGAGGGGTGCGGGCCGTCGCGCGGGGTCATCCGGGACGCGGTCAGCGAAGATACATCCTATCAGCGGCAGGGCGCGCATGCGGCTGTCGGCATGCTGTCCGAGGCCAGCCGGAAGGCCGAGTGCAATTGAGCCGGTGAGCCCCTATGGGGCCAGCACGCAGTCTGCGAGGCCATCGCCGGCGACAACGCGGATCCGCGACTGCAGCGTGCCGGCGCGGCCGCTGACATAGTTGCCGGGCGGGTCGAGGCGCCATTCGTGCGGGTTGGGAAGAACCGCGGCCAGCAAGGCCGCTTCGCGCTCGGTGAGGTCGCTGGCATGCTTGCCGAAACGCACGCGCGCGGCGGCTTCTGCGCCAAAGATGCCGTCGCCCCATTCGATCGTGTTGAGGTATTGCTCCATCACGCGGCGCTTGCCCCAGACGGCGTCGGTGAAAAGCGCGAACCATGCCTCGCCGCCCTTGCGTACGAAGCCGCCGCCATTCCAGAAGAAAGTGTTCTTGGCGGTCTGCTGGGTGATGGTGGAGGCGCCGCGTTGCGAGCGGCCCTCGCGGCGCTCTTCGATGGCCTGATTCACCGCTTCGAAGTCGATCCCGTCATGGGTGCAGAAGCGGGTGTCTTCAGCGGCGATCACTGCACGCACGAGAATGGGCGAGATGTCTTCCAGCGGGACGATGACACGGCGGAAATTCTCCCCGCCAATCGTCCGCTGCATCATCAATATGGTGCCGGGCACGGGCACCCATTTGAGGGAGAAGGCATAGACGTGCACGAGCACAAACAGCGCCAGCAAGACTTTCAGGATGCGGAGCGCCCATCGCAGAACCGGGCCGCGGTCTTTGCTCTCACTCATGCCGGTGTCTCGTTCCATTCAGCGCTCACTTGCTCATCTGTTTCGCCTGCGAGGCGCTGCGCCTTTTCTGCGTCAAACCGGGCCTTATCAAGGCGGGATAGTGCCCAAACAGCTGCGGCGCGCACAATCGCATCGCCGTCATCAAGGTGGGGGATCACCGAGCCTTCGACCAGTGACGGATCAGCGCTGTTCCCGATCGCTATAAGCACATTGCGGAGCATCCGGTTCCGGCCTGTGCGCTTTATGGGTGAGCCTGTGAACACCTCCCGGAAAGCGGCGTCATCGAGCGCGGCCAGCTCTGCAAGCTCAGGCAGCTTGAGCTCAGGCCGGGCCCAGAGCTTCTGTTCGGCAGAGCGGCTGGCAAACTTGTTCCAGGGACAGATGGCGAGGCAGTCATCGCAGCCATAGATGCGGTTGCCCATGGCGGCGCGAAACTCGTGCGGGATATGGCCTGAATACTCAATCGTCAGATAGGAGATGCAGCGGCGCGCATCGAGCTGATAGGGCGCGGTGATGGCCTGCGTCGGGCAGATGTCGATACAGGCGCGGCAGGAGCCGCAATGGTCGACTTCCGGGGCATCGGGCTCGAGCTCTGCCGCTGTCAGGATCGAGCCGAGGAAGAGCCAGTTGCCGAACTCACGGCTGAGAAGGTTGGTGTGCTTGCCCTGCCAGCCGAGCCCTGCCCTGGCGGCGAGCGGCTTTTCCATCAGCGGGGCGGTATCGACGAAGACCTTCACTTCGGCGCCGGACTTTTCGGCGAAGGCGCGGGCGAGCTGTTTCAGCCGTTTCTTGATGAGATCGTGATAGTCGGCGCCTCGCGCATAGACCGAGATATTGCCGTGCGTGGTCTCCTTGAGAGCTTCGAGGGGGTCGGTATCGGGCCCGTAATTGACCGACAGCATGATCGCAGAGCGCGCATCGGCCCACATGTTCGTGGGATGCTTGCGCCGCTCCAGCGTTGCTTCCATCCACGTCATCTCGCCATGGCGGCCTGCCTCGACCCAGTCTCCCAGCCGCTCGCCGTTTTCCCAGCTCTCATCGGCGCGGGTGATCCGGCAGTCTGAAAAGCCAAGGTCCAGCGCGGCCTGCTTCAGCCAGTCTTCAAGGGGCTCGGCAGGCGCAGCCATCTAGAAATCGAGATCGGCGTAATGGCGCGGCGGGCGCGTTCCTTCCACCTTGTCGGCCAGAAGCGGACGGAAAGAGGGGCGCGATTTCATGCGGGCGTACCATTGCTTGAGGTCTGGCGTCAGGTCCCACGGCACGTCGCCGAAATAGTCATAGGCCGAGAGGTGCGCGGCGATGGAGAGGTCAGCGAGGCTGAGCGTGCGGCCCGCCATATAGGGGCGCATGCCGGCAAGGCCCTCAAGGAAGGCGATCTTGCTTTTAAGGGCATGGATACCCTCGCGAAGGCGCGCGGTGTCGGACTGTTTCGAGCGCCGGACCCACTGGTTTTCGCGCTCTGCCAGAAGCGTGCGGTTGACCTCACCGAAGGAGGTTTCGCTCCACTGCCAGAGACGGCGCACTTCGGCCCGGTCCTTGGCCAAAAACGGCATGAGGCGCGGGCCAGCCTCCAGCCCTTCAAGGTATTCAAGGATGGCGTGCGTGCCGGACGCGGTAATCTTCTGCTCGCCGGACGTGTCCATCAAGACGGGAAGCTCGGTGCCCGGCGGCAGGTCAGGCAGCTCAGCAATCGGGGCGCCGGGACGGCAGGTGCGAAGGTCCGTCTCGGCGCGCTTTTCATCCAGCGCCAGACGCACGGTTCTGCCCCCTGGATCAAGCGGCCAGTGCCAGAGACGTTTCATGAAGCTTCCTTTCTGGATACGTTCATTCCAGTTCAGACCTTTTCCCGGCAACGAGTTTGCGCGATGAGTGCCCGCATTACCTAGGTCAATTCATTTGCTGCCCGGAGACTTATGCATGTCGCTTAACAGGTTCAAAACATCCATCCTAGCAACCGCTGCCAGCCTTGCGCTTCTGGCAGGCTGCGGACCCAATGATGCGGGCGAAGCAGATGTCGCCCAGTCTGCTGAAAATGAACCCGTAAGTCTTGAGACACCGCCTGCCGGACAGTTGCCCGATGGCGTCACACCGACGGCCTATCGGCTGGACCTCGTCACTGACCCGGCCGCCGACAGCTTTTCCGGCACCGCCGAAATCGACATCCGCCTGAGCGCGCCGCACGACCGCATCTGGCTGCATTCGCTTGAGCAGACGATTGAAAGCGCAACTGTTCGGCTTGAGGATGGCACCGAGATCGAGGGGACGTTCGAAGGCGCGCTGGCTGATGGCGGGGTTTCCAAGATCGATTTCGCCGAGACCGTTCCAGAGGGCAAGGCGACGCTCGTCATCGAGTATACCGCGCCTTACAATAAGGGTCTCGCAGGCCTCTACAAGGCGACCCAGAATGACCGCCCATATCTTGCGACGCAGATGGAGCCAATCGATGCGCGCCGCATGTTCCCAGGCTTCGATGAGCCACGCTTCAAGACGCCCTGGACGCTGACCGTTACCGTGCCGACCGGCAATCAGGTGATTGCAAACGCGCCGCTGACCGGCACCACCCAGCTCGACAATGGCATGGTGAAGCACTCCTTTGCCGCAACGCGCCAGATCCAGTCCTATCTCGTCGCGCTGGCCGTTGGCCCGTATGACATGCGCGAAGGCGCGCCGCTGCCGGCCAATTCCATCCGCGCCAAGCAGGTGCCGTTCCGTGGCTTTGCCCCGGCGGGCAAAGGCGACCAGCTTAAAGTGGCGATGGATATCACCGACGAGATGGTGGACCAGCAGGAAACCTATTTCGACTATCCCTACCCCTACGCGAAACTCGACATCATCGCGGTGCCGGACTTTGCCTATGGCGCAATGGAGAATGCGGGCGCGATCATCTACCGCGAAGCCGCGCTGCTGGTGTCTGACCGCACGTCGATCGACCGCCGCCGCGGCATCCTGACGACGCACGCCCATGAGCTTGCCCACCAGTGGTTCGGCAATCTGGTGACGCCGGAATGGTGGAACGACATCTGGCTCAACGAGGCCTTTGCCACCTGGATGAGCTACAAGACGATGGACGAGATCTATCCAGACCAGGGCTATGACCGCGCGCCGCAGCGCCGCGGCCTTGCCGCCATGGGCTCAGACAGCCTGAAAAATGCGCGTCAGATCCGTAACCCGATCGAGCGCAATGCCGACATCAATGACGCCTTTGACGGGATCACCTATTCCAAGGGCGGCCATGTCCTGGCGATGTTCGAATCCTATCTTGGTGCCGAAGAATTTCGCGAAGGCATGCGTCTTCACATGAAGCGCTTCGAAGACGATGCCGCCAATGTCGACGACTTCATGCAATCGCTGGCCGATGGCAGCGGCGATACCGGCGTCGTCGAGAGCTTCCGGTCCTTCATCTTCCAGCCAGGCATTCCGTATCTCAATGTCGAGGCAACCTGCAGTGAGGACGAGACCGGCCTGATCACGGTCAGCCAGCAGCGTTACGCGCCGCTCGGCTCCGAGATCAATCCGGATGGCCAGACCTGGCAAGTCCCATTTGCGATGCGTGTGTCCGGCCCTGCGGGCGACGAGGTCGTGCGCGAAATGCTGACAGACACCGTCACAGAGTTCCCGCTGGAAACGGGTTGCGCCGACTGGGTCATGCCGAACGCGACGGGCGGCTATTGGCGCTTCACCACGTCGACCGAAAACTGGGACGCGCTGATCGAGAATTTCGATGTCCTGTCCGCGGCCGAGCAGCTTTCCCTTCTCGATAGTGTCACGGCGGCCTTCCGCGCAGGCGATGCGCCGGCGTCGGCCGTCCTGAGAGCGCTGGAGGCAGGCGCGACGGCGGAGTGGGACGTTGCAAGCGCCTCCATCTCCAGGGCGACGGGATATTATTCGAGCCTGCCCGAGGAAGATCGCAGCGCCATGAGCGACTGGGCTGAAGCCACTTACCGCCCGGTCTATGACGCCCTGAAAGCGCGCGAAGATGATCTCGATCAGGGCGAAACCCTGCTCCTCAACGATCTCTATGGCGGCCTGCTCGAAATGGGCGACATGGAAGACGAGCGCGCCGCGCTCGCCGAAAGGGCTGCCGCCTTTGTCGGCGTCGAGGGCGAGCCTGACCCGTCCGCCGTCTCGCCTGAAGAATTCGCCGCAGCCATGAAGTATGGCACGCAAATGGGCGGCGAGGACTTCTACGAGGCCGCGCTGGATTATGCCCGCACCACCGATGCCCAGCGTGAACGCCGTATCGTGCTGGCCGTCCTTGCGCAGAATGTCGACGAAGCTCAGCTGGAAGCGCTTTATGAGGAGATGAGCGGCGAAGACTGGCAGGGTCAGGAAGCCTGGTCGGTCATGCAGCAATCGCTGAACAATGAAGCCAACCGCGACAAGGCCTGGGCGCTTTATCAGGCAAGCTTCAGCGACGTGATTGCGCGCACCCCGGAAATCCGCAAGGCGCAGACAGCTGGCGCGGTCGCGTCATTCTGCGAAGCCGACAAGATTGCCGAAAGCCGCGATTTCTTCACTGCCAACAGCGATGCAATCCCCGGCTATGAGCGCTCTCTTGCCCAGGCAGAAGAAGCGGCAAACCTCTGCGCGGCCTTCCGTAGCGAGAAGGTTGGCGAACTGACGGCTGCGCTTTCCGGCGAAACCGAAGAGTAACGACCTTTCTCCTTCGCACCTGCAGCGTGCGAAGGAGACTGGCCCCCGCCTTTCGGGACAGATAGAAGCGGCTATAGCCAAGCAGGAGCTTCGACATGTCGGATGCCGGTCATAGCGACACCTCAGCCATCGGCGATGTGCGGCTGAAAGATATCCTGCAGAATTTCAGGGACACTGCTGAGACAGAGCATCTGGACTTCCTGTCCGATGAGGACATCGAAGCCCAGGCGGCAAGTATTGCAGAGCTCGCGGCGACCTATTCCGGCGACACGGCAGGTATCAGGGTGCGCGACGGGCGCGGCGATGATGGCCGCCTGACAGGTACAAGCGTGCTTGAAACGGTCACGCGGGACATGCCTTTCCTGGTCGATTCCCTGCTGGGGCTCTGCGCCGAGCAGGCCTTTGAAGTGCGCGCCCTCTTCCATCCCATTATTAGCACCAGCGAAGGCGTCCGCCTGTCGCTGATCCAGATACATGTGCCCGCTCTCAGCGCGGCCGAATGCAAGGCGTTAAAGGATGGCGCAGAGGCGACCCTGCGCGATGTTGCCATGGCCGTTGCCGATTTCGGCCCAATGCAGACGCGGATGCAGACCGAGATCGACCGGCTGACCAATGATGCGGCGAGTTCCACAGAGACCTTCAAGGAAGCGGTCGCTTTCCTGAACTGGCTGGCCGACGAGCATTTCGTTTTTCTGGGCGTGCGCGACTACCGCTTCGAGACCGCAGATGACGGCACGGTACTGCCGGAAGAGCCGATCATGGTGGAGGGCTCCAACCTTGGCCTGTTGCGCGACGAGGATCGTAACGTGTTGCGGCGCGGCGCCGAGCCGCTGATGCTGACGCCGGCAATCGGCGTCTTCCTTTCAGAGCCCAATCCGATCATTGTTGCGAAATCGACGCTCACCTCGCGCGTCCATCGCCGCGCCCTCTGTGACTATGTCGGGGTCAAACATCTCGACGCTGACGGCAATGTCGTCGGTGAAACACGGTTTCTCGGACTGTATACAGCCGAAGCCTATAATCAGAGCGTCCAGGACATTCCGCTCGTGCGAAAGCGCGTCGACCGCGTCCTGGAAGCCACGGGCGCGATTGAAGGCAGCCACGACTTCAAGGCGCTTTCCAATATCCTGGAAACCTGGCCGCGTGACGAGCTTTTGCAGGCCGATGCCGACACGCTCATTCCGCTGCTTCAGGGCGCGCTGCACCTGGTCGGGCGGCCGAGAACGCGCCTGTTTGTGCGCCGGGACCGGTTCAACCGTTTTGTCTCCGTGCTCGTCTACGTCGCGCGGGACGCCTATGATTCCGCCGTTCGTGAGCGCATCAGCAGCTATATTACCGAGGCCTTCAAGGGGCGGCTCATCTCCTTCCAGCCACGCTTTGATGCCTCGCCGCTGGCGCGTGTCCACCTGCTCATCGAACTGCCCGACGGGTCGGTGCAGCCCGACCTGACAGCGCTCGAGGCCGATGTCACGGCCATCGCGCGGACCTGGGACGATGCTTTCCGCGAGGCTTTGACCGAACTTGGCCTGCCCGATGATACGTTCGAGAAAGCCAATGCGTTTCGCGGCGGCTTCAATGCCGCCTACAGGGAGGCGTTTGCCCCGCGCGAAGCGCTGACCGATGTCGAGGCGATCCGCGATCTCGCCCCTCAGCGTCCCATCCGCCTGCGGGCCTTCCGCCCGGATGGCGCGGGCGATCACGAAATTTCGGCCAAGATCTACTCACGCAGCGGCGCGATTGCCCTTTCCGACTGTGTGCCGGTCTTCGAGAATATGGGCCTCTTCGTCGATTTCGAGACCGGCTATCCGGTCAGACCAGAGACCAAACCCTCAGCAGATAGCCCGGACACATACTGGATCCATTCGCTCAAGATGCGCAGCGGTGACGCCTCGGCGCTCGACATCGAAGAAGTGGCCGCGCGTTTCGAAGAGGCGTTCGTCGCTATCTGGGACGGGCGGGCCGAGAATGACCGGTTCAACGGTCTCATCTTTACAGCTGGCTCAAGCTGGCGGGAAGCGGCGCTCCTTCGCACGCTCTGCGCCTATCGCCACCAGTCGGGGATGGACCCGGCGCGCAGCACGCAGATCGAGGCCCTACAGCGCCACCCTGGCCTGACCCGCGCCCTGCTCGACCTCTTCGAAATCCGGTTTGACCCCACGACGGCGGAGGATCTGAAAACCCGCTCGAAGAAGGCCGAGAGCAAGCGCCTCGATATCGAAGCACGCCTGAATGAGGTGTCTTCCCTGGATGAGGACCGCGTGATCCGCCGCATCACGCGCCTGATCATGGCGATCCAGCGGACCAATTTCTGGCAGCGCCGCCCCGATGGTACGCCGCATCCATTCGTCAGCTTCAAGATCGCCAGCCAGGAAATTTCGGACCTTCCGGCACCAAAGCCTTTCCGCGAGATTTTCATGGCGAGCCCGGAGGTCGAAGGGGTTCATTGCCGCTTTGGCAAAGTGGCGCGCGGCGGGCTTCGCTGGTCTGACCGGCGCGACGATTACCGCACAGAAGTGCTCGGCCTCGTCAAAGCCCAACAGGTCAAGAATGCGGTCATCGTGCCTGTGGGCTCGAAGGGCGGGTTCTTTCCGAAAACGCCGACGGCCGGGGCGAGCCGCGAAGAGGTTCGCGATATCGGCATTTCGGCCTATCGGACCTTTATCAACTCCCTCCTGGACCTCACCGACAATCTCATCGATGGCGATGTGCACGAGCCGGCGAACACCGTCGTCTGGGACGGCGATGACCCGTACCTGGTCGTGGCCGCCGACAAGGGCACAGCGACCTTCTCTGATATCGCCAACGAGATCAGCCTCGAACATGGTTTCTGGCTGGGCGATGCGTTCGCCTCTGGTGGGTCTGCTGGCTATGACCACAAGAAGATGGGCATTACCGCGCGCGGCGCATGGGAAGCGGTCAAGCGCCACTTCCGCGAAATGGGCAAGGACATCCAGACCGAGCCGTTCACCGTCATCGGCTGCGGCGACATGTCGGGCGACGTCTTCGGCAATGGCATGCTGCTATCGAAGCAGATCCGCCTGACGGCGGCTTTCAACCACATGCACATCTTCATCGACCCGGACCCGCAGGACACAGAGCGCCTCTGGGAAGAGCGCAAGCGCATGTTCGACCTGCCGCGCTCATCCTGGATGGACTATGACCAATCCCTGATTTCAGAAGGCGGCGGCATCTTCGAGCGCAGCGCGAAATCTATTGCGCTGAGCGATCCGATGAAAAAGATAACGGGCCTGAAATCGGATACAGCGACACCTGACGAGCTGATCCATGCCCTGCTGAAAAGCGACTGCGAGCTGCTCTGGTTCGGCGGGATCGGCACGTATGTGAAATCCTCGCAGGAAACACAGGGCGATGCTGGCGACCGGGCGAACGACACGATCCGCGTCAATGGCAGGGAATTGAAAGCCCGCGTCATTGGCGAGGGCGCAAACCTTGGCCTGACACAGGCAGGCAGAATCGAGTTTGCCCAGCATGGGGGACGTATCAATACCGACGCCATCGACAATTCAGCCGGCGTCGACAGCTCTGACCATGAGGTCAATATCAAGATCCTCTGCTCTGAAGCGATGCGGCGTGGCACCCTGCCGAGTGGCCAGCGCAACCATCTGCTGGCGGAGATGACCGATGATGTCGCCGCGCATGTGCTGGCGCATAACTATTCCCAGACCGGCGCGCTGACGCTGGCTGAGTCGACGGCTGCCCGGGACCATCAGGCCAATGAAAGGCTGATGGGCTATCTGGAAGGGCGCGATGAGCTGGACCGGCAGGTCGAAGGCCTTCCGGCGACATCGGAAATGACCGAGCGGGCCCAGAACAAGCAGTGGCTGACCCGGCCAGAGCTTGCGGTCCTCATGGCCTGGTCGAAAATCACGCTCTTCGATGACATCGTTGCCTCAGACGTGCCGGATGATCCTTATTTCTGGCAGACGCTGGAAGGGTACTTCCCGGCCGCACTGCACAAATATGAAGACGCCATGGAGGCGCACCGGCTTCGCCGTGAAATCATCGCAACGGTGCTCGCCAACCGGCTGGTCGATGCCGGCGGGCCGCTCATGCTGTTGCGGCTTCGCGAACGCACAGGCGCGTCAAATGCACATATTTGCCGCGCATTCGAAACCGCCGCCACCCTGCTCGGCCTGCCAAACTATCGCGAGGACATCCACAGGCTGGACAACAAGGTCCGCGCCAGCCTGCAAACCGAGCTTCAACAGCTTGGCGCAGAAGCCGTCGCCGACACGGCCGCCGCCCTCCTCCGCAGCGCGCCTGATCTTAAAGTGCAGGATGCCGTCGAGAGATATAGCGGTGTCTTCGGATCACTGGAGAGCGCCCTCGAAACCTCGCTTGAGGGGTTCGAGGCCCAGCAGTTCCGCAAGCGCGTCACCGCGCTCACCAATGCCGGGCTGGAGCGGGACTTTGCGGCCACAGCAGCCGCCATGCCGCTTCGCCCTGTCGGTGTGGAGCTGCAGATACTTACAACGGGCGCGGCCACATCAACCGACGAGGCCCTCAGCGCGTACATGAAACTCGGAGATACGCTGAAGCTCGACAGGCTGCGCCACGATGCGATGAACGGTATCGACGCAGCGAACTATTGGGAGCGTCTTGCGACCCGCAGGCTGGTCGAGGACCTTCGCCGCCATCAGGCACAGGCGACGGCAGATGCGCTTGTCGCTGGCGGCGTCGATCCATGGCTGAAGGAGCGCGACAGTGACCGGCGCGCCCTGGTGCAGCAACTGAATACGCTGTCATCGGCGAATGCGAGCTTTGCGCAGTTCACCCTCGCGGCCGACGCTGTGAGAGGCTTCATGTCGGGGTCGGCAAAAAGCGAATAGCGCCTAAATACAAACGGGCCCGCCAGACGGGGACGTGTCCAGCGGGCCCTACAGGCCACTCCGCAGGCTGGGTGGGGGGACGCACGCGGAGGCCTGATTGTATTGGAAAGCACTTACACACGCTTCCCCATTTCGGACCCCGTATATGTGACCCAGCCGGGGTTTCGCCAAGCTCAGTCAGCAGTGGCGCCTGCAGAATTTTGTCCAAGAGTTTCGGGGTCCCCCGTAAGCGCACCGCCGGGGTCTCCATCTGCTGACAACAACACCGAAATCCACCTGGTGGTTGCCGACTGTGCGCATAAAATCATTATGAGAACTGTTAATGGCGCCGACAGGAACATGCCGGGTATGCCCCAGATGGCGCCCCAGATTGCAAGTGACAACAAGACGACCAGCGCGGAAATGTTCAGCGATTCGCCCATGATGCGGGGCTGAACGAAATTCCCGATCATGAATTGCCAGAAGCTGACAGCGGTAAAGACAATCACCGCAAAGATGTAGGTGTCCTGCGCGCCGCCGGGAATCCAGCCCGGAATCTCGGGCTGCACAAGGGCAAACAGCGTCGGCACGAATGCGGCGACGATAGAGCCGATGGTCGGGATATAATTGAGAACAAAAATGAGCCCTGAGAGAAAGATTGCATTCTCCACCCCAAGCGCGACCAGCGTGATGTAGGTCAATACCGTGATCATCACGGAGATGACCGTCTGGGTCCAAAGATAGGTCTCGATGCCCCGGCGCGCGGCACGGCCGATTTCGCTGACCTGGTCGCGGCGCACCTCATCCTTGAAAATCCGGTCCAGCTTCGGCGTCCAGGCGCTTTGGGCAAGGAAAAGGAAAGCGACGTAGATCAGGATAATGACGAGATCACCCGAAAGATCGCCCATCGCCCCTGCAATCGTCGCAAAGAAGCGCTGCCCCCGCTCATCGAACAGGATCTCGGTGAGAGTCGGCGCCGGCCCCATATTCACGACATTATAGACGTCACTGATCAGCGAGTTGATCTTCTCTTCATACTCGCCAGCCTGATCGCTGAACTGCGCGACGCCTTGCGCCAGCAGGCCGATAAAGAGGCCGAACCCGCCAAGCACGCCCAGGACGGCCACGGCCCGGCTGGCGCCTTCAGACATGAAACTGACGCGTTCCTTTATCAGCCGCTGAAAGCCTTCCATGACCAGAAAAAGGAAAACTGCGAGCGCGAAGGGTGCAAGGATCGCTCGGCCCAGATAAAGAAGCGCAATGATCACGCCAATGGCGATGATCCATATGCCGACAATCCCGGATCGCATCGTCATGACTGGGAATTTCCTCCGGCGTCGCCAGCAGGCGACAGACGCGCCATGTGGAAGTCACGCGCGACGTGGATGCAAGGCCTGACCGCAAAGAAAACCGAGCCGATCAGGAAAAGCCATGTTCCTATAGTCTGTGTCTTCTCGCTGAAGAAGAGGGCCGAGCCAATGATGAAGGCAAAGGCGGCAAGCGCGTCGATGCCATCGTAGAGCTTCTGATAATTTCCATAAACCTGACCGTGTTTGTCGGTGTCGAAATTCATCCAGCTTCGCGACTGTCTGCTCATCTCGGTCTCCTTTCAACGGCTCAATGTCTCGTCAGGAGATTGCTATACTGACAGCCGAAATCAATTGTCGAAGCGGCTTCACTCAAAGCCGCCCAAGAACAAATTGTGCGTCAATCTGATCTTGAGCAACGACCACCGGAATCCTTAACCGTTCATTGGATGACAGTCTCACGCCCTGCGCTCCTTATAGAGTTAGGGACTAAACCCTTGGCCGCCCGGCCCATTTGCGTCTAGCTTCGCCGCGGGAACAGCGATGGAGCGCGTGGGATGAGTAACGGTATTTACCTCGGCGGCGGCGGCGGCGCGCAGAACGAAGCCCAGGCGCTTCTCCTGAAGCAGGCCAACCGCCACGGCATCATTGCGGGCGCCACCGGAACAGGCAAGACCGTCACGCTGCAGATCATGGCTGAAGGCTTTTCCAAGCAGGGCGTGCCGGTCTTTTGCGCTGACGTGAAGGGCGACCTTTCCGGCATCGCCAAGTCTGGCAGTGAGACATTCAAGCTGCACGAGGCCTTTGCCTCCCGCGCGGCCAAGATCGGCTTTGAAGACTATACCTATCACGATGTCCCGGCCGTCTTCTGGGATGTGTTCGGTGAAAAAGGGCACGCGGTCCGCTCAACCATTGCTGAAATGGGGCCAACGCTTCTGGCCCGGCTGATGAACCTCAGCGAGACACAGGAAGGTGTGCTGACAGTGGCGTTCGAATACGCCGATGATGAGAACCTCCTGCTTCTCGACCTCAAGGATCTGCAGAAGCTGCTTATCCATCTGGGCGACAAGGAGGTGCGCAATGAGGTGTCGCTCCGCTATGGCAATGTCGCATCGGCTTCGCTCAGCGCCATCCAGCGCCGCCTGTTGCAGCTTGAGCGCGAGGGCGCCGAACAGTTCTTCGGCGAGCCGGCGCTGGACCTCGGCCACCTCATGCGGACCGCCGATGATGGCCGCGGCATCGTCAACGTGCTCGACGCGACCCGGCTCATCAATTCGCCAAAGCTCTATTCGACATTTCTGCTCTGGCTTCTCTCAGAGCTGTTCGAACAGCTTCCCGAAATCGGTGACCCCGACAAGCCGAAGCTCGTTTTCTTCTTCGATGAGGCGCACCTTCTCTTCAAGGACGCGCCCAAAGCGCTCATCGAGAAAATCGAACAGGTTGTGCGGCTTATCCGCTCCAAGGGGGTCGGCATCTATTTCGTGACGCAGAACCCGCGCGACCTGCCCGACAGCGTGCTGGCCCAGCTGGGCAACCGCATCCAGCATGCCCTTCGCGCCTATACGCCGACCGAGCGAAAAGGCGTGCGGGCAGCAGCAGAAAGCTTCCGCCCGAACCCGGCATTCGATACCGGAGAGGTGATTACCCAGCTTGGCACTGGCGAGGCGCTTGTCTCGACCCTTGATGCGAAATCCACCCCGGGCATCGTCCAGCGCACCCTGATACGTCCACCTTCGTCTCAGCTTGGCCCGATTAGCGCAGATGAGCGCGCCGGCATCATGTCGGCCAGCCCGGTCGCCCGCCAATATGACAAGCCGGCAGACAGGGAGTCAGCCTACGAAATCCTGCTCGCCAAGGAACAGGCTGCCGCCGAAGAAGCCGAACGCCTCGCAGAGCAGGAAGAAGAGGCCAAGCGCGAGATCGAGAAGAAGAAGACGCGGCGACGCTCATCGGGGCGCCAGTCGGTCGGCGAAGCCGCGGTCAAAACAGCGACCCGCACGATTGCCCGCGATGTCGCACGCTATGTCCTGCGCGGCATTCTCGGCAGCATGAAACGGCGTTGAGACCTCTTCGTCTGCTCGGTGTCACACAGGCGTCGCGAGAGCGTTACCGTTCTGATACGAAACCGTCGCTGAACTGACGCGGAAGACTGTTACCCGCCCACTCTTGTTCAAGAGGGGTGTTTTGATATGAAATTCCGGTACAGCAAGCTTGTGACGACGGCCTTGATCAGCGCGGGGGTCGCGCAGCTCGCCGCCGCCGATATCGTGCGCGGCCAGGTCACCGACGCGACGGGCGAAGCGCCGCTCGAAGGTGCTATAGTCCGCATCGAAGGCCTCAATCGTTCAACCACCACCGACCGGTATGGCGACTATCGCTTCACCAATATTCCGGCTGGCGAGTATGCACTTTCGGTCAGCTATATCGGCGCAGAGCCGGTGACGGAGACGGTCAGCGTCCTCAATGACACCGAGCTCGACATCCAGCTTGGCAGCGATGTGCGCTATCTCGACAACATTCTCGTCGTTGGGTCTGCGGCAGCCCAGGCCGGCGCCATCAACCAGCAGCGCGCATCTAACGCGATCATCAATGTCATCGACTCCGATGGTCTCGGCAACTTCCCGGACACGACGGTGGCAGACTCGCTGGCGCGGGTGCCGGGCCTCTCGATCGAGAGCGACCAGGGCGAAGGCCGATATGTGTCCATTCGCGGGATCAATACCGACCTCATTGCCGCATCGATCAATGGCGTGCGCACCCCATCGCCTGAAGACCGCCGCGGCGTCCTGCTCGATGGTGTGCCGTCCGACCTGCTTGACGGTATCGAGGTCCAGAAATCGCTGACCCCGGATGTCGACGCAGACAGCCTTGGCGGCGTCATCAACCTCACCACCATTTCCGCCTTCGACCGCGATGGACGCTTCGTCCGGGCAAAGCTCGAAGGCGCCTATAACGAGATTTCGCAGGAGCTCTCTCCAAAGGCCACGCTGACCTATTCCGACGTATTCGGAGACAGGCTCGGCGTTGCCGTGTCGCTGAACTATCAGGACCTGCGCATCGAAACTCACAACAATGAGGCCGACGAGTGGAGCCAGCTCTCGAATGGCGACTACTATCTCAGCGATGGCTATGAGCATCGCTGGTACGGTCTCAACCGCGAGCGTATGGGCATCGTCGCCAATTTCGACTGGCGCCTCAATGAGACGACAGACCTCTATCTGCGCACCCTGTTCAACAATTATGAAGACGATGAGGTTCGCAACGTCCTCCAGTTCCGCGACCTGGGCGATATCGCCGATGAGGATGCCAATGGCGACGATGTCGTTGCCGACGGCTCACAGGTCACGCGCTTCACAGCCTCCCTGCCGCTCAATGAGATGGGCGCAGAGGTGCGTGTTCGCCGCGAAGTGCGCCAGATCCAGACCATTGCCCTTGGTGGCCAGACGTTCTGGGGCGACTGGGATACCGATTATGAGGTCTCCTACGCCTATGCCGAGGAAGACGACAGCGACAATCATGACGCGGCCTTCCGCTATGAAGACATCCAGGACGATGTGCCCGAGAACGCGACCATCGATTTCTCCACGCCCGAACGTGCTGTCTGGTCAGGCGCGGCCATTCTCGACGCGATCTATGACCCGGCGAACTACAATCTCGACGCCTATGAGCGTGAGTTCACGGTCAATGAGGACACCGAGTTCTCAGGCAAATTCAATATCGCCCGCCAGAGCCTGCTTGGCGACACGCCAGTCACCTGGAAAGCGGGTGTAAAAGTGCGTGACCGCGAGAAGATCCGCGATGTGAATGTGCTGGTCTATGAAGACAGCTCGATCAACCTCGCCGGTTTTGCGCGCAGCAGCGTCATCGAAAATTGGCGCCTCGGTAACCAGCAGCCGACCTGGCCGGATCCGGACCTTACGCGCGAGCTGCGTAATTTTTTCGGTCCAGCCGATCTCGATGAGGAAGGCAGCTTCTTCGATAGCAATGGTGAAGACTACAAGATCGATGAGCATATCCTGGCCGGCTATGGCATGGGCACGTTCGATCTCGGCCGTCTGACCCTTGTCGCAGGTGTCCGTGTCGAGCAGTCCAATGTCGATCTGGAAGGCCGTGTCGTGATCGAGGATGAGCTGACAGCGACGACCACGCGCTTTAGCAATGAGTACACAAACGTCCTGCCGAGCGTGAATGCCAAATACGAGTTCACCGACACGCTGATCGGGCGCGCGGCCTATTACAGCGCCGTCGTTCGTCCGGCCTTCGGCGAGATGGCGCCCTTCTTCTTCATCAATGACGACCGCGACGAGGCAGAGATCGGCAATCCCAATCTCGACGCGCTTGAAGCCGACAATTTCGATCTCGCCATCGAATTCTACCCGACCAAGCTCTCAGTCCTGTCCGCGGGCGTCTTCTACAAGGACATCTCCAACGCGATCTTCCCGGCGACCTTTGATATCGGTGACGTCCCCGGCAATATCGACCTGTCGGGCATCCCGGCCGAATTCCTCAATGGCGACGATACCGATGGCGGCGAGATCGAGGAAGTTTCGACCTTCATCAATGTCGGCTCCAGCGAGCTTTACGGTGTGGAGTTCAACTATGTTCAGGACCTCGGCGATCTCTCTGGCGCGCTCGGCGGCTTTCTTGTCTCGGCAAACCTGACGCTGACCGAAAGCGACGCGACGCTGCCCGACGGCCGCGATGTGCGTTTCCTCAAACAGTCCGACATGATCTGGAACGTCGCGCTCGGTTATGACAAGGGCCCATGGGACCTGCGCGTGTCGGCCAATTATCGCGGCAACTATCTCGATGAGCTGGTGGACGCCAATCTTGACCGGACAACCGATGACCGGCTTCTCGTCGAGGCGTCAGCCAAGTATGATGTGAACGACAATCTCCAGATCTATCTGGAGGGCAAGAACCTCACCGATGAGCCGGAATACTATTATTTCGGCGACGAGCGCCGCCTGTCGCAATATGACGAGTTCGGCACCACGGTCGTCTTCGGCGCCCGGCTGACCTACTAATTTCTGGCGATGCCAGTGGGCGGGCCGGAGCGCATATGCGTGTCCGGCCCACCATTTTTGAAACGCTACACTTCAGGAGATCTCACCGCATGACATTCCGTATCCTTCTGCTCGCCGGCGCTGCCACTGCAACGCTTGGTGCCTGCGAGACCGATGATGTCTGGATCGATGATGGCATCGCGGCCCAGCCTGTCGCGGCCAGCTTTGAAACTGATCCGATGACCGGCACTGGCGACCGCGCCGATGACCCGGCGCTCTGGGTGCATCCCGGCGACGTGTCCAAGAGTGTCATCCTTGGCACGAACAAGGATGAGGGCTTGCACGTCCATGACCTTTCCGGCGCTGAGCTTCAGTTCCTCGACGTCGGCCAGCTGAACAATGTCGACGTTCGCGGCAATGTCGCGGCCGCTTCGAATGATGAGTTCGCCTCGATCTCGACGTTCAGCGTGGATGCAGAGACCGGTACTGTCTCCCATACTGGCGACGTGCAGACCGGCAAGGATGAGCCATATGGCTTCTGCATGGGCGAGGTCGATGACACCACGCTGATGATCCCGACCTACAAGGACGGGTCCATCCAGATCTGGACCAGCAGCGATACCGGCACCACGCTGCAGCGCAGCCTGCAGGTGGGCCAGTTCGGTCAGCTTCAGCTTGAAGGCTGCGTCGTCGATGATGGCGCTGGGATTGTGTTTATCGGCGAGGAAGAGCACGGCATCTGGAAGCTGGACCTGCGCCAGCCAGACAGCTCGCCTGAAATCGTCGACACGATCGAGGCCGGCAATGGCCTCGTCGCCGATGTCGAAGGCCTGTCGCTCTGGATCGGTGAAGGCACCGAAGGCTATCTCGTCGCTTCTGCGCAGGCCGCCGACCGGTTCGTCGTCTATGACCGCGCCGCACCGCACGCCCTCCGCGGCGTTGTCACCATTACAGAAAGCGCCGATGGCAGCGTCGATGCTGTCAGCCACACCGATGGTCTCGATGTCTCATCGGCCGCCCTGCCCGGCTTTCCGCGCGGCGTGATGATCGTCCAGGATGACGCGAACCCGCTCCCCGAAGTCGACCAGAACTTCAAGGTCGTCGATTGGGCTGCCGTCGAGGCGGCGCTCGGTCTCGGCACCGCAGAGCGCTAAACCAAGCCTGCCGCCCGTCATCCTTGCCTTTATTTCACGCGAGGTGACGGAGCGGTAGCGCTTTCATTTTGCAGCTCGGGCCCTTAGATACGGGCAAGAGTTTACAGAAAACGCGCTTTGGAGGACCGACAATGCAAGACTATCTCAAATTTTATATCAACGGCGAATGGGTCGACCCGGTAGAGCCGCGCACGCTCGACGTTGAGAACCCGGCCACCGAAGAGCCGTTTGCCCGTATCTCGCTTGGCTCGCAGGCCGATGTGGACAAGGCTGTGGATGCGGCCCGTGTCGCGTTTGAATCCTTCTCCCAGACCTCGGTCGAATTCCGGGCCAGCCTTCTGGAAAAGATCGCCGCCGGCATCCAGGAACGCGCCAGCGACATGGCGAAGGCCATTTCCGACGAAATGGGCGCCCCGATGTGGCTCGCCAATGCTGCGCAGGTCCCTGCAGGCATGGGCCATTATATGGCTGCCGCGAAAATTCTGCGCGAATATCAGTGGGAAGAAGACCGCGGCGCGACCCTGATCCGCAAGGAGCCGATTGGCGTCTGTGGCTTCATCACCCCATGGAACTGGCCGCAGAACCAGATCGCCTGCAAAGTGGCTCCGGCCATCGCGACAGGTTGCACCATGGTTCTGAAACCATCTGAGATCGCCCCGCTCGACGCAATGATCGTGGCAGAGATCCTCCATGATGCAGGTGTCCCGCCAGGTGTCTTCAACCTCGTCAATGGCGACGGTCCGGGCGTTGGCGCTTACATGTCCCAGCATCCTGGCATCGACATGATGAGCTTCACCGGCTCGACCCGCGCTGGCGTGCTCGTCAGCCAGGCGGCTGCCCCGACGGTCAAGCGCGTCGCGCTTGAGCTTGGTGGCAAGTCGCCGAACATCGTCCTGCCGGATGCAGACCTGAAAAAAGCAATCGGCGGCGGCGTCATGCAGATGATGACCAATACCGGCCAGTCCTGTAACGCCCCCTCCCGTATGCTGGTCCAGCGCGACCAGCAGGACGAGGCCATTGCGATCGCCAAGGCGACCGCAGAGCAGGTCAAGGTTGGTGCAGGTGCAGACGCCCCGAAAGGCGCCATGGGCCCGATCGCCAATGGCAATCAGTGGAACAAGGTCCAGGACCTTATCCAGGCCGGCATCGATGAAGGCGCAACCCTCGTCACCGGCGGCACGGGTCGTCCGGAAGGCTTCAACAAGGGCTACTTCACCAAGCCGACTGTCTTTGCCAATGTGAAGAATGACATGACCATCGCGCGCGAGGAAATCTTCGGCCCGGTGCTCTGCATCCTTCCATATGACACCGAGGAAGACGCCATCCGCATCGCGAATGACACGGTCTATGGCCTGTCCTCCTATGTGCAGTCGTCCGACCTCGACCACGCCCGGAAGGTCGGCAATCAGATCCGCGCAGGCAACGTCCATATCAATGGCGCAGGCCCTGACTTCGCTTCGGGTGCCTTTGGCGGCTACAAGCAGTCGGGCATCGGCCGTGAGTGGGGCGATTACGGCTTTGAGGAATTCCTCGAAGTGAAAACCGTCTTCGGCAACGCGCCGGCCTGATCGGCTGATTTCAGCTGAAATGACAGGGAAAGCCCGCGGCATTCGTGCTGCGGGCTTTTTTGTCGCGCAGGGTCGGGCGGAACGCTGAACGCGCTCACCTGTTCGTCAGGTTCACTCATTCACAGGAGCAATCATGGCACGTTTGAAGCCCGGACAGGACGCAAGTCCGCTATCCCTTAACCTGATCAACGGCACCAATTGGACGCTGAGCGAACAGGACGACAGCGCCCACCCCTGGCGCATGATCGTCGTCTATCGCGGTCTCCATTGCCCGATCTGCAAGAGCCAGCTCACCGAACTTTCGGGCAAGCTGAAGGATTTTGCAGACGCAGGGATCAGCGTTGTCGCCGCCACGATGGAAGACAAGTCGCGCGCCGACAAGGCACATGAGGACTGGTCGCTCGACCAGCTGCCGATTGCCTATGGGATCGGCGAGGATTTTGCCGAGAAGTTCGGCCTCTTCACCTCAAGTGCCATCAATGACGATGAGCCGGATGTCTTTGCCGAACCCGCCACGCTGGTCTTCAAGGGCAATGACTTTCACATGGGCTGGGTCCAATCGGTCCCGTTCGCCCGCCCTGCCCTCGACGACATTCTCAAGAGCATCAAATTCGTCGACGAGAAGGATTACCCGCCGCGCGGCACGCGCTAAACAGCAGCCGAACTTGCGACCTGAATTCGAAAGCCCACCCGTGTGACCGGGTGGGCTTTTCTTATTGCTGGTCTTCGAGCCCGTTGAGGTTTCCAGAAAAGTTCTGGATGAGCAGCCTGCCTTGCTGGTCCAGTCCGAAGCTCGACATGCCACCGACGAGGATTGCTCCTTCAAACACGTCATTCAGTCGCTGAAAGGAGCTGGACGGAACGGTCTCACCGATCACAAGATCGGTTTCCGGCACTGACCAGAAATTCCCGCTGGCGAAGTCACCAAAGACGTAGTGGTTCTGGATCGCTTCGATATTTCCCCGGTAGACATATCCGCCCGTGACGGAATTTCCTTCAAACGGACCGCTGCCGTGCGCGTACTCAGCCACCGGCTCCGTGAAAGCAGGATCGTCCGGCCCTTCAAATTCCTGCGTCCCTTCTCGCGTATCCCAGCCGAAATTCGTTCCCGCGCCATCGGCAGGCAACCGGTTGATCTCTTCGATCGCATTCTGGCCGACATCGCCGAAGAAGAAATCGCCGGTGACCGGGTCAACGCTTCCCCGGTACGGGTTACGGACGCCGAGCGCGAAAATCTCAGGGCGGCCCCCGCCGCCGATAAATGGATTGCCTGCCGGGATGGCATAGTCGCGAAGGTCATCTGCGGGATAGTCATCGCCCGTCACATCCAGACGCAGGATCTTTCCGAGGAGTTCATTGGGGTCCTGCGCTTTTTCATTTGGATCACCTGAGCCACCGCCATCGCCGAGCGGCACGTAAAGAAGACCGTCATTCGAAAAGCCAATCCATCCCGCATTGTGATTGGATTCAGGCTGGGCCACCGTCAGGATGACATCCTTTGTCGAGGGGTCCGCTTGCGTTGAGGATCCACTGAACATCTGGTAGCGCCGAATTTCGGTATCACCGGACGTATTGGTGACATTCACATACAGGGTGCGGTCCGTTTCGAAATCAGGCGAGAATGCGAGCCCCAGAAGCCCGCGCTCACCGATCGAAGAAGTGTCTGCTTCGACATTCAGAAACGGTGCACCGAGCGCACCCGTTGTTGGATTGTATGCGAAGATCAAGCCGCCCTTTTGAACCACGGCAAGCCGCTCAGTCCCTGGGATCGGCGTGACGTAGACCGGTTGCTCAAACGTATCACTGATGGTGATGATCGTTCCCCTCTCAGCCACGTCCGTCACCGTCAGATTGAGCGTGAACCGCGTCGCCGCGCCCTGGTCATCGGTCGCCTCGACCGTGAGCTCGTAGACGTTGTTCTTGTCCTCATCAGCTGGACTGTCGAAGTCGAGCGCCGCCGCTGGAGATAGCTCACCGGTGTCTGTGTTGAGGTCAAACAGGAGAATGTCGCTAGACTTGACCGCCGCGAGCGTGACCTCGTCGCCGTCCGGATCTGACACTTCGAATGTGTAGATGACGCCGGAAGTGTTTTCCGCGACTGACAGGGTCGGTGTAGACGTGAATTCGGGGGCATTGTTCGCTGAGGGAGGCGGAGGTGGTGGCGGGGGCGGCGGAGATGCCGGGGCGCCGCTGCTTCCACCGCCGCCACAAGCTGCCGCCATGAGAATGAAGGGAACTGAACAGAGTAGGCGTCTCATGACGGGCTCCAATCGAGATTGAGAAGGAATGAGGAATTCAATCTTAGCTAAGGCCCTCAAGGTTCTCTTACTGAGAATGCAATCTGTTGCAACTATTGCAGTTTCAGCGCCTGTCGTTGCCTCCCGTTCACCTCCAACCAATATAATAGGCACCATCGCCGATAAGGACGTTCCATTATGATGAACAAGAAAAACGTTGTTACCGCTATTGCTGCTCTCGCCGCCCTTGGGGCGTGTGCGACCGCGACGCCTTATCAGGCCGCGACGCCGTCTGACCGTGGATATACCGACCAGCAGATCGAACAGAACCGCTGGGTGGTGAATTTCGCGGGCAATAGCCTCACGGACAGGCAAACGGTTGAGACCTATCTGCTCTATCGGGCCGCGGAGCTCACCGTACAGACCGGCTATGACAATTTCCGGATGGTACGGCGGACGACCGATGCGGACCGCAATTTTGTACCGGTCGGCGGCACCTATAGCCATTTCAGCCCGTATTACAGCTTTTACGGGCCGCGCGGCCGCCGCGTCGCCTATTACCCCCATCACTGGGCAGGCGCCGGCTTTAACGACCCGTTCTTCTCGCGCGCGCCAGACTACCGCGAAGTGACGCGGTTCGAGGCCTCGGCCGAGATTCTGATGGGCCGCGGCCCGTCGCCGGATGATCCGGCCTATTTCGACGCCCGGGACGTCTTGTCCAACCTCTCAGGCACGATCCTTCGCCCAGCGCCCTAGGCGTCACTGCGCCTCTGCAGGACTGACACCATCAGAATAGAAAAAGCCCGCCTCGATGAGGCGGGCTTTCATGTGTCTGGATACCGGTCTGGCTTAACGCGGGGCCATCCGGATTGCGCCATCGAGACGGACATCTTCGCCGTTGAAATAGGCGTTGGTGATCATCTGCTCTGCGAGCGAGGCATACTCTTCCGGATTGCCGAGGCGGGCCGGGTTCGGCACCTGAGCACCAAGAGCCTGCTTCACATTTTCCGGCGCACCCTGCAGGAGCGGGGTGTTGAAGATGCCTGGCAGGATGGTGTTGACGCGGATCAGTTCGCGCGAAAGGTCACGGGCGATCGGAAGGGTCATGCCAACAACGCCGCCCTTGGAGGCGGAATAGGCCGCCTGGCCGATCTGGCCGTCTTCTGCAGCCACGGAGGCTGTGTTGACCATGGCGCCGCGTTCCCCATCGATCGGGTCGAGCGTCATCATGCCGGCAGCCGATTTGGCGATGCAGCGGAAGGTGCCAACCAAATTGATCTGGATGATCATGTTGAAGGCATCGAGCGGGAAGTGCTTGATGGCGCCGCTTTCCTTGTCGCGCGAGGCGGTTTTGACGGCATTGCCGGTACCGGCGCAGTTGACGAGGATCCGCTCCTGGCCAATTGCGGCGCGGGCTTTCTCGAAGCCAGCATCTACAGAGGCTTCGTCGGTCACGTTGACCTTGCAGAAAACGCCGCCGAGTTCCTTGGCAAGCGCTTCGCCTTTTTCCTCGTTGAGGTCAAAGAGGGCAACCTTCACGCCCTGCGCGGCGAGGCGTCTTGCGGTTGCTGCGCCAAGGCCGGATGCGCCGCCTGTAATGACCGCGCTGATGTCTGAGCTGAGTTTCATGTCTGATAGGTCTCCCTTGAACGTTCGGCTAATGCGAGCGATCTATAGGGTCAGGAGATAATCTGCCAATGCGTCACCCAACGGAAATTGTGATTGAGAACGGAGAGGACGGCCCACGCCCGCTTCCCCTCGCCATTGAGCGTAACCGGCAGCGCACACGGAAGGGCTTTTTGCCCAAGCTTTTGCGCCTTGCCGGAAAGCTGCCTTTTGCTGACGATCTCGCCGCCGCCTACTATGCCGCCATGGACCCGGCGACGCCGCGAAAGGCAAAAGCGGTGCTGTTCGCCGCGCTCGCCTATTTCGTGGTGCCAACCGACTCGGTGCCTGACTTTATCGTCGGCTTCGGCTTTGCAGACGATGCGACCGTACTGGCAACAGCGCTGTCGATTGTGGGCGCGCAGGTGCGTGAGCGCCATCGCCGCTCAGCGCGCAACCTTCTCGGATTACCGGCGCCTGCGAATGAAGACGGCGCGAATGCCTAGCTGATCCCCGGATCGAAGCTTTCTGCCGCGCGCCGCACTTCAACCGCGCCATCCGATCCTGATATCTCATAGACCGACAGACGCCTTTGCGTTGTGCCCTGCCCATTGAAGCGGAAGAGGCCGTTAATGCCGACGAAGCCGTCCTCGGAGGCAAGCTCATCGCGGGTAACTTCGCCATCAGCGCCAAGTTGCGTGACGAGAGACGCGGCGTCATAGGCCGTAGCGGCAAGCGAGCTTGGGCCCCGGCCATAGATGCGCTGGAATTTCGTGTTGAAGGCCTGCACATCGTCGCGCGGCGGTGCAACGAACCAGCCGCCCCGCAGCGATGGTTCGCGCCAGACGGCGGTGTCATCCCAACCCGAAAGACCCATCATCTGGGCCCGGCGGCTCATCCCGTAGTAGCTGAGAAGCGGCGCGACGCGGCGCAGCTGCGTGCCGCGCTCAGGGATGAGGATTGCGACCGGGCTGCCGCTTTGCTGGGCGCTGTTGACTGCATTGGCGACATAGCGCGCCTCGGAATCCGGCGACTGGGTCGTGGCCGGATAGAAGCCGGTCGCTGCGACCCGGCCCCCGACACGGGTTGCCTCACGCTGCAGGGCGGTCTCGATCCGCTGACCTATGTCGCTTTGCGGGCCGAAATAGGCGAACTGGCGATAGCCCTGAGAGACGGCATGATCGACAAGCGCGGCCACTTCTTCTTCAGGGGTGATCGATGCGAGCCATGTATTGCCGCCCGCGACATTGCTGTCATTCGAGAAACCAATCACCTGGGTTTCGGATGTTACGCCCTGCCGGTTAAGCGCGGCGATATTTGTCCCGAAGAGCGGGCCAAGGATGACGTCAGCACCCTCGCGCAGCGCGCTCTCTGCCATCGAAACCGTCTGGCTCTGGGAGCCGGCTGTGTCTTTTGGCAGGATGAGCATGTTTTCAGCGCCGTGATCAAACAGCGCCATCTCGATACCGGCCAGCATGCCTTCGGCTTCCTCACGCACACCGGAGTTTGGATGCGAGAATGGCAGCAACACCCCGATACGGAAAAGGTCCCGGCCGTTCATGAATTCGGGGGTGAAATAGCCGGGATTGGCTTCCGGCACATTCTCGGCCGCCGTGATGCCCTCACCCTCGTGAATGCCATCCAGCCCCTCTTCGTCGACGCCGCGATCTGCACGGTCCGGCCGCGTATCTGGACGGGCCTGGCCGGTTTCAATCGGGGCCGGCTGGCGCACCGGATCGGTCGCACAAGCAGAAACAAGCAGAAAACTTGCAAGTGCAAGGCTTGGCGCAAGACGCGCAAAGCGCGATGGTAGACGGAATGTCATCCAGTTTTCCTTCTTCTCGATCGAGCGACCGCAGATCCGGCGAGACTACTGCCGGGCCGGGGCCTGCGCAACACGCTGTCGCGCGGCTTGAGTCCGGCCTCTACATTGTGTCCACACCTATCGGCAACCTCCGCGACATAACCTTGCGGGCGCTGGATACGCTGGGCTCGGTTGATGAGGTCCTTGCCGAGGACACCCGGGTTGGACGCAAGCTCCTTGATGCGCATGGCATTCACGCAAAACTGAGCCCCTATCATGACCATAATGGGGCTGAGCGCCGGCCCGGCCTGATCGCGCGGCTTGTCGATGGCGCCTGTCTTGCGCTCATTTCCGATGCGGGCACGCCACTGGTGTCCGATCCGGGCTGGAAACTCGTTCATGAGGCGCGCGAGGCCGGCGTGCGGATCATCCCGATACCGGGGCCGTCTGCCATGCTGGCCGGACTTGTTGCCTCCGGTCTTGCGAGTGACCGTTTCATGTTTTGCGGCTTCCTGCCGCCGAAGACGGGCGCGCGCCAGCGGGCCGCAGAAGAGCTGAAGACCGTCCCGGCCACGCTGATCTTCTATGAAGGCGGCTCTCGTCTTGCTGCCTCACTTGCCGATCTTGCCGAAACGCTTGGGGCCGACCGTAACTGCGTCGTCGCGCGGGAACTGACAAAGCTCTTCGAGGAGGTGCGCAGCGGCACGCTGGGTGAGCTTGCGGCCCATTATGCAGAGGCGGGCGCCCCGAAAGGCGAAATCGTCGTGCTTGTCGGTCCGCCCGCCGAACGGGTTACGGATGCCGGCGATATAGACGCCGCGCTCAATGACGCGATGCAGCGCCTGCCGATGAAGGCCGCAGCCAATGAGGTCGCAGACGTATTCGGCCTCTCGAAGCGCGATCTCTATCAGCGTGCCTTGCAACTGAAGAATGGCTAGGGCGGGCCCAGGCCGCCGCGAAGCTGCAGAAGCGCGTGGTCGGCGCGCAGAAACCCTTGCGGCTCTCTGGCTGCGCGCCAAGGGCTATCGCATCCTCGATCGGCGGGTGCGGCTCACTGTTGGTGAAATCGACATTATCGCCCGCAAGGGCAAATTGCTTGCCTTCATTGAGGTGAAAGCACGCGCCGACTTCACAATCGGCGCGAATGCGGTCACCTCTCCCTCCTGGCAGCGGATCAACCGCGCGGCGGCCAGCTGGACCGCGCGGCGCGAAAAGCTGCAGGCCTGTGACTGGCGCTTTGATCTGGTTGTGATCCGTCCCATGCGGCGGCCGCTTCACCTTATTGATCAGTGGCGCCCAGATTTTGCCCCAAGCGGTCGCTAGGGCTTTGGCATCGGACCTGACGACTATGAGGCGAACATCTATGACCATCCCCCGTATTCTGGCCCCTGCCCTCCTTGGCGTCTTCAGCCTGAGCGGCTGTATCGCTGCGGCTGTCGGAACCGCCGGCGCGGTCGGTGTCGCCGCCGTACAGGAACGCACAATGGGCGAAGCGCTGGACGACGCCACTGCCTCCAATGAGATCAAGGCGAAGCTTCTGAGTGAAGGCGGCTATGGCGAGGTCGATGTTGAGGTCGCCGATGGCCTCGCGCTTCTCTCTGGCCGCGTCGCCAGCCCTGAAATGCGCGTGAAAGCCGAAGACATCGCCTGGAGCTCCAGCCGCATTATCGATGTGGCGAACGAAATCCAGATCGAGGCGCCGGGCGGCTTCATCGCAAACGCTTCGGACGAGCTGATCACCGCACGCGTGCGCTCATCCCTGGTTGCCTCGCGGGACGTCAAAAGCCTCAATTTCAATATCGAGACCTATGCCGGCGTGGTCTATCTGATGGGCTTTGCCCGGTCAGAGGAAGAACTTGA
This sequence comes from Henriciella marina DSM 19595, assembly GCF_000376805.1. Taxonomy (NCBI): domain Bacteria; kingdom Pseudomonadati; phylum Pseudomonadota; class Alphaproteobacteria; order Hyphomonadales; family Hyphomonadaceae; genus Henriciella; species Henriciella marina. The sequence goes on along the minus strand of NZ_AQXT01000002.1, from coordinate 2,867,109 downwards.
AGCGGCCGCAGAGCGCGCCAGCCTCGTGCGCGGTGTGAAGCGCGTCGTCTCTTATGTCCGTGTCCGCGAAGGTCTGCCGCGCAAGAACGAGTCGCCCGGCGCGCAGAACCCGGACCAGGAACTGCTCGGCGGCAACGTCTACTAGCGACAGGGTCGGGCGGCGCCCTAGCGCGCCGTCAGCGTTTCGCCCGTATCTGCAGACATCGTCAGCAGACCCGTTTCGTCGATTTGCATCAGCGATACGTATTCCAGCAGGTCGAGATAGAAGGCTTCCTGCACCATGACGTCCGGCATGCAGCCTTTCCGCGTCAGCGCCACCGGGCCGATGCTCAACATGCTATCTTCAACAGAGGCGCTCGCCGTATAGGCGTTGCAGGAGGCTTGTCCGCTGATCTGGCCGGTTTCGGAAAAGGTCAGCGTGATCGGCACAGACGTAAGCACAGGCTTGCCATTCAGCCGTGCAATCATCCACTCGCGGCCTGCGAGGTCCTCCAGCGTCACGAGATTTTTGCCAGCCGGGGCCAGCATCACCATGTCGAGATCCGTCTGCGTGCCATTGGCAGCGAAGGCGCGAGCCTCATCGGTCTGCCAGAGCAGCTCACCGGCGCCTGAGCGGATATCGGCGCTCAAGCCGAGCGCGCCGTCTTCAGCCTCCTGCTGCACGATGATCTCGAACGGGATCGGGACCTGGCGGCCATTCAGAGCGAAACTCTGCTCTGCCAGAAGCTCCGCCTCATCACTGCCGGCGCCGCGAACACTGAGATGAGCGACCGCATCCTGCGGAAGCGCAATACGCGGGCGATAGTTGAGCGATCCAAGAACCTTCGTCTCGAGCACGGGGTCGGTTTCGGCGCCCATCTGTCCGGTCTGCGAACCGGTAGCGGGCGACTGGGCACAGGCAGCGACGATGGCAAGTCCGGCAAGGGCGGTGAACGCTTTGATCATGATCGGGTCAGGTCCTGTTCTATGAGGTGGGCCGAATATGGAGCAGCGCGGGCGCCGGGCCAACCGCCATAACGAATTCTGCCCCTCCAGGGTGCGACGATCTGGATTGATCCAGTTCAGCCTGCGGCCCGTATTCCATGTATTGCCACAATTTTCTGCTCGAACATTGCGTTGTAATATTTAGGTTTTTTAATAATCCAATCGCTTTTGGGGCCCGTAACACAAGCACCACAACCCAAGGAGCTTCCCCATGAAAAAACTCTTCGCATCCGTTGCAGCAACTGCCCTCTTCGTTGGCGGCGCAAGCGTTGCCTATGCCGATCACCACAAGGAAATGTCGGACAAGAAGGACATTGTCGATACGGCTGCTAGCAATGACAGCTTCTCTACGCTCGTGACAGCCGTCACCGAAGCCGGCCTCGTCGATGCACTGAAAGGCGATGGCCCGTTCACCGTCTTTGCGCCAACCAATGACGCCTTCGCAGCGCTGCCAGACGGCACCGTCGAGACCCTGCTGATGGACGAGAATATCGACCAGCTTCAGGCGATCCTCAAACTTCACGTCGTGTCCGGCAAGATCAAGTCGGGCGACATTGCTGAAGGCACGACCGAAGTCGAAACCCTCGGCGGCGAGACAATCGATGTCGTTAACACCGACGGCACGATCACGGTCGGCGGCGCCGAAGTGATCATGGCAGATGTCTACACCTCCAACGGCGTCATCCACGCCATCGACGGCGTGATCCTGCCAGAATAAACCCCCTTCCTCCCGGGGATTTCACCTCAAATCTGATGTGCGCCCCTTCCTTCCGGGAGGGGCGTTTTTCATGCGCGTCATGAAAGGAATGCGAGCTCGGCGCTTATCAAGGCGGCCAATCACCTTCATATAGCCTGTCTGAAGACACTGATATAAGGCTGACCGGTATGAGCTTGCGCATCGCGATCCAGATGGACCCGCTGGAAGAAGTCGACATCAATGCCGACACGACTTTCGCTCTGGCCGAAGAAGCGCAGGCGCGCGGCCATGAGCTGTTCGTCTATCAACCCCATCATCTGAGCTTTGACAGCGGCAAGCTGCTTGCCCGCGCGCGCCCGGCCAGGGTGCAGCGCGTCAAGGAAACGCCCGGCGTGTTTGGTGAAGAAACCATCCTCGACCTTGCCGAAGACATTGACGTTGTCCTGATGCGTCAGGACCCGCCTTTCGACATGTCCTACATTACCGCCTGTCACCTTCTGGAGCTCCTGAAAGGCAAGACGCTGGTGCTCAACGATCCGGAATTTGTACGGTCGGGCCCGGAAAAACTGTTCCCGCTTCTCTTCCCGGAGATCATTCCGGACACGCTTATCTCGCGCGACCTCAAGGCCATCGAAGCCTTCCGTCGGCGCCACCGCGACATCATCATCAAGCCGCTCTATGGTAATGGCGGGGCCGGTGTCTTCCGCATGAAGGAAGATGACAGCAATTTCTCATCGCTGATGGAAATGTTTCTGGAGCGCACCCGCGAGCCCATGATCGTACAGGCATTCCTGCCCGCCGTCAGCAATGGGGACAAGCGCGTTATTCTGGTCAATGGAGAGCCCGTTGGCGCGATCAACCGGCGCCCGAAGAAGGGCGAGACCCGCTCCAACATGCATGTCGGCGGCACAGCCGAACCGTCAGAGCTAAGTGAGATCGACCTACGAATCTGCGCGGCAATCGGCCCAGAGCTCCGCCGCCGCGATCAGCTCTTTGTTGGTATAGATGTAATCGGTGACAAACTCACCGAAGTAAATGTCACGTCTCCGACCGGCATTCAGGAGCTGAAACGCTTCGCCGGGATAGATGCGGCAGCAATTTTCTGGGATTGTGTGCAAGACAGAGTTGCCAAAACCTGAGCACACCCACACTCTGGAGACATGAACATGAAAGCACTTTCGCTCGCCGCTGGTCTGGCTATCGCACTAGTTGGAACAGCATGTTCCCAGGAAGCGCCTGTCGATCCTGAAACGGTGCAAGCCGAGACAGACGCTGTCGCCGAGGCGTCCACACCAGAAACAAGCCAGCCAAGCCGCTCGCGCTTCAATCTGCGCGTTCCCGGCGGCGACCCTGTGCCGCCTGCGCAGACCGATAGCGGTTTCAACCTGCGCACCCCTGACGCACCGGCACCGAACGGAATGGGCATCAACCTTCCGGCCACGCCGCCGCAGTCCACGACCCTCGATCAGCTGCCTGAGGTGCAGACCCCCACGCTCAACAATCCGGCGGGCAGCATCGCCGCAGAGGTCGATACACCTGAGCTTGAGCCTGAAGACGACCCGGACGCCATTATCCGCCTCGACTAGGCATGAGCGGCCCATGCCTTGAACTATAGGGCGATATTGTTCTTTCTTTGTTCTGCGCTTTGTGCTAGGCGGAACAGCGAAAGGAAGTCGCCATGGTCTGCCGCGTTACGACATTTGCCTTCGAGGGGATCGAGGCCAAACCTGTCGACGTTCAGGTCCACATCACGTCAGGCAATCCTTTTTTCACCATCGTCGGCCTGCCGGACAAGGCGGTTGGCGAGAGCCGCGAACGTGTGCGCGCCGCCTTTTCCGCCATAGGCCTCGCCATTCCGCCCAAGCGGATCACCGTAAATCTCGCCCCGGCCGATCTTCCCAAGGAAGGCAGCCATTATGACCTTGCCATCGCGCTCGGCGTACTTGCAGCCATGGGTGTGATCGCGCCTGACGCACTTGATGGTCATGCCGCAATTGGAGAGCTGTCGCTTGACGGCGCGCTCGGCCAGACGCTTGGCGTCCTGCCAGCCGCCATGGCGGCGCAGGCGATGGACCTCCGGCTCATCTGCCCGGAAGTTTGCGGGCCCGAGGCCGCGTGGGCGGGCGACGGCACAATTGCGGTCGCGAACCTCATCTCCATGATCAATCATTTCGCTGGCCGGGTCAGTCTGCCTGCGCCTGTTGCCGGTGAACTCGCCGCCCCGGACGCCGTGCCTGACCTTGCAGATGTGAAAGGTCAGGACGGGGCCAAGCGTGTGCTCGAAATTGCTGCGGCTGGCGGGCACAATCTTCTCTTCTGCGGCCCGCCCGGGTCCGGCAAATCCATGCTGGCCCAGCGCCTGCCCGGTCTCCTGCCGCCGCTATCGGCAACCGAGCTTCTTGAGGTGTCGCAGATACAATCTGTGGCAGGCATGCTTCAGCGCGGCCAGCTATCGCGCCAGCGCCCGTTCCGCGCCCCGCATCATTCTGCATCAATGGCGGCTCTGGTCGGCGGCGGTATCAAGGCGCGCCCGGGAGAGGTTTCGCTTGCCCATCACGGCGTCCTTTTTCTTGATGAGCTTCCCGAATTTCCGGCGCAGGTTCTCGACAGCCTTCGCCAGCCGCTTGAGGATGGCGCGGTCGTTATTTCGCGTGCCAACCGGCATGTGAAATATCCCGCCCGTTTCCAACTCATCGCGGCGATGAACCCCTGCCGGTGCGGCGGCGGTCCGGGCGATGGGGCCTGCCGGCGCGGACCGGCCTGCGCCCGCCAGTATCAGGCGCGCATTTCCGGGCCCTTTTTCGACCGCATCGATCTTTTCTTCGACACCCCGCCCGTCACCGCCGTCGACCTCGCTCTGCCGTCGCCTTCGGAAGGCACCGCCGAGGCCAGGCAGCGTGTCCAGCTCGCGCGCGATGTCCAATCAGAGCGCTATGAGCAGACTGATCCACGCGAAGCGCGCCGCCCGGTCAATGCAGATGCACCGACCCGGCGCCTGGTTGAGATTGCCTCCGCCGATGAGGCGGCCAGCTCGCTTCTCTCTGATGCGGCAGCAAAACTTGCGCTCTCTGCGCGGGCCTATCACCGCGTCTTGAAAGTCGCGCGCACCATCGCAGACCTTGACGGTGCAGGTGGTATCAAACGTGTTCACGTGGCCGAAGCGCTCAGCTATCGGCGGCGCCTGCCCGATGGACAGACCGTCGGCGACACGCACGCGCTTGCGCGCTGAAACGCGGTTAAGCGATTCCTCAATTTTTGGCGTTACACCGCCTGGCATGACAGAGAAGAACGACGCCCCTTCGGCCGAACAGGCCTTTCTGGCGACCACCAGCCATGAAATCCGCACGCCGCTCAACGGTATTCTGGGCACGGTGTCCCTGCTTCTGGAGACAGAGCTGGACCCTGCCCAGAAGGAATATGCCGAAGCGATCCGGTCATCCGGTTCCCGGCTTCTCGATCTGCTCAATAATATCCTCGACTATGCGCGCCTCGATACAGGCGTTCCGGAGATCGAACCTGAAACCTTCTGCGTGCGCGACCTTGCCCGCGAGGTGACTGAACTCCTCTCGCCGCGCGCGCATGCCGCAGGCCTCGACCTTGGCGTTCTCTGCCGCCCCAACGTCCCGGCCAGTCTGACTGCCGACGCCGGAAAGCTCCGCCAGATCCTTTTCAACCTTGTCGGCAACGCGTTGAAATTCACCGAAACCGGCAGCGTGCTTGTCGATATGGATTATTATGACGGCAGTCTCGTCTTCAATGTCCGCGACACCGGCCCTGGGATCGCGGCGGCCGATCAGGAACGCCTTTTCGACGCCTTCCGCCAGACCTCGTCTGATGATGCGCGCAAGGATGGCGGGGTCGGTCTTGGACTTGCCATCGTGAAACGGCTCAGCGAAGCGATGGGCGGAAGCATCACCTTGCGAAGTGCGCCCGGCGCAGGCACATGCTTCCGCTCGAAAATTCCGGCAGACGTCATAGAAGGCCCTGAGGCCGTCCGCTCTGATCGTCTGGCTGGGCTCTCCATCGCATTTGCCGGTCTGCCCGCCTCCACGGCGCTATCGGCCTGGGGCGCGCTCAATGATCATGGCGCGCGTATTTCGATGGTCCAGAACGCCGTAGAGGCCCGTCGTGCCAAACCCGCCCTCATCATGGCGGCAGCTGAGCTTCCCGAACGCAGCCTGAAGGCGCTGACCGAGATCGCGCCGGTCCTTGTGGTCCTGCGATCGGCAGACCGCGGCCTTCTCAGCCGGTTCCACGCCATCGGCGTTGCCGGCTGGCTGGTGCGACCGCTTCGCGATAGATCCCTGGTCGAACGCGCCGCCCTCGTCGCGGCGGGCACTACAGGCGGAGACGAAGAACAGGACGCCCCCAAGGGCGGCCGTGTGCTCATCGCTGACGACAATGTTGTCAACGCGCTGATTGCGCGCCGCGCCCTCGAATCGGCTGGTTACACCGTCACTGTTGCATCGACCGGCCGCGAAGCGATCGACAGCGTCGAGAATATTCCGCCTGCGCTGATCTTTATGGATTTGCGTATGCCGATCATGGACGGCTATGAAGCAATGAAAGCCCTGAGAGAGGCCGGAAACACCATGCCGATCATTGCAATCTCCGCAGAAATCAATCCCGAGATCGAGCGCCGTGCCCGCAAAGCCGGTGCCGATGGCGTCGCCGCCAAACCGCTCGACGCCGAAGCGCTCCGCCGTCTCGCCAATGACTGGACCGCGCGCCGGCAGGGCGCTGCATGAGCGAGACGACGCAATCGGGCGCAACGAATCCGCGCGAGACGCTATCAAGCGCCTTCAAGAGTTACCTGAAGCCGACCATGGCTTTCATGCTGATCCTGGGGTTCGCCTCGGGCCTGCCGCTCATGATGGTGTTCTCCAAGCTGTCATTCTGGCTGCGTGAGTCCGGGATCGACCGCGCATCGATCGGCGGACTCTATGCGGTTTCCTTTGCCTACTCCCTGAAGTTCCTGTGGGCGCCAGCCGTCGACCGAATCAAGCTGCCCGTTCTGACAAGTTTGCTCGGCCAGAGGCGCGGCTGGATGATCCTGGCCATTTGCGGCACATCGCTTGGCCTCTTCCTGATCAGCTCCAGTGATCCGGCCATCGCCCTGATGCCTGTCGTGATCGGCGCGCTCGTTCTGGCTTTCTCGGGCGCCACGCTCGATATCGCCGTGGATGCCTGGCGTATCGAGTCTGCGCCGAATGAAGAACAGGCCAATATGGCCGCAATCTATAATCTCGGTTACCGCTTCGCGATCATGTTCTCTGGCATGGGTATGGTGATTGCCGGGGCTACCAGTTGGCATTTTGCTTATGCGCTCATGGCTGTGATCATGCTGGTGATCGGCGCCATCGTCATCTTCGTCATCTCAGAGCCAGACCGGATTGAGCGTTTCGCCGATGAGAGCAAGTCTTTCGCTGGCAAAGTCAAAGACGCGGTGATTGAGCCTTTCTGGCAGCTCGTGCGCAAGTTTGGCATCTGGGTCATTCCTGTCGCCGGGATCGTCACGCTCTATCGGATCAGCGACTTCACCATGGGCGTCATGGCGAGCCCTTTCTATGTCGACCTTGGCTACAGCCGTGAAACGGTCGGCTGGATCCAGGGCATCCTCGGCCCGTGGCCCATCATCATCGGCGGCTTTGTCGGGGGCTTCGTTGCCGTGCGATACAATCTCATGCGCGCCATGATCGCCGGCGGGGTCATTACACTTCTGACCAATGGCGCTTTCGCTGCGCTGGCGATCGCCGCCGGTCCGAACCTCGACATTGTCGCCAATGCCGTCTCGCAAGGGGTGGAACCACCGCCGGGCGCCGTCGTCCATACGCCGACTGTCTGGGCGCTGATGGGCGTCATCGTGGCGGACAATCTGGCGGCCGGTTTCGTCGGTTCAGTCTTTATCGCCTACATGTCTTCGCTGGCAGATCGCAAATTTGCGGCGACCCAGTACGCTCTTCTCAGTTCGGCCTATTCCTTTTTCTGTAAGCTTGCCGCGACCACGACGTCAGGCCCGCTGTCAGAATCGATCGGGTGGGCAGGCTTCTTCACGGTCACCGCGCTCTACACTATCCCGCCGGTCCTGCTCATACTGTTCGTGATGCGCTATGGCCCCGACCACGCCAAGGGAATCAGGATCGACGAGCCCGAAGACTTGCCGAACGAAGGCGTCCCCAATGAAAAAGGCCCGACACCAGCCAAGAGCTGATATCGGGCCGTTCAATTCGTTTCTGGCTGAGGCCAGGAAGCGCACCTATTCAGCCGCCTTGATGTGACCGAGCTTGTCGATGTCGAAAGCGGCGAAGGTCGCCAGGTTTACGATATCGTTCACCGTTGCGCCGAGTGACGCGATCTGCACCGGCTTTTCAAAGCCGAGCAGGATCGGTCCGATCACCGTCGCGCGGCTCATTGAGGTGAGCAGCTTGGTGGCGATCGCAGCCGAGTGGATGGCTGGCATGACGAGGACGTTGGCCGAATCCGTCAGGCGTGAGAACGGATAGACCAGCTTGTGGCCAGGATTCATCGCAACGTCGACGGACATGTCGCCTTCATATTCGAAGTCGATATCGTCGCGCGCATCCAGCATGGCGACGGCTTCGCGCACTTTCTCGGCGCGCTCGCCCATCGGGTTGCCGAAGGTCGAATAGGACACGAACGCCACGCGCGGGGCAAAGCCGAGCGCTTTGACAGAGCTCGCTGCCTCGCAGGCAATGCCGACGAGATCCTCGGCGACCGGAAGCTCTGTGATGGAGGTGTCGGCGATAAAGATCGTCTTGCCGCGGTTGATGACCATCGACATGCCGATGACCTGCTTGCCCGGGATCGGGTCGAGGACGGCCTGCACGTCTTTCAGAGCGACGTCGTAATTGCGCGTCACGCCGGTGATCATGCCGTCGGCATCGCCGAATTTCAGCATGCACGAGCCAAAGACGTTCCGGTCCTGATTGACGAGGCGCTGGGCATCGCGGCGCAGGAAGCCCTGACGCTTCAGACGGTCATAGAGGTAATCGGTATATTCCGGGTTGCGGTCCGACAGGCGCGCATTGACGATTTCAAGTGAGCCTTCCGGCACACCCATCTGCTGCATGGTCCGGGTAACCTGCTCTTCGCGGCCGATCAGGATTGGCTCACCAAGACCCTGGTTCTTGAACGAGAAGGCGGCGCGCACCACCGATGGCTCCTCGCCCTCTGCAAAGACGATACGCGGTTTTTTCTCACGTACGGCAGCCTGCACGCTCTGCACAAAGGAGGCCGTTGGATCGAGACGGCGCGCCAGCATGCGGCGGTACTCGTCCATGTCCGGGATTTCCTTGCGCGCAACGCCGGTATCCATCGCAGCCTGCGCCACGAAGGGCGGAATGAAGCTGATGAGACGCGGGTCGAACGGCGTCGGAATGATATAGTCGCGGCCAAATTGCGGGCGCGAGCCATGATAGGCGGCGGCGACTTCGTCTGGCACGTCTTCACGCGCCAGTTCCGCCAGCGCCTGCGCGGCGGCAACCTTCATCTCTTCATTGATCGAGCGGGCACGCACATCGAGCGCGCCACGGAAGATGTAGGGAAAACCGAGAACATTATTGACCTGGTTGGGATAGTCCGACCGGCCCGTCGCGATGATGGCATCGTCGCGCACCTGCTTGATGTCCTCAGGCGTAATTTCCGGATCCGGGTTGGCCATCGCAAAGATGATCGGATCCTTCGCCATGCCTGCGACCATCTCCTTGGTCACGGCGCCCGCGATGGAAAGGCCGAGGAAGATGTCGGCGCCTTCCATGGCTTCGGTCAGTGTGCGCTTTTCGGTTTTCACGGCAAAGGCGGACTTGAACTGGTCCATCTTCTCCGTGCGGCCCTCATAGACGACACCGCGGGAGTCGCACATCAGAATGTTCTCTGCCTTCACACCAAGGTGACGGATGAGGCCCGCGCAGGAAAGACCTGCCGCGCCCGCGCCGGAAATCGCAACCTTCACATCTTCAAGATTGCGGCCGGTGATGTGACAGGCATTGATAATGCCAGCGGCCGCGATAATCGCCGTGCCGTGCTGGTCATCATGGAAGACCGGGATATCAAGCTCTTCGCGAAGACGGCTTTCGATGATGAAGCATTCGGGGCTGGCGATATCCTCAAGATTGATGCCGCCCCACGTCTCGCCAATATTCTTGACGGTCTGGATCAACTCTTCAGTGTCTCTGGTGAAGACCTCGACATCGACCGAGTCGACGTCGGCAAAACGTTTAAAGAGGACAGACTTGCCTTCCATGACGGGCTTCGAGGCCATCGCGCCCAGATCGCCAAGCCCGAGGATCGCCGTGCCATTCGAGATGACAGCAACCATATTGCCCTTGGATGTGTACTCATAGGCGAGGTCGACATTCTCCGCGATCGCCTTCACCGGCACAGCAACACCCGGGCTATAGGCAAGCGACAGGTCGCGCTGCGTGGCCATCGGCTTTGTTGGCGTGATGGACAGCTTGCCTGGTTGTGGGTGGCTGTGGAAGTCGAGAGCTTCCTTGTCGGTAAAGGTCGGACGCTTGGACGTCATGGCAGATAGCCTTCAGGTTTGCACTGTTACTGAATTTCGTCTCTAAGCCGCTGCGGTGGGGGCGACAACCCGCATGCCGCTGGTTATTTCGGTTGCGCACAGGCCCCGCGAATCCGTTAAGTTTGTCCCGATGCCAGACTCAGCCACCCAGCCCCCATCAGAGACCAAAGCGCCAACCCCGTTCATGGCGCAATATCTCGAGATAAAGGGCCGCCACAGCGACGCCCTTCTCTTCTTTCGTATGGGCGACTTTTATGAGCTGTTTTTCGATGATGCGGTGAAAGCCGCCGAGGTCCTGGACATCACGCTGACGGCCCGCGGCGAGCATGAAGGCAAACCAATTCCGATGGCAGGCGTGCCCTACCACGCCGCCGAAGCCTATCTCGCACGGCTCATCAGGTCGGGCGAACGCGTTGCCGTCTGCGAGCAGACAGAGAGCCCGGCAGAGGCGAAGAAGCGCGGCTCGAAATCCATCGTGAACCGGGACGTGGTGCGCATCGTCACGCCGGGCACGATCACTGAGGACACGATTCTGTCCGCCCGGCAGGGACAGGTGCTTGCCGCGATCGCGCTTGCCACCGGCGGCGCTGATGCCGCCATTGCCGCCTGCGACGTCTCCACCGGCGCGTTCGAGATCATCTCCGTCACGCCGGAAACGCTGGCGGAAAAGACAGCCAGCCTGCCAATCAGTGAGCTTCTGGTCACAGAAGACGACGAGGCCCGCCCTCTTATACGCCAGGCACTATCGGCGCTGCGCATCCCGGTGACGCGTCGGCCATCGCGCGCCGCCAGCCCCTCCTCGGGCGAGGCTGCGCTGAAATCGGCCTATAAGCTTGCTGCGCTCGATGGGTTCGGTGCCTTCTCCAAGGCGGAGCTATCTGCCTGCGGCCTGCTGCTCGACTATCTCAGCCTGACGCAGGCCGGCGCTGATATTCGGCTGGATCCGCCCAACCGGCGCGGCGAGGCGACCACGCTTTCCATCGACCCGGCAACACGGGCAAGCCTTGAGATCGACACCGCGATGCAGGGCGGGCGAAAGGGCACACTGCTTGCCACGGTCGACCTCACGCTGACCGCCCCCGGCGCGCGTCTCTTCGCCGACAGGCTGTCGCGGCCTGAGTGTGAGCGGGCGCTGATCGAAGCGCGCTATGATGCGCTCTCTTTCTTTCTCAGCGAAACCGATCTGCGCGGAGATGTCCGCGCCAGCCTGAAAGCAGTGCCGGACCTGGAGCGGGCGCGGACCCGTATAAGACTGGAGCGCGGGGGCCCGCGTGATCTCGCCGCGATTGCGAGAGCGGTCCGCGAAGGCGGCGCGATGGCAGAGCAGTTGACACAGCTTCAGACCGGCCTGCCGCATCTTATCGAAGCGGCCGCAGGCGCGCTCGATCCGGCGCGCCATGAAAACCTCGCCGCGCTCGCAACAGACCTCGAAAATGCGCTCGCAGAAGATCTGCCAACGCTGGCCCGTGATGGCGGCTTTATCGCCGATGGCTGGGATGAGGCGCTGGACGGGTCGCGGTCGCTGCGCCGTGACAGCCGCCAGATCATCGCTGAGCTTCAGGCGCGCTATTGCGATGAGACCGGCATCGGCGCGCTCAAGATCAAGTTCAACAATGTGCTCGGCTATTTCATCGACGTCCCCGCCCGCCATGGCGATGCGCTGCTGAAACCGCCCCATGCCGAGACCTTTATCCACCGCCAGACGCTTGCGTCCAACATGCGGTTCTCGACCGCAGAGCTGTCGGACCTTGCCGGGCGCATCTCCCGCGCCGAAGAGGCCGCCCAGACCCGCGAGATGGAGCTTTACCGTGAGCTTTGCCTGCGGGTTGAGGCTGTAAATGACGCGATCTCTGCCGCCGCGCATGCGCTGGCTGAAATCGATGTCGCCGCCGCGGCCGCCGATTGGGCAGACCGTAATGACGCAGTGCGTCCAGAGCTTGCCGATGAGCCTGTCTTCGACGCCGAGGGCCTGCGCCACCCCGTCGTTGAAGCCGCCCTCAAGGCCGAAGGCGAAGGCTTCACCGCAAATCATCTCAGCCTTGATGCCTCGGGCGCGGCCGCCCCGCGTCTTGCGCTGGTCACCGGGCCGAACATGGCCGGCAAGTCGACCTATCTGCGTCAGGCCTGCCTTGCTGTTATTCTGGCGCAGGCCGGTCTCTTCGTTCCGGCAGCGTCGATCCGGCTCGGGATCGCAGACCGTATCTTCTCACGCGTCGGCGCCTCCGATGACCTTTCGCGCGGACGCTCCACTTTCATGGTCGAGATGGTCGAAACAGCCGCAATCCTCAATCAGGCGACCGAGCGCAGCTTTGTCATCCTCGATGAGGTCGGCCGTGGCACCTCGACCTATGACGGGCTCGCCATTGCCTGGGCCGCTGTCGAACACCTTCACAACACCAATAAGTGCCGCGCGCTCTTTGCTACCCATTATCATGAGCTAACGGGTCTGGCTGAAGACCTCGCCTACGCCGCGAACCTGTCGCTGCGTGCCAAGGAATGGAAGGATGAGCTGGTCTTCCTGCACGACATCGCTTCCGGGCCTGCCGACCGTTCCTATGGTGTACAGGTCGCCCGGCTGGCAGGGCTGCCTGCGCGCGCGGTGAAACGCGCCGAACAGGTGCTCAAAAAGCTCGAAACCAAGCCGGACGCAGTCGAGGCGCTACCGCTCTTTGCCTCTGTGGCTGAAGAAGTGGCCGACTTCGAACCCCAGCCAGACAGCCCGGCGCTCAAGCTGCTCGATGCCATCAGCCCCGATGATCTGACCCCGCGCGAAGCGCTGGACCTGCTCTACCGGCTGAAATCAGAGCGCTAGGCGTTTGAGCAGCCGCGCCAGCCATGCATTCATAAATAGTCCGCATCAGGAGTTCTTCTAAAAAGACGATTGCGTTGACCCGGCCACTGGTCATCTAGTGATAGACGGAAACACCCGCGGACCCCATTTCTATGCCTGACTTTGCCCTGCCGCAGGAATTTCAGATCGCGCTCGTCTTCGTGCTGCTGGTGGCTGTCTTCACCAGCTTCCTGCGAGAGAAGATACCAGCCGACGTCGTTGCCCTGCTCGCCATGTCGGCGCTCCTTCTGACTGGCATCCTGTCGGTGCCTGAAGCGCTGAGCGTGTTCTCGAATGCCGCCCCCATCACGATTGGCGCCATGTTTGTCCTGTCGGCGGCGCTGGAGCGCACCGGCGTCATCGCGGCGGCCGGTAACTGGGTCATCAAGATTGCCAGGAACTGGACGCCGACCATCGCCGTCATCGCGCTGATGGGCATCGTCGTGACGCTGTCGGCATTCATGAACAACACGCCCATCGTGGTCATCCTGATCCCGGTTGCGATACGGCTTGCCCAGACGATCGGCACCAGTGCGTCGCGCCTGCTCATTCCGCTCTCATTCGCCTCGATCTTTGGCGGGATGACGACGCTGATCGGCACGTCGACGAATCTGCTGGTCGACGGGGTCTCGCAAAATGCCGGGCTGGAGCCGTTTGGCATCTTCGAGATTACGGCCGCAGGCCTCATCATGGCGGCGGCAGGCATCCTCTACATGGCGCTCGCCAGCCGCTGGCTGCTGCCCTATCGCGACACGCTGGCTGATCTTCTGCCGACGACGAAAAACCGGCGCTTTATTGCGCAGGTTCTGGTGCCGGTGGACTCGGTCCTTGTCGGCAAGACCATCAAGGAAACGGGCTTTACCGCCGAGAAGGGCTTTACGGTTATCGACGTCATGCGCGCCAACCGCTCGCGCCGCGAGGAACTTCGCTCGCTCGTGCTTGAGGCGGGCGACCGGCTCGTTGTCCGCTCGCCTGTCTCGGAAATGCTGAGCCTTCGCGAAGCTGGAAATGTCGCTATCGGCTCAGGTTCGGAAACCCAGCGCCACGCCATTGAGCCTGTCCAGACCAGCGAGACGGTCCTGATGGAGGGCATTGTCGGCCCGGAATCGCGCCTCGTCGGCCGCCCGATTGTCGGCGCAGGCCTTGTGCGTCTCTATGGTGTCTACGCCCTCGCCATCCACCGGCGCGGTGAGAATATCAGCCTGGAGGGACGCGGCATCCGGTTCAATATCGGCGATACGGTTCTTGTCGAAGGTCCGCCGGCAGGCCTCCGCCAGATGTTTGACGACATCATGCTGAGCAATCTCACAGAGACCTCAGAGCGTCCACTTCGCCGGGACAAGGCGCCCATCGCCATCGGTGCGGTCCTGAGTGTCATGATCCTTGCGGCCCTTGGCATCATGCCGATTGCCGGTATTGCGCTCATCGCGGCGGCTGTGGTCATCGCGCTTGGCTGCCTCGACCACCAGGAGGCCTATAAGGCTATCCAGTGGGATATATTGATGCTCATTTTTGGCATGCTCGCCTTTGGCATGGCGCTGGAAAGTTCAGGCGCCGCTGCGCTTGTGGTCAATTCGATCGCGGCCCCTGTCGGCCTCTTCGGGCCGCTCGCCGCCCTGGCCGTAGTCTACCTTCTGACATCGACGATGACGGAACTGATTTCCAATAATGCGACCGCAATTTTGATGACGCCGATCGCGATTGGCCTTGCCAACAGCATCGGCGCAGACCCGCGCGCCTTCGTCGTCGCCATCATGTTTGCTGCCAGCGCGAGTTTCGCGACACCGATCGGCTACCAGACCAATACGCTGGTATACACCGCGGGGGGCTACAAATTCAGCGACTTCGCCCGGATCGGCCTGCCCCTGAACCTCGTCTTCTTCGCTGTTTCTATGCTGGTCATCCCGCTCTTCTGGCCGCTTTAGCCGGCCCTAGAGCGGCAGGCCGAACTTTGGACCAATCCACGTCGTGAGGCCGTAAAGCACCACGGTTAGCGCGCACCCCGCTGCGAGCGAGGGCCAGAACCCGACGCCATTACGCAACAGGACCGGTATCAGAAGGAACATCGGCAGAGACGGGATGACAAACCAGAATGTTGCGCCGGCATGATCAGCCATCGTCTCTGCATCTGGTTTCTCACTCCATAGCCAGATCATACCGAGGACTGAAACGAGCGGGAGAGAGGCTATCAGCGCTCCGAACCCCGGATAGCGCTTGGCCAGCGTCGAGGCGAGAGCGATCAAAACGCCAGAGATAATGGACTTGAGGATGAGATAGAGCATCTGTCCATCTCATCCTCAAGCGGGCCTGTTTTGCAATCCTTGTCGGACCGGCGGACCTAGAAACCGCCCGCCGTGCCGTCCTTGCGCATTTCAGTGGCCGCGATCCATGCGCCGGACTCGAAGTCCTTCATGATCGCCTGATAGCCGCCGCCATTTGCGTCGCAGCATTCGACCGTATAGCCGCGCGCCTCGAGCTCAGCCCGGGTTTCAGGTGGGATACCGCTCTCCAGATGCACCACACCCAATTCGTTGATGCAGGTGTCGCCGGAATAGTCGTCGGTCGGCTCGCAGCCGCCCGTATGCTCCCAGCGGGCCGCATCGCCAGCTTCCTGAAGGCCCATGTCATAATCGATCAGGTTCAGGATGACCTGAACGTGGCCCTGCGGCTGCATGCCGCCGCCCATCAGGCCAAAGCTCATCCAGGGCTGATACTCGCCCTCGACCTGCTTGTAGGCAAAGGCCGGAATGATGGTGTGGAAAGGGCGCTTGCCCGGCTCAAACGCGTTCGGATGCTCCGGGTCGAGGCTGAAGAGCTGGCCGCGATCCTGGAACATGAAGCCAAGCCCATCTGCAACCAGCCCGGTGCCCATACCGCGATAGTTCGACTGGATCAGGGAGACCATCATTCCATTCTGGTCAGCCACAGTGAGGTAGGTCGTGTCGCCTTCTTCCAGCGTCTCGTCAGCCGCCATTGCCGCAAAGTCCATACCTGCATCGACCTGAGACATCGGCGCTGTCAGATTGATCGCCTGCGCGCGCTCGACATTATAGCCGTCACGGATGAAGACCTCCGGATCAACCCCGCTGAATGCCGGATCGGCATACCCCTTGGCACGGTCTGCAAAGGCAAGTCGCTTTGCCTCAACCTGCGCCATGATGGAATCCGGTGACCCGAAGCCCATGCCGCGAAGGTCAAAGCCTTCCAGCATCTGCAGCATCTGGAGCGCTGCCACGCCTTGCGTATTCGGACCTAGCTCACAAAGGCGCGTGTCGCGATAGTCGACGCAGAGCGGCTCGGTCCATTCGCCTTCATGGGCGGCAAAGTCCTCATAGCGTAGATAGCCGCCAATCCGCTCGAAATAGGCGCCCATCGTACGCGCAATGTCGCCTTCATAAAAAGCAGAGCGGCCTTCAGCGCCGATCGTCTCCAGCGTGTTGGCAAGGTCTGGATTGGTAAAGAGAGAACCTTCGCGCGGGGTCGGCGAGAAGAAGGTCTCCCGCCCATTGTCGAATTCCTCGATCATGCCGCTTGTCGCATATTGCGGGAAATTCGCGGCGCTGCGGCCCCAATAATAAGCGATGACTTCCGGAATCGGGGCGCCTTCGCGGGCATAGCTGACGGTCGGGGCGAGCAGCTCGTCCATGCCGACACTTCCGAACCTGTCATGCAGGGCGAACCAGCCGTCCACCGTGCCGGGCACCGTCACCGGCGCTGCGCCATAGGGCGGGATTTCCTCGCCATCCATGAACTCGTCAGCCGCCGCCTGCATATCCTCCAGTGTCGCACCCATGGCAGAGCGTCCAGAGCCATTATAACCGTAGAGCGTGCTCGTCTCAGGGTCCCAGACGATGGCGAAGAGATCACCGCCAATGCCATTGCCTGTCGGCTCGACCAGGCCAAGCATGGCGTTGGCCGCGATGGCAGCATCGACGGCGTTGCCGCCATCTTCCATGACATTGAGCGCGATCCGCGTCGCCAGCGGATGTGCCGTGGCTGCAGCTGCGCTCGGGGCGACGACTGAAGACCGCGTGCCGATATCACGGCCCGATGGCATCCGGTCGCCTTCAGCCGGATCGCTGTACTCAAACGGGGCGGGCGCATCCTGTGCGGCCTGCTGCGCATCCGCGAGTGGCAGAACAAACCCCGCCGATAACGCCGCGAGGGCGCCTGACCTGATCATCATTTCGAACTTCATGAATCTTCCTCCGCTGCTGCGTCTTCATCCCATGATGAATCCCGGCCCGGCAAGGGCGCTGAGAGAAAGAGTAGGGCTGACCCTGCCCCCCGGCCAGTCCTCGGCTACCCCATTCTATCCTGACGACAGAGGGTGACGCGCTAAATGGAATGGCCTAATGGCGTTACAGGACGAGGGCGCCAAAAACGTCCCGAAGCACATGCAAGCAAGCACAGGAACCAGATTATATCATGGCCTATGAAACGCTTTTGACCGAGGTCGACGACGCCGTCGCCATCGTCACACTGAACCGGCCCGACGCGCTCAACGCTTTCAACAACGCCCTCATGGATGAGCTTACCGAAGCGCTCGACCGCTTCGACAATGACGCCTCCATCGGCTGTATCGTGATTACCGGCTCCAAGAAGGCTTTCGCCGCCGGCGCCGACATCAAGGAAATGCGCGAGCTCTCCTATCTCGACGCCTATTATGCCGACTTCATTACCCGCAACTGGGAGCGCGCCTCCAAGATGCGCAAGCCCGTCATTGCGGCCGTCTCCGGCTACGCGCTTGGCGGCGGCTGTGAGCTCGCCATGATGTGCGACTTCATCCTGGCCGCAGAGAACGCGAAGTTCGGCCAGCCTGAAATCACCATCGGTGTCTCTCCGGGCGCCGGCGGCACCCAGCGCCTCACGCGCTTTGCCGGCAAGTCCAAGGCGATGGAAATGTGCCTCACCGGCCGCATGATGGATGCCGAGGAAGCCGAACGTTGCGGCCTCGTTTCCCGCATCGTGCCGACAGATGATCTCCTCGACGAGGCAAAGTCCGTGGCCCGCAAGATCGCGTCCATGCCGCGTGCGACAGCGATGATGACCAAGGAAATGGTCAATGCCGCATATGAGACCACGCTCAGCCAGGGCGTGATGTTTGAGCGCCGCCTTTTCCATTCTCTCTTCGCGACCGAAGACCAGAAGGAAGGCATGGAAGCCTTCGTCGAAAAGCGCGAACCACACTTCAACAATCGCTAGCACCCAGCTGATCAGACAAAAGCAAAGCGCCCCCGGTGATCTGCCGGGGGCGCTTTTTCTTCTGGCGGGCGGGTCTGCCTAGTCCTCCATGATCAGGACCGGCTTGATCGCCTTGCCCTCTTCCATGTCGTGAACGGCGGTGTTGATGTCCTCAAAGCGGTACTCGCTGATCAGACGGTCGAACGGGAAGTCGCCATCGAGATAATGCTGGATGAGGCGAGGGATGAAGACCTTCACCACGCTGTCGCCCTCGACACAGCCAATAATCCTGCGGCCACTTAATATGTGCTCATTGGCATCGAAGTCGTAATCGGTCCCGCCCGGAGGCGCCCCAACGATCACGAGCGAGCCCCTGTTGGCGAGCGCGGCCCAGCCTGCCCGCGCAGCCGGCTTGGCGCCGGAACACTCTATAACGGCGTCGACACCTTCTGGCGCGATCTTGCGCACCATTTCTGGCACCTCGCCGTCGCCTGCATTGATCGCGTGGGTCGCGCCGAGCTCCTTGGCGAGGGTCAGCCGCTCTTCATTCATGTCGATCGCGATAATCGGGTGACAGCCAGCAAGTTTTGCCGCCATGACCGCCGATAGCCCGACACTGCCAACGCCGCTGACCGCAATCGACGTGCCCGCGCGCGGTGCCAGCGTATTCAGCACCGCGCCTGCGCCTGTCTGGATCCCGCAGCCAAGCGGGCCGAGCAGTTTCAGCGGCGCTTCGTCGCCGACTTTCACGACATTGCGCTCATGGGCGATGGCATAGGTCGAAAATGAGGATTGCTGGAAGAAGGCGCCGTGCACCTCGCCGCCCAGTGCGCCTTCATCGGATCCGAGACGCTTGTTCAGAAAATTGAGATCCGTGAAGTCGTCGCAATAGGCCGGGTCGCCTTCCATGCATGGGCGGCAATGGCCACAGGACCCATAGCTGAGGACGACACGGTCGCCCTCTTTCAGGTCGTGAACGTGCGCGCCAGCGGACTCGATGATACCAGCTCCTTCATGGCCGAGCACGACGGGAAAGTTGGTCGGGAGCATCCCGTCCCTGACGGCAAGGTCGGTATGGCAGACACCCGTCGCGATGATCCTGATCCTCACTTCGTGTGGGCCCGGGTCAGAGATCTCGACGTCGGAGAGCTTGAACTCGGCTTCCTTCTTTTCAGCGATAGCGGCGCGGGCGGACTGGGTCATGGCTGTACTTTCCTTGGCTGGTCACCGAACAAAGCATGCTAGCCATCATCGTTCCCGGCCGCGAAGCCGCACCCCTTATGACAGGGCGCTGCGCTTTCTTCAGAAAGGGCAGCCTATCGCAGTTGACGGCGCGGGGGCCTTTGGGTATGTCCGCCGCTTGCGTCCGACGGGACACTCAGGAGTTTTTGATGGCGAATACACGCTCAGCCAAGAAGATGGTGCGCAAGATCGCGCGCCGTACAGAAGTCAACACAGCGCGCCGCTCGCGTATGCGCAGCTATATCCGCAAGGTTGAAGAAGCCATCGCATCGGGCGACCAGTCCGCTGCAGCAGATGCGCTGAAAGCAGCCCAGCCGGAAATCATGCGCGCTGCCGGGAAAGGTATCCTTCACAAGAATACCTCGTCCCGCAAAATTTCGCGCCTCAGTGCGCGCGTCAAGGCGATGGGCTAAGCCCCAAAGTCTGACTGGCGACAGTTAACAAGTTTAAAAGCCCGCATGATACCTCATGCGGGCTTTTTTCATTGTTTTACCCTTGCAAAATTCAATGCTTAAACATTGCAAGGAATTGCAAGATTCAGGCGCTAAAAATGCGGTTTTACACAGCATTTCCGGGCCCCAAAAGTTGACAGAACAAAATCAGAACATCAAGCTGCGCCAAATCGCACAAATCGTACCTATATTTTTTTGCACACCCTTAGCTGATTGATTCAGCGCCGGTTTTTTCCAGACACAAATGTGTCAACTCCAGAACTACCTAAGATTCGAGAAAAGGCTTGTAGACAGGTTCCGAAAGCCTGTGGTTAATTCAATCCATCGACGGAATTTGATCTCTGTACGGCGTAAAAAAATCAACGGACCCACAAGGTCCGAACGCCCGAGTTTTGATCTGAGTCGACGCGTAGAGGATAGGACTAAACACAGATAAAGGGGAAGTTCCTATGGGGCTGCAAGAAGAATCTGGCAGACGTGAGAGTGAGAGAAACACTAACACCCAACGCGGCAACGATCACAGAGGTCTGGATCTTTGGCGCACCGTACTGGAAGACGCTCGCCACGAGACGTCTTCCGATGACTACGACAAATGGATTTCGGACCTACGCTTCGTCGCTGACGACAATGGCACGGTTCTGATCGCAGCGCGCGACCAGCTCGCCTGCGATCGTATCAACAGCTATCATCGTCCGATGCTGCGCCGCGCCTGGCGCAAGGCGGATCCGCGAAAGCGGGCGCTCAAGATCACGTGCTGGAAAGACATTCCGGCCGACACCCGCGATCTGCTGGGCAATCCGTGGCACGGCGAAGCCGCTGCTGAAGCCGCAGCCGCCGCCAGTGAAGCGGCCGTTGCCGAGGCACCGGCATCGACCTCGCGTCATGGCGGCGCGATGAGCTTCGACACGCTGATCGTGGGCGACACCAACCGGGCGGCGGTGCGCCTCGCCGAGGTGATCATCCAGAACAAGCAGGTTCACGCAGACGTTGCGCTGATCTATGGCCGCCAGGGGACGGGCAAGACCCATATCCTTCGCGCCATGGAGAAGGCGATCGCCCGTCAGAATGATGGACGGCGCGTCACCTATATGTCG
Organism: Henriciella marina DSM 19595; assembly: GCF_000376805.1. Classification (NCBI taxonomy): domain Bacteria; kingdom Pseudomonadati; phylum Pseudomonadota; class Alphaproteobacteria; order Hyphomonadales; family Hyphomonadaceae; genus Henriciella; species Henriciella marina. Next base: position 2,846,081 of record NZ_AQXT01000002.1, on the reverse strand, counting down.
GCCGAAGAGTTCATGACGGCATTTGTTGACGGCGCCCGCGAAGGCGACACGCGCCGCCTGAAATCGCAGGTCCGTGACAATGACCTCCTGCTGATCGACGACCTGCAATGGATCGCCAACAAGAAGAAGACCGATGAGGCCTTCTTTGCGACCCTGCGTTCGGTCACCGCAGAAGGCGGACGCGTCCTCCTGACCGCTGACGAGGCACCTGGTGACCTCAAAGGCTTCTCCGCCCGTATGCGCGGTGAGCTGATGGGCGCGGCAGCCGTCGAGGTCGGCCTGCCAGATCAGGACATGCGGCGCGAGATCGTTCGCCTTCATGCCGGTCTGATACAGGCAGGGCAGCCGAACTTCGTGATCGACGAGGAGATGTCTGAAAAGATCGTCTCGAGCGTGCGTGGTCCGGGCCGTGACCTTTGCGGCGTTCTCTATTCGCTGCAGTCGGAAACTCGCTACGGCGATATCGAACCGACCTTCGAGATGCTCTGCACGGTGCTTCGCCGCCAGCAGGGCGAGTATCAGCCGCCATCGCTCGACAATATCAAGCGGGCCGCGATGCGCAGCTTCGACCTCACGAAGACAGAGATCGAAAGTGCCAGCAAGTCACGCGCGATCTGTGCCCCACGCCAGGTCGCGATGTATCTCTGCCGCGAGATGACCGACAAATCCCTGCCGCAGATTGCACGCTCATTCTGCAAGAAGGATCACACGACGGTCATCCACGCCTGGCGCAAGGTGAAGGCCCAGCTTCAGACCGATCCGGAAATGGTTCGCCAGGTCGAACAGGTGCGCGAAGCGGTGTTCGACATCCAGTCTGAAGGAAATGGCTAAGCCACAGGCGGCGAACGCGGATTTCTCCGCAGCGTTTCGTCGCTCAGGGCTTGCAATTTAATCGATTTTGACAAGTGTACTCGGCCCGTCTCCCCACAGGAGGCGGGCCGATTCGACTGAAACGCCCGGCCGACCGGGCAGGAAAGATGTGGCCCCGCAAGCGGGCGACTGATAGGGCTGACGCATGAAGCTGACGATTGAACGAAGTGACCTGCTGAACGCACTCAGCCACGTGCAGAACGTGGTCGAACGGCGCAACACGATTCCAATTCTTTCCAATGTTCTGATGGAGGCCAAGGGCGGCCAGGTGACCTTTGTCGCCACCGATCTCGACATCGAGGCCGTCGATAGCGCCGACGCCAATATCACCAGTGAAGGCGCCGTAACGGCCCCAGCCGGCACCCTCTTCGATGTTGTCCGCAAGTTGCCATCCGGTGCTGACGTCGAGCTTGAGCTCAACCCTGAGAACCGCCGCCTGACGATCCGGTCCGGCCGCTCCAATTTTGCGCTGCCGACCCTTCCGGCCACCGATTTCCAGACCATGACCGGCGATGACGGCGCAGTCACCTTTAATGTCGAGGCAGCCGATCTTCGCCGCCTCATCGACAAGACACGCTTTGCAATCTCGACCGAGGAAACGCGCTACTATCTGAACGGCGTCTACCTCCACGTGGCAGATGGCGACAAGGGCAAGGTCCTGCGCGCCGTCGCAACCGATGGTCACCGTCTCGCGCTTGCCGACAGCCCGGCCCCGACCGGATCTGAAGCGCTCGAAGGCGTCATCGTCCCACGCAAGGCCGTTGGCGAAGTTCGCCGCCTGATCGACAGCGCTGACGGTGACGTATCGGTCTCCGTATCCGATACGAAGATTGTCTTCCGCGCCGGGCGTGCGATCCTGACGTCCAAGCTGATCGACGGGGCCTTCCCGGACTATCAGCGCGTCATTCCAAAAGGGAACGACAAGCGGCTGATCATCGACAACAAATCCTTTGAATCAGCTGTCGACCGCGTTTCTACCGTGTCTGCGGAACGCTCGCGCTCGGTGAAGCTCTCGCTCAGCGACGGCAAGGTCGTGCTGGCGGTGAATTCTGCCGAGACCGGCCAGGGCCATGAAGAGATCGAGTGCGACTATACCTCCGACGCCATGGAGATCGGCTTCAACGCCAAATACCTCCTTGATGTCACCGCGCAGATCGAGGCTGAAGACGCCGAGTTCATGTTGAATGACCCGGCCTCACCTGCCCTCATCCTCGACCCCGCCGATCCGGCCGCTCGCTATGTGCTGATGCCGCTTCGGGTGTAAGCGGGGGCGATGACCGCCCTCACGCGCCTGCGCCTCAAGGACTTCCGTAATTACGAAACGCTGTCGCTTGATCTCGACGGGCGGCATGTCTGCCTGTTCGGCTCTAACGGCGCGGGAAAGACGAATTTGCTTGAGGCTATCTCGCAGCTCGGACCGGGCCGAGGTCTGCGCAGTGCCACTCTCTTAGACCTCACCCGCCACGGCGCCGAGACAGGCTGGGCCGTCTCGGCCACGCTGGATGACCGCCGCCTTGGTGTCGGCCTCGAAACAGATGGCACCTCATCGAAGCGCGTCATCCGCATTGATGGTGCGCCCTCTCAGGCAGGCGACCTCGCCGAGCTTGTCCGCATCGTCTGGCTGACCCCTGCCATGGATTCCATCTTTCGCGGCGGTGCCTCTGACAGGCGGCGCTTCTTTGACCGGCAGGTCATGGCGCACATCCCCTCCCACGGCCCGGCAGCCGCCCGGTATGAACGCGCCATGCGGGAGCGCAATGCCCTTCTGGAGCGCGGACATGTCGACCCGGCCTGGGCCGACGCGATCGAAACGCGCATGGCCGAAGCCGGGGCCGAACTTGCCATCAACCGTGCCAGCGTGCTGGAGAGCCTGCAGGCCGCCGTCGATACCCGCCCCGAAGGATACTTTCCCAAGGGCGACCTCTCGCTTGAAGGCGACGCAGAGACCGCCGCCATCGCGGGTGAGGATTTCAAGACCATCTTCGAGGGCCTCACCGAGGCCTACAGGTCGGGCCGCCGCCGGGACGCAGCCGCTGGCCGCACGCTGAGCGGCCCACACCGGAGCGACCTGAAAGTCATCCATCGGCCAACTGGAATGGTGGCTGGCGACGCCTCGACCGGACAGCAGAAAGCCCTGCTGATCGGACTGATCCTCGCATCCGCGTCGGCTCTGTCTGGCGATGGCGGCGGGCCGGCCCCGCTCCTTCTGCTGGATGAGGCCGCCGCGCACCTTGATGCTGACAGGCGCGCCGCGCTCTTCGATGAGCTGAGCGCACTTCCGGGGCAGAGCTGGCTGACGGGCACCGAACGCTTCCTCTTCGATGCCTTTGGTGCGCGCGCCCAGCATATTGCCGTAGACGATGGTGGTGCAGAAATGCTCGCCTGACACGCGGGCCATCGGCCTCGCTTTTTTACGTGCGCCTGTATGAAGTGACTTTTTCAACAAAATCCTCTCGTTAAGATGACGCCGCGGTCTTGCATTAAGCGGGGCTGCTCAACACCTTTGTCGAGAGATGGTATGGGAGCACATCCGCGCGACGTGCGCGGGACGAACGGGACGATGATTGAAGCAGAGCGGCTGCGGGCCCTATCAGACACCAATTTGATGGATAGTGAGCCGGATCCCCGCTTTGATCGGCTGACCCGGCTTGCCGCCAACTCACTTGAAACAGAAACGGCTCTGGTCACGCTTATCGGCAGTGATCGCCAGTGGTTCAAGGCCTGCTACGGCTTCGATGGCACGGAAACGAGCCGCGATGTCTCCTTCTGCACGCATGCGATCGAAACGCCGGACATCATGGTGGTTCTCGATGCGACCAAGGATCCAAGGTTCGCCAATAACCCCTTCGTGGTCGATGCGCCGCATATCCGCTTCTATGCCGGCGCCCCGCTCATCACATCTGAAGGCCACGCGCTCGGCACCCTCTGCGTCCTCGATTACAAGCCGCGTGAGCGCTTTGACAACACGGACCGTGAGATCCTGCGCGATCTTGCCGACAGCGTGGTCGGCCTGATCGAAAAAGACGACCAGCTTCGTGAAATGAGCGAACTGTCGGTCGTCAACCGCGAGCTTCAACACCGCATGGGCAATATGTACGCCCACGTCTCCTCGCTTGTATCGCTGCTCGACAAGGCCGACCTCGACCATGAGGACTATGTCACGCGCCTGCGCGAGAAAATAAACGCGCTCGCCCTCACACAGTCGCTGATCACCTCCAATGGCAGCCAGTCGGTTTCGATGAGTGAACTGGCCCAGCAGACACTCGCCGTTTTCGAGGCGGGCGCAGGAGAGCCGGTCGTGACCGTTCAGACTGAAAACGATTTCGACATCACGCCCCGCGCCGCCTTTGCCATGTCGCTCATGCTGCATGAGCTTGGCATCAATTCGGTCAAGCACGGCGCGCTTGGCGGCGAAGGCGGGAGCGCGAATTTCGGCTGGTCATCGCCGGACGAGCTTAAATTCTCCTGGGAAGAAACGCTGCCAAACCCGCGCGTTGATGATGTCCCGAAGAAAGCCAATGGCGGCTTTGGCAGCGTCATCCTGAAGCGGATCGCCCCGAAAACCTTCGGTGGCGAAGCTGACATCGACATCCAGCCCGGCAGCTATCGCTACACCGTTTCCGCCCTGCCAGAGCGTATTCTGGCGCCCAAGACCTGAAAGCAGCCCAGCACCGGCCAGGCTGACTGCTTGCGGTCGCATGCCAGCTCGCCTAAGTCCTGAGCGCTGGGGCGGCCGAACGATCAGGCCGGAAATGAAGGGGCCTGTGTGGGACCGGTAAGCAAGCATTATTCAAACGCTGGACTGCTCTCGCAGCTCGAAAAGGCAATCGGCGCGATGGGATTCAACCCGGATACGCTGACCGCTGACGCGCTGACCCCTGTGGAAGAGTTTCACATTGGCGGGCGCGGGGCGACGGAAGCACTGCTCGAACTTCTCGCCCTGACCGAAGACAGCCATTTCCTCGACATCGGGTGCGGCACCGGTGGCACGGCGCGGTTCGCTGCGGCGAAATATGGCTGCAAGGTCACAGGCGTCGATCTTTCGGCCAATTATGTCGAGGTCGGAAAAACGGTTTCGCACTGGCTTGGCCTCACCTCGAAAGTCCATCTGGAGTGCCGCTCCATCCTTGATAGCGGGCTTGAAGACGGCGCCATGGATGGGGCCTGGATGTTTCATGCAGGGATGAACATTCCCGGCAAGGAGAGCCTTTTTGCTGAGGTCCACCGCATCCTCAAACCGGGCAGCGCCTTCCTCGTCTATGATGTGATGCGCCCGGCAGAAGCCGACGCCACCCTCACCTATCCCCTGCCATGGGCGAGCAGCGAGGATATCAGCCATCTGGAAACGCTCGACACCTATGTGACCGGTCTTGAGGCGGCGGGCTTTGCGATAGAGGCACAGGGCATTCGCCTCGATATCGCCGACAGCTTCTTCGACAAGGTCGAGGCGGCAGAGGGCGCTGCCGGTGCGCCGCTTCATCTCGGCATCGTCATGGGCGCCGATGCGCGCGAGAAAACAGCCAATCTTCTGGCCGCCTACCGCCGCGGACAGGTTGCGCCGGGCATGGTGCTTGCGCGAAAAGCCGATGACAACATGGAGACGTCCCAATGAGCGAGCACATCAAGACAACGGTCGACAATCGCATCATGACCATCACCATCGCCCGGCCCGCCCGCAAGAACGCGCTGACGCAGGCCATGTATGGCGCGATGGCCGACGCGGTGAACGGTGCGAACACCGACAAGGGTGTGCGCGCCATCATCTTTACCGGCGAAGGCGACATGTTCACCGCTGGCAATGACCTTTCCGATTTCGCCTCCATTGAGGAGCGCGAAAGCGGCGAGCCGCCGGTCACCCGCTTCCTCAACGCCATCCGCGACGCTGAAAAGCCGCTCATCGCCGCCGTGAACGGCCCCGCGATCGGTGTCGGCCTCACCATGCTGCTCCATTGCGACATTTCCTATGCCGCTGACACGGCGAACTTCCGCGCGCCCTTCACCCAGCTTGGGCTGGTGCCAGAAGCTGGCTCGTCGCTCACCCTGCCGCGCGTTGTCGGCCGCTCCATGGCCAATGACATCCTCCTCGCAGGCCGCATTTTGAGCGCCGCAGAAGCGCTCGATTGCGGGCTTGTCTCCCGCGTTGTGCCAGCCGGAGACCTCATGAAAATGGCGATGGACACCGCCCGCAAGATCGCCGCCTCCGCACCATCTGCGATCCTCAAATCCAAAGCGCTGATCAATCATTCGCGCGATGAGATCGCGGATCAGATGCGCGCCGAAGGCAAGATCTTCGCAGAACAGCTTCAGTCGCCGGAATTCGCCGAAGCCGCCGCCGCCTTCGCGCAGAAGCGCGCCCCGGTTTTCGAGGATTAGGTCAGGGCGCTGCCGCCTAGAGCGACAGAATGTGCTGAAGGCGCTTGCTGGATACGTCGCTGAAAAGGCCAGCCGTGACCACCTCAGAAGACATCGAAAAGCTCCGGAAACAGACAGATTTCTTCTCGGTGCCGGACCCTGTCCGCCTCTGATCGGCGCGGCCAGAAACGACCGTCAGCCTAGCGTTTTTGGCGCTTCTGACAGCACCCGCAGCAAAGAAGTACACACGCCCCTCTAACCCCCTGTAAGAACGGGAGTTTAACACCCCCTCCAGATTTCCCTTTCTGGCGTAAATCCTCTATAATTTCAGCCTATTGTGACGAATCAGAAAGCGACACGCATCCCATGGCTGACCCGACAGACAACATGCCCGAATATGGCGCCGACTCCATCAAGGTCCTGAAAGGGCTTGAGGCGGTCCGCAAGCGCCCGGGCATGTATATCGGCGACACCGATGATGGCTCCGGCCTGCACCACATGATCTACGAAGTCGTCGACAATGCGATCGATGAGGCGCTGGCCGGTCATGCCGACGAAGTGACCGTCACGCTGCTTGCCGATGGCTCTGCCGAGATCACCGACAATGGCCGCGGTATTCCGGTCGAGATGCACAAGGGCGAAGGCGTGTCAGCCGCCGAAGTCATCATGACCCAGCTGCACGCCGGCGGGAAATTCGACCAGAACTCTTACAAGGTCTCAGGCGGCCTGCACGGGGTCGGTGTCTCCGTCGTCAACGCGCTTTCTGACTGGCTGGAACTGACCATTCACCGCGCCGGCCATGAGCACTTCGTCCGCTTCGTGGACGGTGGCCGCGTCGAGGCCCCGCTCGTCCAGCGCGGCAAGAGCCCGCTGCGCGAAAGCGGCAAACCACTGACCGGCACAGCCGTGCGCTTCATGGTGTCGGCCTCGACCTTCACCATGACCGAGTATGACCGCAAGACGCTGGAGCACCGCCTGCGTGAGCTCGCCTTCCTCAACTCCGGCGTGCGCATCGTCTTCCGCGATGAGCGCGGCCCAGAAGCCTACGAGTCCGTTCTTGAATATGAGGGCGGCGTCAAAGCCTTCGTCGAACACCTCAACCGCCAGCGCACGACGCTGATCCCGGAAACCATCTACGCCATCAGTGAGCGCGACGGCATCACCGTCGAGGCCGCGCTTGCATGGACCGACAGCTATCATGAGCATGTGCTCTGCTTCACCAACAACATCCCTCAGCGCGATGGCGGCACCCACCTTGCCGGTTTCCGCGGCGCGCTGACCCGGATCATCAACAAGTACGCGACCGAGACCGGCCTTGCGAAAAAGGAAAAGGTCGACATTACGGGCGACGACGCCCGCGAGGGGCTGACCTGCGTCCTGTCGGTCAAAGTGCCTGACCCGAAATTCTCGTCGCAGACGAAAGACAAGCTCGTCTCCTCGGAGGTCCGCCCCGTGGTCGAGAGCCTGATGGGCGAGAAACTGTCGGAATGGTTCGAAGAGCATCCCAAGGAAGCTCACAACATCATGCAGAAGATCGTGGAGGCGGCTGCCGCCCGCGAAGCGGCCCGCAAGGCCCGCGATCTCACCCGCCGCAAGACCGCGCTCGACATCACCTCCCTGCCCGGCAAGCTTGCCGACTGCCAGGAAAAAGACCCGGCCAAGTCCGAAATATTCATCGTCGAGGGCGATTCCGCTGGTGGCTCTGCCAAACAGGGCCGCGACCGCTCCAACCAGGCCATCCTGCCGCTGCGCGGCAAGATCCTCAATGTGGAGCGCGCCCGGTTCGACAAGATGCTGTCCTCTGACCAGGTCGGCACGCTGATCATGGCGCTCGGCGCCGGCATTGGCCGCGATGAGTTCGACATCAACAAGCTGCGCTATCACAAGATCATCATCATGACCGATGCTGACGTCGACGGCGCCCACATCCGGACCCTCCTGCTCACCTTCTTCTATCGCCAGATGCCGGAAGTGATCGAGAAGGGCTATCTCTACATCGCCCAGCCGCCGCTCTACAAAGTCGCCCGCGGCCGCTCCGAGCGCTATCTCAAAGACGATATCGAGATGGACAATTACCTCATCAATGAGGGCACGACCGGCGAGGCGCTGATCCTGCAGGACGGCACCCAGATTGCGGGCGAAGACCTGCGCGCCAATGTCCGTGAAGCCGCCGCCTTCAAGACCGCCCTCTGGCGCCTCTCACTGCGCGCGCCCGGCCATATCGTCGAGCAGGCCGCCATCGCAGGCGCGCTCGGCCCGAATGCCGACAAGACCAACGCCCAGAAGACAGCCGACCGCCTCAACCTCATCGCCGAAGAAGGCGAAGACACATGGCAGGGCACCTTCATCGACGGCGATCTCACCCTCTGGCGCGAAGTGCGCTCCGTTGAGGAAAAGGCCGTCCTCGACCGCGCGCTGCTCGCCAGCCAGGATGCGATCCGCCTCAACAATCACGCAGAGCATGTCCGCCATCTCTATGAAGAGCCGGCGCTCCTGCGCAATGACAAGGCTGGCGAAGTGGTCGTGCACGGCCCGATCGACCTCTTCGAGGCCGTCCTCGCCTCAGGCCGCAAGGGCCTCAAGATCCAGCGCTATAAGGGCCTCGGCGAAATGAACGCCGACCAGCTCTGGGAAACCACCCTGGACGCCAACGCCCGCACCCTCCTCAAAGTCAAAGTCGCCCACGCCGACGACGCCGACGACATGTTCACAAGGCTGATGGGGGATGTGGTCGAGCCACGCAGGGAGTTCATTCAGGAGAATGCGCTTGAGGCGGAGGTTGATGTTTAATAGTGATTCGACAAGGAGCACCCAAACAACAAATTGGTCGCGAAGAATCAATTAGACGTTTGTTACACTTCTCAATTCGACAAATCATCCAGCGAGAAGACCCTTTAAGCATCCATTTAGCAGCGAAATCCTGCGCTCGCATGTCATTTGATCTTGCCAAGCATAGAGGCGTTAGCGTCGCCGCCTTCGATGGCTTGATAAAACCAGAGTTTCGCAAGGAATGGCGTCGTATACACAACGAAACATATAACTTTCTGAAACATGCTGACCGAGACCCTGAGTCGTCGATAGGATTGCATGACTTACCCGGCACAAATCGACTTTTAACGCTGTTAAACTGTCAAACGTTTAGCGATCTATTCGGAAAACTAACACATCATTCTTGGCTGTTTTATATCTATATGGCTGTTGCCGAGAGAGACGCTGGTAAGCTGCTCACCTTGACGCCAGAAGTCTGGGAGTTTCTCGCCCAAAGCCCAGACCTGCACAATTTAGACTATTGGCAGAGCGCTTTTCTGAAAATGCCCGACATCGAGGCTGAATACAAACTTGATGCTGACTATTCGGTGTTTAATTGACAACTTACCTTGCTTGGCTCGGGTGGCAAACCGTGACAGTTGGTCATAAGCAGACCTTTTCTATCTGAGTAAGCGAAGCGCATTTGATCTGCAAATTCAAAGCAGCAACACCAGAAACGTGCGTCACCCTCGACGGGCGTCAGCCCGTCTGAGGGTCCATCACCTGCCATAACCGAGAGCACAAGGTCGAAGGTCCGCAACTCGACTTTCAGACCGCGTGCCGCGGTCGGAGTGACACGCGCCCCCTCTATCTGGCACCTCCCCTCTCCCGAATGCGGGAGAGGGGCAGGGGTGAGGGCTCCGGCGTTTCAGACCAGCGCGACGCCAGCATCAAGAACCACCCTCGCAGCCCTCATCCCGTGCTGCGGCGCATCGCAGTGCGATGCTTCTCCCTGCGCACCTTCTCCCGCATCCGGGAGAAGGGGGCGATAGACGCGAAGCTTGCGAGCCACCTTAACCGAGGCGATAGTCTCCAGGATGAGCGACCACCCTTCAACCCGACGGGCCCGGAGCCTGCGCCGAGAGGCCAACCTGCCGGAACGCAAGGCGTGGGAGACCCTCCGCCAGCTTCGAAAGGAAGGGCACACCGTCCGGAGGCAGGTGGCGATCGAAGGTCTCACCGTCGACTTCGCGATCCGCCCAATCAAACTCGCCCTCGAGATCGACGGCGCCATTCACGACCGCAAAGATGTGAAACTGAACGACGCCGAGCGAGATCAGCGGTTGAGCAATGCCGGCTGGCGCGTACTCCGCATCCCGGCTGAAGCCGCGATGAGCCCGCATCATCTAATAATGGCTGTAAGGGCTGAAGTTGAACGCCTTGGCCAAGAGCAAGCCACTCCGCCTCTATCTGCCACCTCCCCTCTCCCGGATTCGGGAGGGGGTATAGTGATGTCCAACGAAAATTATTGGCGTGCTGTATACCTGATTGCGGCTATCGATTTAGCCAGATGGCCTCGCATGGCGGGCTCAATAGCGCAGAGCTCGAAAAGTTCTTGTTCGAGCCGCACGAGTTGCTCCTTGGAAAACTCAGAAAAAGCTAGGAATTCTAGTTGCTGCTGAATCCATCTGTATCTGTCTTCTGGGTCACGACATACCGCGCTCAGCAATAGCAGCAATCTAAAGGCATCCGTCGCATTGAGCGCGAACTCCACACTATTGGTGTACCGCTTGATCAGTGTGGCAAGAGAATTGGCCAAGTCCTCGTTGCCGCAAACAACCGCAAGTCGAGCCAGATTCCCTAGTATGGCCCAAACCTCATAGCGCTCTTTCACGTCGGAAATAAAAAGGCCTATTTGATCAATCTTATCCTTCGCTCGTGCCACAAAGATATCGGGGATCGCAAACGTTGGGATAGCATTTGTAAGTGCGACAAATGCGCGAGCCGAATTCGTTTCGAGCTTTAGTTGTTCGTCGATGGCGCGGTGCAAGTCGACCGGAAGGAGATTGGTTGGTGCTTGGCTTCCTTCTAAATAGCCCGGTCTAAACGAGGCCATCTGTAGGCAATCTGATTGCAGGCTTCCCGAATCCCCAAATAATAAAGTTTTTAGTCGTTCACATGAAATATGTTCGATCACTAGTGACGCCTTGTTGAAAAGGCGGCCTGCATGATCGGCATAAAGTGAATTAGTCGTCAGTCCATCAACGTGCCAGCTTGGCGTTTCTACAGTTTCGAGGAGAGTTTTGAGCAAGTAGTTCTGCGAGTAATGAGCGAACAGGCTTTCAGAAATCGAAGCGAGTAATTCATCGTCGCTTCCGAGTTCCGAGTGTATCAACGTTGCCTGCGTGCTTACCACATAACGCCTATAGAATATGGAGACATTTTGAAACTTGGCGAACCGAGCAGATAGCCCGTCAATACCTGCAAATAGGTTTGCAGCGATCGTGTAGCTAGGTTGACGCCCCTTGTCAGGATTCATTTCTATAAACGCGTGGACCAGGTCCCCAATTCGCTCTTGAAAGCCGCTGTACTTGCACAAGTTTGCCAGTAGCAGTTCGGTCAATCCTACGACCGTAATAGGAGCCTTTTTGAGCAGTACCCAATCAACAACTTCGTCCAAGTGGTCGTAAATGTTGAGAGTGCTGGCAAGTACGTCCGAAAGTTGGGACTGACCGCACAAGCTTAATGATTGCTTGATGCGTGCAGGCTCGTCCAATCCCTTCCAACGCTCCAATTGCGCTACTATTCCTTGAGACGCGCACTCGTCTACCGAGCCATTTAGCGAAAAGTCTCCGACTAAGCGTTGCCAGTATACGTCACAATGCGGCAGAAAGAGCGTCCACGGCGCCGACCCCTTTTCTGGCAGGCCGCTTATCTGTTCCATTACACCAACCGGCGAATTTTGGCAGTCTTCGTATAATTCCAACAAAAGATCGAATGACACTTCGTCGGTTATTCGCCGTTCCCACGTCTCGTATCGCTCGGACGGTAGCTTTCCATAGGCGAGAGCCTTTAATCCCGTCAGTTTCGTGTCGATGTCATCCGACAATAAGCGACTTTCGGGTAATTGAAGTGTGACTTCATCGACAACGCAGGAAGCTTTAAATTGCTCGTCGACGACGATTTTTGCTTTTCGACCGTCTCGGGTTTCAAGATTATATTTTTGTCCGACGTTGCGAACTGCACATCTCAACGCTTCGAAGAACTCGTCGACCTTAAAAGAGACGTTCTCAAATGGCGAAATTGTGGGTGTGATATTGGGGTTTATCTCGGTAGCAAAATTGCTGTCCTGCATAAGCTCAAGTCTAAGCGTTTGAGGTATTCTTTGAAGGACATAGCCGGCAAGGATTCTCGTGTCAGGCATCGACACCTTCTTTCAAGTGACGAAAGAATTCGCGGTAATATTTCTTCGACGCTTCGAGGTAGGCCTCGTAGGTAAGGGGGTCCCCAAGTTTTGTGGGCTCTGCTACGTCTTGATCGAACCAATCGATAAATTGTTGCTGCGTGCTGTCGGACACCTGGAATGCCAAGCCCGCTAAAAAGCATAGTTGAGTTGATCGTAGTTGGACCAACTCAGAAGACTTGAATTGTCTGAATCTGACCCAGTCACGAATGTCATATAATTCCAAGACCCACGACGAACGCGCGGGAGCCTGCTCAATGCTTGATTGGTCATCCCAAAGCATCCTAATCGCGTCGAAGAAAGCGCTATGCAGTGATTGCACCCAGTTGGATTCATCTGGAATTAAGAGCCAGTCGGTCATTGAAACAAACTCGATGTACTCACGTATTGCCCGCAATTCGGCTGTTTCAGATATCTTGCCGTCTCTTATTGTTGAGTGCGTCAACGCCTCAACGATTTCGTCCGCCCTGAGCGGAACGAATATGTATAAGGCCTTCCTCATCCGATTCAGTGTTTCGAACTTATCATACGAGGCTTGATTGGACGACGCAGACCAATAATTGAGTATGTCTAGGGAGCTCAGAACAGGCACATACCCTTGATCGTTTCCGGCCTGGCGAAGCTTATTAATGCTTCGATCATCACAACAGACCGCATCATAATTGTGGGCCTGCTTGACCATATTCAATAACAAAGAAGTGCTCGAATACTCCGTTTCATATACATCACGAGAGGCAATTTTCACCAATCCGCTGGTGATCTCTCGTTCCAAAAAAGCCCTGAGACGCTCAACGCATTCAATTGCTGAATCGGCATGTTCATTGAATTGCACAAGCGAATAAGCTTCCTGGAGCTCCGCATTTAAAATTTTGAGCTTCAAGCCGGATCGACTTAAGGGTTGCAGCATATTCAGATCGCTCAAGTAGCTTAAGGCGAGCCCGTCTATGAGCAACGTACAGCCTTTCTTAATTCGATCGTCGAATTCGGCGTTCTGGTCCCCTTGGAGCTTCAAAAAATTGCTAGCGGTTTGATACTCGCTTTGGGTGAGCCGGCCGTTATCCCGAAGAAAATTAGTTAGCTGCAAACAGCCAACGACTACATTTTCCAATCCACGCAAATCCGCCGTTTCTCGACCTAGGCTTGTGCTTTTCTTAATCAGCCCTGGATGAACGACAAGAATAGCGCCCTGTTCCGGAGGGGACTCACTTGCTGCAATTTGAAGAAGGCGGCCCGTTCGCAATCCCGCCTCTGTCAAAAGGTGCGGTGGAACTTCAACTGCTTCATTTATGGCCTCTAAAGCGCCGATCCCAACTAAGGAAATGACATTGCGGGCTTTTTCTACGACTGAGGGTTGATGGAAGGATATTTCTCGGACGTTGTTGAAAAGTTTTTGGAGTGTTCCGTGCGGTATCACGACGCTCCCAAAACTCTGTTTGAATTGATCCAACAATTTTAAGTCTGCAAGGCTGATAAGAAATGTGGGATCGCAGAGTACACATTCGGGCAACTCCTCAAGAGTCTCTCGCTCTTTTCCAAAGAACGCGGGTATAGGTTCTTTGAACCGTAAATCACCCGCGTCGCGATTTCGTGCGGCTCGAAGGGCCGTAAGCTCACATATGCTGCGATTACTAGCTTCACCGAAGATTTCCAGGGGATAGCTAGCGGTCCGCAAACCTTCAGAAAGCTCGCGTTGCCGCTCGTGCCAATCCGGTGCATCACGAACCAAATCATCAAGAGAAATCTGCTTTATCGGCCCGTCTCGGTCGGACAACTGCACGGCTTGTTGAAGCCAGGATGAAACTTCGGCGTCTCCCTCCCAGCCACTGCTGCTCGCAATGTGGTAGCATGCTACCAAGGAGGTCGCATCTGTCTGCGCGTTGTTAGCAACGTGTCTGACAATAGGCTCAACAACGGAAGGACGCGAATAAGTTGCAATTTGCGCGTACTCCAGTAGCTCAGAGCTAGTGAGGTCTTCGCGTTTTTCGAATGCCTCCTCACACAACGGGCCCAGCCGTTCCCACTGACCGCATTCAAGCAAACAGGAAATCAGTAGCTGACGCACGGTACGGTTTGGATGGTCTTCATTCAGACGACTGACGTACTCCAAGGCCTCCTGAATCCGGCCTCGAAAATAGAGCGATTGCGCATATCGAAGCGCGATCTGGTGAGACTGCTTGGACAACTCAACATGGCGATCGAGGAATTCATCTAGTTCCGCAACATTTTTGGCATCGTCGAGGGCGGACAAGTATCTCTTTGCATCACTAAGAGATTGGGTTCGAGCAAAGAGCTCGAGCGCATACTCGGAACGCTTTAGCGGATCACCTGATTTTTCGAGGCTTTGGAGAAGCATTTCCAAGTCTTCGAGAGAATCTGATTCCAGGAAGGCCGCTTCATGCGTTTCGAAATGATCTCCGCTTTCGCTTTGCTGAATAATTCTATCTAACTGAGCACGCTGCTGATCCAGCAATTCTTCAATAGAAGCTGCTTTGCGTTTTGCTTCCGAAATTCTACCTGCCACGCAAAGCGTCTCGACGAGCATCATATTCAATACTGAGGCATCTAGATGAGTGCGAAGCTTACCCACATACGAATTCAGCAAATTCGCTCTTTCGTCAGCATTATCCTCGAGCAGAATCCAACTTAATCGGGCCTCACTGCCTGAACGGCCTAATTCACCTTCCAGCGCAACATGTCTCTTGATTATTTTATCAGCTTGCTCCCGATCGATCGCCGGACCGAATCTTAGGCCAAGGTTGACGAAATGGATGGCTTGCTGCGGATTCAAAACGAGCGCTTTTAGTCTCGCAGTGGCATCTGCATTTCGTTCAGTGGACAGTAAACTCAACCAGAGGCCCAACTTGTTGGTCTCTAGTGCTCTCGTGCGCAATCCATTCTGCAGGTAACGTTCGCTGGCGCTTCCAAACAGACCAATAGCCCTGTGGCGCAGCGCTAAACTCTCGCCTGTGTCGGACAACCGGTACCTATCTGCGGAAAAGGGGACCCCGAATAGCAGAACACTCCTGTGTTCCTCCGGCGATAGTGTGCCTGTTAGCGCTAATCCAAAGAAATCCTCCGCTACTGGAGAAAATTCGAAATCGATTTCCGTCAGTTGTTCTCCTAGACGCTTCGCGAGCTCCCAATTTCCTCTTTCCATCAGATTGACAATGATCGCACATTTGGCGTGAGTATCGAGCTTGTCGAATTCATGCCCGGCATCTGTCAGCCATTCCAGAGCGGTTTCTGGGGATGTCGAATTGAATTGTTGGATAAACGCTGCCGACCAGCTGTCATTTGTATTTAGGGCGACCAAAGCTTTGCGCACTGATGTGTCACCGTATGGTCCGGAAAAAAGGGCCTGTGCCACTTCCAGTTCCGGAGAGCGAGGTAAGTTGCCCACTTCAACCAGCAACTGTTGCGCGACCGATCTCGTCGGCTCCGGCGACAGAGTACGGATACACAGCCCTAGCGTGGAGGAGCGAACCTCATTCGGAGCAAGTCTCAAGTCACCGAAAGTCAATCGATTTGCGAGCCGTTCAGCCTTCTCCCGGGCTTTGAATTCCGGAACCAACCGAAATCGACGAAGCGCATCAGCTTCTCTTTCGCAGTGCTCTGCAGCATATTCGGCAGGCAGTGCATCGGCTTTCAGATTAGCTGCTTCTGACCTCGTGACCATGCCTGCTTCGATGGCCGAGACTTTTTCAGCAACGTTTTCGAGAGTTTTGAAAACAGCCTTTCGGAAGAAGCTCTCATTTTGGATGCACACATCCCGAAGTCGACTGGCCAGACTTTCAATATAAGGCGTAACTTCGGATTCTTTGGCACAAAAGAATGGTTGAAGTCCGTCGCCAATGTCACGGACGTTTCTCCACTGTTCCTTCAATGCGTTGGTCCATAACTCGACATCAGGCACGGTTTCTTCGCGAAGGCGCTTACGAAGCTGTACGATGGCCAGTGCATCATCGCTGCTGTCTAGTGGTGAATCACGTTCAAAAAGAATGCGACCCGCAGAAAGATATAACTTTTCAGGCAGGGACTTTTGCCATTCGTCTATCTGCTTCGCGATATCCTTAGCGAGAGAGGGCGAAGTTGCAGCATCCCATACACCGTCAAGTGCTTTTGCCGCAGTGTAGCCGACAAGCCATATAAGAACCGGTTCGATAATTGACAGCTCCTAAGCTAAACGCATTCACAGGTTGAAGCGACCTGCCACTAGAATCTACAGCTTGTCCAACTTTTCTGAACATCTCACACGTTAAGGACTCGAACCAAAGTCTTGACGAGGACCGGATTCACCCGCACCACTCCATCACTCTGCAAATCAAAATCCGCTCCCGAAAACGTCTCTTCAGCGATCAGCTTCAAGATAACCCGATCGACCACGGGCCGCATCGGTTCCATCAAATCCAAAGCGAATGACGGCGTGTTGTCTTTGTTCTTCTCGCGCTGATTGTGCATCACGCCGATCATCGGATCATAGCCGTCTGCGATCGCTTTGATTTTCGTTTGTGTGAGAAGTGCTGTGTAAACGTAGTTCAGCATCGCATTGATCGGGTGCGATGCGTTTCGGTTTGGCTCTTTCTTCGATGAATTGACCGATGACCTTGCGGTGAACGTCCGCCACTCCTCAGGAATGGGAAACTGCTTTGCCGCTTTCCAATTGATGTCGAGAGGGTGCCAGGCCCGCCAATACCAGTAGGCCGCTTTGCCTTCCTGACCGCGAAGCTTCTGTGTTTTGTCGGCTCGCCCGCTTTCGATGAATTCCAGGCATGCCGAAGTTGCCTCGATCGCACGGCTTCGATCGGCAGACGCAGGCAGACAATCGCGAAGCGTCACAAGCGCGGCTTCCAGTTTTTTAATGGTGAGCGGCGCTGCAAACTCGATCTTCAGCGCCTCGCTTTCGCGGGCCTTCATTTGCCATGCAATTTTTTCAGGATCGCCCGCATAGCCGGTTGGGCTCATCACAGACGTATTCGAGCCATCATATTTGATGCGGATAAGGGCGATCCCCTGTTCCGTGAGCCAGTCGACCGCATCCAGCGTGATAGAACCGGCCCCATCAATGATGACGATACGCGGTGGCAGGTCGAGACTGCCTTTGAAGAAAACATGCTGAACTGGTTTGCTCGGAAAATGCGTCGTGCCGTCCTGGATGATTAGGCGACCTTTCTCGACTTTTATGGATAGGCCATAGCCGACGAGAATGAGCGGGCGTTTCTGACGCTCGCGCCGTTTGCGAGGGGATTGACATGTTTCGGATCGGGCTAGCCAATAGTTGCTTCGGGCACTCCATTCGTCTTGGTCTTCCGGCACCAAATTTTCGAACGTTTCATGTCGCATCGGGGTTTGGCTCCAGTCCTACTAACTTCGCAAAAAGTGTAGCAAAATCTGGCCCCAAAATCGCCTCCAAAAGTGGTAGTTGGACCGTCAGAACGCCCACCAAAATGGCTTGCCAGTTTGGGGCTTTGAAAGCGGTTTCGATCACTAACTTTGTTACATTACTTAAGGGAAGTATTGGTTCGAACTTGGTGGCGTTCGCGAATGTTTGAGCAATGGAAATTGCTTTGACCAAATCGCCAGCTTTCACGCTGCTCAGTCTCTCTTCCAAACTAAAATCGGTGTTCTCGGCATCACCTGCGATACCGGGCATAAACTGAACCAAGTCCTGCATTTCAGTGAGCGCCGGCGCGAGCTGATCTCCAAGCAGTTCACCAAAATGTTCGCTTAGAAGACTTCGAGCCCCGTCCATCACCGAATTGGGTATGGATGCGTCCGAACTACTACCAATCAAGATTGTGAATCCAGCTTCCAAGATGGCCTCTCTCGGCATTGCCCAACCTTCGTCTTTCAGTATGGGCGCAACTTGATCGGCTCGTTTCAAGAGACGATCTGACGGCTCATTCGCGAAGCTCCTTGAACTGAAATTTCGCCAGCCATTTCTGCGCATACGTTTGAAACTGCGACTGGCTTCACTTGCCACGTTTTGCAAAAGCTCATCCGGATCCACTTTAAAACCTGCAACCGCTAATCCTATGCGGAGTTGAGCGGTTCGTTTCGCTCCTCTCGCTTCTAGCCCAATAATCTCGATTGCAGCCCGAACGGATTTCTCATCAAAACTCCATTGTGGGGGAATGCCGCGCCTAATACCCTTGGCGCTCGCACCATCTATCAGTCCCTTGGTAATCCAGCTCTCGAACTTCGCTTCGCTTGGTGGATCGACGCCGAGACTTGCGGCTTTCGCAGCGAGCATTGCGAGCACGGCTTCCTTTCTCATCGCTCTAGTTTCCCAAGTTACAAATCCTACGCAAACTGGAAGCAAGTCACGGGCCAGAGCTATTTTAGGACTCCTACGCGAACTGGATGATGGGGCGGCACGTCATCTCGCATACCGGGCATTCCTTAGATTGCCTGGAGCCCGAAAGTGGCAAAGAAGCGCGACTACAAAGCAGAGTACCAGCGCCGCAAAGCGCGCGGTCTCGCACGCGGTCTGACGCTATCCCAGACGCGCGGTCATCCTAAACCGGATGAAACTCGCGCAAGCGGCAAACCCGCTGCACCCCGCGCGAGCGCGAAGATCAATGAAGCCCTGAAAGTCATGAACGGCGGTCTATCGATGACCGCCGCCGCCAGAGCGGCTGGCATCTCACCGGAACGCCTTTCCTGGTATCTCGCACAATCCGGCCTTGGTTTGAAACAAGCCAATCGATGGGTAATCGGTGACACCCGCCCCCGCCGTATTCCCATGATCGAAAATGCTTCGACTAAGGCGATTACGGTCGCAGGCTTCGCCCCTGCCAGCCGGGCCGGTCACTATTTCAACGACATCAAGAAATTCCTTCGGACCAAAGACCCGAAAGTGCTCGACCCGTATCGCGGTGACGGCCTGACCGATCTTAAAGGCCGCTTCCACCCCTTCGAGACCGATCGCAATGCGCTCATTCGCTACGCGCTGAAAGACGAGCCGGAATTCCACGAAATCTACGCAATCACAAACCCTGACTAGGAGCCCTCCATGCTGCCTGAAATCACGAAAAAAGAACTACGACGCGAGGCCGATTTCCGGCGTCTGAAATCGCGTCATCCAATCTGCCTCTGGTGTGCCTTCAACGCTCACCCGGCAGCCCTCGAATTCGCCCACCTCATTCCCAGCAAGTTCGCGATCGGCACGGGCGGAGCGCTTTGCAGCAACTGCCATCGCATCTCAACCGAAAAGGAGAAAGACATGTCGTTTAGGCCCAAAACTCAAGACCCCGATCGCGAGACGATCGGGCGCTATCTCGACGCCCTGGCAGACTGGCTGCTTCAAATTGCCAAGACGCTGAAGGCATTTGGCCAGTCGCTGATTGAAGAGGCTGAACAAGCCCGCCTCGATGAGAAGGAGGCAGACCAATGAGCGTTCTCGAAACTGATCTCTTCATCAGGGCCTATACCGAACCGCCGAACTGGACGCCGAAAGTCTTCCGCCCGGCTGGCTTCGAATTCGACATCACGTCGGATTGGCAGGTCATCTTCGATACAGAAACAACCGTTGATGCCCTCCAAAAGCTTCGCGTGGGGTTTGCTCAAGTCCGGCATGCCGGGACGCTGAAATATGAAGTCATCTTCATTGCAGACGAGCTGCCAGATGCTGACCTGGCAGTTGTCTTGGCCTACGCGTCGGCTCATGATCTTGACGTCATTCCGATAGAAGCGTTTCGGCGAACGATCATTCTCGATATTGGTTATCTCGCGAATGGCGCGATCATCGGGTTTAATCTGCCGTTCGATATTGCTCGTATTGCTCTTGCTTCCGGTGAAGCGCGCGGCTCGATGTTTGGCGGGTTCACATTCCGCCTGACCCGCTGGAAGTCTGATCCGAACATTCGCATCAAACATCTCAACCCGACGACGGCCCTGATAGATTTTGCCGCTCCTGGAAAACCAAAGCAGCCTCGCAGTATGCGAAAGCGAAATGTGAAGCCGGCGAGCAATCGTGGGACGTTCATTGATGCCAAGACAATTGCGGCGGCCTTGCTGACGGGCCGGTATTCGCTCGCCGCTCTAGCCAAGCGGTTGAATACGCCAACACAGAAGCAGGAGACCGAAGAGCATGGAGGCCCGCTGACGCCGGAATATCTGAGCTATGCACGAGATGACGTCCAGGCGACCTGGGAGTGTTATGAAGCCCTCGCCAAAATCTATGCTGGTTTCGGACTATCGACGCCGCTCAAGCGTATCCTGAGCGAAGCCAGTCTCGGCAAAGCCCTGCTTCGCGAGATGAACATTCGCCCTCTGCTTAGGAGAGATTACGATGCTTGATCGTCAAATCTTCGGGCCGATCATGGCTACCTATTATGGCGGGCGGGCAGAAGTCCGAATTCGCCGGGCAATTACCGAAGTTCTCTATTGCGACTTCAAATCCATGTATCCATCCGTCAATGCGCTGATGAAGCTCAATGCCTTCTTGGTCGCGGCACATTTCGAGCACTTCGACGATACCGCGAATGTTCAACGCTTCCTCGACACCGTGACGCTTGATGACCTCAAGCAAAAGGATGTTTGGCCAAAGCTTCATGCGATCGTGCAGCTTTCACCGGATGGTGACATCGTGCCGGTGCGGGCGCGATATTCAGACGGGCGGCAGAACCAGACGATCGGTGTGAACAGCCTGACTTCAAATCAGCCGGTCTGGTACACGCTGGCTGATCTTGTCGCCTCGAAACTCTTCACGGGCAAAGCGCCGAAAATCGATAGGGCCGTCCGCTTCGTGCCAGGGCCTAAACAATCAGATCTCAGACCAATGAAGCTTTTGGGCCGGGACGAATATCTTTTCGATCCCAATACA
The DNA here is from genome assembly GCF_000376805.1 of Henriciella marina DSM 19595. Lineage (NCBI taxonomy): Bacteria > Pseudomonadati > Pseudomonadota > Alphaproteobacteria > Hyphomonadales > Hyphomonadaceae > Henriciella > Henriciella marina. The sequence continues at coordinate 2,824,824 of NZ_AQXT01000002.1, read as the reverse complement.
GAAGACCTGTTCGTTCGTCTCATCGATATGAGGGATGAGGCCAAGCGACAGGGCGACCCGATCGAGAAGCAGCTTAAAATTCTCGCAAACTCGACTTGCTACGGCATCTTCGCAGAAATCCGGCACGATACGTCAAACGACAAGCTACCCCTGAACGTATTCGGGCTGGATGGAGAGCGGCATACAATCCAGTTAAAAGCCGTCGAATATCCGGGCTCCTATTTCAATCCCGTTTTGGCTGCGATGATCACCGGAGCGGCGCGGCTCATGCTCGCTTGCGCTGAAACCGTTGCGGCTGACAATGGGCTTGGCTGGGTGTTCTGCGATACCGACAGTATCGCGCTTGCGCGGTCTGATGGCGTTGATCGGGCAGACTTCCAGCAGTCGGCAAGGGCGGTTGTCGATTGGTTCGTTAATCTCAATCCGTACCAGAAGCCGGGCTCCATTCTTCAGATTGAAGATGTAAACTATGCGCCCGGTTCGAAAGACGAGATTGAACCGCTATTTGCCTGGGCCATTTCTGCCAAGCGGTATGCGCTGTTCAATATCGCGGACGGTGGGTCGCCCATTATCCGCAAGGCGTCTGCGCATGGGCTTGGCCAGTGGTTGCCGCCCTATGGTGAGGATAATCCGGCTCCAGGCGTTCCAGACCCGATCGAAAACTTGCGGGCGATGGGCATCCACCGCTGGCAGTATGATTTTTGGTTCTTCATTCTAAAGGCCGCGATCGACGGCACGCCGGACCAAGTGCCGCTGGACTATCACCCAGCGCTTACCAATCCGGCGTTGATGCGTTGGAATGCCAGCAGCCCGGAAATGCTGCGCTACATGAAGCACTTCAATGCGGGCAAGCCATACTCTGAGAAAGTGAAGCCGTTCGGGTTCATGGTCGCGCCAACGGCGCTTACGGAAGCCTGGCTCGATATGCCGATTGAAGAGGTTGATCCGTCAAAGCGCGGACGCCCTAAAAAGCGAGAATTGCCGAAGCCGATTGCTCCCTATGAGCGGGATGCCGACAAACTGGCTGAGCTTGTTTTTGATCGCGAGACGGGTGAGCCCGTTCCGATTGGTGCTTTGAAAACCTATGCCGATGCGCTCGCGCTTTATCACCTCAGTCCGGAAGACAAGTTCGACAATGGCGCTCCGCTGCATCAGGGGGTCACTTGTCGGCGTCACATCGCTATGACTGGCGTAAGGTTAATTGGCAAGGAAACCAAACAAGTAGATGCACCACCACGCGATGGACCAAGCCCTCTTTTGGTTAGTCAAATCAATGCAGCCCGAACGTATTGAGCGAACGTGCACTTAGGCTGCATGCAGGTAAGGACTTTTATAAACGGCAAGTTGCACATTTTATCACGCTTTTATATTTCAATAACTTAAGATAGCGTCGTGCTCGGCGTCGTTCTTTACGAGGCGTTCCGCGTGAAAAGGCTGACCATCAGGTTCGGACAATGAGTGAAGCAGAGCCCCCAAAACCAACAAACTCAGAAGGTGAGCCAAGCAAACCTGGGGACGCCGGAAGCGCATCGGAAAGTTCGGTAGATGCGCAGGCACTAGCGCAAGTACACTCAACGGTTGTTAGTATTTGGGACCGAGAAGCAGATCGGTATTGGGTTCGGAATAATCTGATGCTGATAGTAAATGGAGTGCTCGTCGGGGCAGCATTGTCTATAGAAATAAAGTTTGACATGAAACTGATTGCCTCAACACTAGGTGTGTATTTTTCTTGGATCTGGCTTATGATGAATAATAAGTCGGGATATTATCTCAGTAGGTGGCGACCCGTAATTGAGGACCTGGAAGCTCAGATGCTTTCAACAAAAACGTATACGGTATTACCACTGACCGAAGTGAAATCAGATTCCGTAGCGTTCGCGGGCATCAGAAACGGATTTGCGCGGCATCTGAAAGTTTTTTTGGCCTTAGAGCGCACTAGGTTGAGTGCAGGTAAGTTGATGCAGGCGCTTATCTGGGGGTTTGTTGCTACCTGGGTAGCGATATTTTCACTGAACATCGCACCAGCAGTCGGAAATTTCCTGTCAGGCGTGCCCCCTCAAGGTGAGGAAGACGAAATTACCCCTGGCAATGAGGCGACCAAGCTCGACAACATGTCGCCAGCGTCTCTCCACGTGATTGAGCCAGAGCAATCTGACAACAACATGGAAACCAAAATAGTATCTGAGCCGAAAGAGCCAAAGGGTACTGATGCACCATAATGTTCCGAACTTCATCAAGAAAAGCTTACCTGTGTCGTTCTCACTTTTCTCATCACCGATCTGGTGGAGATCGCAGCTATTGGCGCTCAAAGCCTTCAACGAATTGAAGACTTTCCGGACTGAAAGCCTATCCGGCAGGTCAGCATTCAATGAAATAGAAACGGCGACAAGATTGAAAGAGGCGCGAACGAGTGGGCTTTCTCTTGTCTCAAAATCCGCAGTCATACACCGCGGCGTTCATTTAATTGGCGACGTTGTCATCTTGGACGAATGCGAAATTGGTCCGAATTCAACAATTTTTGGCCCGACGGTGATTGGTCCTGGGTCCTATGTGGGACCGGGCGCAGAAATTCGAACAACCATAGCTGTATCTCGACTAAAAATGGCACATGCAAGCTATTTGGGACATTCGTTGGTTGGTGCTGATGTAACGTTGTCAGCGGGATTCATCACAGCCGTACGCAATTTGAAGCGCGAATTCGTGTATCTCAATGTAGATGGAAAACTGGTTTGCACAGGGCACAAGCTGTTCGGTGCAATTATTGCCGATGGGTTTAATTGTAGAATTAACTACGAGGCCATGCCGGGAAGGGTGCTACTTCCCTCGCCTCAGACATGAATATCTTGATAGTTTGCAAGAAGGCATTTGCGGATGTCCATGACCCCAATGATGACGTCATCTCAATGGCTGGCCACACGATATCGTTTGTCCGCCCACTCACAAGGATCCTCGGTAGCCTCGGACATACTTCGTACCTCCTTATGCCGAAGCATCTTGCGAGCGGCGAAGTTGCGGCGCAGGTTAATGCATCGACAAATCCAAGCCAGTTAAAGCTATTCTTTTATGGCCAATGTGCACTGTCTAAGTCGACTATTAGTTTGAACCATTTTGAACTTTCCGCGCGCATAAACGAGATTGTCCGGACTCAGCATATCGACTCAATTTTTTTCGTTTCCGCTTTTCCAGAACTTGCGGTTCTGGAACCGGAGATGGATGCTCTTCGCAGGCTTGGCGTAAAGTCAATCGTGTGCTTCTTGCGAGGCAAAGACGGATACTTTTGGCCATTTCGAGAGGCTGAGAAATCATACCCCTTTTCTTCTATTTTCGCCGCAAGATCGTTTCGTTCGATTTACCTCAAATCTTTGAGGAAGTGCGACGCTCTATATTGTGTATCCGAGTTTCAGCGCACAAAAATGGAAGCGGCTGGACTGCAGATTTCTGGAATTGTTCCGAGTTTTCCTGAATCGCATGGGGTAAACGATGTCGTGCGTGCAAAAGAAATACTTGCCGCGCTGTCCGAGCCCAGGTTTGGGACTCTGGACTCTGGAAAGCGTTGGGTCGGCGTAGTAGGGAGAATTCATAAGGATAAATCTCCGCTCAAAGCTCTTGATGCGTTTTGCCAAGCCAAGCTTCTAAATACACAACTATGCTTCTTCGGCGAAGGAGATATATTGCCTATTTCACGGGAGGTGGAAAGGCGACAAATTACCAGTAAAATAGCAATTGCAAATGTACCCATAGAACATCTGCCTGATATGTACTCTGCGATCGACGTTTGTTTACACACGGCCTGTGGCGAGAACGATTTTGAGGACCCCCGGCCTTCATCTGTACTTTCGGCGGCCTTTGCAGGAAAGCCGGTGGTTGCAATGGACATCGGAGGCGTTTCTGAGTGCGTGTCTACGCTAAATATTCAAAGACTTTTCGTTGACCGACACGAGAGCCTTGATCAATGCTCAACAGAGCTGGCCGATAAATTGGCAACCGCTTTCGAGCCCGATCTTCAAATTAAGGTAGGAAAAGCAAATCGTGAGTATATCAGATCGTTAGATTTAATCTCAGGCTTTGAAAAGGTGATTCAATATGTTCAATCTATTTAGGAGAAGTCCGAAAGCTACTGAACAAAAAAGAAAAATAGCGGCTATTGGGGACAGCATTGTTTATGGCCGCCACGACACGATTAATGGCGGATGGGTAGGATTACTAAGGCGAGAGCTTGAATCCCGGAACAAAATGTCAGCGGTATTCAATCTTGGTATTGGCGGCGACAATACAGAGAATTTGAAAAGCCGTCTTGTCGCGGAAGTTAGCGCCAGAAAAGTTCCAACATTAATAATCGGCGTTGGAACTAACGATAGTCGTCTGAAAGTCGCGGATGACCCAAGATCATCCGAATTAGCTCTTCTGGATTTCCAGTCTAACCTAAACAGGATATTAGGTGACGCTCAGGATATGTGCCAAGACGTTTATTTGTTAGGCATTCCTCCAGTCGATGAATCTCGCACCAACCCTCTCGGACCCTACTACTACTTAAACGACAATATTCAAAGGTTCCGATCGGCAGCCAGAGAAGTTTTAGCTTCGCATCATTGCGTTGAAATAGACGCTTGGGATATGCTCTATGGAAAGGCGGTTTATTCCGATGGAGTGCATCTCAATGAAGAAGGTCATCGCATTCTCTTTGAAACCGTACTAAAGCATTTGGATATAGCTTAACGGAATCTTCGATTGTCCAATATTTCCCAAGTTCCCTGTCCACGAATTCTGGAATAATAGTGTTGATGCCCGCAGACGGATATACGGTAAGCTCATTCAGAAAGAACTTTTTTTGCAAAGCTAAGAAGTCCACGCGCAAAAAGTCAAAGCCGTCGGATATTTTTGCAGCGGCGACCGCCAACATTCGAATATCAAAAGAGTAACGCTTTTGCAGCGTTGGCGAGTATGGGTCGAGAAACCAAATTCTGTTGGCTCCCTGCCAACGGTCGGAAGTGACGCAAACAGCTCTAACCAATCCTCGAAAACAAAAGAGCGACACATCATCTGGAATTCGACCGTGCTGGAAAATGAGGGGCTCAATGAAAATGCGTCGAGCTGCTCCAGAATAGGCCCACTCAAATTTTCTAACTGAGTAATCAGAGGCCAGCCAATTGCGTGTTAAATTGTACAGCAATTTCGGGGCGTAGCTATTCCTATTGGAAACAACATAATTCCAACCGCTACCATGATTAGCCTTCACAATGGTTGGTCGTAGCGAGCCATCAAAATGGTCTGGTGTGATTGGAACTCGATGTACGCTCAACGCTGGCAGGCACGGTATCCGAAATTTTTTGGCAAGGCGTTTTGTCTGCAACTTATCAGATGCTTCTGCAAGTATTGGACGCCTGTCAAAAAGCATTCTAACCCAAATTTTTTCGCAGAATGTATGCGGGTTTTCCACATCCGGAAAAATACCATTCAGGTGAAGGTATCGGCGTAAATTATATCTAAGGGAATTCCTAGGACGAAATCTTCTATTTCTATTGTCGTCCAACCCCGTTGGTAATTTCGGTGCCAAAGCCATGTAACATGTAAACCCAACACTCAATATGGACCGTAGCTGTCCTACAAGCCGTGATAAATTACATTACTGTTGAAGCGCTAAATTCCAAGCGTTTTCAATTGGAGATCGATGTCTCGCTCAACCGGCACCAAACCGCTCTCGGAGTCCCGCTCACCCAACATTCGATCGAGGGACTGGTTATGGGTCACGAATAATTTATTTTGAACATCACTATACCCCCTCCCGGATTCGGGAGAGGGGCGGGGGTGAGGGCAGCAACAGCTCAGGCCAGATCAGACGCAGCCTCAAGAACCCACCTCGCAACCTAGCGTCTCTGCCCCTGCCGGAGAAACAGCACATAGCCCATTTCTGATGCGGACTTCATCAACTCCAAATTTGCCCACGCTACCACATCGGCAAACGGCCGGTCTTTGAAGGGCCAGCGCGTTAGCGCCGGGCTTAACAGCTCGTCCTCACCTAGCGTCTTGATAGCTGCGCGCCAGCGCGCCTCAACCGCCTTTGCCTCGCTTCGCACGCCATCCGCCGTGCCCGGCCACGCGATATCGCTCCGTGTCAGTTGCCCCTCGCCAAAACTCTGGTCGAGCACCATGCGCCACCAGAATAGCATGTGCCATGTGATCCAGCCGAGGCTGGCCGGGCCGATCTCATAGGCCTCGCTTTGCGGCCAGTCGGCGCGCCAGGAACCGGACGACTCATCGCGCCAGACATGCAGGCCCATATCGCCGCCCGGCCGCCAGAGGCAGTCTTCCATCGTCAGTGCGTCGAGATGAAGTTCGGCGAAGCGCCAGGCCATATCATGCTGGCGAAGGAGTACGGATTTGATGTCGTGCTGCATGGCAGGCACTCTAGCGGGGCGCGACGAGATCGACAAAAACTGTAGAATTCCCGGAAACGCATATCAGCTTCAAAAAGCACCGCCCAGACACCGCCCGTGCACCGTGGCGACACCGTCGAATTACCCTCAGAGCCGCGAACTTTCCGACTGCAAATTCACAGATTGACCCGGCCCTCGATCCACGCGAATTTCCGCCCATGCATCCTTTCCATCTTGCCTTCCCCGTCCATGACCTTGCCGCCGCGCGGCGCTTCTACGGTGAGCTTCTGGGCTGCCCCGAAGGCCGGTCGAGCGCCGAGTGGATCGACTTTGACTTCTATGGGCATCAGATCGTCGCGCATCTCGCGCCCGATCTCTGCGGCGGGGGGCAGACCAACAAGGTTGATGGCAAGGGTGTACCTGTTCGCCATTTCGGGCTGGTTCTCGACATGGAGAGCTGGCAGGCGCTGTCGCAACGTCTTGAAGGCAACGTGGATTTCCTGATCGAGCCCTATATCCGTTTCAAGGGAGAGCCCGGTGAGCAGGCGACCATGTTCTTTACCGACCCCTCCGGCAACGCGATTGAGATCAAGGCCTTTGCCGACATGTCGCGCCTGTTCGCGAAATAGCTCACCTTAACCGAAGTTAAGGCGGCGGCGCGGAACTGCGCGCTCATCCTGTCCGTTTGAATGCCGTGCAGAACGCATCGAAAGGACATTGGAAGAATGAAAAACCTCATGCGAAACAGCGCCTTCGCGGCTATTGCAACCGCTTTCGCCGCCACAGCCGCCCCGGCTTTTGCCGACCCGCCACACTGCCCGCCAGGACACGCCAAGAAGGGCCTGTGTTCGCCTGCCGGTGACCGGGGTCATTACCGCGACCGCGACCGTGACCGCTGGGATGACCGCCGCGATGAGCAGCGTGCCTATAATGACGGCTATGAAGATGGCCAGCGCGACGCCATCCGGTACAATGGCCGGACCTATCGTGATTACCGCGTAATCCGCGACTATGACCGTTACGGCCTCAGCGCCCCGCGCGATGGCTATTATTATGCCGAAGTCGACGGCGATGTGGTGATGGTCCAGCTCGCCACGCAACTGGTGACGCAGCTACTGAATTAGATGCTCACGCCCGAAACACGAAAGCCCCGGCCCTTGAAAAGCCGGGGCTTTTTGCATTTTCGGGCGGTCTTTTAAGGCGCGCCTTCGGTCTGGACCTTATCTTCGAGCCCCTCACAGGGCGAAGGCTCGGGCATGATGTCCAGCCCGTCGGGCACGGCGCCTTTTTCGCTGAGATACCAGATGGCGCTGCTGCTCTGGCTGTCTCCATCGACCTCTGTTCGTGTGTCGAATGTCACCGCTGCGGTATCGTCCAGAGCGCCATTACTCAGCACGGTGGAGAAGGCCGCGTAATAGCCGGCAGCCTCCTGGTGAATGATGCCAAAATTGCTGCCGCTGACGGCCCCGTCATCCATCACGTTGACCTGCAGGCCCTCGGTGACGTTCTCATCGTCGCGGTAATAGCAATAGGTGCCGGGCATCAGCGGCGGGGCCTCTGCTAGCGGTGACACGATCTCCGGAAGCGGCTGCTGCTCGACCGGCATCTCTCCGCCTGCACCGACGCTATCGCCGCCTGAAGCGGGCATCTCAGGCGGGTCGCTGTCATTGCCGCCGCAGGCCGTTAGCGCAAGAAGACCGGCCACCAGAAGATATCTCATTCTCCACCTCACGAAATGCCTGACGGGTTCAAGCGGCAAGACTTCCACCGGCCGCGCTCAAAGACAAGTGATATCTCAATTCTTCCGGGGGCGGAATTTATGGCGCACAAAAACAAAGCCCCGCCGGGGTGGCAGGGCTTTGAACAGGATTGCTTTGATATCAGCGTTTTAGCTGTTCATTTCTGCGCGCAGCTTGGTCGCAAGCTCCTGATCCATTTGCGCCAGTTGCGCAATCTGGGTGAAGCGCTGAGGCGTCAGGCCTTCATCATTGATCGCGGCGATCATGCTTTCCTGGGCCTCAGCCTGCAGGGCCTGGGCCGCTTCCTGATCGGTTGCTGCTTCGAGCTGAGGCGTAACCTCTGCTGCGATCTCGCCTACCGCGTCATTGGCAGCAACGAATTGTGAGATTTCAGCGTCGGTCACCGGCTCGATCTGCGGCTGTGCCTGGCGGGGCTGAGCCTCTTGCGGGACGCTTTGCTGGGCCACAGCGGCGGTGCCGCCAAACATCATGGCTGCGGCGAGCGCTGCGCCAACGGTCGTGCGAAGTGTCGTGTGAGACATGGGGTGTCTCCTTTCATTGCGGTTCGACGACCAGCCAAACAGATAGAGGCGCCCCCTTCAACCCACAGCGCCGTTAGATGTGCGCATTGTAATATAATCGTTTTTCATGAAATCCGTGTCATGCGGCCGGCTTATCGCTGCACAGCCACGCGCCGCTGCATCTCCCCTGTTCAAAAGGGGGGCGGCGCATTATCTGATAGGGTAGCACAAGGGCTGCGGCGTTCGAGGAAGCCAGCTGTCCGCCGACCTTAAGTTTCGTCAAGGGAGCTGGCGCTGGGACTGGCCGTGGCCTATCCTATCTGGCACCCACCTAGTTAATAGGTCGACGGGACACAAGCGCCGAGACGGCGCCAGCGGTCCTTGTGCGCTTCTTTCCCGCCGCCGCCCAAGCTTGACAAACACGCCGCTCCAGACCGACAGGGCAGGCGATGCCCGCTACTGCCTTTCCCCTTCTTCTCTGCCTGCTTTCGGCTGTGACCGTGGCGCTCGCCAATTTCGCGGTCAAACGCGGCGGCGATGTGCTCAGCGCGCGCATGGTTCTTTCGGTTACATCGGCGCTCTGCGTCCTGCCTTTTGCCTTCTTCGTTCCGTTCCCGGAAGCCGCGCTCTGGCCCGCCATCGCGATGGCGATCGGGGCCCACTGGATCTATCAGTTCTTCATGATCCGCGCGCTGCATCGCGGCGACCTTTCGCTGGTCTTCCCGGTCATGCGTGGCCTCGCTCCGCTCATGACCGCCATCATCGCGGTTTTTGCCCTGAGCGAGATGCCGACGCTTGTGGGCTGGGCGGGGCTAACGCTCGCGACGCTGGCCCTGATCGTCTTCGCGCTTCCTGCCGGCAAGTCGCTGGATCAGGCCTCTCTCGACCGGGTCGCCCTCTTCTGGGCAGGCCTTACCGCGCTTGGCATCGGTCTCTATTCGGTGACCGACGCCTATGGGGTCCGTCTTGCGGAGAACCGGTTCACCTTCATCGTCTGGCTTTTCATGCTGGACTGGATCGCCACGACCGCCGTGACGATGTGGACGCGCCGCGGCCAGCTTTTTCAGAGGCTGAGACCCCAGCTGGTCGGCGGCATGGTTGGCGGGGTGTCGTCCGTCATCTCCTATGGCGCGGCCCTGCTCGCCTTTTCGATGACCGATGCCGCAACGGTTACGGCCATGCGCGAAACCTCTGTCGTCTTCGGGGCGATCCTGGGCGCGGTGTTTCTCAAGGAGGGGTTCGGGCCTCGCCGCATCGTCGCGGCCTGCATCCTGGCGGCTGGGCTTCTCCTGCTTGAGACCGGCCTTTAATCCTCCCTTCGGATATCTCTGCTAGGGGCGGGGGCAATGAAACTTGCCCGTCACCTTGCAGGCTATCTGCCCGCCAATCTGGCAAGCGCCCTTGCCTCATTTGGCGCGGTCTACGTCTTCACGCGCCTCCTCGGGCCAGAAGAATATGGCCGCTATGCGCTGATGGTCTCGGTCATGGCGCTGATCCACACGCTGACGCTGGCACCCGGTGAGGCAGCCGCCTACCGCTATACCGCCAAGGCGCGGGCGGAGGGCCCCGAAGAACTGGCGGTTCACTTCGCCACGGTCCGCGCCCTTCTGCTTCGTTCTCTCCTCTTGGCGGCCATAGCAATGGTCGCGCTTGCAGCGGCGGTTGCGCACATGCCGCGTTACCTCGCCATCCTGCCATGGATCGCTCTCCTCATGCCGGTGGGTACGCTGGTGCAGGCAACGCTCGAAGCACACCGCGCCAGCCAGCAGGTCCAACGCTATGTCCTTGTCTATTCATTCAAACTTCTGGGCGGATTCGTAATCGGCGCACTGATCGCCTGGGCCACTGATGCAGGGGCCGCCGCGCCCTTTATGGGGCTCACCGTTTCCGGCCTCATCGTCGGCGTGCCGCAGCTCATCTGGCTTCAGAAAGCTGCGGGGCGCGCAAGGCCTGAGAAGGTCAAGATCCGCAGCTATTATGCCTATGGCTTGCCCATTGCGGCCGCGCTTTCGCTGGACCTGCTGCTCTCTGTCGCGGACCGGTTCCTTATCTCCGTCTTTCTTGGCGAGGCTGCCGTCGGCGCTTATGCCGCCGGCTATGGCGTCGCCGACAAGACGATCCTGCTTCTCTGCGCCTGGGCCGCCATGGCCGGGGCGCCGCTGGTCCTCGCAGCCTTTGAAGAACAGGGCCCCGATGCCGCAAAAGACGAAGCTAAAAACCTTGTCTCGACCATGCTTCTGATCGGGCTCCCCGCTGCGACCGGCCTCGCGCTGGTGGCAGTGCCGCTATCTCAAGCACTGATTGGCGAGGAACTTCGGGAACAGGCCGCGCTGATCATTCCGTGGATCGCTTTTGCCGGCCTGATGAATGGCCTCCTGATGCATTACTATGCGGAGGCGTTTCAGCTGGCACAGAAGACGGGGGAACAGGCGCTATTGATGCTAATCCCAGCTGGGGTGAACATCGCCGCCAACCTCATCCTGATCCCGCAATTTGGAATTATCGGCGCCGTTGGCGCGACCATTCTCAGCTATTCGATCGGCATTCTGGTCATCGCCGCACGCGGCAGACGCTATATCGCCTTCCCGTTCCCTCTTGTCTCCACGCTCAAAATCGCGGCCGCATCGCTCGCCATGTGGCCGGCCATCGCGCTGATACCGGACTTTGGCAGCTGGCCAGAGCTGATCGCGAAAGCCATTGCCGGTGGTATTGTCTATCTGGCAGCCGCTCTGGTCATTGATGCTGGAGGTGCACGGTCATTCGTGCAAGACAGGCTCCGCGCATCCACAGAGACCCCTGCTTCGTAATGGCTGTATGACCGATAAAAAAGACGACCTTGGCACCGCCGCCAATAAAGCCAACCAGATCTGGGGCGAATTGCTGCCCGTGATGGCCTTTGTGGCAATCTATAATCTGATCCGGCTGCTCGATATCGATATCGAAACGACGATTGGTGGCATGGGGGTCGCCATCAACAGCGATACCGCGCTCTACTGGGCGACAGGTGTGCTGATCATTCTGACGGTCGGTTTCATTGCCCGCCGCCTCCTGACAGGTGGCCGTGTGCCGCTCTTTACGCTGATGAGCGCAGGCATCGTCGGCTCTTTCGGCATCATTGGCATCGTGCTGCAGGACAAGGGCTTCATTTATGCCAAGCCAACCATCCAGCAGCTGATCCTAGCCGCCTTCATCTTTGGCTCGCTCGCCTCTGGCACGAATATCTGGAAAGTGATGTTCAAGACGGTCTTTGACCTGCCTGACCATGCATGGACACAGCTGGCCATTCGCTGGGGCGGCTATTTCGTTTTCATGGCAGCCGCGAATGAGTTCATCTGGCGCTATTTCGTGCCGCCGCTCGAACAGCCGCTCTACATTGCAGGTCTGCTCTGGGCACCCGCTGGCGAGTATGACTTTCTCGGCATCACGTTCGGGGCACGCAGTTTCGAGGATGCCTGGGCGACCTGGTGGAAGCTCGGCACCTGGGTCATCACGCTCGCCTTTGGTGCAGCCAATGTGCCTTATACGATGAAGCATCTTCGCAACAGCGATGACGACAAGCCAGAAGCCGAGCGCGAAGCTAGCGCGTAACCTTGTCGGTCCCGTCCGGGTTTCCGAACGCCACAAAATCAGAGCTGTGCCGGGTTTCGGCATAATGCGTCAGCGCCCAGACGACTGTCGGGAAGGCAAGCTCCGACCACGGGATATCCTTCCAGTCGAAGAGCTGCACTTCGAGGCTTTCAGGGCCGACCGCAAACTCTGACTCCAGCGTCGCCCGGAACATGATCTGCACCTGCCCGATGCGCGGAATGGAATAGGTCGCCAGCATACGGTCAATCTTTATATCGGCGCAGGCCTCCTCGCGTGCTTCGCGCTGGGCCGCTTCCTCAACCGTCTCGCCAAGCTCCATATAGCCCGCAGGCAAGGTCCAGAAGCCCTTTCGCGGCTCAATGGCGCGCTTGCAGAGAAGGATCTGGTCACCCTTCGTCACGACTGAACCTGCCACAATTCTTGGATTGCGATAGTCGACAAAGCCGCAGGTCAGGCATTGCCTGCGCTCACGGTCATCGCCGTCCGGCACGCGAAGTTCGAATTTCTCGTCGATCGTCTGTGTCATTAACCTGTCAACGTGGTGCTTTATTGGAAAACTGCATTGATCCGCACACGGTTTGTTTCCAGATACTGGTTATAGAGCGGGTGCAGCGAAGACTAGCAAGGATAGTTCAAGATGGCCGACGAACAAGACAAGCAGGGCTTCGATCTGTCCACATCGCCCAGTCATCTGCTGCATCGCGCCCAGCAGGCGGCGGTGAACCTCTCGGCTGAAACGCTTTCCCGGCAAGGATTGACCCTTCGCCAGTTTGCTGTCCTCGCCGCCCTCGCCGCGCAGGGGGGACAGAGCCAGTCCAGCCTCGTTGACCGCACCGGGATCGACCGCTCCACCCTGGCTGAAATGGTCCGCCGGATGGAAGCGGCAGGCTATATCGAACGTGTGACCTCGCCAGAGGACGCGCGCGCCAAGGCGGTGTCGCTGCTGCCGAAAGGGCGCGAAGTCTATGACGCGGCCCTGCCCGGCGTCGAAGCCGCTGACAGGGACCTCCTCTCGCTGGTGAGATCCAACCGCCGGGCCGGTTTCATCGTCTCGCTGAGCGCGATTGGCGCCCCGAATGATGAAGCCGAGATCGACGAGACAGTCGCCGAGAGCGCGGTGGATGGCGATAGCAAGGACAAGAAAGACAAGCCTAAAAAGGGCAAGAAGGACAAGGCCGACAAACCGTCCAAGCCCAAGTCCGACAAGAAGAAGAAAAAGAAGAAGAAAAAGTAGGCGTCTAGCCTCCGAGCGCTTCGGCGACCTCTCGGCTGCGCTCCGGGTCCAGCGGACCGCGCACATGCAGGATGATCTGGCCCTCAGGGCTGATCACGAATGTTTCCGGCACGCCTGTCAGCCCGAAATCGAGACCGCCCTGGCCTGACCGGTCGACCCCGATCTCTTCGAATGGATTGCCAAGCTCGGCCAGAAAGCCGCGCGTTGCCTCCGGCGCGTCCTTGTAGGCAAGGCCATAGACCTGGCCTGGAAACTGCCGCGCGAGCTCTGTGATATCGCCATGCTCTGCCCGGCAGGGCGCGCACCAGCTGGCAAAAAGGTTGACCATGACCGGCATGTCACCGGGCGGCGGCGCAAAGCCGATCTCGCTGTCTGGCGCATCGAGTAGCGGAAATGTGCGCGCAGGCGCCTGCCGGTTGGCCTTGGCAACAAAGCTCTCATCGTCTGGCTGCAGCAGCTGATAGGCGCCGAGCACGCCCAGCCCGCCGAGCAGCGCCAACGGTAGAAGGGCCTGCCAGAGCTTCATGATGCCTGCTCCCGTTCAGCCTGCAACCGGTCCAAGCGGCGTTTGGCGATCCGCGCCCGCATCAGCGCAAAGACAGTCAGGCCCACCGGCACGATAAAGCCTATGACATAGATCGCCCAGATATAGGCCGCGTTCTGTTCGAAAACCGGAAGCATGATCTCAGGCCCCCGCCAGCTTGCGCGCGATCAGCACGTCGCCGCGCCGACGCCAGACCTCAGACCGCATCAACATCATGGTCAGGCCAGCGAAGAAGATCATGTGTGCAAGTCCGCCAATCAGGAGCGGCGTCAGATAGACAGGCGGCATGGCCGGGCCATCAAGCCGCAGCACGCTCGCATCCTGATGGATGGACGACCAGATATCGACCGAGAATTTGATGAGCGGCACATTCACCGCCCCGACCATGGCGAGTATCGCGCCTGCCCGCGCCGCTTTCTGGCGCGTCTCCATCGCCGCCCGCAGCGCCATATAGCCAAGAAACAGGAAGAACATGACCAGCACCGACATCATCCGCGCATCATCCCAGAGCCACCAGGTGCCCCATGTCGGCTTGCCCCAGATGCTTCCCGTCGCGAGGCACAGCGCCGTGTAGGCTGCGCCCAGCGGTGCGATGGATTTGGCTGCCATATCAGCGAGCTCGTGTCGCCAGACGAACCAGATCAGGCTGGTCGCGGCGAGGCCCATATAGCTGCCCATGGCGAGCCAGGCGGATGGGACGTGGATGAACATGGCGCGCATGATGTCGCCGCCCTGATAGTCATCCTGCGGCACGATCCAGAGGCCTTGCCAGACGCTCCAGACCATAAGCAAGGCGCCAACAGCCAGACAGGCCGGCGCGAGCCAGCGCGACAGCGCCATGAAACGGTGCGGATTTGCGAACGCCCTGATCATCTCGTCCCCTGTTAAAGGTGTCTCAATCCACCGCCAAGCGCAGCGCCGCAGATGCGGCGAAAGGCGCAACCGCCAGCGCAAACATCGTCGCCGCCGCGAGGAAGAGAAGGCTCGGCCCGCCGGGCCCTTCAATCGTGGCGAGCGCCCCGAAAATCGCGGTCGGCACAAAAAGCGGCAGGGCCAGCAATGAAATCAGCAATCCGCCGCGTGCGACACTGGCCGCCAACGCCCCGGCCACCCCGCCCCATAGGAAGAAGGCCAAACCGCCAAGACCATAGGCCAGCATTGCGGGAATGAGCGCGCCGGGATCGACCTGAAGCGCAATACCAATCGGCGGGGTCAAAAGAACAAGTGGCAAGCCAGAGACAATCCAGTGCGCAAGCATCTTGGCCGCGGCGACCAGAAAGAGCGGCGTTTCCTCCTGCGCCCAGAGCTCCAGCGCGCCATCCTCAAGGTCTGCCTGAAAGACGCGCTCCATGGAAACCAGAGACGCCAGCGCCAGCGCGACCCAGAGAATGCCCGTCCCGATGGCCGAAAGCTGGCTCGCCTCGCTGCCAACAGTAAACGGCACAAGCATGGCCGCGCCTGCAAAGAAGCCGATGGGCAACAGCACGCCTGCCCCGCCCGCCCAGGCTTCGCTGAAGGCCTGGCGAAAGGCCGCGCGGAGCGGAGAGGGCGTCTTCACAGCACCACCTCGCGGCTCGCGTCGAAAGGTGCCTCGCCGTGCAGCGCAGCGATGACACCGCCGCCAGAGGCGCGGTGCTTGCCTATGAGGTCCGTCATCAACTCCCGGCCCTGCCCATCCAGCGCGGTGAAAGGTTCGTCCAATAGCCAGATGGGCCGATCGGCCAGCAAAAGCCGTCCAATTGCAGTGCGTCGCTTCTGTCCTGCCGAAAGCAGCTGGCCCGCCACATCGAAGGGGCGTTCCAGGCCCATCTTCTGCGCGACATCCAGCGCCGCCCTGTCGCTGCCCCAGACCCGCCCCCAATGAGATAGGTGCGCGCGCGGGGTTTCATGCGGCTTGATGCCATTGCGATGGCCGATCCAGTGATGCCGCGCCGCCCTCTCCACCGTGCCCGCATCCGGACGCGACAGTCCGCCCAGCATGCGCAAAAGCGTGGACTTTCCGGTTCCGTTTGCCCCACGCAGGACGATGGCCTCACCGGCTTTCAGCTCCAGCGAGAGGTCGGAAAAGAGGATGCGCTCCCCCCTGATGGCACCCAATCCTTTGGCGCTGACAAGCAACTTGCGAGGCGTGGCTGCGTTTTCTGTCAAGAAGTCTCATCCCCGCGCAATTGCGTCGCCTGCACATCGACTATAAGAGACAGGCAAACACGCGCAGCGCACCGGCGCGCGCCCCGCAGACACATCCAAGAAGAGGTCATTCCCACGATGCCATCCCTCGACAGTTTCAATTCACGCCGCACGCTCGACGTCGACGGCAAGTCATACGTCTATTACTCGATATCGGCCGCAGCCGAAAACGGTCTCGGCGATGTCTCACGCCTGCCCGCCTCGCTCAAGGTGCTGCTGGAGAACATGCTGCGCAATGAAGACGGCAAGACCGTCACCAAAGCAGACATCCTTGCGTTCAAGCAATGGCTCGAGACCAAGGGCGACATGAGCCACGAGATCGCCTATCGCCCGGCCCGCGTCCTGATGCAGGACTTCACCGGCGTGCCGGCCGTTGTCGATCTTGCCGCCATGCGCGATGCAGCTGAGAAGCTCGGCGCCGAAGCCGAGAGCATCAATCCACTGGTGCCTGTCGACCTCGTCATCGACCACTCGGTCATGGTCGACTTTTTCGGCGGCGCTGAGAGCTTCGAGAAGAACGTAAAAGTCGAATATGAGCGCAACCTCGAGCGCTATGAATTCCTGCGCTGGGGCGCAAAGGCCTTCCGCAACTTCCGCGTTGTCCCGCCCGGTACCGGCATCTGCCACCAGGTAAACCTCGAATATCTCGGCCAGACCGTCTGGACCAAGGAAGAAGATGGCGAAACCATCGCCTATTTCGACACCTGCGTCGGCACCGACTCCCACACCACGATGATCAACGGCCTTTCGGTTCTTGGCTGGGGCGTTGGCGGCATCGAGGCAGAGGCGGCCATGCTGGGCCAGCCGGTGTCCATGCTCATCCCGGAAGTCGTCGGCTTCAAGCTGACCGGCAAGCTTGCCGAAGGCGCAACCGCGACCGACCTCGTTCTGACCGTGACCCAGATGCTGCGCAAGCACGGCGTCGTCGGCAAGTTCGTCGAGTTCTACGGCGAAGGCCTTGCAAACCTCACCCTCGAGGACGAAGCCACTATCTCCAACATGGCGCCGGAATACGGCGCGACCTGTGGCTTCTTCCCGGTTGATGAAGAAACAGTCCAGTATCTCTCCGACACGGGCCGCGACCCGGACCGCGTGAAACTGGTCGAAGCCTATGCCAAGGCGCAGGGCTACTGGCGCCCTGACCAGAAAGACCCTGTCTACACCTCGTCGCTTGAGCTTGATCTTGGCAGCGTCGTCCCATCGCTTGCTGGCCCGAAACGCCCGCAGGACCGCGTCCTGCTCACCGAAGCAGACACCGCGTTTCGCGATGCCCTGAATGAGATCCGTGGCGGCGCGAAGGATCCGGATACGACACCGGATTCGCGCGGCGAATCACGCTTCCTCGATGAAGGCGCAACCAACGTCTACACAGAGCCGGAAGCCTATGGCGTCTCCATGCATTCGGTCGAAGGCACCGACTACCACATCCATGATGGCTCGGTCGTCATTGCGGCCATCACCTCCTGTACGAACACTTCCAACCCGTCCGTCATGCTGGCCGCCGGCCTTCTGGCGCGCAACGCGCTTGAAAAAGGCCTGATGCGCAAGCCATGGGTGAAAACCTCGCTCGCGCCGGGCTCAAAGGTCGTCACTGACTATCTGGCCCGCGCTGGCCTGCAGGACGATCTCGATGCGATGGGCTTCAACCTCGTCGGGTATGGTTGCACGACCTGTATCGGCAACTCCGGTCCGCTGCCGCCCGCAATCTCCAAGGCGATCCACGACAACGACCTGGTCGCCGCCTCCGTCCTGTCGGGTAACCGCAACTTTGAAGGCCGGATCAGCCAGGACATCCGCGCCAACTATCTGGCATCGCCGCCACTGGTCGTTGCCTATGCGATCGCAGGGTCGCTTCATGTGAACCTGACGACCGATCCGCTGGGCAAGGACAAGGACGGCAATGACGTCTTCCTGAAAGACATCTGGCCATCGTCGAAGGAAATCGCCGAAGTGATGCGCGCATCCGTGACGCCGGAAATGTTCACTGAGCGTTATGGCGACGTCTTCAAGGGCGACGAGCACTGGCAGAACATCGCTGTCTCTGGCGAAAAAACCTATTCCTGGCCGCCAAAGTCGACCTACGTTCAGAACCCGCCTTACTTCGCAGGCATGACGGTCGATCTCGACAAGGCCGAGGACGTCAAGGATGCCCGCATCCTCGGACTCTTCGCCGACTCGATCACGACCGACCACATCTCGCCAGCTGGCGCGATCAAGCCGTCCAGCCCGGCTGGCCGCTACCTGCAGGAACACGGCGTCGAGATCATGGACTTCAACTCCTACGGCTCGCGCCGCGGTAACCACGAAGTCATGATGCGCGGCACCTTCGCCAACATTCGCATCAAGAACCAGATGGTGCCGGGCGTCGAAGGCGGCGTGACCATCCATCACCCATCGGGCGACCAGATGCCGATCTACGATGCGGCGATGAAGTACAAGGAAGATGACGTCCAACTCGTCGTTTTCGCGGGCAAGGAATACGGCACGGGCTCCTCACGTGACTGGGCAGCCAAGGGCACAATCCTGCTTGGTGTCCAAGCCGTTGTCGCCGAGAGCTTTGAGCGTATTCACCGCTCCAACCTGATCGGCATGGGCGTCCTGCCACTTCAGTTCAAGGACGGCCAGTCCTGGCAGAGCCTTGGCCTTGATGGGTCCGAACAGGTTGCCATCAGCGGCATTGGCGCGATCAATCCGCGTCAGGATCTCGACGTCACGATCACGAAATCCGATGGCTCGACAGAGACGATCTCCACGCTTGTGCGGATCGATACCGAGAATGAACTCGACTATTACCGCAATGGCGGCATTCTCCACTATGTCCTGCGCAATCTCGCGCGCGAAGCTGCTTAACGGCTGGGCCGCGACACCCGCAAACCTTTCAGATGCCGCTCCTTTTGGGGCGGCATCTGTCATTTCACGCCTTAGTGAATTCCAATCTTCGCCGCTTGGCCTTAAGGGCGCACATTATGAAAACGATGTTCTCTCTCCTGCTCTGCGCGCTAGCCATCCTGCCTGCAGCAAAGGCCGATACGCCGGTGCTGATCGAGCTCTTCGCCTCGCAGAACTGCGAGGTCTGCCCGCAGGCCTATGACACGCTCCGGACTGTGAACAAGGAAAGACGGGACGACGTTTTCATCCTGACCTGGGCGGTCGATTACTGGGACTATCTCGGTGACCCTGACCCCTTCGCGACCCCGGCAGCGGTTGAGCGCCAGTCGGCCTATGCCGACCGGTTCGGCCTTCGCGGGCCCTATACGCCGCAATCGGTCTATGACGGCGACAAGGAATGCCCGGCAACCCGCGCGGCGACCGTCAATGCGAACATTCGCGACAGACAGGCCGCGCAGAATGTCTTCGACATTGAGATTACCGCACAGGGACCCGGATCTTTCTCGCTAAGCGGGCACGCGAACCGGCCCGCCAGCGTGCAACTCATCGAATACCTGCCGGAAACCGCCGGGTCGACCGGCATGGTCAACCCGGTCGTCGAGACCACATCGCTCGGCCTCTGGACCGGCGGTCAGGTGACCTATTCCTATCAGTGCGAGACAGCCTGCGCCGTCATCGTGCAGGAACAGGGCTTCGGCAAGGTGCTTGCCGCCTCACCGCTTGGCGTGGCTGCGGGCTAGAAATAACCGGTAGCGTTCGCGGCCCGGCCTGACCTGCTCAGGATTTCGTTGAGAGCGTATCGAGCTGCTGCTGCATGACCTGCATCTGTGCCTTCAGCGCAGCCATGGCCTCATCACGTGCATCATTGCCATTGCCTTCATCGCTGCTCGTCTGCGGCGCACGGCGCTGCTGGGCGGCGGCATCTGCAGCCCGCTGCTGGGTCGCAGCTGGCGCAGCGAACATTTTCATCGTCTGCTCGAACAGCTCCATATTGCGCCGTGTCTGGGTCTCGAAAAACGCCATGGGATGCGTGCCGCCAATGGCCTTTTTCCAGCGGTCCTGACTTTCAGCAAAGCTGTTCATGCTCATGTCCAGCCAGGCCGGAAGCATTTTCTGAGCGCCGCCGCCATAAAAGCCGATGAGCTGGCGAAGGAAGGAGAGCGGCAGCGCGCCATCGCCCTTGTTTTCCTTCTCGAAAATGATCTGCGTCAGGACGGTCCGTGTCAGGTCTTCGCCCGTCTTGGCATCGCGGACCTCGAAATCGACCTCGCGGCGCACAAGTTCGGCCAGATGGTCGAGCGTCACATAGGAAGATGTTGATGTGTCATAAAGCCGCCGGTTGGCGTACTTCTTGATGATGACTGTGTCGCCAGTCGCGTTTGCCTTGGTCATTTCATGCCCTCCAATACGCCCTCGAGAGCGATTCTTATTCGTGATTTGCGCCAACAATGGCATGAAATCGCGAGACTTTCAAAATCATCTGTCCCCCTTATACAGGGCGCAGCTTACAATACGTTGAGCAGACGCAACAAAATTTTTTGCTGCGCACAATGCCTGGAGGGAAGATATGGCAAAAGTCGCACTGGTAACAGGTGGCACGAGAGGAATTGGACGCGCGATCAGCGAGCGGCTGAAAGCCGACGGGTACGCCGTCGCAGCAAACTTTGCTGGCAATGAGGAAGCCGCACGCCAGTGCGAGGCCGACCTCGGCGTCAAATGCTACAAATTCGACGTCGCCAGCTATGAAGACACCGGCGAGGGCCTGAAAAAGATCGAAAGCGATCTCGGGCCTGTCGATGTCGTCGTGAACAATGCCGGCATCACGCGTGACGCCCCGTTTCACAAGATGACGGTCGACCAGTGGAAGGAAGTGATCGACACCGACCTCACCTCCGCGTTCAACGTCACCCGGCAGGTCTGGGACGGCATGCGTGAGCGCAGCTGGGGCCGGATCATCAATATCTCCTCGATCAACGGCCAGAAGGGCCAGTTCGGTCAGGCAAACTATTCGGCTGCCAAGGCAGGCCTAATCGGCTTTACCAAGGCGCTGGCACAGGAAGGTGCCAAGAAGGGCATCACCGTCAACGTCGTCGCCCCCGGCTATATCGACACTGACATGGTGCGCGCGGTGCCGGAAAAGGTGCTCGAAAGCATTATCGGCACCATCCCTGTCGGCCGCCTCGGCAAGGCCGAGGAGATCGCGTCGATGTGCGCCTATCTTTCATCGGAAGAAGCCGCCTTCATCACCGGCGCGACAATGACCGTGAACGGCGCGCAATATATCGCGGGCTAGCCGCCGTCTGGCAGCCGCACGAAATGAAGCGGGTGGACGAGCTCAAGCCGTCCACCCGACACCCAGCCACGAAGCTCTGCCTTCACCCCAGCTTCAGTGTCGCAAAGGATCTCGGCGCTCGTTTCGATATCTATGATGAGCGCCCCGCCTTGCGTCTGACGCGAACATGCAGGCGGGTCGCCATATGTCTCCTCGGGTTGAGACGCCGGTCCAGCCAACTCGGCGAATATGATTAGAAATCCCCGCGTTTCGGGCGTCACAGCGCTTGCACGCAGCGGCAGATACTCAGCCTCTTTCCATAGTCCAATACTTGCCTCGCGAGCCGCAAGCTCGGCTTCCAGTAACGCCTCGCTTCCAGCCGACGTATCCGGATAGACCCTCAGCCGTGCCCCGCCCCGGCGCAGCATTTCCATGTTCAGCCAATAGGCCGGGCCCTTGGCGTCTGCCGTTGCCACATGAGCCAGCGCCCGGTCATAGCGGTCACGCGTCAGGCCTGGATAATAGAGCCGTACCTCTCGCCCCATGACGAGATCTTCCAGCATCCGGGACGAGGCTTCGGCATGCGGCTCCGGGTCATCGTCCCGCCAGTTCATCGCAGGCGCTTCGACCCCGACAAGGCGCACACTCTGACCGGTGTCCAGCACCAACGCGTCACCATCGATAATCCGCACGACCCGTCCGCGCTCTCCAGGCTCCATGTCGCCGAACGGCCCAGACCCGCCGCAGCCGCTGAGCAGCAGACAGGCAATCGCCGCCAGACCCCATTCCTTCCGCATCGCCACCCCTTCTAACCCGGCCTGAAACACGCTATCGCCAATCCGGCGCGACCCCGTAGCTCAGCAGGATAGAGCAACAGATTCCTAATCTGTAGGTCACAGGTTCAAATCCTGTCGGGGTCGCCAGCCTCACAAGGCCTTTCGAACGCTTGAACCGTCCAGTTGCCGGGCTGTGGGAGCAATAGGAAAGCAAGCGGCGAGCAGACGAGAGGGGCCGCCTTACCTCCAGATCTTGTCCGTTACCGGAAACCACCCTGTATCACGAGCATGACTTCGCCATTGCCGGTCTGTCTGACGTCGGCGACCTGGCCATCGCCGACCTGGATCACGCCAAGCGCACTATAGGACCCGGTCTGGCTGGTGGTCGATTGATGGTCACGGCCGATCTGGGCCACGCCCGTCAGATTGTTGGATCCGGATTGATAGGCGTCAGCGGCGTTGTAAGCTCCCGCCTGCCCCAGAAAGGTGGAATTGCGCCAGCCATGCTGGGCGAGGATGGCCTGGTTGGCCCGGCCGTACTGACGAACCTTTGCAACACTGCGCGCGCCTTTCTGGAAGGCCTGGATATATTGACCATACCCATCCTGGCGAATGGAAAGCGTCGCCTGAAGGCCTGTCTGACGGCCAGAGATTTCATTGCTGCTGCCCGACTGCTCGATGCGGACATGACCACGGGTCTGCGCTTCGGCCGTTGAAGCGGCACCTGCCATGCAGGTGAGGCCTGCTGCGGCGGCGAGGAGTATATGGAGTTTCATTCTTGTTTCCTTTCCGGGCCGCGTGCCCGCGAATGCGGCGGCACGTGCCCTCTCGAAAAT
Organism: Henriciella marina DSM 19595; assembly: GCF_000376805.1. Taxonomy (NCBI): domain Bacteria; kingdom Pseudomonadati; phylum Pseudomonadota; class Alphaproteobacteria; order Hyphomonadales; family Hyphomonadaceae; genus Henriciella; species Henriciella marina. The sequence continues at coordinate 2,801,864 of NZ_AQXT01000002.1, read as the reverse complement.
GGGGGGGGGGGGGTCAGGGGCAAGAAGGCGCCGGCAAGCGGTTGACGCTTACCGGCCACCTCATGGGCCTGTTCAGTGATCGCCCTGGATCACCAGCATAACATTGCCTGCGCCGGACTGCCTGACGCTGGCTGTCTGGCCTTCGCCGACCTGGATTACGCCGAGACCGTTGTGCGATCCGGTCTGATAGGTGCTCGCTCTGTGACCATTCCCGATCTGGGCGACGCCCGTCAGATTGTCGGAACCTGACTGATAGGTATCGGCAGAGTTGTAGGCGCCCGTCTGTCCCACGACCGTGGCATTGCGCCGGCCCTGCTGAGCAAGCGCCGCATCATTGTAGCGCCCGTACTGACCGACCGTGGCACCATTGCGCGCCCCGTTCTGAAAGGTGCTGATGAACTGGCCATAGCCATCCTGCCGGACGGAGAGCGATTGCCGGTAACCCGTTTGGCGGCCAGCAATCTCATTGGAATAACCGGACTGGTCGATACGAACCTGATTGCGGGACTGGGCCTCGGCTGTTGAAACGGTTGCCGCCATGGCGGTCAGGCTAAGTCCGGCTGCGAGGAGTATGCGAAGTTTCATGTTCTTTACCTTTCAGGGTCAAATGCGCGCGACTACCGTGCGCCGCAGACCGGTCTAGGAGAGGCAGACTTAACCGGGATGGATCGGCGTGTTCACGTTGCGCTCAGCCAGAGCATCCCCGAATTCGCCGGCGAACAGTCCCGAACCGCACGTCGAATATCGAAAGGGGCCCGGGGCTATTGGGGGCAGCGCGTCTGGCCGCAGACCCGGTGGGTGCGGCGGATGAGTTGCGAGTGTGACAAGGCGTGCCTGCAGCATGGTTCGACGTTGCTCACCATGTCGGCTTTGAGAGGGCTTGGTTGGTGTAGGGTTCAAGGTGGTTTGAGGTCTGGCTGGCCTTGGGCGGACGGACCGGATGGCGCTCTGGATCCACCGTTGGACGTGCGTCTGGTCAAAACCACCAACAGCACCAGACCGCAGCCATCTCCACTCAGCGTCTGGACCACGAGCGCTGGCGCGAACCTTTCCCATGGGGCGCGTGGGGCAAACAAAGTCCAGTCATCCTGGACGGGTTCATCCCCGAAGGCCTGGAGGGTGATATAGATACGGCCCTTGCGGCAGACACCGAGGCCGATGAGGCCGGAGCTGTGTTCGGCGCGCAGAGCGTCAAGATAGCGGCCGATCCAGTACAGCTCCCACAAAAAGACGGCCCAGTGGCGGACATCCAGCTTCGCAAGCGTCTCAAAGATCCAGTCGCGGGTGATCATGACGCAGATACTAGATGGGCGCGGCAAGGGGGCGGATATTTTTGGTGAAGTGGGGTGCCGAGAGAGTGTTCTGGCGGTGTCTGGGCGGTGTTTACGCCTTCACGTCACCGCGGCGCGTTCGCGGTATTCTTCCTTGTCCCAGCTCTGGGTTTCCAGGATGTCGGCGAGGGCGTCCATGGCGTCCCAGATGTCTGTGAAGCGCAGGAAGAGCGGCGAGAGGCCGAAGCGGATCGTGTCAGGTGCGCGGAAATCTGCGAGGATATTGCGCGCCCCGAGCGCGCGGACGATTTCGTGCGCGTTCGGGTGGCTGAAGCTGACATGGCCGCCGCGAAGGTCTGCCTGAAGCGGGGAGCAGACGGTGAGGCCGAGCTCCTGGGCGCGGTGCGTGGCAAGATCGCCCAAGGCACGTGCCTTGGCGGCGACGAGAGAGATATCCAGCGCCTCGAACGCTTCGAGGGCCCCTGACAGCGCGGCGAGCGACAGGATCGGCGGGGTGCCATTGGCAAACCGCGTGATGTCGTCTGCGGGCGTATATTCGGCATCGAAGGTGAAGGGGTGGGCGTGGCCCATCCAGCCCGGCATGGGGGTCTGAAGTTTCTTGATCAGATCCTTCTGGACATAGAGGAAGGACGGCGCGCCGGGCCCGCCATTCAGGTATTTATAGGTGCAGCCCGTCGCGAGCCTGGCGCCGGCCTTGTTGAGCGCTATCTCTATGACGCCGGTGGCGTGGCTGAGATCCCAGATGATGAGACCGCCGCTTTCCTTTGCGCGCTTTTCTTCCTGCGCCATGTCGCGGCGTTCGCCATTGCGGTAGCTGACAAGGCTGCGGACCAGGATGCCGCCTGTCTCGCTCAGCGTGGCAAGGCCTTCGCCAGCGGGGACGCGGCGAAAGTCTGCGCCCTGCAGGTTGGCGAGCGCCTCTGTGATGTACTGGTCGGTCGGAAACTCATCCTCTTCGATGATCAGCGTGCTGGAGGCGGGAAGGCCCGCCGAAAGCGCCGCAGAGGCGAGCTTGAAGAGGTTTGCCGAAACGCTGTCGGCGACCATGACTTCCTGGCGGCGGGCACCCGTAAGGCGGGCCAGCTGCGTGCCGGTCTTCCTGGCGAGCGTGAACCAGCCTGCCGTGTTCCAGGAGCGCACGAGGCCGCGGCGCCAATCATATCTGGCCGCCTGGTGCAGCGCATCGAGCGCATTATGGGTGGCAGGCCCAAGCGAGTGGCCGACCAGATAGACAAGACCGCCCTCTATATCGAACGCCTCGCGCGCATGGGCGAGGATGTCGTGCCTGTCGAAATTGACCGCTTCATCGCGGCTGGAGGGCAATTTGTAGAACATGCCAGTAAGAACCCCTGTGGGCGCATTAGGTTCTCTTGCCATCGCGCGCCTTGGCAGGCAGATCAATGCAGATTCAGCTGTGAGAGCAAGCCAATGCCAGCAAGACCATCGATTTGCGCAGCGCTGATAATGCTCGCCGGATGCATCTCTCTGGGTAAGGGACCGGACGAGACAGACGTAAGCGCCCGCGCCCATGGTGCAGCGGAAACTGCAGAAGCAGACGCGCCCGCCCCTACGCTGATGAGCTGGGGCGACCTCACGGGACGTCCTTTGCCAGAGCCGAGCACCAGCGTTCGGACGGGCGCGGGGGAAAGCGATATTGTGGATGTCTGGCTGCCGGAGGGCGCTGGCCCGCATCCGGTCGTGCTGATGGTGCATGGCGGGTGCTGGCAGAAGGAAATCGCCGACCGCACGCTGATGAATTACGCCGCAAAGGCGCTGCGCGATGAGGGCATGGCGGTCTGGAATATCGAGTATCGCGGCGTCGACGAGACGGGCGGCGGCTATCCCGGCACATTTGAGGATGTCGCGCGGGCGGTCGATGCGCTGAGGACGCAAGGACCGGGGCTTGGGCTGGATACCTCGAACATTGCGGCGATCGGGCATTCCGCCGGTGGGCATCTGGCACTCTGGGCGGCGGCGCGCCACAGGCTCGCGGAGACGAGCCCGCTTTATGATGAAGTCCCGTTTCCGATTGCGGGCGTGGTGAATACGGGCGGGCTTGCCGATCTTGAAGCCTCCGCGTCCGTGACGCAGGCGGGCTGTCTCGCCGACATCATGGACACGCTGACTGGCGCGCCGTCAGAGGGCCGTGCGAACGTGTTGTCTGATACATCGCCTGCCGAGCTGTTGCCGATCGGTGTGCGTCAGGTCAGCGTGAACGGCGGCAATGACCAGATTGCGCCGCCGGTCCTCGGGCAGGGATATACCGCACGTGCGGCGGCTGCGGGCGACGATGCGAGCTATGTCGAGGTGGCGGAAACCGGCCATGTCGAGCTTGTTGCGCCGGGGACGGCGGCGTTCGACCGGCAGGTTGCAATCCTTAAAGGTATGCTGGGGATTGCGGATTAGGGGCTGAACCGCACTGGGTCCCGGTCTTTCGCTGGCGCGAAAATCGGGATGACGCTTGGTGGTGTCGGGATTAAATGCACCGGGCTCCGCCCTCGTCCTTCGACTTCGCTCAGGATGAGGACGGAGTTTGGTTTCAGTTGAGCCTACTTCATCACGGCAGGCAGGTCGTCAGTATCGGCCGGTTCATGCTGGATGATGACCATGGCGCCAAGCTCATCTGCGCGCGCTTCGAATTCCTTGATCGAGGCACGGGTGGCTTCGACATCGAAGTTGAAGGATGGCACGCGGGCGCCTTCACGGCTTTCCTCGCGGTGATAGAGGTCACCTGTCAGGAGGACCGGGCCCGTTTCAGGCAAATTGACCAGTAGCGAGGAATGGCCGGGCGTGTGGCCGGGCGTCTCTATGATGGTGACAGAGCCGTCGCCGAAGACATCATGGTCCGGCCCGATGGTTTCGCGGGTCAGGCCTTCAAAGGCCGGGAACTGGCTTTCAGCTTCGACGCCGTCACCGCCGGATGCCGGGAACATCTCGCCGTATTCGGCCTCATTCACCAGCCATGTGGTCGACGGGTCGATATCGCCTGCCTGTCCGACATGGTCGAAATGGCTGTGCGAGATGGCGACCATCTCAATGTCGGACATGCCGAGGCCCATTTCGATGAGCTGGTCTGAAATCGTCTTTTCCAGCGAGACGGTGAAGACACTCTGGGTCTGCTCGCCTGCGTCGGCAAGCTCTCCCGGCAGGCCGAGATCCCAGAGAAGGTCGCCGTCTGGATGGCGCACCAGCCAGCACGTGTCGGTGAAGGTGTCGGTCTGGCCGGCATAGTCGCCTTCGACCGAGAAGATATCGAGGTCCGAGACATAGATCGTGCCGCAATCGAGCTTGATGAGCTGGAGCGCGTCGGCTGGTTCAGCCGCCATTGCGGATGTATCGGTCTCTGCCGTGCCATCAGCATCCATGCTGTCGTCGATCGGCGGCGGCGGCGGGGCCATTTCTTCTGGCGGCTCTTCGCCGGGTGAACAGGCCGCCATGGCCAGAGTGAGCGCGCCAAGCGAGGCGAGTGTGAATCTATTCATGTTGTGGACCCCATTAATCAGCCTGAGCGTCCGATCTTACGCCTGCTATGAAGTGAATGAAAGCGTGCCGTCGCCAGAGACCCGCCGGTAAAAGCAAGATTTCCGGTTCGTGTGACATGCAGGCCCGGTCTGTTGCACTTTCAGAAGGAGCGTGTCCTGATCGCAGTCGATGAGGATTTCGGCGACGGACTGCGTATTGCCGGAGGTTTCGCCCTTGCGCCAGAGTGCGCCGCGCGACCGGGAGAAATAGATCGCTTCGCCGGTTTCGATTGTCTGGCGAAGCGCGTCTTCATTCATCCAGGCCATCATCAGGATCTCGCCGGTGTCTGCGTCCTGCGCGATGGCAGGGAGGAGACCATCAGCGTTGAATTTGGGGCGGAGGTCTACGGCCTCATCCTGATCTTTGCCGGAGAGCGGGGGGTTGAGCGCTGTCATCAGATTATTCCTTGTTCGCGCAGACGCGACTGCTGGCTGGTCTCGATCCCGAGAGAGGAGAGGATGTCGGCGGTATCTGCGCCAAGCTCCGGGCCTGCATGATTGACCTTGCCTGGGGTGGCGGAGAGTTTCGGGAAGACGCCCTGCATGGGGACCTCGCCGAGCAGCGGATGCGCGACCCGGATGATCGCCTCACGCGCCTTTATGTGGGCGTCTTCCAGCATGTCGCGGGCCGTGTTGACCGGGCCGCAGGGGACACCATTGGTTTCGCACTGCTCCAGGACATCCGCTACGGTACGTTCCCCGGACCAGGCGGCGATCTTCTCATCGAGCTCAATCTGATTGTCGCCGCGCGCATCATGGGTCGCGTAGCGCGGATCATCGGCCCAGTCGGCACCGATCATTTCTGCCAGCCGCCGGAAAAGCGTGTCCTGATTGGCCCCGATGATGACCATACCGTCTGCGCATGGATAGACACCCGACGGGGCGACGCGCGGCAGGATAGGACCGGTGCGTTCTCTTGTATGGCCGGCGAGCGCATATTCGGGAATGATGCTTTCGATAAAGGCCATGACGCTTTCATAGATGGCGGCGTCGACGACCTGTCCCTTGCCGGTTTTCTCCCGCGAGAAGAGCGCCATCATCGTGCCGAGGGCGGCAAACGTGCCGGTCATCGTGTCGCCGAGCGAGACCCCGGCGCGTGCTGGCAGGCGGTCCGGTTCGCCGATCATGTAACGAAGCCCGCCTTTTGCCTCACCGACACTGGCATAACCAGCCTTGGCGCTTTCGGGGCCCGTCTGGCCATAGCCGGAGATGCGGGCGATCACGAGACGGGGATTGAGGGCGTGCAGGACGTCCGGGCCCAGGCCCCAGCGCTCCAGCGTGCCGGGGCGGAAGTTTTCCACCAGCACATCGGCTGTTTCGGCGAGCTGTTTGAGGATGGTCTGGCCTTCAGACGTGCGAAGGTTCAGCGTCAGCGACTTCTTGTTGCGGGCGATGATGGGCCAGAAAAGGCTCTGGCCATCTTTCTTCGCCGCGCCCCAGCCGCGCGCCGGATCAGGCGCATCCGGGGCTTCGACCTTGATGATTTCGGCGCCAAAGTCGCCAAGCAGCTGCGCGCAGAACGGGCCGGCGATGAGCTGGCCAAGCTCAATGACGCGCAGGCCAGCAAGCGGGGCGGGAACTGAAGTGTCAGGCATGCGCTCTGTTTGGATCAATGATGGGGAGGGCGCAAGCCATGATGGACTGGATTGCAACGAGCTGGTCGGCGGTGGGAATGGTGCTTCTGGGCGGCCTTGGCATGTACGCCACGGTCATCCTGCTGACGCGTATCTTCGGGCTGCGCAGCTTTTCGAAAATGAGCGGCTTCGACTTTGCGATCACGATTGCGACCGGGTCGATCCTGGCGGCGATCTTCATCGCCAAGGACCCGCCACTGCTACAGGGCATGGCGGCCATGATCATCCTTTTCGCCATGCAGGCCACGGTCGCTGAATTGCGCAAGCGGTTCAGCTTTGTCGAAGCGATTGTCGACAACCGTCCGCGCCTGATTATGTGGGGCGGGGAAATCGACGAGACGCAGATGCTGAAAGCGAAGATCACCCGCGCTGACCTGATGGCAAAACTGCGCGAAGCCAATGTGACGCGCTTTGAGCAGATCCACGCGGTTATCGCTGAGACGACCGGCGATGTTTCTGTCCTGCATGGGCCACCTGATGAGACGCTTGAGACGGGCCTGCTGGACGGGGTGATCGGGGCCGAACGTTTCAGGAAAGTGATGGGTGATTGACTTGAAGCCGCCTCTCTGCCCGGTATCACCTCAACAAGATGATAAGGGAGACAAGAGATGAGCGCGCATGAAGAGATCAAGACGACGACGGAAAACGGCGTTCTCACGATCAGGCTGAACCGGCCAGACAGGCTGAATGCCTGGACGCCGAAAATGGCGGCCGAGGTCGAGCAGGCGGTCCGCGCGGCGGGGGACGATGATGCGGTCCGCGTCATCGTGATCACCGGCGAAGGACGCGGCTTTTGCGCTGGCGCGGACATGCAGGGACTGCAAGGTATACAGTCCGGCGGCGGCGAAGCGCCGGAGGCCGACGCGCCCGCCCCCAAGGACGGCATCGAGCAGCTTTATCCGGGCCGGTTCGGCTATCTCTATGCCTGCCCGAAGCCAATTATCGCCGCGATCAACGGCCCTTGCGCGGGCATCGGCCTGATCTTCGCGCTCTATGCCGATCTTCGCTTTGCCAATGAAGACGCCAAATTCACGACCGCCTTTGCCCAGCGCGGGCTGATTGCAGAACATGGGATTGCCTGGCTGTTGCCGCGCCTCATCGGTGAGGCCAACGCGCTGGATCTGCTTCTCACGGCGCGCAAGTTCGATGGTCGGGAAGCCGCGCAGATGGGGCTCGTCAATGCGGCCCTGCCCGGCGGTGATCTCAAGGCGCATGTCGACGGCGTTGCGCAGCATCTTGCGACCCAGGTCTCGCCCCGCTCGGTCGCCATCATGAAACGCCAGATCCGCGAATCCTATTTTCAGGACTTCGCAGCCAGTCTTGAAATTGCCGACGAGGAGATGAAGAACAGCTTCTCGGCCTTTGACTTCAAGGAAGGCGTTGCCAGCTTTGTCGAGAAGCGTGCCCCTGCCTTTCAGGGGCGATAGAAACAGGACCCTTAATGAGCAGACGTATCGACATCGTGGAGGTCGGCCCCCGCGACGGGCTGCAGAACGATCCCGGCAATCTAACCACGCAGCAGAAGCTGGAATTCATCACACGGCTGGAAGAGGCAGGCGTGCGCCGGATGGAGTCTGGCAGTTTTGTCTCGCCAAAGGCCGTGCCCAAGATGGCGGACTCGACAGAGGTCTTCGCTGGCGTCGATCGATCAAAGCCAACCCGGCACATCGCGCTGGCCCTCAATGAGAAAGGCGTGCGCCGTGCCATCGACGCGAAAGCTGACGAGATCAATTTCGTCCTTGTGGCCGGCGAAGGCTTCGGGAAACGCAATCAGGGCATGAGCCCAAGCGAGAGCGCCGACATGCTGATGCAGTGTGCGCCGCTCATCCATGAGGTCGGCATTCCACTGTCGGCGACCATTTCTGTGGCCTTCGGTGACCCGTATGACGGCGAAGTCGATCCGCTTGTTGTCGGCAACCTCGCGGCCCGTGCGCAACGCGCTGGCGTCGGCGAACTTGCACTTGGCGACACGATAGGGGTCGCGACACCCTGGCAGGTGAGGTCGCTGATCGAGCGGGTCAGTATGGAAGCCCCGGACGTCTTCCTCCGCATGCACTTCCATGACACGCGCGGCGCAGCTCTCGCCAATGTCGCGGCCGCTGTCGATGCAGGGGTCGACGTTATCGATGCAAGCTGCGGCGGGATTGGCGGCTGTCCATTCGCGCCAGCGGCGACTGGAAATGTCGCGACCGAGGACGTCGTCTACATGCTCGAGCGCGCTGGTTTCGAGACGGGTCTCGACCTCGGCAAGCTGATCGAGACAGCGAAATGGCTGGAAACCGTGCTCGGTCACGACGTGAGCTCGAGTCTGTCGAAGGCCGGCGGATTTCCGGCCTAGCGTCGCAACCTTAAATTTTTGAACCATTGGGTCCCGACCCTGCACAGTACGGTGGGCTGGGGTTCCTCTCTTCTGGACCGTCAATTCAGGGTTGACGTTGGGGCAGGAGCTTGTCCCACCAAGGCCGTGCGAGCCACAGATTGAACGATCACAACTGTCCTTAGGGCATACTTGTTGGCTGCGCTGATTGCTGAAAACTGTCGCCTGAACGCTGCGAGGGAAAGGCGGCGGAATGAGGGAGAGTGAGATGGCGAACAGGTTCGATGGCAAGGTTGTCTGCATCACCGGCGCGGCAAAAGGGATCGGTCGTCAGGCAGCGCTGAGCTTCGCGGCAGAAGGCGCGATGATCATTGCGACTGACATAGAAACGGATGCCGGCAAGACGCTTCTGGCAGACATTGCCGGCAGGGGCGGCAAGGCGAGCTTTGCCGAGCACGACGTTACCTCAGAAGACGCATGGAAAGCGGTGATCGGCGACATCCGCACGCTGCACGGCAAGCTGGACGTTCTGATCAACAATGCCGGGATCGGGATGACGGGCCTTATCCATGAGATGGATTATGACCTCTGGCGCAAGATGATGGCGGTGAATGTCGACGGGGTCTTCCTCGGCACCAAGCACGCCCTGCCCCTCATGCGCCAGGCGGGTAGCGGCAATATCATCAATGTGTCGTCCGTGGCAGGCATTCGCTCCACCGCGAATTTTTCCTGCTATTGCGCGACCAAGGCGGCTGTGAAGAGCTTTACCAAGTCCACCGCCCTGGAATGCGCCGAAGCCAGGGATGGCATCAGGGTCAACTCGATCCATCCCGGCATTATCTCCACGGCGATCTGGGACACGCTGATCGGCACCGAAGAAAGCGCCTCCAGCAATATGCCGCGCGACGCCACGCTGGCGGGCATGACGGGCGACGCGGTGCCATTTGGCCGCACGGGCACGATACAGGAAATCGTCAACGGTATGCTGTTCCTCGCCTCGGACGAGGCGAGCTATATGACCGGCGCGGAACTGGTGCTGGATGGCGGGCTGACCGCCGGGTGAGGCTAAACCTCTGGGCGCCAGTTTTCCGGGGCCATTTCGAAGCCGGCAAAGTCGAAGCCGGGCGCGACGAAGCAGCTGACGAGGGTCCAGGCGCCAAGGCTTTCAGCGGTCTGCCAGTAATCCTTCGGGACGACGCATTGCGGGCGCTGGCGGGTGCGGATGTCCGGGCCGAGCATATGGGCCTTCGCGCCTTTGCCATCTGGTGGGGATATCGTCAGCGCGAGCGGCCCGCCCGCGTGCCAGGCCCACACCTCGTCAGCATCGACGCGGTGCCAGGCTGAGACTTCGTCTGCCTGCAGCAGATAGTAGATCGTCGTACAGGCCGCGCGGCCCTCACCTTCAGAGCGGTACATCTCCGCATAGTGGCCGCCCTCGGGATGAGGTTTCAGGCCGAGCAGCCGGATGATTTCATTAGTGCCCAGATCGCCGGAGATCGCAGGCATGCTCAGAAACTGTCCTTGCGGGCGCGGATTTCGGCAAAGGTCGCGACCGGGTCACCGGCGTGGCCCATCGCGGCCTGAAGCTCTTTATCATCGGCGCGCAGGAACGGGTTGGCTTCCAGTTCGCGCGAGAGGACGGTTGGCACAGTCCAGTCGCCGCGCTGGCGCTTCATCTCGACTTCCTGTGCATAGGAGGTCAGGGCCGGATTTTCCGGATCGACGCTGAGAGCAAAGCGGGCATTGGCCTGCGTATACTCATGTGCGCAGTAGATAACGGTGCTGGGCGGCAGCTCCTTCAGGCGAGAAAGGCTCGCCCACATCATCTTGGCGTCGCCTTCAAAGACGCGGCCGCAGCCAAGCGCGAACAGGGCATCGCCGACAAAAGCGGTCTTCGCTGCCGGGATATGGTAAGCGATGTGGCCGAGCGTGTGGCCGGGCACGTCGATGATTTCGACCAAAATGTCGCCGATGCGGATCTTGTCGCCGCCGGAAAGCTCTGCGTCGATGCCGGGGATCTTTTCGGACTCGCCTGCCGGGCCGAATATCCTGCAACCGGTCGCTTTCTTGATCAGCTCATTGCCGCCAGCATGGTCTGGATGCCAATGCGTGTTCCATATCTCATCAATGGTCCAGCCCAGGCTGTCGGCCTCTGCAAGATATTTCTCGCCATCGGGCGTATCGATCGCGACAGTGGTGCCGGATGTCTGGTCGTGCGCAAGAAAGCCGTAATTGTCTTTCAGGCAGGGAAACTGGTGAATTTCTATCATGACCCCATTTAAGACCAATCGGGTAGTGTGAAACAAGGCTTGCATGCGACTGACAGCCGGCGATCTCGAAAGCTTTTATGCCTCCCCCCTCGGGGAGACGGTCTGCTATCTGCTGCTCAAACGCCTGAACGACCTCTGGGGTGACTGTTCGGGTCAGTCGGTTCTGGGCATGGGATATGCCCACCCACTGCTCGCTGGCGTCTCTGCAACGGCGAAATCCTGCATGGCGGTGACGCCGCATCTGGGGCCTGCAAGCTACTGGGCGGGCACCGAGCGCGGCGTATCGGCCTGTCTGGCCGAGGAAGACAGGCTGCCCTTTGCGGATGGATCGTTCGACCGGGTCATCCTGCTGCATGCCGTTGAAGAGGCCGAAAGCCCGCGGGCTGTCATGCGCGAAGCCTGGCGGGTACTCGCGCCGGAAGGCCGGGCCCTGATCGTCGTGGCTAACCGCAAGGGGCTCTGGTCCCTGAGCGAGAGTACGCCTTTCGGTCATGGCCGCCCGTGGACACGCCGCCAGCTGATCCAGTGGCTGAACGATCATGTGTTCCAGGTCACCGCGAGCACGACCGCAGTCCACATTCCGCCGCTGAACTGGAAATTCCTGACCCATGCCGCGGACGGTTTCGAGAATGTCGGCGCGGTCGCGGCCCCCGGTCTTGGCGGCGCGGTCATGGTCGAAGCGGTAAAACATCTATATGCAAAACCGGGCGGCGGTGCCGTCGCACCTATCGCCAGCCGGGCAGGCAGGCGCAAAGGTGTGGCACAATTGCCTAGAAATGAGGCAGCACGTTGCAGTGGTCGGGAACGTCCAATTTCTCACATTGACCGTCCCGATGCAGCGCGCTTTCATCAACATCGTTGAACAATGGGAGGCTCTGGGGCCATGAAATTAATCACCGCTATCTTCAAACCGAGCAGGCTTGATGCTGTCATCGACGCGCTCAGCGAAGCCGGTGTTGCCGGTCTGACCGTCTCCGAAGTCCGTGGCTATGGACGCCAGCAGGGCAAGACAGAGGTCTATCGCGGCGCTGAGTATGAAGTGCGTCTGCTGCCGAAAGTGAAGGTAGAAGTCGCCTGCGCGACCGGCGATATCGACCGGCTGGCCGAAGCAATCATCAGCGCGGCAAATACCGGCACAATCGGCGACGGCAAGATCTTCGTCTCCGGCCTCGACAGCGTGACCCGTATCCGGACCGGCGAGAAGAACGAGCAGGCGCTCAGCGGCTGATCCTGCCGGATTGATCTGAATTTTGAGAAAACCGGTGGTCGCACCTTGCGTCTGCCGGTTTTTCTTTGCGCGGGCTGCAGCGTCAGGCGCGGCGCAGGTGAAGGATGACCTCGTCGGCGCCCCAGTTCAGGCGCTTGAGACCTGAATTCCGGAAGGCGCCAACGGTTTTCCCGTGCACAGGCGCCATGGCCACGGTCTTGAGGTTGAGGCCGCGCGCAAGCTCGATCATGTCGAGCGCCGTGGTCGGCTGCAGGATGTTGTCGGCATTGCTCCAGCCCGGCCCCGGCATCCGGCCTGTCCGCATCAATGAAAGACGCCGCGACCAGAGACCGTAATTCCTGAAAGAGACGATGACGTCCGGCGCAATACGCGCAAGCTCCCGCAGGACGTTTGCCGGGCGGCGCATCTGCTGGATGGCCTGCGAGAGGATGGCGAAATCGAAGCCATCATCCGGGAAGATTTCAAGGTCGCTGTCGGCGTCGCCCTGAATGACGGAGAGGCCGCGGGCTAGTGCGATGCCTGCCGTTTCGCTGGACAGCTCCAGCCCGCGGGCGCGGACCTGACGGTCGCGCTTGAGGAGCGCCAGCAGCGCGCCATCGCCGCAGCCGACATCAAGCACGCGGGCGCCCGGTTCGACACGCTCGGCGATTGCCTTGTGATCGGCGCGGACCTGACGCAGCTCTGCCATCTAGAGGCCCCTCAGTTCGGCGTTGGCGGACAGGAATCCAGCAAGCGCTTTCTCGTAGATCGGCTCTTCGAGCAGGAAGGCGTCGTGGCCCTTGTCGGACTCGATATCGAGATAGCTGACCTCGGCCCCGGCAGCCGCGAGCGCGCGCGTGATGTCGCGGTTGGCCTCTGGCGGATAGTGCCAGTCGGACGAAAAAGAGAAGAGGCAGAAGCGGACGGGCGTGTCGCGGAAAACGTCGGCAAGGCGGCCTTCACGGCGCGAGGAAAGGTCGAAATAGTCCATCGCGCGCGTGACATAGAGATATGAGTTCGCATCGAAGCGGTCGACGAAGGAGTTGCCCTGATAGCGAAGATAGGACTCGACCTGGAAGTCGGCGTCGAAGCTGAAACTGGTTCGCTCACGGTCCTGCAGGCCGCGATCGAATTTCCGCTTCAGGGCGCTTTCGGACACATAGGTGATGTGGGCGGCCATTCGGGCGATGGCGAGGCCGCGCGACGGGCGCTTGCCCTCAGCCAGATAATGACCCTCGCACCAGTCAGGGTCCGCCATGATGGCCTGTCGGCCGACTTCGTAGAAGGCGATATTCTGGGCTGAATGGCTGGCGGACGTGGCGATCGGCACCGAGGTGAAGACCTTTTCCGGCACCTGGCACGCCCATTCGAGCGCCTGCATGCCGCCCATCGAACCGCCGATTACCGAGAACAGGCTGTCGATGCCGAGTGCCTCGATAAAGGCGCGCTGGGCGCGGACCATGTCGCCGATCGTGATGACGGGAAAGCGCGTGCCCCATGGCTTGCCGTCTGGGCCTTTCGACGCTGGCCCCGTCGTGCCCATGCAGCCCCCAAGCACATTGGTCGCGATGACATAGAAGCGGTCGGTATCGACGGCGAGGCCGGGCCCGATGAGGCGCGGCCACCAGGCAGGCCGGCCTGTGACCGGGTTCGGCGAGCCGGCAAACTGGTCGCCGGTCAGCGCATGGCAGACAAGAACCACGTTCGACTTGTCGGCGTTGAGCGTGCCCCAACTTTCATAGGCAATCTCGACATGATCCAGCGTCTCGCCGCAGTCGAGTTTGAGCGGTGCTGGCAGGGCGAGCACGCGCAGGGCATCTGTCTGTGGGGCGGCATTATCCGGCATGGCGTTCAGGTGTCGGCAGGTTGGATGACTGTCAAGCTGGATCAGGCGAAACGGCGGCAATCTGCCGGAACGTGACTGCTTTCCGGACGTTGGCTGCACAGCAATTCACGATCAAGCAATGAGGAAAATATGCCTTATATTCAGGGTGCAAACAAGACCGATATCTATGTGAAGGATTGGGGCGAAGGCCCTCCCGTCATCCTCATACATGGTTGGCCGCTGAATGCCGACAGCTGGGAATATCAAGCCGTGAAGATCGCAGAAGCCGGCTACCGCGTCATCACTTATGACCGCCGCGGCTTTGGCCGGTCCGAGCAGCCATGGGCCGGGTATGACTATGACACCATGTCGGACGATCTGGCGGCCATCATCAAGGAGCTGGACCTGAAGGATGCAACGCTGGCCGGGTTTTCCATGGCTGGCGGCGAGGTCTGCCGCTACATGTCCCGCCATGATGGCAGGGGCATCAAGAAAGCCGCGCTCATCTCTTCCATTGCGCCCTACATGCTGCAGACCGACGACAATCCGGACGGCGCCCCCATCGATGTCTTTGAAGGGATCAAGGCAGAGCTGCGCCAGAACCGGCAGCAATTCCTGGCCAATTTCTTCAAGGATTTTTATGGCAACGGCACCGAAGCAGGCGGTGTTTCCGACGAGGTCCTGCACTGGTCCTGGCAGATGGCGATGCTCGCCTCTCCAAAGGCAACGCTCGATTGTGTCGATGCGTTCGGCAAGACAGACCTTCGCCCGGATTTTGACGCCATGGATGTCCCGCTTCTCGTCGTCCATGGCACAGGCGACCAGACGGTCCCGATCGACGCCACCGGCCGTCAGGCTGCCAAGCTCGCCAAGAATGCGGAGCTGAAAGAATATGACGGCGCGCCGCACGGCCTGACCGCCACGCATGCGGGTCAGCTGACGAGCGACCTTCTGGAGTTCCTGAAGGCCTGATCTCACTGTCAGACACCCGGTCATTCACAGGCTGCGACTTGATTTTCAGCTGATCCTTGGCCACGAGGATCAGCTGAAACAGGGAGCAGTCTGATGAGCGGACCAACGCCACTTTCGAACATTCTCGCGATCACCCCTTACAAGGGGGGCCAGAAGCTCGACCATGGCTGGAAATTGTCCTCAAACGAGAACCCGCTCGGCTGCAGCGACAAGGCGGTCGAGGCGCTGACGAATGCGGCTCGCCACCTTGAGCTTTATCCAGACGGGTCGGCCTTTGCCCTGCGTCAGGCGATCGGCGAGAAGTACGATATCGACCCGGACCGCATTGTCTGCGGCGCAGGCTCTGACGAAATCTTTCAGCTGCTTGGCCGCGCATACCTCCAGCCCGGCGACGAAGTGCTGCAGTCGGCGCACGGCTTCCTCGTCTACAGCCTTGTTGCCCAGCAGTCCGGCGCCAAACTTGTCAGCGCGCCTGAAAAGGACCTGCACACCGATGTCGATGCAATGCTGGAGCGCGTCACCGACAAGACGAAGATCGTCTTCCTCGCCAATCCGAATAATCCGACCGGCAGCTATATCCCCTATGACGAGGTCAAGCGCCTGCACGCTGGCCTGAAAGAGGATGTCCTCCTGGTGCTCGACGGGGCATATGCCGAATACGTCAAACAGGACGACTATAATGAAGGCATGGAGATGGCGCGCGAGTATCCCAACGTTCTGATGACGCGCACTTTCTCCAAGATCCACGGGCTTGCGGGGCTGCGTCTCGGCTGGGCCTATGGACCCGAAAGCGTGATCGACGCGGTGCACCGTGTGCGCGGGCCGTTCAACGTGACCTCGGTTGCGCAGGCCGCCTGCCTTGCCGCGCTCGGCGACGACGCCTTCGTGGCCAAATCGGTCGCGCACAATAATGGTGAGCTGGCCCGGATGAGACCCGCGCTGGAGACGATGGGCTTCGAGGTCGTTCCGAGTGTCGCGAACTTCCTGCTCATCGATTTCGGCAGCGAAAAGCGCGCCGAAGCGGCAGACGTATACCTGCGCTCACAAGGCATCGTGATCCGTGACATGAAAGCCTATGGCTTGCCGAACTTCATGCGCCTGTCGATTGGCACGACAGAGGCCAATGATGATGTCCTGAAAGCCTTCGACGCCTTCGCAGAGGCCAGCTAGGCGATGATCGGACCCGTCTTCGACCGGATTGCCATTATCGGGGCCGGGCTGATCGGGTCCTCGATCGCGCTGGCCGCGCGTGATACCGGCGCGGCTGGCAAGGTGGCGCTCTATGATGGCGACGAGGCCGTCCGTCACCGCGCGCGCCAGCTTGGCCTTGGCGAGGTTTGCGAGACACCTGAAGCCACCTGCAGAGACGCCGACTGTGTCATTCTCTGCGTGCCCGTCGGCGCGATTGCGTCGGCGACCGAAGCGCTTGCCCCATCGCTCAAACAGGGCGCCATTTTAAGCGACGTCGGCTCTGTGAAGGAAAAAGCGCTGGCCGACATGCAGGAACACTGCCCGGCAGGCGTGCACCTCATTCCCGGCCACCCGATTGCAGGTACCGAAAAGTCGGGGCCGGAGGCGGGTTTCGCGACGCTCTTCCGCGACGCCTGGTACATCCTTACGCCCCTGCCCCAGCAGGAAGAAGCCTACAACTCAGCGCTCGACCGTTTGGCTGCCTTCTGGGAAATGCTGGGGTCGAAAGTGGAGATCATGGAGGCAGGCCGTCATGACCGCGTGCTGGCCATCACCTCTCACCTGCCCCACCTTATCGCCTACAATATCGTCTCGACGGCCTATGACATGGAAAGTGTCGGCGAAGGCGAAGTGGTGAAATATTCAGCCGGCGGCTTTCGCGACTTCACGCGGATCGCCGCATCAGACCCAACCATGTGGCGGGACGTGTTTCTGAACAATCGCGAGGCCGTTCTGGAAACGCTGGGCCGGTTCAGTGAGGATCTTGCCGCGCTTCAACGAGCGATCCGCTGGGGCGATGGCGACACACTCATGAAGGAGTTTGAGCGCGCCCGCGGCATCCGCAAGGCGATCATTGATGCCGGACAGGATACGCCCGACACCAATTTCGGACGCAATACGTCTGGCAAAGCTGAAAAGTAAGGCAAGGCGGCCGGGCAGCGCATGGTCCCCTGCCATGACGCCGCCCGCCAAAGGCTTTCTGCCGTTCAGATCGCGTCCCGCTATCGCCGGAACTGCCCCAGGGGGACAGGTGCGGCGCGAACCCGCCTGACCGCGCTGCATCTTCCGGTCAGGGGCCGATGCCTCGCGTGACACCCGGCCTACATGATGGCACCTGAACCTCGCCGGAACTTTCCGGTTGCGGGGCGTTCATCTCTAAAGGGCTGCACATCGCGCGCGCCCTGACTGAAAGGCAGGACCAGAATGCACAAGACATATCTCGCGGCCGGACTGGCCGCCCTCGTTATCGGCGCTTGCACGACCGCGCAGCCCTACAGGGCCGCACCATCTGCCAATGCGCAAGGGTTTACCGTCCAACCGATTGAGTCCGACCGCTACCGTGTCGCCTATACGGCGCTGTCGCCAGAGAATGCGCGCCGCTATGCGCTCCGCCGCGCGGCCGAGGTGACATTGCAGAACAATGGCGACTGGTTTCGCGTCGTCGGCGGCTATGTCGACCGCGAGGGGGGCAGTAGCGGTCCGCGCTCATCCGTCTCCATCGGTGGGGGCAGCGCGTCCGGCCGCTACGGCTCCGCCAGCGGGGTCGGCGTTGGTCTCGGCGTCGGCATTCCGCTTGGCGGCTCGTCCGAGAAGACAACCGAAAGCATCGAGATCGTTACAGGCAGCGGACCGAAGCCCGATACGCCGGACGCCTATGATGCGCGGTCTGTGCTGCGCAATACGTCCGGCCCGGCTTAAGCCCGTGATCTAAGGCTCGATTTCCTTGCCGTCCCAGTCGAACACTTTGCCAGTGTTCGCAGGGGTGAGCGTTTCGATGACATCGAGAAGGTAGCCTGCCGATTGCGCCGCTGAAAAAAGCTGTTTGTCCAGCACATTGCCCTGAAAGGGCTGAGAGAGCGCGGTATCCACCGTGCCGGGGTGCAGACCGACGCAGATGCTTTCCTCGGACTTGCGCGTCCACTCAATCGCGAAGTTGCGGATCAGCATGTTGAGTGCGGCTTTTGACGCGCGATAGGCATGCCAGCCGCCAATGCCATTATCCCCGATAGACCCGACCCGCGCCGAGAGCGCCGCGAATACCGCCCGTTCCCCGCGCGGCATCAGTGGCAGGATGTGCTTGGCAATGAGGCCGGGGCCGAACGTGTTGAGCCGGAAAACCTGCTCATAGGCGGCCATGGACTGCTGGCGCCAGGATTTCTCAGGTTGGAGTTCGTCGCCGTCCGACAGGATGCCGGTCGCGACGATGCAGAGCTCTACCGGGTCAGCTTCCTTCAGGCGCGCGGCGGCGGCTTCGATGCTTGCTTCATCCAGAATGTCGATCTTGCCGGGGGCGACGCCCTCTGGCCAGTCACCGCCGCCAGAGCGGGAGAGAGCGTGGATGGTTTTGAAATGGCCGCGTTCGGCAAGGCCAAGGGTGAGTGCGCGGCCAATCCCGCCTGTGGCACCGATGATGACGGCTGACATTTGTGGCTCCCCTGAGTGCTTGATATGAGAGCTAGGGCAGAGCGGCGAGGCGGAAATGGGTGAATTGGTCGCTGGATAGCTAAGGGGGCCGTTGTCGACCGGGGCCTACCTCTCAGGCGTCACTCCCGATCGGCCTGCTCATCTGGGCGTCCAACGCCACCGTCTTCACCCTTGCAGAAGGCTTATAGGCCAGGAGATGGACACTCAGACCGCTTCGCGGTCGAGCGTGACGCGGATGGAGAGAGCGGATACAGCCCTGAGCGCGATCCATGTGACGCGCGGAGAGAGGATACGGAGTCAAATTTCAAAGCCCCTGACGGGGCATTCATTTCGTAAAAATCAGTCCACCGGACTGATTTTTGATCCAGAGGATCACTCGAAATGAATGGTGCCCCGGGCCGGACTTGAACCGGCACTCTGTTGCCAGAAACGGATTTTGAATCCGTCGCGTCTACCAATTCCACCACCGGGGCCAGTCCTGGAATTTTGTGTTTTCGCTCTGCCTCAAGGCAATAGCCCCGTCAATCATCTCGACCAGTGCACAAAAGCGATGTAGGGGAGCGCCATGACCACAGAACTGACGCCGCGGACCTTCCTGCAATCGATCGAATCCATGGCCGCCGAGGCGCCAGAGGAAGGGTTTTCGCTCCGCGCTATCTTCGACCGGCTGCACGAGCGCGCCTTTGGCGCTGCGCTGTTTATCCTGGCCCTGCCCTGCTGCATTCCGTTTCTCTGGGGCGTGCCGCAAGTGGTTGCCCTGCCGATGATGGTGCTGGCCGGCCAGATGGCGATGGGCCGGCGTGAGCCCTGGCTGCCGACCAAACTCGCCCAGCGCAAGATCGACAAGAAGGGCCTGACACAGACGGCCACAGGAGGGCGTAAATGGTTTGGCTGGCTGGAGATCATCGCGCGGCCACGCCTGACTTTCCTGATGGCGCCGATGGGCGAGCGGGTGATCGGCCTGCTGCTTGTTGTCTTCTGCGCGTCGATCCTGCTGCCTATTCCAGGGACCAATACCGTGCCGGGTATCGGCGTTGCCATAATCGCCTTCGGCCTCATGGCCCGCGACGGGATCCTTGTTTTGCTCGGCTCCATTGTCGGAACGGCCTGGATTGCGACCCTGATTGCCGTTATTGCCTTCGGCGTGAGCAGTATCACCGGGTAAGCTCCTGCAAACTGCGCCTGCGCGCGTTGTCGCATTGCGCCGACAGCCACCCGGCCTCATTGTTCCGCCAGCTCGAACCAATGCTGAGGAACGTGGCTGAATATGACGGCGGCAATGTCACCTCTACTCCGAACCTGGCGCTGGCCGCTTATCGCGCTTGGCATCTCGCTCACAATGCTCGGCACCGCGCATGCATTCGAACGGTTCGCCTATCTCCTCCCTTGTCCGCTTTGTCTGCGCCAGCGTGAGGTTTACTGGGCCGCCGTTGCAATGGCGGCGACCGGGCTGGTCCTCTGGAACATCCGCGACAACCGGCGCTTCATGGTCGCGTTTAACGTCATGCTGGGCCTGGTCTTCATGACGGGCGCTGTCGTGGCGGTCTATCATGCGGGTGTCGAATGGAGCTGGTGGCCGGCCCCCAGCGGCTGCACCGGCGAGACCGTGGATGTCATGTCGCTCAGCCTCGATGGCCTCAATGAGCGCAGCGCGACAGCGTCCTGCACGGATGCGGCCTGGCGGATGCTGGGCCTTTCCATGGCAGGCTGGAACGCGCTGGTCTCACTCGGTCTGGCGGCAATGAGTTTCGTGGCCGCCGGTTTTGCCTTCCCGCGCAGCTCCGCCGAGTTCGAGCCAGCCTAGACGCCGAAATACTGAATGGCCCAGGCGCCAATGAGGGCAGCGATGACCACAAGGCTGACCCAGAGGCGTACCGGCTTGAAGCCGGAAGGCATTTCGCGCGACCGCAGGTCCCAGACAAGCTGCACCGCAAAGAGCCCCGCATAGGCGAGAAACCAGTTCGGGCTCGGCACCAGGATGATGGCGGGCGGCAGGATCGCCCAGCCGGCAAGCGACGGGCAGACCGAAAGTGCGTAGGTGAAAGGTCTTGTGCCCGGCTGCGCGAGCGCCAGTCCCCAGCGTATCCCGCCCAGGAAAGACAGGATAATCGCGGCATAGGTCTGGAGCCAGAGCGCCGCGGTCGAATTGGTTGGCGGGTCCAAAACCGCAATGGCGATGGCAAGGCCCACAAAGGGAATGGCCCCTCCAGCTGTCAGGGCGATCGCGGCAATCCCCGGCGAAGATTTCTGGTCGGTCATGCCCGCCAATATGGCGCAGAAATGCGGGCTGGCGAGGGGCGATGCCCAATTCGTGAACAGAGGCTTTCGCAGCTGTCCTGAATTCGAACGTAACATTCATCCAGCATCAATCGCGGCCGGGTTAAGGCTGCTCCCATGTCACGCCGCCTTATCGCCTTTCTCATTGCCGTTGTTGCGATCTTTTTCGCCTTCGCCTCCCTGACGGCGATCCGGTGGCCGAGCATCATGATGTTCCTGACAATATTCTTCCATCCAGACCCGTCGCTCGGCCTCGATCTGGTCAACTGGCGAGAGCTCGGCTTTGCCTATGGCGCGCCCTATTTCCTCGCCTCGCTCTGTTTCTATGCCGCTGCGGCGACCGTGTCGCGCAAGGCGGGCGGTCTTCTCTGGTATGCGATGGGCTGCGCGGCGGCGTCGCCCAGCCTCTTCATGGTAAGCTTTCGCGATGGCTGGTGGACCGATCCGAGCGGGCCGCAGGGCATTCTTGCCGGCGGCGTGCTCATCCTCTTCCTGCTCGGCTATGCCGTTTTCTTGCTGAATGACATCCGCACGTCACTGGCCGCCTCCGATGAGACCGCGCCTGAAGGCGGTGTTCATCTGAGCCAGCAGCAATTCGAACAGCTGATGTCGCGGCGCGACGCCGAGCCGGAGCCGGTGAAACAAGCGCCCCGGCGCCGCGGCCCTGTCCCGGCTGCGATTGCCCGCCAGCGCGCCCAGTTCGCCGCAGATGGCCGGCGTATGCTGGCCCGCCAGGGACGCCTCTAGCTTTCCCGAGCAAAACATGCCCGCGCGCTTGGCGGGGCAGGCGACCTGCGTTAAGCAACCGCCGGAGCCAGTTATGGCGAGAGAGGTTGGACATGCTGATCAGGCGATTTGCAGGAGCTGTCGGCGCCGCACTGTCCGGCTGGATGCTCTGGGAGACGATAACCCCGATCATGCGCCAGATTTCCCTCGGCAGTGATCTTGCCACCGAACTTCTCAATCCGCCCGTCGCCCTTTTGCGGATTATCTCGACGGCGCTTCTGATAATTGGCGGACTTCTGGCGCTGGCGGCCATTCGCGGCGCGCTCTGGGTGTTTGCGGCTGGCGCGCTGGTCTTCGCGCTAATGACCGGTGCGATGGTCGGGCTGGGCGCCGACTATACGCTGTGGCGCGACGAAGCGATTATTGCGCCCTTCCTTCTGGTGATTTGCGGCGTTCTGGCTTTCTGTCCGCGCAAGTGAGACTTGCGCGGTCGGCGCATTGATTTCAGCCCATCAGTGCTTAGGTTCGCGAGCAAGCAAACCTTGTTCATCACCACAGGCAAAATTCCATGTCAGACACTTACGATGTAGTGATTATCGGCGGTGGCCCGGGCGGCTACAATTGCGCGATCCGTTGCGGCCAGCTCGGTCTGAAGACCGCCATTATCGACAAGCGCGGCGTGCTTGGCGGGACCTGCCTCAATGTCGGCTGCATTCCGTCCAAGGCGCTTCTGCACGGCTCCGAACTCTTCGCCGCTGCAAAGAATGACTTTGCCGGCCTTGGCATCAAGATGTCCGGCCTGGAGCTCGATCTTGACCAGATGATGAGCCAGAAGACCGACGCAGTGAACGGCCTGACCCAGGGCGTCGAATTCCTGATGAAAAAGAACAAGGTCGACTACGTCAAAGGTTTTGGCCGCATCAAGGAAAAGGGCATCGTCGAGGTCGACGGCGAAGATGACGAGCAGAAGACGCTGAACACGAAGAACATCGTGATCGCGACCGGCTCTGTGCCCTCCTCCCTGCCGAACATCGAGATCGATGAAGAACGCGTCGTGACCAATGAAGGCGCGATTGCGCTGAAAGAAGTGCCGGAAAAGCTGATCGTCATCGGCGCAGGCATCATCGGGCTGGAGCTCGGCTCTGTCTGGTCGCGCCTTGGCGCCAGCGTCACCGTCGTTGAATATCTCGACCGCATCATGCCGGGCGCCGACGACGAGATCGCAAAGGAAGCCCAGCGCGTCTTCAAGAAACAGGGCCTTGAGTTCCGCCTGGGCCAGAAGGTCACCGGCGTTGATCGCGTCGGCGATCAGGTGAAACTCCTCATGGAGCCGGCCGCGGGCGGCGAACAGGAAACCCTCGAAGCCAATGCGATTATCGTCGCTGTCGGTCGTCGTCCCTACACTGAAGGCCTCGGCCTCGAAGCTGTGGGCGGCAAGACCGACAAACGCGGCGTCATCGAAACGACCGACCACTTCAAGGTCTCTGACGGTGTCTGGGCGATTGGTGACTGCATCCATGGGCCGATGCTGGCCCACAAAGCCGAAGATGACGGCGCGGCCGTCGCGGAGCTCATCGCCGGCAAGGCAGGCCATGTCGATTACGATCTCGTCCCAAGCGTCGTCTATACCAATCCGGAGATCGCCTGGGTCGGCAAGACCGAAGCCCAGCTCAAGGAAGCAGGCATTGAGTACAAGAAGGGCAAATTCCCCTTCCAGGCCAATTCACGCGCCCGCACCAATCATGAAACGACCGGTTTCGTGAAAATCCTCGCCGATGCGAAAACTGACCGCATTCTCGGCGCGCACATGATGGGCGTTGGCGTTGGTGAGATGATCCACGAGATCTGCATCGCCATGGAGTTTGGCGCCGCGTCCGAGGACGTCGCCCGCACCTGCCACGCCCACCCGACCATGTCCGAAGCCGTCCGCCAGGCCGCCATGGGCGTCGAAGGCTGGACGATGCAGATGTAGGTCCCTTCAGGCGGGTGCGTGATTTGACGTATCCGCCTGACGCTTCATCCTTCGACGGGAGAGGCGAACAGGCGCCAACGTTCACGCCTCTACCGCCCCATCGCGTCCTGAATGAGGTCCATCTCTGCTTCGCGGAGGATGGCGTCGGTGACGCCGGCGGCGTCGACGCGTTCGCGGCCAACCTCCAGCATTACAGGCACCGCGAAGGGGCTGATCTTGGCGAGCGCCCGGTGATCGATCTTGCCGCGGATGCGGGCGAGCATGTCTGAGAGGCGGCGAATGTCGAGAAGGCCGGTGGCGGCGTCCTGACGGGCGGCCTGAAGCAGGATGTGGTCAGGTTCATGGCTGCGCAGCACGTCATAAATGAGGTCGGTGGAGAACGTGACCTGACGGCCTGTCTTTTCCTTGCCGGGAAGACGGCGCGCGATCATGCCGGAGACCTGCGCGCAATGGGCAAAGGTGCGCTTCATGAGCGGGCTTTCGTCCAGCCATTCTTCGAGATCATCGCCCAGCATATCGGGATGGAAGAGCGCGTCCATGTCGATGCCGCTCATATCATCCAGCGCCCAGATGGCCATGGCGTATTCGGACGCGACAAAGCCGAGCGGCCCGGCGCCTGCGCGCTCCAACCGCCTTGTCAACAGCATGCCGAGCGTCTGGTGGGCAAGGCGTCCCTCGAAGGGATAGGTCACCAGATAGTGGCGGCCTGCCCGGGGAAACGTCTCGACAAGAAGATGGTCTGGCGGCGGGATCTCTGATTTCTCGCGCTGTATTTCGAACCATTCGCGGACCTGATCTGGCAGGCCCGCCCATTGGTCCGGGTCATGAATCATGTGGCGCACACGGTCGGCGAGGAAGGTCGTCAGCGGGAACTTACCGCCATTATAGCTCGGGATGGCCGGTTTGTCGGCTTTCGCGCGTGTGACGAGAACGTCGAGCTCTGACACACCGAGGAAGCGAAGGATTTCGCCCGCGAAGAGAAACGTGTCGCCCGGGGTCAGCGTAGAGATGAAATATTCCTCGATCTCTCCGAGTTTACGGCCGGGGCGCATGGTGCGCCGGTCACCGCGCACCTTTGCTGTCGGCTCGCCGCCGGTTGCCTCTCCGACCTTGCCGACAAAGCTCGTCAGCCGGACATTAAGGAGCTGCGCTTCGACGATCGCGCCGACATTCATGCGATGCTGCTGGGCGTCGCGGGCGGTGCGCACCCGCCAGACCCCGTCCTGCATCCGCACGATCCGCTTGAACCGGTCATAGGTCTTCAGCGCGTAGCCGCCGGTCGCCACAAGATCGACGACCCGCTCATAGGTTTCCCAGTTGAGATCGGCGTAGGGCGCGGCGCGGCGGATCTCATCGAACAGCGGTTCCAGCCTGAAGCCGACGCCACAGGCCCGGCCCATGATGTGCTGGGCGAGGACGTCGAGCGCGCCAAGGCGCATCGGCTCGCCGTCGATCTCACCGGCTTCGACGGCCGCTTCAGCGGCGCGGCATTCGAGGATTTCGAAACGGTTGGTTGGCACCAGAAGCGCGCGGCTCGCCTCGTCCATGCGGTGATTGGCGCGGCCGATACGCTGGATCAGGCGAGCCGCGCCTTTCGGGGCGCCCATCTGGATCACCAGGTCCACGCCGCCCCAGTCGATGCCAAGGTCCAGCGTGGAGGTGCAGACGACGCCTTTGAGGACGCCGGCCGCCATGGCGGCTTCGACCTTGCGGCGTTGCTCACGAGCAAGCGAGCCGTGGTGGAGGGCGATGGGGAGCGCGTCTTCATTGACCCGCCAGAGCTCCTGAAACAGCATTTCAGCCTGGCTGCGCGTATTGACGAAGACGAGCGCCATCGCCGCTTCCTTGATGGCTTCGTAGACTTCGGGAACCGCGAAGCGGCCTGAGTGGCCTGACCAGGGTATGCGTTCGCGCGAGATGAGGATATCGATGCTGGCGCCAACGCCGCCTTCGGCCCGGATGAGCGAGACGCCGCGTTTTTCTGGCGCAACGCTTTTTCCTCCCCCGTTCACGGGGGAGGTGCCCGCAGGGCGGAGGGGGGAAGCGTCGAGCGCCGTCTTTTGCTGCTCCCCCCCCCCCCCCGCTTTGCGGCCCACCTCCCCCGCGGGCGGGGGAGGAGTTGGCTCAGGTCTTTTGCGCACGTCCAGCCAGTCGCCGAGGAGGCCCGGGTCGCGCACGGTGGCCGAGAGGCCAATGAAGCGGCAGGCGGGGGCCCATTCGGCGAGCGTCGCAAGGCCGAGCGAGAGGAGATCGCCGCGCTTGGACGCCGCGATGGCGTGGATTTCGTCGATGATCACGCATTTGAGGTCGGAAAAGAACTCATCGGCATGATCGGACGCGATGAAAAGCGCGAGCTGTTCCGGCGTGGTCAGCAGGATATCGGGCGGGTTGGACCGCTGGCGCTGGCGTTTCGATTGCGGGGTGTCGCCAGTGCGCGTCTCGATCCGGATGTCGAGGCCCATCTCGGCGACGGGTGTATTCAGATTGCGCTCTACATCGGTGGCCAGCGCTTTCAGCGGTGAAATGTAGAGGGTGTGGAGCGCGGGCCTGCCGGAATTTGATGGCGGGCGTTCTGAAAGCTCGATCAGGCTTGCCATGAAACCGGCCAGCGTCTTGCCGCCGCCGGTCGGGGCAATGAGAAGCGCGCTTTCGCCGGCAAGGGCGGTTTCGGTCAGATCGAGCTGGTGCCTGCGCGGGGTCCAGCCGCGTCCGCTGAACCAGTCGGCGAAACGGTCCGGGAGGCTGAAATATGGTCGCGCATTGTCCGGCATGGAATTGGACATAGCGCGAACAGGGCCATCCTGCGAACCTTTCGCTTCACTCAGTTCTCTTCGTAGCCAGCCTCAGCCGCTGTGGCCTCTGCCTGCGCGTCGAGGCGGTCGGTATGGGCAAGGTTTATGGCTTCCACCACATCGCGGGAGAAAGCGGCGATATCGAACCGCCCGCCATCGGCGGTGTCATAGCCGCGCCGCACGATGAGCATGTCGAGCGAGGGGATGATGACCAGATACTGCCCGCGATTGCCAAAACCGGCATAGGTGTCCTTTGGCAGGCCCTCAGAGCGGTCCATCAGCCAGAAGCTGCCGCCATATCCGAACGGGCTTTCATCGCGGTCCGGTTGAGCTGGTCCGGGCGTGGAGACGAAATCTGTCCAGCCTTCGGCGAGGATGCGCTCATCGCCCCACATGCCGTCCTGCAGATAGAGCTGGCCGAGGCGCGCCATGTCACGGGCCGTCATCCAGACCTGGCTGGAGGAGACAAAATCACCGCCCCAGTCTGTTTCCAGCAGTGTGTTCATCGCCCCGATCTTCCAGAGCAGGCCTTCATAGGGGAAGCCCCAATAGGCGTCGTCATTGTCGAAGGCTTCACGCAAGGCGCGCATCGCGGCCAGCGTGTCGTAATTGGCGTATTTGAAGCGGGTGCCGGGGGTGATTTCGAGCGGGTTCACAAAGGCGGTGTCGGTGACAAGCGCCCCGCCGAAATAGGTCCTGTCGGTCCGGCTGCCGGTAACGCCGGAATCGAGACCGCTGGACATCTGCAGGACATTGCGAAGCGTAATCTCCCGGCGCGGATCGCCGATGCGGGACCAGGCTTGCAGGAGGCGGGTCTGATCGAGATCGATAATGCGCTGCTCTACCGCTGCGCCAACCACTGAGGCTGTCAGCGATTTGGCGACCGACCAGGTGCGCTGGGGTGTCGTGGCATCCACGCCGCGGGCATAGCGCTCGGCCATGATCTGGCCGTCCATGACGACGAGGACGGCGCTGGTTCGCGTGTCGTCGCCATAGGTCTCGCCATCGAAGGCTGTGCTGACGGGGGCGTCCAGACGGCGCTCATATGGCGAGGCGTCGATCAGCTGGACCTGCTGGCCGATCGCGGTGGAGCGGTCGGCCTCACGTGCCGGGAACTCAGCTGAAAACCGGGGCAGGTCGTCGACCGTCTCTGGCGCAGCGCCGATCGGCAGGAGCGCGCAGCCGAAGCCTTCGCGCCAGGCGGCGATACGGGGCGGCTCACCACGGGCATAACGCACAGCGACGGTGCGCGAGCGGTCCGACACGTTTGCCTCAGACGTGGCCCGCATCGGCTTTCGGTAGTCGGTATAGATGCCGTCGAGCTCATTGAACTCGATCTCGGCGAGACCTTTGCCGGCAGTGAAGGTTGCCGAGCAAGTGAAGAGCGCCTTGTAGCCGGCTGCCAGCGCCTTTTGCATGATTTCGGTCTCTCCGCCTTCCTGCGCACCGGCGGGAGCGGCGGCCATGGCGGTTAAGAGCAAGGCTGACAAAAGTGTGCGGCGCATCGGGGGCCTCCAATTGCGGTTGCATCGGGTCGAAACCCGAGAGGTGTCACATGCGGAAAAGGCAGAAACATGGCGGGAAAGGCGGGCCACCCCGTCCTATATGAGAGGACAATGATACGGCCAGACCTTCTCCTGCACCCAACGCCCAAGGGGCTTTATTGCCCACCGGGGGATTTCTATATCGACCCGGTCCGTGGGTCGGTTGACCGGGCCGTGGTCACACATGGCCATGCCGACCATGCGCGCGCAGGTCACGGCGCCGTTCTGGCGACACCTGAAACGCTCGCCATCATGGACGCGCGCTATGGCGAGGAGTTTACAACCAGCCGCCAGCCAATCGAATATGGCGAGACGGTCGAGATCAATGGTGTCACGGTCTGGATGTCACCGGCCGGCCATGTGCTGGGGTCTGCCCAGGTCGTCGTCGACTGGAAGGGCCTCCGCATGGTCTGTACCGGAGACTATAAACGCCGACGCGATCCGACCTGCCGACAGTTTGAGCCTGTGCCCGATACGCATGTCTTTATCTCCGAGGCGACGTTCGGCCTGCCGGTCTTCAAGCATCCCGACACCGATGGCGAGATCCGCAAGCTGCTGGACAGCGTCGCCATGTTTCCTGAGCGCACGCACCTTGTGGGCGTCTATGCGCTCGGCAAGGCGCAGCGCGTGATCAAGCTCCTGCGCGAGGCAGGATATAACGAAACGCTCTACATTCACGGCGCGCTGGAGAAGCTCTGCAAGCTTTATGAGGATCATGGGATCGCGCTCGGGCCGCTGGAAACCGCGACGCTGGAGACCTCAGAGCGCGGCGCGCAGGAGCGGTTTCGTGGCAAGATCGTGCTCGGCCCGCCCTCATCCTTTCACGATAAATGGGGCCGGCGCTTTCCAGACCCCCTGCCCTGTTTTGCATCTGGCTGGATGAGCGTGCGCCAGCGCGCCAAACAATCAGGCGTCGAACTGCCGCTGATCATTTCCGACCATGCCGACTGGGATGAGCTGACTGACACTGTGCGCGAGGTCGACCCGGAAGAGCTCTGGATCACCCATGGACGCGAGGATGCGCTGGTGCGCTGGGCCGAGCTGGAAGGACGCAAGGCCAGGCCATTGCGGCTGGTCGGCTATGAGGATGAGAGCATCGACTAGGCTCTCAGACGTGCTAGCGCGCCTTCACGATCTTGAAGGTCGCGCTTGCCCTGGCAATCGGCGCACCATCGGCGAGCACAAGCGCCCCGGTAAAACAGAGCGAGCCACCGGTTTTCACAAAATGGGTGTCGACCTCGAGCCATTGCCCGATCTGACCGGACCCGATGAAGTCTGTGTTAAGGCTCACCGTCACGAGGCCCCCGACATCATCGCGCGCTTCGGCCTTGAGGACCTGACCTGCGCTTAGCCCCATCGCATTGTCGGCCAGGGCCGAGACCAGGCCGCCATGCGCAAAGCCGCGCGAGTTGCAATGGGCGTCGGCAATACGGACCCCCATCCAGACCCTGTCTGCCTCGACTTTCGAAAATAGCGGCTCCCACGGGTCAGTGAAGCCCGACGTCTTGAAATGCCGCGTATAGCCAGTCGGCACATCGCTATCTGTCATTGTCATTTCCGCCCCCTATCTAGTCATTCATGCAGGCCTTTTCCGACCTCCTTGAACGGCTGATCCTGACCCCGTCGCGCAACGCGAAGATCGCTCTTCTGGTAAATTATTTCACTAGTGAAGTAAATCCGGCGCGCGGCTGGACGCTGGCGGTGCTGACGGGCGAGCTGGATATTCCCGGTGTGAAAGGCGGATCGATCAGGCGGCTTGCCGAGGCGCGGGTCGATCCTGAACTTTTCCGCCTGTCCTATGACTATGTCGGGGACCTTGCTGAAACCGTCAGCCTGATCTGGCCGGGCGCGCGCGGGGCGAACCGTATTCCACCGATTGAAGACGTCATCGAAGCGCTGCTTGGGGCCACCCGGGCCGAGGGCGAGCGGCTGGTCGCAGGCTGGCTCGACATGCTGGAGCCTCCGCAACGCTGGGCGCTGATCAAGATGGTGACCGGCGGGCTGCGGATCGGTGTGTCGGCGCGCCTGACCAAGGTGGCGCTGGCGGAAATGGGCGGCGTCGAACCGGCTGAGATCGAGGAGATCTGGCACGGCCTTGCCCCGCCTTATGAGAGCCTCTTTGCATGGCTGGACGGCGAGGCAGAAAAGCCAAGCCCGGACATCAAGGCGCCGTTCAGGCCTGTGATGCTGGCCCATCCGCTGGTCACGAAAGACAAGCGCGATGATCCGGATGCCGTCGACCCCGCCATGATCGACGGATCCGTCTTTGCTGCCGAGTGGAAGTATGACGGCATCCGTGTGCAGGCGGTGTCTGAGCGGGGCGTCCGGCGGATCTATACCCGCACGGGCGACGATATCTCTCACACGTTTCCCGATGTTCTGGCGGCGATGGATTTCGATGCGGCCATTGATGGCGAGCTTCTGATCCGCGCGCCCAATGGTGAAGTCGCCCCATTCAACGAGCTGCAGCAGCGCCTCAACCGAAAAACGGTGACGAAGAAACAGATGGAGGCGCGCCCGGCGATGATCCGCGCTTATGACATCCTCGTCGAGGGCGATGAAGACGTGCGGGGCCTGCCATTTTCCGAACGGCGTCAAAGGCTTGAGGCTTTCGTCGCGCGCACGCAGAGCGAGCGGATCGATCTGTCGCCGCTGGTGCCGGTGACCAATCTAGAAGCCTTGGAAGCGGCCCGCAATGACCCGCCTGCCCCGGAAATCGAAGGCCTGATGCTTAAGCGCTGGGACAGTGTCTATGAAGCCGGGCGCCCCACGGGACCGTGGTATAAATGGAAGCGTGATCCGTTTCTGGTAGATGCCGTCATGATGTATGCCCAGCGCGGGCATGGCCGCCGGTCGAGTTTCTATTCCGATTTCACCTTCGGGGTCTGGCGCGAGGGCGAGGCGGGAGATGAGCTCACCCCCGTCGGCAAGGCCTATTTCGGGTTTACCGATGAGGAGTTGAAGCAGCTCGATAAATTCGTTCGGGAAAACACGATCGACCGGTTCGGACCGGTACGGTCGGTCACCGCGAACATGGAAAAAGGCCTTGTGCTGGAAGTGGCATTCGAAGGCCTGCAGCGCAGCCCACGGCACAAATCCGGGCTTGCGATGCGGTTTCCGCGGGTGAACCGCATCCGCTGGGACAAGCCGAGCGCTGAGGCTGACAGGCTGACGACGCTCGAAAAGATGCTACCAGCCGACCCGATCTCGGGTAAAGGCTAGACGCCATGACCCGCAAGATTTCCATTGGCCTGCTTATCGTCGCGCTTGCGCAATTCCTCGTCCCGCTGCTCCCGGTGCTCGGGCTGGGGGAAACGATCGGCGCGCGGGCAGAGACAGGCGCGCGTCCGCCGGAACTGCCGCCCGGCGTTTTCTTCTCGATCTGGAGCGCGGTGTTTGTCACCTATCTGGTCTTCGCGCTGCTTGCGGTGCTGAAGCCGACCTATCTGGAGCAGCATCTCGGGCCGCCCCTGATGCTGGCGGGGCTCGGCAATGTCATCTGGATGCTGAGCGCGCAGTTCCTCGGCTGGCCGGTTCTGGATTTCGTCCTGCTCCTGCCAATCCTCGCCTTTGCGTGGATGAGCGCGCGGAGGCTTCATCTGATGGGCGGGTTCGACGGCACGTGGCGGCGGTTGAATACGGCGTTGCTGACAGGGCTGTTCTCTGGCTGGATCGCAGTGGCGGTGTCGATTTCAGTGCCTGCAACCTATCGCGCGCTCGCGGGCCTTGGCCCGACTGACACGGTCTGGGTGTCGCTCTGGCTGGCGCTTCTGGCTGCCGGCGGGCTTGCCTGGTTCTTCGCGAGCCGGATCAGCGCCAGCGTCGTCTTCTTTCTCGCGCTTGCCTGGGGGCTGACGGGCGTTGCGGCAAATAACTGGTACCTGACCGGCATGCACTGGCTGACAGCGGTCACCTGTCTGGTTGGCGCGTTCATCCTGTGGCGACGCGTCCGGTATGGCGCGCGCCCAGCCTTGCGATAGCCGCCTAGCTGCGGGCGTCGCGGATCCGTGCATTCAGGCTGTCGATCAGCTCCGGCGTCACGTTCCCGGTTTCTTCCATGCCGTTCTCGCGCTGATAATTCCTGATCGCCGCGAGCGTCCCTGCGCCCATCATGCCATCTGCCGGGCCCGGCTCATGACCAAGGGCCGCAAGGGCTTTCTGGACGCCGGAAACCTGCTCGGCAGAGACCGCGCCCTGCCAGGATTGCGCCGGGAAGATACCGTTTGGAAGCCGCTCTGGGCGGGCAGGCGACCAGTCCGCAGCCATGGAACGTGCCCGCGAGGCCGCTTCCGGTCCAATTGCGCTGGAAAGCTCTTCGACCTTGGCTGGCGCGCCGGAATCACCCTGGCTCGCGGCAACCGCATACCAGTAGAGCGCCTCGGTCGGGTTCTCTGAAACACCAAGACCCGCTTCGTAGAGGACGGCGAGATTGTACTGGCTATCGGTGACGCCATAGTCGGCGGCCTTGCGGAACCATTCTGCGGCGCCTGTATAGGTCTGCGGGCCGCCCTCGCCTTCGGCGTAATAGACGGCCAAATCGTGCATCGCCTTCACATTGCCGCCGCTCGCAGCCTGTTCGGTCCATTGGCGGGCCATTTCAAGGTCACGCGGAACGCCGAGGCCGGATTCGTGAAGCTTGGCGAAGCGGTACTGGGCCGCTGCGAGCCCTTGCTCAGCGGCGCGGCGGATCATTGTCGGGCCGGACGTGTAGTCGCCAGCCTCTAGCGCCTGTTCACCGACAAGGTATTGCGCAACCGCATCACCACCGACAGCCGCTGACTCCATGGAAGGGGCTTCAGGAATGGGCTCAACCGAGGCGAGCGAGGGTTGTGTGTCGGCTTGTGCCGGCGGGGGGCTGGTATCTGACGGATCGCTGATACCTGAAAGGCTGGCCTCGACATCTGGGGCTGCGTCCTCGGCGAAGAGGGCCTCTTCGAGATCCGCATCTGACTCCGGTGCCTGAACGGAATTGACTGTTTCGGCGCGTCCATCACTGGCCGGCGCAGTACCCGACGTATCGGCCGCGCCATTATCTGCGGAGGCTGCTTCGCCATCTTCGGCAATGGCCTCACTCGCGGCCGGTTCTGCTGCCGCGAGGCTCAGCGTGTCGCGTGTCTGGACGGTTGGGCGCGGCGCCTCGGTCTGCATATTGTTCATGACGACCCACGCGCCAGCGCCAGCCGTTGCGAGCGCCGCAATGGAGACGGCCGCCAAGAGCGGGAATTTTCCCGACTTTTTCGGTTGGGACGCGGCCTTGGGGCTCTTTTTCCTCGATGCCTTTGAACCCTTTCCCGCCTTTGTGGGAGCGACCTCTGAGGCATCAAGCGCGGCACGGCGAGCGCGGCTTATATAGTCATCGCCGCCACCTGAGCGTCTGCTGCCACGGCCACCGAACTCGTCTGACCCTGAAACATCCCAGGAATCGTCGGCACGCGGGCGTTCTTCGATGAAGACATCGCTGTCGCGCGTTTCGTGCCCGCTCTCATCAAAGTCGTCGAAGCTGGCGAATGGATCGCGGCCCCCATCCTCGTCGGGCAGCTCTGTTTCATACTCATAGGCGCCGCCAGCATTGAACGGGGGTGACCCGTCATCAAGCTCTTCCAGGAAGGGAAGGCCTGCCTCGAACTCGTCGCGATTTGCCGCGCGCGCCGGTTTTGCCGGTTGCGCGGGTTTGGCCGGCACATCATCGGAGAGAAAGTCGCGCAGTGCTTCGTCACTATGCTCTGCATCGGGGGCGCTGGCCTTACGCGATTTGCGCGACTTGCCGGAGCTTCCGTCTTCAACAGCTTCCAGCCGTGTGGCTAGAGAAGCGATCGCTTTCTGCACCGGAGAGAGCGAGGTGTTGGAGCGCTCCTGCATCTCTTCGATGCGGTCGGAAACGCCGTTCAGCGCATCGGAAAGGCGTTTCTGCTGTGTCTTGCGTTCCGCTTCCAGTGACTCTTCAAGCTCACGGAAGGAGCGGTCCTGACGGGCATGGAGACGTTGTGCGACGCCTGAGACCTGCTCGCCGACCTGTTCGATTGCCGTGGCGCTGCGTTTCTCGCTCTCATCGACGCGCGATTCAAAATGCTCGGCCATGCGCTTCATTTCAGCGCTGATCTGCTCGATCATCTCATCGGTCTGACCGCCCGAGCTTTCCATCTGGCGCTTAACATCCGCCGAAAGCGTCTGCATATCAGCGCGCACCGCCTCGATCTGGGCGGCGTAATCGCGGCTCTCGACCTGCTTGAGGCGATTGCCGAGGAATTCCGATACGCGGGCGATGCGCTCAGAGACCTTCTCAAGCGTTTCAGAGGAGGTTTTCTCATTGCTGACCAGGCGCTGGCGGATCGCACCAACGGCCTGCTGGATCGCCTCGACGGTCGCAAGCGGCACAGCGCGCTCACTGACGGCCTCGATCTTTTCGGCAAGTTCGTTCTGGCGCGCATCCATCCGCTCTCGAAGGTCTTCGAGCGTCTTCACCGACACTGTGTCGCGCGAATCAAAGCGCTGACGCAGCGTGTCGAGGGCAGCCTGAGAGGCGGTCCAGTTGGTGTCGACGTGGCGCGACAGTTCTTCCAGCGCGACGCGGGATGTTTTGCCGGAAAGCTCCAGGTCCTGACGCATCGTGCCGAGGGCGGCCTGGGTGTTGACATCCTTGCGGTCGACCGCCTCTGAAAGGTTTGCCACGGAGGTTCTGACGGCGTCGACCTGCTCATGTTTTGCCGCCTTACCTGCGGCGTCCTCGATCTCACGGGCGAGTTGCTGGCGCGTGGTATCGATAGAGGAGCGAAGCTCTTCGGAAAGGCCCTTGAAACGCGACTCAAAATGTTCGCGAAGCATGGCTGCCGTATCTGGCAGAGCCTTGTCGGCGAGCTCACTCACCCGCGCGCTGAGGGCGGTATAGGTCTGATCGACATTATCGAGGGCGTCATTGGTCGCTGTCTCGGCGCGGTCGAGCCGGGCCTGAAGCGCCTCAACAAGCGACTCTACTGAGCTGATGGAGCCGGATGTGGAGGTTTCGACGGCGTCGACGCGCTTTGCGACGGTGTCGGCATGAGCGAGGCGTTCAGCGACACGGGTTTCAAGTTCGCTGAAGCGGCCAGAGAGATGCTTGGTCGCGCCTTCGGTGCGCAGCTCGGCCTGCTCGACCTTGCGGGCGAGGCGCTCTGCCGCTTCATCCAGCGTCTTGTCGATCCGGCCTTCGACGCCGCTCAAACGGCTGCCAATATCCTCAAGACCGGTTTCGACCCGCTTGCGCACATCGGCCGTGCCGTCTTTCTGACGCGAGGTTTCTTCGTAAACATGTGAGGCGAGCTTGCCGAGCGCGCGCTCAAGCGATTTCAGCGCCTTCACATCACCGCGGCCACCGCCGCTGCCTTCAAGCGAATCGACCTTTGTCTTCAGCGCATCGTGCGTGGTGCGAATATCATCGAGGACGCCGTCATAATTTGTGGAGATGCCGTCCGCCTTGCGGTGGGCATCCTCCAAGCGCTCGGTGAGGCCAAGGATAGAGCGGTCGATCCCGCTGAGCGCGACCGCCGAGCGGGCCTCGACGGCTTCCAGACGGCGCAGGAGATCCTGAATGGCCGCAGCCGACCCGGGATACTCCCCGTCGCCGCCACTACCGCCGCCGCCGCGCGCATATCGCGGGCTTTCCTCGTCGCGGGCAGCAGGCGGCGTGCCTGACACAGATCCGCCTGCAGACCCGGTTTCCATCTTGAGCATACGGTTAATGTACTCACTGATGGTGAGGCCTTCTTCGCGAGCCGCTTCCCGGGCTGCTTCACGCGCGCGTTCGTCGCTGCCTTTGACGCTCCAAGGCCCGTAGTTTGACATGCGCGAACTCCTCACATTCCGGAGGCGCTTCTGCAGAAAGCACATCCCGGATCACCGTATTGGACCATGGATGGAGAGGTTCGTCTTAAAGGGTGGTTAAAATGGTAAACAGAAGCCGCCAATTTGTTCAGACATGTGCATCTGGTGCTTTGAGGGGGCTTTACTTTGACGGAAAGGTAAGGGTAACGTTGACGTATACGTAAACAACAAAAACCAGGAGGAATTCATGCCAGATACAGCCACGTCCCTTTCGATTTCCGAGAGCAGAACCTACTCGATTTCCGAGCTTGCCCGCGAGTTCGGTATCACGCCGCGTGCCCTTCGCTTCTATGAAGACAAAGACATGCTGCACCCGGCCCGTGACGGCATGACCCGCGTCTATTCACACCGCGACCGCGCCCGCGTCACGATCATCGTTCGCATGAAACGCCTCGGCCTGCCGCTTGCCGATATTCGCGAAATCCTCGACCTCTACGGCCTTGGCGACAATGAGCGCGCCCAGAAGCGCAAGACGCTCGAGAAATTCCGCAATCAGGTGAAGGAATTCGAAAACCAGCGCGAAGACATCGAGATTGCCCTTGGTGAACTTCAGAAGGGCATTGAATGGCTGGAGAACGATCTGTCCAAGATCGGCCCGGCCAATGAGCATGCCGAAAGCGTCGCCGCCTATGATGCGGTCGCTCGCAAGCAGCTGGACGACGCCTAGGCCTTCGACCAGACCAGGAAATCAATTGGAACCGGCCCGTAGAAAGTGCGGGCCGGTTGCTGTGCAACAGAGACGACAGAGAGCAAACAAATGCCACGTTACGACGCACCGGTCCGGGACATGCAATTCATCTTCCACGATGTCCTGTCCCTTCAGAATTACGCCAACCTTGAAGGCTTTGCAGATGCGACGCCTGACATCATCGACCAGATCCTGGAGACGGGCGGTAAATTCGCAAGCGAGGTCCTCTTCCCGCTGAACAAGGTTGGCGACCAGCAAGGCTGCACGCGCGCCGATGACGCCTCGGTCAAGACGCCGGACGGCTTTCCGGATGCCTATAAGCAATTTGTCGAAAATGGCTGGCCGCTCCTGTCGAAGACACCCGAAATGGGCGGACAGGGCCTGCCCCACTCACTGTCCATTGCGGTCAGCGAGATGATGTCGTCGGCCAATATGGCCTTTGCCATGTATCCCGGCCTGACGTCCGGCGCCTATGAGGCGCTGATGGCGGGCGGTTCTGATGAGCAGAAACAGCTCTACGGCCCGAAAATGGCGACCGGCGAATGGGCCGGCACGATGAATCTGACCGAGCCGCAGTGCGGCACCGATCTTGGTCTCATCAAGACCAAGGCCGTCCCGCAGTCTGATGGCAGCTACAAGATCACCGGCCAGAAGATCTGGATTTCAGGCGGCGAGCAGGACCTGACGGAAAATATCGTTCACCTTGTCCTGGCGCGTATTGAAGGCGCCCCGGAAGGCATCAAGGGCATCTCGCTCTTTGTCGTGCCGAAATACAAGGTTAACGAGGATGGCTCGCTCGGCGACCGCAATGCGGTCTCGTGCGGCGGCCTTGAAGAGAAGATGGGCATCCACGGAAATGCGACCTGCGTCATGAATTATGACGAGGCGACGGGCTGGCTGGTCGGCGACGAGCATAAGGGCATGCGCACCATGTTCATCATGATGAACGAAGCGCGTCTCGGTGTCGGCATGCAGGGCCTCGCCCAGGCTGAGGTCGCCTATCAGAACGCAGCCGATTTTGCGCGCGACAGGCTACAGAGCCGCGCCCTTTCCGGCCCGAAAGAACCTGAGAAGCCCGCCGACCCGATCATCGTGCATCCGGATGTCCGCCGCATGTTGCTGGACACCAAGGCCTTCATCGAAGGGGGGCGTCTCTTCACCTACTGGACCGCGCTTCACGGCGACCTCTTGCACAAATCCCCGGATGAGAAAGTCCGCGAGAAGGCTGGCGACTATATGGCGTTGATGACGCCGGTGGTGAAAGCCTTCCTGACCGATCGCGGCCTCAAGGCCTGTAATGATGCGCTGCAGCTGCATGGCGGGACCGGCTTCACGACCGAACAGGGCGTCGAGCAATATGTCCGCGATGTGCGTATCGCCCTCATTTATGAAGGCACCAATGGCATCCAGGCGCTGGATCTTGTCGGCCGCAAGCTCGCCGCCAATGGCGGCCGCGCGATCTTCACCTTCTTTGCCGAAATGGACGACTTCATCGGTGCCCATGAAGGCGATGAAGACATGAAGCCTTTCACTGAGGGGCTGACCAAGGCGAAAGCTGAGCTGCAAGAGGCGACGACCTGGCTGATGCAGAACGGCATGAGCGACTTCAATAATGCCGGGGCCGCATCGACCGACTTTCTGAACCTGTTCGGACTGACGGCGCTTGGCTTCATGTGGGCCAAGATGGCGAAAACTGCCCTGGAGAAGCGCGGTGATGACCCGTTCTATGACGACAAGCTGATCACAGGGCGCTACTATATCAGCCGCATCCTGCCGGAAACGACGTCGCATCTCGCGAAGCTCAAGACCGGCGCAGAACCCCTGATGGCGCTCGGCGCCGAACGGTTCTGATCAAGCATTCGGCAGCGGGCCGGAAGGCCTGCTGCCGGGCTGCTAAATGTCGCGCGGCCTGACGCTGCGTGAGGACTCGCTCCGTCAGAGAGCGGGCTTTATAAATTGACGTGAACGTAAACGACAACTCGTCGCAAACGACACGATTAAGGGAGATTTCGATGCAGGACGTACTGGACGTCGCACCCGCAAAATGGCGTCAGGATGAGGAGATTTCGATCTTCTCCGATGCTGTCGGCCAATTCTTTGAGCGCGAATGCAAGCCGCATGTCGAAGACTGGCGCAAGCAAGGCTACGTCCCGCGTGAGATGTGGAAGAAGGCCGGCGATGCAGGTCTGCTCTGCGCATCTGTCTCCGATGAGTATGGCGGCGCAGGCGGGGATTTCCGCCATGAGGCTGTCATCATCGAACAGCAGCAGTGGAAGGGCATCGACGGCTTCGGCATCACGCTGCACAATGCCATCATCGCCCCCTATATCGAGACATTCGGCTCTGAAGAGCAGAAGAAAAATTGGCTGCCGCGTCTGGCGTCAGGCGACCTGATCGCTGCCATCGCAATGACCGAGCCCGGCACCGGGTCGGACCTTCAGGCCGTAAAGACGAGCGCGAAGAAGGATGGCAACCACTATGTCATCAACGGCTCGAAGACCTTCATCTCGAACGGTCAGACGGCCAATTTTGTCGTCGTCGTCGCCAAGACCGACCCCACCAAAGGCTCCAAGGGCATCTCACTGATCTGCGTCGAGACGGACGAGGTCGAGGGCTTCGAACGCGGCCGCAACCTCAGCAAGATCGGTCAGAAGGCTGCTGATACGTCCGAACTCTTCTTCAATGATGTGCGCGTGCCGACCTCCAATTTGCTCGGCGCTGAAGAGGGTCAGGGCTTTGTCCAGCTGATGACCAAGCTGCCGCAGGAGCGTCATGTCATCGGCCTTCAGGGCGTCGGCATGATTGAGCGCGCGATCGCCGAAACCGTCGCTTACGTAAAACAGCGCAAGGCGTTCGGCGGAACGATCTGGGACTTCCAGAATACGCAGTTCAAGCTGGCCGAATGCAAGACAGAAGCGACCGTCGCGAAGGTCTTCGCTGACCATTGCACTGAGCTTCTGCTGAAAAACAAGCTCGATGCGGCAACGGCCTCGATGTCGAAATACTGGATCTCCGATCTTCAGTGCAAGATCATCGACGAATGCCTGCAGCTGCATGGCGGCTATGGCTATATGGACGAGTATCCCATCGGCCAGATGTATGCCGATGCGCGCGTCCAGCGCATCTATGGCGGCGCCAATGAAGTCATGAAAATGCTAATTGCGAGGTCGATGTAGCCACATGGTCCGCTGGCTCGGCATCGCGTCCATCATTCTCGGGATCATATCGATCCTGCTGGGCGCCTATGTCGAATTTGCCCGCCCGGATGCGGGCGTCAGCGGCTTTGTGCCGATCGCGCTGGGACTCGGCTCTCTCGTCATCGGCCTCATCGTCCTTCGCCAATCTGACCATCTGAATTTTTGAATGTCCTGAAAGGAGCATTATCCAAATGAACGAAGCATATATCTACGATGCTGTGCGCACACCGCGCGGCAAAGGCAAGCAGAGCGGGTCGCTGCATGAAATCACCTCGCTTTCGCTTGCGACACAGGCGCTACAGGCGATCCGCGACCGAAACGAACTCGACACCAACTATGTCGACGATGTGGTTCTCGGTTGTGTCTCGCCAGTTGGTGAGCAAGGCGGCGACATTGCGCGGATCGCCGTGCTGAATGCTGAGTATGCAGAGACCACGGCCGGCGTACAGGTCGACCGTTTCTGCGCCTCTGGCCTTGAGGCCTGCAACATGGCCGCGTCCAAAGTCATGACCGGCGAGGCAGATATGGCAATCGGCGGCGGCGTCGAAGCCATGTCGCGCGTTCCAATGGGCGCCGCTGGTGGTGCCTGGTCGTCTGACCCGTCCATCGCGATCAAATCCTATTTCGCGCCGCAGGGCGTTGGCGCAGACACCATTGCGACCAAATGGGGCTTCTCACGCGATGATGTCGACGCCTATGCGGTCGAGTCGCAAAAGCGCGCCGCCAACGCCTGGAAGGAAGGGCGTTTTTCGAAATCCATCGTTCCTGTGAAGGACCAGATGGGCGCCATCATCCTTGATCATGACGAGCATATGCGTCCCGATGCCGACATGCAGTCGCTGGCCGGTCTTAATCCGTCCTTCGCGGGCATGGGCAGCATGGGCTTCGATGAGATCATCAAGCAGCGCTATCCTGAGCTGGAAAGCATCGACCACGTTCACCATGCCGGTAACTCTTCCGGTATCGTGGATGGCGCATCGGCCGTTCTGTTCGGTTCGAAGGAAATGGGCGAGCGGCTTGGCCTGAAGCCGCGCGCGCGCATCAGATCCATGGCCTCGATCGGCTCAGAGCCGGCGATCATGCTGACCGGCCCGACGGCCGTCTCCCGCAAGGCGC
This sequence comes from Henriciella marina DSM 19595, assembly GCF_000376805.1. Lineage (NCBI taxonomy): Bacteria > Pseudomonadati > Pseudomonadota > Alphaproteobacteria > Hyphomonadales > Hyphomonadaceae > Henriciella > Henriciella marina. The sequence continues at coordinate 2,761,042 of NZ_AQXT01000002.1, read as the reverse complement.
TGATGAAAGCTGGCATGGATGTCGGCGATATCGACATCTATGAGCTCAATGAGGCGTTCGCGTCCGTGCCGATGCTGATGATGCATCTGCTCGGCATTCCGCACGAGAAGATGAACGTAAACGGCGGCGCCATTGCCATGGGCCACCCGCTTGGGGCGACCGGCGGCATGCTGCTGGGCACCATGGTCGACGAGCTCGAGCGCTCCGACAAGGAAACCGCACTGGTAACACTTTGCGTGGGCGCCGGCATGGGCACAGCAACGATCATCGAACGGGTCTAGGTGAGCAACGAGGCGTTCCAGAAGGGCCTGCCGGTCGGCATAGCGATCGGTATTGCCATAGGCGCGGCGCTCGGCGTCGCCCTTGGCAATATGGCCTTCATGGGCGCCGGCCTTGCCATCGGCATCGGTCTCGCACCGGCCTTCGGCAAGGCGCAGCTCAATCAGACCAAAGATAACCACAAGACGGATGAAGACAGCTCCGCAGAGGGCTGATCTTCAAGAGGACAGATAGATGGAACTCGAAACCTTCAAATTCGACATTGACGGCGATGGCATTGCGCACGCCGCTTTCGACGTGCCGGGCCGCAGCATGAATACGCTGACGGGGCAGGCCGTTCAGGACATCATCGCGATCGCCAAGGAAGTCGCGAGCAACGACAAGATCAAGGGTCTTGTCCTGTCGTCTGGCAAGCCTTCGGGCTTCTGCGCCGGCGCAGACCTTGGTGAGATGGGCAACCGCGCCGGAGCTGGCGATGCCAGTGAAAAAAGTGAAGACGAGAAGCTGAAAGAACGCTTTGAGCAAGGTTTCTCGCTCAACAAGACTCTGCGCGAGCTGGAGACCTGCGGAAAGCCGGTCGCCTGCGCCCTTAACGGCCTCGCCCTTGGCGGCGGTCTCGAAGTCGCGCTGGCCTGCCATTACCGTGTCGCAGCCAACGACAATCCGAAGCAGCAATTCGGCCTTCCGGAAGCCAAGATCGGCCTCCTGCCGGGCGCTGGCGGCACGCAGCGCCTGCCACGCCTTGTTGGTGTGCAAGCGGCCCTGCCGCTCATCCTTCAGGGTGAGAGCTTTGACGCTGAAAAAGGCAAGGCGATGGGCGTCATCCAGGAGCTGGCCCCGGGGGCAGACGTCGTCGAAAAGGCAAAGGCATGGGTGAAAGCGAATCCATCGGCCAAGGCCCCATGGGACGAAAAAGGCTTCAAGGTGCCAGGCGGCGTGCCGCACAAGAGCCCTGGTGCCGGTCAGGTCATGACGATGGCGAACGCCATGCTTCACGCCAAGACCTATGGCAACTTCCCGGCCCAGAAGAACATCCTCTCCTGCGTCTATGAAGGCATTCAGGTGCCGATCGATGCAGGCCTTCGGATCGAGACGCGCTACTTCATCAACACCCAGTCACGCCCTGAAGCCAAGGCGATGATCCGTTCGCTGTTCCTGTCGACGCAGGCGCTTTCCAAGGGCGGCAACCGCCCGGAAGGCCACCCGAAAACAGAGTTCAAGAAGATCGCTGTCATCGGCGCAGGCCTGATGGGTGCAGGCGTTGCCTATGTCCAGGCCAAGGCTGGCATCCCGACCGTTCTGGTCGATGTGTCCAAGGAGAACGCCGAGAAGGGCAAGGACTATTCGCGCCGTCTCGTCGAAAAGGACATCTCGCGCGGCAAGTCGACCAAGGAAAAGGGCGACAAGCTCCTCGACCTCATCACGACCACCGACAATTATGACGAGCTGAAGGGCGCAGACCTCGTCATCGAAGCTGTGTTCGAGAATGAAGAGCTGAAAGCCAAGATCACCGAGCAGGCTGAAGCGGTTCTCGGTGAAGACGCTGTCTTTGGCTCCAACACCTCGACCCTGCCGATCACGGGCCTGGCGAAAGCCTCCAAACGTCCGGAAAACTTCATTGGCATCCACTTCTTCTCCCCTGTGGAGCGGATGGGCCTTGTCGAGATCATTTCCGGTGAGAAGACGTCCGAAGCGACACTGGCCAAGGCGATCGACTATGTCCTCGCCATTCGTAAGACGCCGATCTCGGTCAATGACAGCCGCGGTTTCTATACGTCGCGCTGCTTTGGCACCTATACGCGCGAAGGCATGGAAATGCTGGCCGAGGGCATCAAGCCAGCCATCATCGAGAATGTCGGGCGCCAGTCCGGCATGCCGATGGGCCCGCTTGAGGTCTCCGACTCTGTCGGTCTCGACACGGCGCTGAAAGTGACCCGCGCGACAGCCGAAGCAATGGGCGTCGACATCCAGAGCGATGACCGGACCCAGTTCCTCGGCTGGCTGGTCGAGGATCAGGGCCGGGTCGGACGCAAGGCCGGCAAGGGCTTCTACGACTATAATGAGAAAGGTCGCCCGGAGCGTCTCTGGCCGGACCTCAACACCCGCCTTGAAGTGAAGGTCGATGAGTGCCCGCCAGAGATGAAGAAGCATCTGATTGACCGCTTCCTCATCCGTCAGGCTATCGAAGTTGCCCGCTGTTTCGAGGAAGGCGTCATCACCGACGCGCGCGATGCCGACATCGGCTCCATCCTGGCCTGGGGCTTTGCGCCTTATACGGGCGGGTGCTGCTCCTATGTGGACCTCATCTGGGGCATCAAGCCCTTCGTTGAAGAGGCCGAAAAGATGGAAGCCAAATATGGCGAACGCTTCGCCGTGCCACAGCTTCTGAAGGATATGGCCGCCAAGGGCGAAGGCTTCTACGACCGCTTCCCGCCAGGCGGCGTGAAAGCCAAAGTGGCCGCGTAGCCAGACCTCAATACCTGATTGGAAAGGCCGGAGCGCGCGCTCCGGCCTTTCTTGTTTCAGCTCAAGAATTTTTGCGCCATTCAGCCCTAAAGTTCACTATTCAATCGAAGGCGAGTTGAGTCCGTACGCAGCAGAGCATGGCGCCCGGACCCTATGAAACCAAGCCGCTGCCTGCGCAGATCAAGTGATTTTCAAAGGGGGCTTCGAAAGCCCGGAAACCGCATGCGGCTCACTCCCGCCCAAAGAAAAAGGCCGCAGCGATTATGCTGCGGCCTTCATGCTTTTCAGCTGATCAGTTCAGAACTAGCTGGTTGTGACAGGCGTCAGCAGAACTTCGACGCGGCGGTTTGCAGCGCGGCCTGCTTCGGTGTCATTGCTTGCAATCGGCTGGGTTTCGCCGCGGCCATAGGCCGAGATGCGAACCGAGTTTACGCCCTGACCAACGAGATAGTTGGCAACGGTGTTTGCGCGCTGTTCGGAAAGACGCATGTTGTAGTCGTCCGGACCGTCCGAGCTTGCATGGCCGACAACATCAATCGATGTCGACGGGTATTCCTGAAGAACACCGGCAATCTCGTTCAGCGGTCCATAGGCGCTGCCCTGGAGCTCGGCGCTGTTCACTGCGAAATTGACGCTCGAATTGGACGGCATGGTCAACGCGATCTGGTCGCCCTGACGTTCTACCTGGATCTGCGAATTGGCAGTCCGCTCACGGAGCGCGCGCTCCTGGCGGTCCATATACGTCCCGACCGCGCCGCCAGCCAGCGCGCCAACGGCAGCGCCAATTGCAGCGTTACGGCCATCATCGCCGCCTGCAAGCGTACCAAGCGCTGCACCTGCGAGCGCGCCGCCGCCGGCACCATAAGCCTGGTTTTGGGAAAGGCCCGTGCCTTCACAGGCGGTTAGAACGAATGCAGCTGCGGCTACACCAGCCATTACTTTTTTCATTAAATCTCTCCTCATGAGCATATGCCCCCAACACGTTGTAGGAGGTAGTTGAATGGAAACGACCACTATATGAGATCGTTCCAATACTCATTGATGACAGTAATCTTTTAAGATGAATGCAGGACAACATGTGCGGACGATTTTTCAGACATGGCGTAACCTGGTCGGACTATCAGGCCTGGCTCAATCTTATCCCGCCGGATGAGATCGAGCCGCCGGAAGCGACGTATAATGCCGCGCCCGGCACCTATCAGCCGATCCTGCGCCCAGCCCATCGGGGTCATATTGAGCTCGCCCCTGCGTTTTGGGGCCTGGTGCCGTCCTGGTGGAAGAAGCCGCTGAAGGAAAAGTCCTTTTCCAGTTTCAATGCCAAGTCAGAGACAGTGGCAGAAAAGCCTGTGTTTCGCGGGGCCTACCGCCATCACCGCTGCCTGGTGCCCATTAGCGGCTATTATGAATGGACCGGCCGCAAGGGCGCGAAGACGCCCTTTGCCATTGGCCTGCGCAACCGGCGGCATTTCTGCCTGGCAGGCCTTTACGATGTTGCGCTGATCGAAGGCTCCGAGCTTCACAGCTTTACCGTTCTTACCACGCAAGCCAATGAGGCAACGGCCGGTATTCACGCCCGTATGCCGGTCATCCTGCAACAGCAAGACTTTGCGCGCTGGCTGGATACCAGTGAGAACGTCGATGATCTTCTTAAACCGTTTGCATCGGAAGACATGGATGTGTGGCCCGCGCATCCGGATGTAGGAAACGTCCGGAACAATCATTCCGATTTGATCCGCAGCCAATAGCCCGCTAGAAAGATCTCTGTGACACTTTCTTAAAGGTTTTTGGACAAAAAAGTAACATGCGTACGATCTATTTTATCTTTGTCAGCCTTCTGGCCCTGGCCGCTATCGCCGCCTAGCACCGGAAGCTGATTGATGACCCTCTGGCCGGGTCTTTCCAGCCCTAGTCATCTTCAATCTTGAACCCGCGATAAGCGGTTGCGACCAGCGCTGCGATCTCCTCGCATGCCTCGCGCGCAGCCGGAACGGCACCGGTGAACGCCGTAAATCCGTGGGCCAGGCTATCATAGCATTTATAGGTCACTTTCACGCCCGCCTTGCGGAGAAGTTTCGCATAGGCTGCCCCATCATCCACCAGCGGATCGAACCCGGCTGTCGCAATGATTGCGGGCGGCAGGTCTTCCAGCTGCGCCTCACGCGCAGGTGACAGCCGCACATCGGCGCGGTCCTGACCTTCCGGAATATAATGCCCCATGAACCAGCGCATCGTGTCGGCGTTCAGCGGATAGGCCTCGCCATAAGTCTCATATGACGGAAACTCGCTTTCGATTTCGGTCGCTGGATAGATGAGCAATTGCAGAAGCGGCATCGGCTTTCGTTCGCGCATCATCTCCTGCGCAACGATGGCGGAGAAGTTGCCCCCCATGCTGTCGCCGCCGATCGTGGCGATGCCGGCAGGCGCGCCGTAATTGCGCGCGTTACGCAGCGCCCATTCATACGCATCGATACAGTCTTCAAGGCCGGCTGGAAATTTGTGCTCTGGGGCCAGTCTGTAATCGACCGAAAGAACCGGGCAGGCCGCCGCTTTCGATATCATCGAACAGAAGGCATGGCAGGTCTCAAGGTCGCCGATCACGCCGCCGCCGAAATGGTAATAGACCATCATCGGCGCTTTCGGGTCCTGATTGTCGGGGCGGTAAATGCGCACCGGGATCTGATGGCCGTCCGTGCCCTTGATCTCGCTGTCTTCCCAGGTGACCCCGGGCTCTGTCTTGTCAGCGAACATGGCGAGGCCTTGAGCCGACGCGGCGCGGGCCTCAGGCGCAGACAGGCTGGACACGGGCGGCTGCCGCTTTGCACCGGCCATCATGAACTGGAAGCGCGGGTCGAGCGTCCGCCCGCCAAGGATGACCGGCTCTCCGCCTGACAGTTTCACCAGCATGCCGCCAGGCAGCTTCATGAGTAGTTTCACGATCGTCGATTGCAGGCTCATCAGAAGGTCTCCCTCGTCCTATACGCTACGCTTTGGCGCAATCGCGCCGGCCCCGCTCATGAAGAGCTGGGTCGCAAATTCCACGGCGCCCTTTGTATCGACCGGGCGCCTCTGGAGCATATGATCGCCGACTTCTCTCGCAATGCCAATCGCCGCAGCAGTGAGATATCCGGAATCCGCGAGCGATAGCCCGGATGACTTTGCGGCATGCTCGAAGTCGGCGCGGATCTCATCAAAGACGGCATGCATTTCAGGTGTATCGACCCGCATGCCGATCATGACCTTATGCGGCGCACGGCTCTTGATGGCGTCCTCGTTTTCTTCGTTCAGGAATTCGAAATAGGCTTCGTAGGCGGCCGTCAGATATTCTTCGAATGAAGACGCGTTCGCCCGCACCGACGCCAGGCGCGGCCTGAATCGCTTGACCCCTTCGTTGGCGAGAGCTTCGAACACTTCTTCCTTGGAGCGGAAGTAATTGTAGAAGGTGCCGGCTGCGAGATCGGTCTCCCTAATGATATCGCGCACAGTGGCCGCATCTGCGCCGAGGCGGGCGAAGACCTGACGCGCTGCTTCGAGAATGGACTGTCGGTTAGCAGCTTTCGTTCTTGCACGTTTGCCGGGCGCGTCCGATTGCTGAGTGGTTGCCGCCATTTAACGCCCCTAATATACAAGAGGATAAGCAGTGAACAGATCGGTGACGCGTCGTCAACTTTGATGGAGCTGTCGCCCTGCGATTTCGGGCGTCAATTTGCTCACGTCAGCTGCCTTCCAGCTCAAAACCCTGCGCTAAGCGCCATATAGGGCGGGAAGGAGAGCGGATTATGCGCCGTCAGGCCACTTGGAAACGAACCGGTCAGGACTTCAAAGTGCAAATGGACGCCGGTACTGCGGCCGGTGGTCCCCATAATGCCCAGAGGCTGGCCAAAACCGATCTCGCGGCCTTCTTCAATGCCAGACTGGATGTTGTCGAGATGTGCGTAACGCGTGAACACACCCTGTCCGTGGTCGATCAGGATCGTATTGCCAAAGCTGGGGCTGCGGCGGGCCTCGCGGATAATGCCGGGGGCCGCAGAATAGACCATCCCGGCAGGCCTCGAGCGGACATCGAGCCCCTTATGGGTGCGTCCCATCCTGTGACCGAAGCCGGATGTCATGCAGGCATTGTTCGTCGGCACGGCCGCCATGACGACTTTCCCGTCGATCAGGACGATCGGATTGAAATTCAGAACGCGAAAGTCCCGATCATACTCAAAAGCGTTTGTGATCGTGCTGTTCGGACAGAGATACAGGTCTGCATCAGGTTGGAATGGCCCCTGCTCTGCGCTGACGCTGGCTGTTGTCGTGATCGCCGATGGCGCAGAGACCCGTCCCCCATCGTTCAGAGGGTAGGAAACGGGTGCGGGTGTCGTGCTGCATGCTGTCGCCAGCAGCACGACCGCAAAAACTGCAAGCACGGTGCGCAACATGAAGGCCATCCATAAGGTCTAGAACCTATGTCAGGCGGTGGCTTTCACGCGCTTCCGCCCACGCTCTATCTCTTTCATGAGATCTTTTACGTAAGCGTTAAAATCCACCTGCATCGTGTGACGTGGCGCATCGTAGAAGTGGCCGAGGTGGAATTGCTCATCCTCCTCGATGGTTTCCTTCATCTCGTCTTCGGGGGGAAACTCATACTCGCCAGCGATCTTCGCCGCGCAGAGCTTCGATTGCTGCTCAGCAAAGTTTACCAGCGTTGGCAGGGGCTGAGCGAGCCCGAGGAAGAAGAGATTGTCGAGGCCGGGCTTTACCATCCGCTTGTAGAGCGGGAAGCGGTTGTCGACGGGTTTGAGGCGGTCATCGTCGAAGAAAGGGAAGGTAACATTGTATCCGGTCGCCCAGACGATCGCATCGATCTGCTCGCGCGTGCCGTCCTTGAATATGACGCCGTCTCCGACGAGCTTTTCAATCCCGCCTTTGGGTGTGATGTCGCCGCAGCCGACGCGGGTCAGAAACTCACCTGACACAGATGGATGGCCATCGAGCGGTTCATGATCGGGTTTGGGAAGGCCATAGTCTTCCATATTGCCGACCCGCTTCTTGATCGCCTTGCGGGCAAGCTTGCGGCCGAGTTTTGTCGGCATCCAGGATGGCAGGACGGCTTTGTCTGCGGGCTGGCCGTTCATGTATTTCGGCAGCACCCAGACACCGCGGCGCATCGATATGAAAAGCTTATCGGAGATCGGGCGCTGGGAGAGCTCTGACGAAATATCCATCGCCGAATTGCCACCGCCGACAACCATCACCCGCTTGCCGCGGAAGTCATAGGGTTCAAATGGATCGCGGTAGTGATGCGAGTGGACCTGATGGCCGGTGAACTCGCCAGGATATTCAGGTATGCGGGCGTCCCAGTGATGGCCGTTTGCCACAAACAGCCACTGATAGGTGTTGGTTTCGCCGGTCGACAGCGTCACGTCCCAGTCGCCATCCGAGCGGCGCTCGACCTTTGTCACGGCCGTGTTGAAAGTGATCGTCTCACGCAGGCCGAAATGATCGACATAGTCATGGAAATACTGGAGCAGCTGGGCGTGATGCGGGAAATCCGGCCACTCATCCGGCACGGGATAATCTTCAAAGGCGAGGCGCCATTTCGAGGTATCGATGTGCAGGCTCTGATAGCATGATGAGAGCCCGTTCGGATTGCGGTAGTACCAGTTGCCGCCAATATTATCCGACATCTCGAAACAGTCATAGGCGACCCCGTAATCCTTGAGCCGCTTGGCCATGGTGAAGCCAGAACAGCCCGCACCGATGATACAGGCCTTGCCGCTTGATTGTCCGTCGAATGCCATGAATTCCTCCCGCAGCGTCACGCATTGTGCTCGCTTGTCTGGATGGTATCGACGTATCAGGCGACGTCAATTTTTCACGTCGCGGCAACAGGCCTTGAGGGTTTCATGAGCGACAAGACCGAGCATCAGGATGTGATGCTCAAACTGATGGCGCAGAACGCCCAGCGGATCATGTCCACCGTCCCGTGGGCCCAGGCGCTCGGATTTGAGCTGACCGGAATGGAGAAAGGCCGTGCATTTGCGAAAGTCGCCTGGCGCGAAGACCTTGTCGGCGACCCAGATACCGGCGTCATTTATGGCGGGGTCCTGACGGCGCTGCTGGATAATCTGAGCGGCATCTGCATCAACACCGCGCTCAAGAAACCGATGTCCATGGCGACGCTGGATCTGCGCATCGACTATATGCGCCCCGCCGACAAGGGCCGGGACATTCTCGCCGAGGCCGAATGCTATCATGTGACCCGCAATGTCGCCTTCACCCACGCCTGGGCGTATCATGAAAGCCGGGACAAGGTGATCGCGACGGCCGCCGGAACGTTCGCGCTGAATGACATAAGCCGTTGGGCAAGCGGCAATGAGGCGATGGAAATCGCGAACAAGATGATGAACGGCGGCAAATGACCGATCGCGCCGCCCAGCTTCAGGCATTTCTCGACCGCACGCCGTTCGCCCGCTTTATCGGCATGGAATTCAAAACCGATGGCGGCACGCTTGTCACCAAACTCCCCTTTCAGGAGAAGTTTATCGGCAACCGCGCGATCAACGCCCTGCATGGCGGCGCAACGGGTGCCTTTCTGGAACTGACCGCCATGGCTCAGGTTTATCTGGAGTCGGAGCTTCAGCGCCCGCCAAAGCCGATCAATATCACAATCGACTATCTCAGAAGCGCGAAGAGCGAGGATCTTTATGCCCGCGCTATCGTGCACAAGCTCGGCCGGCGGATGGCTAGCGTCCGCGCCGAAGCCTGGCAGGGCGAGGACCCGGCCAAGATCGTCACCGCGCTACAAGCGCATTTCCTGGTCGCTGAGAACAGTTGAGGTTTCGAGCCGCCGGTTGAAGGCGACAGAAACCGCATAGAAGACCAGCGCGAGCGCGCTTAGCCCCGCGCAGGCTGCGAAGGCCGCCTCATAGCCGCCCGTCCCACGTAGCCAGCCAAGCTGACTGGCCCCAATACTCGTGCCGAAATTCAAAAGCGCCATGAAGATGGAAAACTGCGTCGCCGCCACGCTGCCGCGCGACTGGCCCATGGCGATGGCATAGGTGCAGACCGACATCAGAACGAAAAGCACGCTGTAGATCAGGAGATAGGCGAAATAGACGCCGTCTGCGCTCCACATGAAGACCGCCGCAAGGTTTAGCAGCGCCATGCCGATCAGCGCGCCGCCGAGCGCGCGAAGGGGTCCGATCCTGTCGGCGAGCCAACCCGACACGAAGACGCCGAACAGGCCTCCGATGAGGTCAGCTGTTGCGTCCCGGTCGGTGAAGAGGCTGCGGTCCCAGCCCAGCTCCTGCACGGCGACACTCGGCGAAAACGCGGTTTTCAGTCCGTAAGCGAGAAATGCGACCAGGATACCTGCGCCGAGAGCAAGGCTCGCCGGACGCTTCATGGCGATGAGCACATTCCGGACAAGCGGCCACCAGCGCCGAACCTGCACGGCTTCGGTCTGTGCTGATGCGGTCCCGGCCGTCCATGGCATGAGTTTCTCCCCTGCCCTCTCTCGCAAGAGGAGCGGCAGCACCATAACGATGCCAACAAACAGAGCTGTGACGATACCCGCCATAGCATGGCCGCCTTCATCGCTGATGAGGCGGCCCGTCAGAAAGGCAAATCCTGCGGTGCCGAGCGTCTTGCCACCCCACATCAGGCCGTTGGCCGTGGCCCGTTCTTCCTCGCCCAGGATATCGATGGCCATGCCATCGATGGCAACATCCTGAAAGGCGCCGGCAAAGTTCACGGCAAAGCCTGCGACCGCAAACCAGTAGAGGCTGTCGGCTGGCGAACCGAGACCGGCAAACAAGATCAGGCTGGCGATCAGCAGGAGCTGCGCGAGAATCAGCCATGGCCGCTTCCGGCCCATCGGCGCGAAGGTATAGCGGTCCATCAGGATGCCGTTAAAAAGCTTGAAGCTCCACGGCAGCAGGATAATCGCGATATAGCCACCAATCGCTTCGGCGCTGACGCCTTGCGAGGCGAACCAGGCCGGGATCGCAATATAGAGAAGACCTTCCGGCGCACCCTGCGCTGCATAGAGCAACATCAGGCTGCCCAGCCTGAGCGGTTTGTTCTCGCTCAGTGCCGGAATGGTCAACCGCCGTGCTTCCAGGCGACCCGGTAGAGATCGAACCGCCTGTCCCTGAGATTGCGGACCGTGCCTTGAGAGCGCGCGTAAGAGAGATCGGACATATCAAGATCTGCCATGACAACGGCTTCGACATTTTCGGCGATCTCTGCGGCGATCCCTTCGCGGGCGAAGGGATAGTCGCACGGCGTCAGAATAGCGGACTGGGCATAGTTGATGTCCATATTCTCGACATTTGGCAGGTTACCCGTGCACCCCGATGTGACGACGTAGAGCTGGTTCTCGATACAACGCGCATGACAACAATAGCGCACCCGCAGATAGCCCTGGCGGCTGTCGGTACAGAACGGCGTAAACAGGATGCGCGCGCCCTCATCGGTCAAGCGGCGAGCAAGCTCTGGAAACTCGGAATCGTAGCAGATCAGCACGCCGATGGGGCCGCAATCTGTCGGGATCACATCGACGCTGTCGCCGCCCTTGATGTTCCACCAATGGCGCTCATCCGGCGTCGGGTGGATCTTCTCCTGCGCATGAACAGAGCCATCGCGGAGGAAGACATAAGCGACGTTCTGGATGTCGCCATCCTCGGTGCGGGTCGGGTGAGAGCCGCCTATGATGTTGATATTGTAGGAGATTGCGAGCTCGCGCATTTCCTCGACGAAACGCGGCGTGTACTTGGTCAGCGCCTCAATGGATTCGGCCGGACGCAGCTTGCGCTTCTCGAAAGCCAGCAATTGCAGCGTGAACAATTCCGGGAAGACGACGAAATCGGCGCGCCGGTCCGAGCAGACATCGACGAAATACTCGACATTGCTCATGAACTCTTCAAAGCTTTTTACCGCGCGCATCTGGACCTGCACGGTACCGACGCGAACGCGTTCCTTGGTCGTATAGGACACTTTGCTGGTCGGCCGGGCGTCGACCTCATAAGGATTACGCCAGACCATATGGGTGGCATGGCCGCCGCTATCGGTGTCCTCATCGAGATAGTTGCGCAGCACCCCAATCGGCTCAAAGCCGGCACGCAGATGGTAGCGGATAACCGGATCAGTGATCTTCTGCGCGCGGACCGCTTCGACGTAATCCTCAGGGTCTGGATACTGTTTGCGCTTGCGCTTCCAGCCCGGCATGCGCCCGCCAAAGACGATGCCTTTCAGCTCCCACTCTTCACAGAGCTGCTGGCGCGCATTGTAGAGACGCTGACCGATCCGGGTGCGGCGGATCTCCGGGTCGACACAGACCTCCATGCCGTAGAGCCAGTCGCCTTCCGGGTCGTGGCGGGCCGCATAACCATTGCCCGTGATCTCGATCCAGTCATGCGGCTGGAGCGCGAGATCCTCTCCGACGATGAAACTGGCGGCGTAACCCACAACATCGCCGTCATACTCGACGAGGAACTGGCCTTCAGGAAACGAAGAAATCTGTCCGCGCAGCATGCCCGGCGTATAACCATCGGCCGGCCGCCCGTAGACTTTCAGCACGAGCGCCGCAATCGCCGGCACATCGTCCAGCGTTGCGTTGCGCACAACAACGGACGCCTTGGTTCTTTCGCTGGGCATTCGACCCCCTGATCAATCGTGAAGCCACAAACCTAAGCAAGCCTGAGGGGGCGGCAAGGGCGCGAATGCGGCTAGGAGGCCTCAGACACGATGCGCGCGATGTCTTCGGCGTACCGACCGGCCTTCTTTTCACCGACACCGCTGATATTGCGCAGCGCATCGGACGAGCCTGGCCGTTCAGCCGCAATCGCCGCCAGTGTGCGGTCATGAAAGATGACATAGGGCGGCACACCCTTTTCCTTGGCTGTCTCCAGCCGCCAGCTTCTTAGCGCCTCGAATAGGGACTGGTCGCGTTCAGAGAGGTCATGGACGGCACTTGCGCTAGGCCCAGCCCGCTTGCGGGCCGTCTTGCGCTGGCTGGGATCGGTGCGCAGCCAGACATCGCGCTCACCTTTGAAAAGCGCCCGGGCAGCGTCCTGATCCGGCACAGCAAGAACAGGGCGCATCGCGTCACCCGTTTCCGCCAGAAGACCGGAGAAAAGAAGCTCATCGAAGACGGCGTTCCAGCCCTGTTTTGAAAGATCAGTTCCAATTCCGTACGTAGAGAGACTGGACAGGTCCTCATCGAAGCCGTCACGGGCCGACCCCGTCAGATGCACGATGAGCCGGCCACGCCCGATGCGTTGTCCGCAACGGATAACCGCTGAGACAGCCATCTGTGCGAATTTCGTGATGTCGAAACCGTCGCCCGGCTCGCGCTGGCAATTGTCGCAATCGCCACATGGCTCGACATTTGCCTCGCCGAAATACCGGCGAACGGCCGCACGGCGGCACTCCGTTCCATTTAGGAACGCAAAAAGCTGGCGTGTCTTCGTTAGCTGCACGCGGCGCACTTCTTCGGCTGCATCGCTGTCCATGGTCCAGCTGATCGAGCGGCGCATATCGGCGGGGCCGAACAGGGCATAGGCTTCGGCTGGTTTTCCGTCGCGCCCTGCCCGGCCAACTTCCTGCCAGTAAGCCTCCAGGGTCTTTGGCGGATCCGCATGGATCACGAAACGCACATCCGGCTTGTCGACGCCCATACCGAAGGCGACCGTCGCGCACATGACGATCCCGTCTTCCAGCAGGAAGCGGTGCTGCCGCTCAGAACGGACCTCCGCATCCAGCCCGGCATGATAGGCAAGCGCCGAGAGACCCGAGCGTTGAAGACTTTCGGCCAGCGTCTCTGTCGCATCGCGTGTCGCCGCATAGACGATACCGCTTTCGCCCTTATGCGCTTTAACCAGGCTTGCCACCCGGTCGGCGCGCTTGCCGGCCTTTGGCTCTGCGCCCAGGATGAGGTTCGGTCGATCAAAGCTCGCGACGTGAACCTCTGGCGATGTGAGATCCAGTTCATGCAAAATATCGTCGCGGGTGCGCTCATCGGCGGTCGCGGTGACCGCGATGCGTGGCACGCCAGAAAAGATCTGCTTGAGACGGCTGAGCGCACGGTAGTCCGGCCGGAAGTCATGGCCCCACTGACTGACGCAGTGGGCTTCGTCGATCGCAATGATCGAGACGTCCAGTTTGGCGAGGACATTTGCGAGCCCGCTGCCGAGCGCTTCCGGTGAGACATAGAGCATGTCCATCTCACCCGCGCGCGCGGCCTGAAGCGCGGCCTGCTTGTCGTCCTGCGACATGGAGGAATCGAGCCGTTCCGCCCGCACCCCAAGTGCCTTCAACGCATCGACTTGATCTGCCATCAGCGCGATCAGCGGCGAGACGACAAGGCCCACACCGGGGCGGAGGATGGCCGGGATCTGGTAACAGAGCGACTTGCCGCCACCGGTTGGCAAAACCGCGAGCACGTCGCGGCCATCCATCACATTGGCGATGACCTGGTCCTGCAACCCGCGAAAGGCGTCATAGCCATAGACGCGTTTCAGAAGGGAAAGCGGTGTTTCGCCGGCAGTCTCGGAGATCAGGTCAGACATGGACGACATGTCGATGGAGTCGGGCCTGTGCCGCAACAGGCAAGGCCCAGAGACGCGGCGAATTTCCTCAGAAGATGTATTCGAGCAGCCGGTCGCGTGAATTGGCGTGCACCCACGTTCCGCCAGCGTCTTCGACAAGCGCCTGCCATTCTTCGAGGCGGCGGAAATAGGCGTCCGGGTCAGAGGCCTCGCGTTCAGACCGGGTGACATTGGTCGCGATGACCGTGATCCCTTCAAGGTCGAGCTGCAATGCGCTGGTATCGCAATTGGGCGAAACATCTTCGACCAGATCCGACACGATGACGATTATTTTGGTCGCCTGGTCCGATTGCTCAAGCTCTGTTGCGGCATAGCGCAGCCCGCCGCGAATGTCGGTCCAATCGGTCGCCTGAACGCTTTCGCCATAGGCTTCGAGGCTCTCGAAGACGCTCTGTTTTGCATAGGCCGCTTCACTCGGCGTACCGGGCAAGGTGCGGCGAACAACGAGGCTGTTGTCAGAGAAGCTGCACGAGCCGATCTCGCCGAAGGCAAACATGTCGCTGGAGTTCAGCTTGGACGTCAGCAGCTTGGCCGTCACCACAGCGTCCGGCACTTCACGCACATAGGTGCCCGACGCGTCGACCAGCATGAAGACCGCCTTGGAGTTCGACGTGATGGCGCCGCAGGCCGCCAGCGATATCAGGCCAGCGGTGGACACCAGTGTCTTCAGTAGCTTCAAGATCATGCCGCCCCTTCTGCCTTCTTGCGTGCAGGCCGCCTGACGCGCCTGAACATCCTCTCTACCGCCAGTGGCAGGAAGATGAGGAGGTCGTAAACCCTCAAGACGAATAGGCCGAGCGCCTTCAGCACCGTCGCCAGCGTCGCGAAGATGAAAGCGAGGAAGATCATCACCTGATGAAGCACCAGACGCAGGATCAGGATGAAGTTCTGGACCACTGTCTCAAGCGGTATCGCCGCAATGGCCAGCAGCCATGGAATGAGCACCGCGAGCACCATCTGTGCGATCATGGTGAGCGAGACGCCGGCGCTTTCGCCAGATGCTTCACTGGCGCCTTCGCCCAGCGCCATGCGCGTGGTTTCCTGATCGATATCGATCAGCACCTCTCGCTGGATCGCCAGGATGGCTTCGAAGAAGGAGAAGGCGGCAAGAAACGCGAACGCCGCATAGAGCAGCACGCGTTTGTGGATCCGCGGCAGGGTCGAGATGAGCGTGATCTTGGTGATGCCGGCGGCATCCATGAGCACGATGCCAGCCACAGCCTCGAGGAAGATCACGACCAGTGCAGCCGCCGTCGGCAGGCCAATGCCCATGACCTGAAGGTCGTCGCCGACAATCTCCGCCATGGGGCGCTGGATGAGGAAGAAGTTCAGAAACACACCCGTCAGCGCAATCGCCATCACGAGCAGTGACAGGAGCCATGGAATAAGGATCGACTGACGCTGAGCGGCCGCGCGACGGTCTTCGTAATTCGGGTGGATGCACGCCTCAAAGGTCGCGAGATCTTTATTGATCTGCTTCGACGAGCGCTCAAGCTCATTCGAAATGGAGCGAAGGCGCGCAGTATTCTCTGCCATCGGTTTCAGCTCAGAGCGCAGCGCGTTAATTTGCGGGCGCAGCGGTGTGAGCTCTTCCTTTACCGCACGGCGGACATCCGCAACGGCACTGGTCAGCTTCGCCTTGGAGCGGCTGGCATTGGACTCATAGATCTTGTCCCGCACCGTTTCCACCGTGCGCTCATCAAGATCAACGGCACGAAAGGCTTCGACGGTGGCGTCGAGCTCTGCGCGGCTTGTTTCCAGCTTGTCGACAATCCCGCTCGTGCGCCGGTCTATCTCCGGCGCGCGCTTTTCAAGCTTCATTTCCTGGCTGACAAGCCGCTGCTCAAGCGTTTCGGCGGTGTGGGCGGCGACGAGCTCAATGTAACGCTTGTAGACACTATTTCCGCCCTCTTCGAGACGGCGCGCGACATCGCGCAGGACATAGGCGAGACCGAAAAATACGCTTCTGAAGAGGCCATGCAGATAGGGCCGCCCGATATAGAGCAGCAGAATACCGCCTGCGATCAGCAGCCATAATTGCCAGTCAGTCCATGCCAGCCCAAACATGTAGCAGGCGCTCCATCTTTTGTCGGTCCAAGTCGGGTTAAAATACCGTTAAGGATCAATGAGGCGAAGACAAGGCGTAGGTCGCGCGGGGCGCAGCGGCAGCTGCCAGTGCATCGACCATGAAACTGTGCCGGCGGGCCACCGCAGACGCGTCCTTCTCATACCCGCCGCCAAGCACGCCGACGACCGGAATGCCTCGTGAGGCGCAAGCCTCTGCCACACGTCTGTCGCGTTCGCGAAGACCGTCATCGGTCAGGCTGAGAAGGCCCAGCCGGTCGCTTTCATGCGGATCGACGCCGGCATTGTAGAAGACAAGATCGGGGGCGGCCTGCGCGAACAAATCGGCGATGAAACCATCCAGCGCAGCTAGATAGTCATTATCGCCCGCCCCCTTGGCCAGACCGAGATCGAGGTCGGAGGGCGGCTTCTCGCGCGGCCAGTTCTGCTCGCAGTGAAGCGACGCGGTGAAGACATTTGGGTCGCCCTTGAAGATCAGGGCCGTCCCGTCGCCATGATGCACATCGCAGTCGATCACCGCCACCTTGCGGCAAAGCCCCTCTTCCAGCGCGACACGTGCGGCAACCGCCACATCATTGAAAACGCAGAACCCCGCCCCGCCTTCATAGCTCGCATGGTGACTGCCACCCGCAAGATTGACCGCTGCGCCATGCTGGACTGCCAGCCGGGCGGCCAGACACGTCCCGCCGACAGATGCCCGCGTCCGCGCCGCAATCGCAGGCGTCATCTCAAACCCGATCCGGCGCGCGGTCTTCGCATCGACCGATGAGGTGAGGACCGCCGTGACATAGGCCGGGTCGTGCGCCAGATGCAGCCAGCGCTCAGGCGCATGGGCCGGCACGGCAAAGCGCTCACCGCGATCACGCAGCAGCTCAGCCAGAAGCGAGTATTTGCGCATTGGGAAGCGGTGACCGTCCGGCACGCTCTCGGCGTCATAGTCTGGGTGATGAACAATCGGCAGCGCCATAGAGGCCTGAGATGTCGGCAGAGCGGCAATTGTCAAGCTGGGACCCGCGCCATAAGCCGCTCTCATGTCCGACGCGCAGCTCACCCGTTCGAAAGTTCTGTCCCTGGCCGTGCCTGTCATGCTGGCGCAGGCAGCGACGGCCTCAACGGGCATCGTCGATACGGCCGTGATGGGGCTCTATGGCACCAAATTCGACCTTGGCGCTGTCGGTGTTGCCGCCGTGGTGATGAACTTCCTCTACTGGGCGTTTGGCTTCCTGCGCATGTCGACGACAGGTCTGACGGCGCAGGCCAATGGCAGCGGTGACCGGCTGGAAGTCCAGACGGTGCTTCAACGCGCGCTCCTGCTGGGCGGCGCGCTCGGGCTCGCGATCCTGATCCTTTCGCCGCTTATCCAGCTTGTTGTTTTTCGCCCGTTTGAAGCTGGCAGCGAAGTCAAATCTCTGGCGCGCGACTATTTCACTGCACGGGTCTGGGGCGCGCCAGCCGTACTGATGGGCTATGGCATTACGGGCTGGTTGCTGGGCACAGGCCGCACAGGCCAGCTTCTCGCCTTTCAGATCGTGATGAACGGCACCAATGCCGCGCTGGATATCTGGTTTGTCGCAGGCCTTGGCTGGGGCCCTGCGGGAATTGGCGCAGGCACGGCGATCGCCGAATGGGTGGCCCTCGCATTCGGCCTCGTCATCGTGCGCAAGGGCTTCACCCGGTCTGGCACGCTGCTGGACCGCGAGATGCTGGCCGCGCTGATCAATGCCAATCGCGACATCCTGATCCGAACGCTGGCGCTGCTTTTCAGCTTTGCCTGGTTCGTCAATTCCGGCGCGAGCCTCGGCACGGCCACCCTGGCCGGAAATGAGGTGCTGCTGCAGTTCGTGTCAGTCTCAGCCTTCGTGCTGGATGGGTTTGCCTTCGTCGCCGAAAAGGAGATCGGTGAGGCCTATGGCGCGCGCAGCCGGGCCCGTCTGATGCGGGCGATGCGGCTGACGAGCGAGATCGCGCTCGGTTTTGCCGCGCTGATCAGCATCGCCTATTTCGTCGGCGGTGGATGGCTGATCCAGAATTTCGTTGCCGACGACGAAGCCCGCGCTGTGGCGCTCACCTATCTGCCATACTGCGCCGCCGTCCCGATCATCGGGCTCGCCTGCTGGCAGCTTGATGGCTTTTTCCTTGGCGCGACGCAGGGCAAGGCCCTTCGCAATGCAGGCGTTGTGGCGGCAGTGCTATATGTTGGCGCTGACGTGCTTCTGAAAGACCAGTTCGGCAATTCAGGCGTCTGGATCGCCTTCCTCACCATGTATGTCTGGCGGGCAGGCGCGCTCGGTGTCTACCTGCCATCGATGATCAGAAAGATCAGCGAAAGTCAGCCCCGACAGCCTGCTCAACAGACGTAAAGCCGTCAGCATAGAGCCGTTCGGCAAGGTCACGGTTGATCTCTGCGACGAGGCCCGGCCCGTGATAGACGAGCGCTGAATAGAGCTGGACCGCGTGGGCGCCTGCGCGGATCTTTGCGTAGGCGTCGGCGCCGCTCGCAATGCCGCCTGCGCCAATGAGATCGAACTCACCCTTCAGCTCACGGGAAAAGACGCGCAGCACCTCTGTCGACAGGTCGAAAAGCGGCGCACCCGAAAGCCCACCGGTTTCTGATTTATGTTCACTTTGCAGCGTGTCAGGCCGCTCCAGCGTCGTGTTCGAGATGATGAGGCCTGAGAGCCAGCTCCCCGACCCCCGCACAACCGCGATAATATCGTGGATCGCCCTGTCATCGAGATCTGGTGCGACCTTCAGGAATGCCGGTTTGCGGCCCTTTCCTTCGGTTGCTGTCGCCTCATGCGCCCGGTCCATCGCCTCGCCGCAGCGGGTGAGAAGCTCTTCCAGCGCGCCCTTGTCCTGAAGACCGCGCAGTCCCGGCGTGTTGGGCGATGATATGTTGATCGTGATATATTGCGCGTGCGGGTAAACCGCTTCGATACCGGTCTCATAGTCGCCAACCCGGTCCTCGCTGTCCTTGTTAGCGCCGACATTTGCACCAACCGGAGAGGCCGACCGTGCGCTGTTACGCAGCCGCGCGGTGAACGCCTCAAGACCTTCATTATTGAAGCCCATACGATTGATGACAGCACGGTCCTCGCTCAGCCTGAAGAGGCGCGGTTTGGCGTTGCCCGCCTGTGGGCGCGGCGTCACCGTTCCGCATTCAACAAAGCCGAAACCGAACCGCGACATGGCGGTAAACACTTCAGCATTCTTGTCGAAGCCCGCCGCCAGCCCGACCGGATTGGCAAGGCGGAGCCCCGCATTCGGCAAGGTGACGGATGTATTCCAGCGTTTCGGATCGATCCGCGGCAGACCGATCCCGGTCTTCAGCACCCTGATTGTCGCATTGTGCGCCGCTTCGGGCGGCATGGTCCGAAAAACGCGTGTGCCGATCTTCGCGAGGGCCATGTCAGCGCAGCTCCTCTGGCAGGACGGGGCTTCCCTGATCGCTCGTTTCCAGCGTCCACTGGCGCTGCGCCGCTGAAAGCCGCAGCGTGCCATAGAGGTGCGGGAAGAGATCACCGCCGCGCGATTCCTCCCATTTCACATCGCCGCCAAGCTTTTCCGCCGAGAATTCATAAAGGCGTACGCCGTGCTGGCCCGCATAGTGGAGCCGCAGGGTCTCTGCGACCTGGTCTTTCGACGAAAGGTGGACATAGCCATCGCGCGCATCGAGGTCGGTATCACTATGACCGAGCTTTCGGGCGCGCTCATCATCCTGGGCGCTGAGGATTTTATAGACAGGTGTATCGAGCATCATGCGGGCGTTCATACAGGCTTTGGTCCGGCCGGAAAAGCATCAGACTTGCTAGGTTTATTTTCCCATGATAGGAAATTGCAGAGATTATGGAGACCAAGGATCATGCGCCACGGCGACGTCTGGAAAGGCATTGATCTTCTGGCTGAGAAGAACGGTCTCAGCGCCTCGGGCCTTGCCCGTCAGGCCGGTCTCGACCCGACCAGTTTCAACCCGTCCAAACGACAGGCCCGCGATGGCCGCCCGCGCTGGCCATCGACCGAAAGCATCTCCCGCGCGCTCGATGCCGTCGGGGCCGGGATGGATGATTTCGCTGCGCTTATCGAAGGGCGCCGAGGGGCGACAGCGCCCCTGATCGGCCTTGCGCAGGCTGGCGCTGACGGCTTTTTCGATGATGGCGGATTCCCGATCGGCGGCGGCTGGGATGAGGTTCGCTTCCCCGGCCTTGGCGGCGAGCCTGTCTATGCGCTCGAGATTACCGGCGACAGTATGGAGCCAGCCTATCGCGAGGGAGACCGTATCGTCGTGTCCCCGGGCGCACAGGTTCGAAAAGGTGACCGGGTCGTCGCGAAGACGCAGGATGGCGAGGTGATGGCCAAGGTGCTCGGCCGCCAGACAGAGACCCAGGTTGAGCTCATATCCCTCAATCCAGACCATCCGGTACGGACGCTGAAACCGTCACAAATCAGCTGGATCGCACGCATTTTGTGGGTTAGTCAGTAACCCCTCTGCCGTTCGCATATGCAGCACACAATACGCTTGCCCTCACGACAGTGCACGTGTCATCCAAAAGACCTGATGGACTGGGATAAGCTCAAATCTTTCCACGCTGCAGCAGAAGCTGGCAGCCTGACAGCCGCGGGCGAACGCCTCGGCATTTCGCAGTCGGCTGTCTCGCGCCAGATCTCTGCGCTTGAGGAACAGCTCGGTGTCTCGCTCTTTCAGCGGCATGCGCGCGGGCTGGTCCTCACGGACTCAGGCCATACGCTTCATCGCTCCACCATGGACATGGCGTCTGCGGCCCAGACAGCCAATGCGGCGCTTCGCGACCAGCAGGATGTGGCGCAGGGGGACCTGGTTGTGACAGCGCCCGTCGCCTTCGGATCGACCTGGCTCGTGCCGCGCCTCGGCAACTTTCTCGGCTCAAATCCCGGCATGCGGATCGACCTGCGCCTTGATGATGGCGAGACCTATGATCTTCTGAAGCTGGAGGCCGAATGCGCCATCCGGCTGTGGGCGGCCGACAAGTCGGACCTCATTCAGCGCAAGCTCGGCACGGTCGCCACCAATCTCTACGCGTCGCCGGAATACCTCAAATCACACGGCACGCCGCGCACACCGCAGGACCTCGATAATCACCGCATCATCGGCTACGGCACCGAGAATACGCCGCTCGACGCGATGAGCTGGGCCCAGCGGGTCGGGCGAGATGACACGCTGCCGCGCAAGGCAACGCTGCAGGTGCGGAATGTCCCGGCCATGCTGCGCGCGGTCGAAGCCGGAATCGGGATTGCCGACCTGCCAGACTATATGGCGAGCGCCGTGCCCAAGCTCGTCCGGGTACTGCCAGAGCATACGGGTCCGACCTTCGATCTTTTCTTTATCTATCCAAGCGACCTCAAACGCTCGAAGCGAATCGCTGTGTTCCGCGACTTCCTGACCGCCGAGGTCGAGGCGATCAAGCGCGACAATCCGCAACTTCGCGTAAGCTAAGCCTAAGACACATGCACAAATGCATGTCTTCAATACTGAAACGTGTGTTTTCTTTCGCATGTGCAGCAACTAGCTGTCGCGCATGCCTTGGTTCCGGCTTCAGCCCAATCTCCTCCGATTGTGCGTTTCCTCCCTCCAAGTAGGAACCGATACTTAGAGCCCGGCGCGATCACTCGCTGCCGGGCTTTTTTTTGACTTGAAAAATGAACGCTGTCGCCTGCTAGACGCTGGCGCGCAGCATCCAGGCGGCCTTCTCGGAAATTGCCGCTCTCTGGGTCAGCAAGTCCGCCGTTACGATATCTCCGCTGGATTCGGCGGCTTCTACGCCAGCTCGCGCAACTTCCGCGACCGTTTCATGGCCGCGAACAAGATTGTTGATCATGTCCTCAGAGTCCGGAACGCCATTATCTGGCTTGATCGTGGCAGTGGACAGCATCTCATCAGTGGAACCGGGCGCAAACTGGCCGAGTGATCTTAGCCGCTCCGCAAGCTCATCAAGCGCCGTCCAGAGCTCAGTGTATTGCTGCATGAAAAGCTCGTGCAGAGATTTGAAGCGCGGTCCCGTCACGTTCCAGTGATAGCCATGCGTTTTAAAGTACAGCGCATAGGTTTCACCCAGCGCATTACGAAGCGCTTCGACCGATGCTTTTCTATCTGTATTACTCATTCCGATACCTCCCGACGTGTCTCAACGTCTTTAGTGATTGCTGATGGTACTAAAATGGGAACGGGCAGGCGAGCAAACAAATCGGATTTAGACGCCCCAGCCATAGAACTTTCCAATGGCTGAGGCGTGATAGGGGGCGCCTATTTCAGCGCCTCGCAGAAGCGCTTGATCCGCTTCATCGCTTCCTCCAGCGCCTCAGTCGAGGTCGCGTAGGAAATCCGGAAGGCCGGCGACAGACCGAACGCCTCACCGAACACAACGGCCACCTGCTCTTCTTCCAGAAGCGCTGTCGCGAAATCCTTGTCGGAGCTGATCAGCGCGCCCTTCGGCGAAGACTTGCCGATCACGCCGGCACAGCTTGGATAGACATAGAACGCGCCTTCCGGCGTTGCGCAGGAGATGCCCTGACAGTCATTCAGTGCATCGACCACCATGTCCCGGCGCGCCTTGAACACTTCATTGCGTTCCGCAAGGAAGCTGTGGTCGCCGTTCAGCGCCGCAACACTCGCCCACTGGCTGATCGAGCATGGGTTCGACGTCGATTGCGACATGATCTTGCGCATCGTCGCGATCAGCTTTTCAGGGCCACCCGCATAACCGATCCGCCAGCCCGTCATCGCATAGGCCTTCGACACACCATTTACTGTCAGCGTGCGGTCATAGAGCTTCGGTTCGATCTGCGCGATCGTCCAGTATTCGAACCCGTCATAGACGAGGTGCTCATACATATCATCCGTCATCACCCAGACCTGGGGATGCTTCAGGAGCACATCGGCGAGCGCGCGCAGCTCATCCTTTGTGTAGGCCGCACCTGTCGGGTTCGACGGCGAATTCAGCACCAGCCACTTCGTCTTCGGCGTAATTGCTTGCTCGAGTGCCTCTGGTGACAGTTTGTAATTGGAGTTCGGGCCACACTGCACAAACACCGGATCGCCGCCAGCAAGGCGCGCCATCTCAGGATAGCTCACCCAGTAAGGCGCTGGCACGATCACTTCGTCGCCGGGATTCAGCGTCGCCATGAAGGCATTGTAGAGCACAGCCTTGCCGCCCGGCGACACGTTGATCTGGGCGGGGGTATACTCAAGGTCATTGTCGCGCTTGAACTTGGCGCAGATCGCTTCCTTTAGCTCCGGGATGCCATCTGCGGGCGTGTACTTGGTCTTGCCGTCGTTGATCGCCTTGATCGCGGCTTCCTTCACATGATCTGGCGTATCGAAATCAGGTTCGCCCGCGCCAAGCCCGATCACGTCGATGCCCTGGCGCTTCATTTCATTTGCCTTGGTCGTGACAGCAATCGTTGCGGATGGCTGGACACGCTCGACGGCGCGGCTAAGGGCGATTTCGGTTGCCATGTTATCGGACTCCATTGGACGGCGTGGCTTTGCATAAGTCGCTCGCGGGCCGGACACAACCGGCCCTGCGGCCTCTGACACAAGAATTGGGCTCGTCCGGCAGGAATGCAAACGCGGCGACGCTTTGGCAGCTCCATCCCCATGCCTGACAGTAACCCAACTAGGCGGCGGGCGCGGCTGCCATTAGGTTAGGCACAGCATGTCAGACACTTCTTCCAACAGACCGGCCCGGCGCGGCGTCGATGTCATCAAGGACAACATAAAACGCCTGCCCTCAAAGCCCGGCGTCTACCGTATGTTCGGCACCAAGGATGAAGTGCTCTACGTCGGCAAGGCCCGCAATCTGAAGGCGCGTGTGTCGAACTATTCCCGGCTTGGCGGTCACACGCAGCGCATTGCGGCAATGATCGCGCTGACCGCCCGGATGGAGTTTGTTGTCACCGAAACAGAGACCGAAGCGCTGTTGCTGGAAGCCAGCCTCATCAAGTCGCTGAAGCCGCGCTTCAACATCCTGCTGCGCGACGACAAATCCTTTCCCTACATCCTGATCCGCCGCGATCACGACTATCCACAGATCCTGAAATATCGCGGCTCCAAACAGGATCGCGGCGACTATTTCGGCCCATTCGCGAGCGCCAATGCGGTGACCCGTACGCTGGACACGCTACAGAAGGCGTTTCTACTGCGCACCTGCGAGGATAGCGTTTTTTCGCAGCGCACCCGCCCTTGCATGCTGCACCAGATCAAGCGCTGTTCTGCGCCCTGCGTCGATCTCGTCAGCGAGGAAGACTACACCAAACTCGCCAACCAGGCCGCCGACTTCCTGAAAGGGAAGGCGACCGACCTTCAGGCCGATCTTGCCTCCGACATGGAGACAGCCGCCGAGAATATGGAATTTGAACGCGCAGCCTCCCTGCGCGACCGTATCCGCGCCCTTGCCGTCGTGCGAGCCCAGCAGGACATCAACCCGGACGGCATCGAAGAGGCAGACATCTTCGCCATCGCCATGGAGGGCGGCCAGTCAGCCGTGCAGGTCTTCTTCATTCGCGCCGGCCAGAACTGGGGCGCGACAATCCATTTCCCGCGCCACGAAAAGGAAGAAAGCGCGCCAGAGATTCTCTCGGCCTTTCTTGTTCAGTTCTATGACAAGCGCCCACCGCCAAGGCTCATCCTGACCAATGAGGCCCCGGACCAGGGAGAACTGATCGGCGAGGCGCTTGAACTTAAATCCAGCCGCAAGGTCGAGATCCGCACCCCCCAACGCGGCGACAAGCGCGAACTGGTCGCCCAGGCAAGCCGCAACGCCGCCGAGGCGCTATCGCGCAAACTCGCAGAGACCGCCAGCCAGCAGCGCCTCCTCAAGGATCTTGCAAAGGCCTTTGACCTATCAGGCACGCCCAAACGCGTCGAAGTCTATGACAACAGTCACATACAGGGCTCCAATGCTGTAGGCGGGATGGTCGTCGCCGGGCCTGAAGGCTTCATCAAGGGCCAGTACCGCAAGTTCAATATCAAGGACACCTCGATCGAGCCGGGCGACGATTACGGCATGATGCGCGAAGTTATGCGCCGCCGCTTCAAGAGGCTTCTGAAGGAAGCCGAGGAACAGGGCGTCGCAATCTCGGCGCTGGAAACCTATCCCGACCTGGTCCTGATCGATGGTGGCCTTGGCCAGCTTGCCGCGACCGTCGAAACGCTGGAAACGCTCGGCCTCTCGCCGTCCGATGTCACCCTCGTGTCCATCGCCAAGGGACCGGACAGAAATGCGGGCCGTGAAAAATTCTTCCGGCCGGGACGCGCCCCTTTCACCCTGCCCCCGGATACGCCGGTTCTCTATTACCTGCAGCGGCTGCGCGATGAGGCCCACCGCTGGGCCATTGGCGCGCACCGCTCAAAGCGGTCCGCCGACATCAAATCCTCGCCGCTTGACGAGATTGACGGCATCGGCCCATCACGCAAGAAGGCGCTTCTTCATCACTTCGGGTCGGCAAAAGGCGTTTCGCGTGCAAAACTCGCAGACTTGGAGAACGTCGACGGTATCAACCGGTCGCTCGCGGAACGCATCTATGGCCATTTCAATGGCGGTTAGGACAGTATGACTTTCAAATGGCTGCCCAATGCGCTGACGATCGGCCGCTGTATTCTGGCGATCCTCGTGGGCTACACCATCCTCGATTTCGATATGCAGGTGCGCGCCGGCACCGCCTCCACCTTCTATCTGTTCCTGCCCTTCCTGCTCTTCTCATTCGTCGCGCTGACCGACTGGCTGGATGGCTGGCTGGCGCGCAAGCTTGATGCGGAATCAGCGTTTGGTGCGCGGCTGGATCCGATTGCCGACAAGCTGCTGTCGGCCTCCAGCCTGCTTGCGCTGTCGTTTACGGAGAACTGGGCCTGGTTCATCGTGACCCCCACAATCGCTATCGTCGGGCGTGATGTACTGATTACCGCCATGCGTGAAGCAATGGGTAATCCCGGCACGATGAAGGTCTCCAATAGTGCCAAGATGAAGACGGCGCTTGTCCTCGGCGGTATTGCCCTCGTTCTGTTCGGTATGGCAATCAGCGCCCTCGCGCCCACTGCCGAGACCTATTCGCCGAACTGGGTGATAACGCGTGGAACGCTGTTTGCGGGGCTTATCATGGTGTGGGTCGCCGCCTGTATGGCGGTGGTCACAGCGTTCGAGTACATCAAGGGCATGACGTCATCAGGCGGCAGCTCTCACCAGTAGCCGTCATTCGAGCCATTCGCGAAAATCTCGGCAGTCCTGCGCTTTGTCGCAGGCGTTGCGTCCTCTGGCAGGTCCAGAGGATCGGCCCAGACGCGTTCTGATATCTCGCCAATGCTGGTCGCCTTGCCCGCCGTCCAGTCGTCTGGTTTCAGGTGATAGAAGACCACATGGTCGTTCGGGAAGATCGCCTGATTTGAATAGATGCCGACAAGGCGAGGTGTCCCGCTAAGCTCCACGCCGCCCTCTTCCTTCAATTCGCGCAGCAGCGATGTCACGACACGTTCGGCTTTTTCCACGCCCCCGCCTGGAAAGAAGAGACCCTTTGTGTAGGTGTGCCGGACCAGCAGAATGCGCCCATCAGACCGCTCAACCACGGCGCGCACGCCGAGCGTCATCGGCCTGCTGAACCGGAACCATGACTGAAAGGCGCGCTGGCGCAGGCTGCCCATTGATCTACCTCGAAAATGAAAAGGCTACTCGCCAAAGCGCGTAACACAGTCTAGTTACGGCGGCGAAAGAAGAATACGGAGAGCCCAAGGCCATGTTTGCACTGATTGCTATCGGCGTCACTGTCGCTATTTTCGCCATACTGAACCTCATCGACTATCGCCGTCTCGATTAGGAACGCGCGACTGAGTCTTGCCTGATATTACACTCATCGCGGCCCTTGTCGGCGGCCTGGTCATTCTCGCTGTCGCGGGCGATTTTCTTGTAAACGGCGCTGTTGCGCTTGCCCGCCGGATCGGTGTTTCGCCGCTCGTCGCGGGCATACTGATCGTCGGTTTCGGCACATCCGCGCCCGAAATGGTTGTCGCGGTCGACGCCTCCAGCCAGGGCCAGCCGGGCATCGCCATCGGCAATATCGTCGGCTCGAACATCGCCAATGTCTGGCTGGTGCTCGCCGTCCCGGCTTTTCTCATACCCCTGACCACACGGCAGTTCGGACTACGACGCTCCTGCTGGTTGATGCTGTCGGTGACCGCGCTCTGGATCGGGTGGACGGCATTCCTGCCGCTGACACCGCTGTTCGGTTTTGTCCTGCTCGGCAGCCTGCTGCTCTATTCATTCCTGATGATCTGGTGGACATCGGATGCCGTTCGCAAGGGCATTGATGTCGGGCTCGAAGAGGACGGCCAGTCGCTCGGGACGATGGCGATGTATGTCAACCTGGCTATCGGCATCGTTGGCCTTCCGCTTGGCGCGCACCTCATCGTAGAGGGCGGCGTCGGCATTGCCCGCATCTATGCCGTCCCGGAAGAGGTCATCGGCCTGACCCTGCTCGCCGTCGGCACGTCCCTGCCCGAGCTCGGCGCTGGTGTTGCTGCCGCCCTTCGCCGCCGCGGCGAGATCGTCATCGGCAATGTCGTCGGCTCCAACATCTTCAATCTTGCCGGATCCGGCGCGATCATCGCCTTCTTCGGCCCGACAGACCTCGCCCCGACCTTTCTTCAGTTCGACCACTGGGCGCTGGCCGCCGCAGCCATATGTCTCGCCCTGTTCGTCATCCCGCGCAGCCGCGTGACACGGCTCGCAGCCCTCTCGATGCTGCTTGTCTATGCCGTGTACATCTACGGCCTCGTGCAGGGCTGGGACATCACAGGCGAAGTGGAGAGCTGGATTGGCAGATCGTAAACTGAACCCGAAACGCGCCATGATTACCGGCGCGGGCAAACGCATCGGCCGTGCGCTGGCCGAGGCACTTGGCGAAGATGGCTGGAGCGTTGCTGTCCACTATCGCTCATCGGCTGTTGGCGCGCAGGAAACCGTCGACGCGATCAGCAAGGCTGGCGGCATGGGCGTCATTGTCCAAGGCGACCTGACCGAAGAAAAAGATCTGAAAGCGCTTATCCCTTCTGCCCAGGAGAAGCTTGGCGGGCCGTTGCGGCTTCTGGTCAATTCCGCCTCCGTTTTCGATGACGACACGGCACTCGATCATGACCGCCAGAGCTGGGACCTGCATTTCGATGCGAACCTTCGCGCGCCGGTCGCCCTGTCACAGGCCTTCGCCAAAGCGCTGCCGGAAGATGAAAAAGGCCTTATCGTCAATGTCATCGACCAGCGCGTCTGGAAGCTGAACCCGCAATTCTTCAGCTATACGCTGTCGAAAGCAGCGCTTCTGACCGCAACAAAAACGCTCGCGCAGTCCCTCGCACCAAACATCCGCGTCAATGGTATCGGCCCCGGCCCGACGCTCGCCAGCATCCATCAGAGCGAGGAAGAGTTTGCCGCCGAACGCGAGGCCACACTGACCAGGGAAGGCTCACGGCCGGAAGAGATTGTCCGCGCGCTTCGCTATCTGATCGAGGCTGACAGCGTCACCGGCCAGATGATCGCCACAGATGGCGGCCAGCATCTCATGTGGCGGACACCGGATACGCAGGTCTGATGAACTTTTCCTCCGACACCTCCGCCCCGGCGCATCCGTCGGTTCTCGAAGCGCTTGCAGGCGTGAATAATGGCATGCAGCCAAGCTATGGCGCCGACGATGTAACGGCCCGCCTCAAGGGTGAGCTGTCGCGTGTGCTGGAGACGGAAGATTTCGACTTCTGGCTCTGTGCGTCGGGCACGGCCGCAAATGCGCTCGCGCTTTCGTGTTTCTGCCCGCCTATGGGCGCCATCCTCTGCCATGAAGAGGCGCACATTGCCCGCGATGAGCGGTCTGCGCCTGAATTCTTTACCGGCGGCGGCAAGCTCCAGCTTCTGCCCGGCAACGGCGCGCAGATCGAAGAGGCTGCGCTTCGCGATGCCATCGCCGCCATCAAGCCCGACTTTGTTCACGAAACCCCGGCGCAGGTGCTCTCGCTAACCAATCTCACCGAATCCGGCACGGCCTACCCTCAGAGCCAGATCGCGCATTACGCGGCGCTCGCAAAGGAAGTGGGCCTTAGCGTCCATCTTGATGGGGCCCGCTTTGCGAATGCCCTTGTGTCGACCGGGGCCTCGCCTGCCGAAATGAGCTGGAAGGCCGGGGTGGATGTCCTGACGCTGGGCCTTACCAAGACCGGCGCGATGGGGTGTGAGATCATCATCCTGTTCGGAGAGGCACGAGCGAAGTTCAATGAGTTGAAGGCGCGCGCCAAACGATCGGGCCACATGCCGCCCAAGATGCGGTACCTGGCGGCGCAGGCCATCGCGATGCTGGCCGATGACCTCTGGCTGAAGCTTGCCGGCACCGCCAATCAGCGTGCCAGGGAAATATCGAACCTGCTGTGCCGCGACGGACGCACCGAACTCGTCCATCCCGTCCATGGCAATGAAATTTTCGTTCGTCTGAGCGATGACAACCTGTCGGCACTGAATGCTGCGGGCGCGACATTCTATCCGTGGATAGGCGGCTCTCACCGGCTGGTGACGAGCTGGTGCACGCCTGAAGAAACAGTCATGCGACTTTCGGGATGTCTCGCCTAGGCGCAGCCTTGGTCGCGGGGGGCCATATCGTTCGGGAGCCACTCGCTCACCCGCCTGAAATACGTTTTGCAATCAAGCGGTTTGCTGACCTTGCCCTTCAGGACCTCCTGATGGACGATGCTATCAATATGGCCTGATCTGGAAATGGTGGGCGGTACAAGGATCGAACTTGTGACCCCTACAATGTCAATGTAGTGCTCTACCGCTGAGCTAACCGCCCGTCCGTTTCGAAGCGGCCCTAATCGGACTTTGGGCGGGCCAAGTCAAGCCCGCAATACTGTCAAATGTCAGGCCGCGATGACCCGGTCCACTTCCTCTACAAGCTCACGCAGATGGAACGGCTTGGAAAGAATTTTCGCGCCAGCCGGTGTCGGCGTTCCTGACGCCAGCGCCACGGCCGCAAAACCGGTAATGAAAACGATCTTCATGGCAGGGTCCAGCTCAGCGCCGCGGCGGGCAAGCTCAATCCCGTCTATGCCCGGCATGACGATATCGGTCAGCAGGAGGTCGAAAACTTCACGTTCCAGCGCCTGCAATGCGGTCTCGCCATCCTCGAAGTCCTGGACATCGTGACCTGCACGTTTCAGTGACGCGGTCAGGAAGGTCCGCATCATTTCATCGTCTTCTGCGAGGAGTATCTTGCTCATGATTGGATGGGTTCCGCGTCTCTGGCTTTTCAGTTGATGACACAAAGCACGGATCGGGTAAATCGAGGGTGAACGCCGTTGCATTGCTTGACCCCAACAATTTTTGACTGACCTATCAAAAGATGAGCATCGCCGAGACAGATACTGACGGACCGGGACAGACGGGCGGATATTTCCTGCCCGCCTTTTCACTCCAGCGGCCCATCGCCGATGCCAGACCCGTTATCTTCGCATCTCCTCATAGCGGCAGGGAGTATCCAGACCGCTTCGTCGACTGCCTGCGTGTCCCCCTTCTCGATCTGCGCCAGACAGAGGACGCTTATGTCGACCGGCTTTTTGACAAAGCACCGGACCATGGCGCGCAGCTGCTCAAGGCAACCTATGCCCGGTCCTACGTCGATCTGAACCGAGATCCGCGCGAAATTGACCCGGCAATGTTCAATGGTGATCCACCCGGACCGGTCGCCACGCCGACGGTGCGGGTCGAAGCAGGCCTTGGATGCTTCCCGCGGATCGGCGCGCGCGGAGAGTCCATTTATGCAAAAAAGCTGAGCACGGACGAAGGACGTGCGCGCCTCGATCATATCCACACACCCTATCATGCTGCGCTTTCCGCCGAGATTGCTGCACTGCATCAGAGATTTGGGTGCGCCATTCTGATCGATTGTCACTCCATGCCATCCTCCCAGCCCGGGCGTCCTCAGCTTCCTGATTTCGTGCTCGGGGACCGCTTTGGATCAAGCTGCACAGGACAGCTGACAAGCCTTGTCGAGCGCACACTTCGCGCCTCTGGTTTCAGCGTAACGAGAAATGCGCCCTATGCCGGGGGGTACACAACCCGCAAGTACGGAAGGCCCAAACGCCGCGTACATGCTTTGCAAATTGAGATAAACCGGCGCCTCTACCTCGACGAATTCAAGGTTAACCCGATTGACGAAATGGCCTCACTGTCGCATCAGCTAGAGGGGGTCATCGGAAAGATAACGGAATTCAGCGAGCGTCTGCGCCCATAAAAAAAAGGCCGTGCCAAGGCTGGCACGGCCAAAAAGGTAAAGGGAGGAAACGCCAGAAGGCGTTAGCACCGCAGTGCTGCAAACCAACTTATTGTGCGGCGCACAAAATGCAAGGTCAAAAAACTGAATCAATGCGTTTTTGCATGTAATCAGACTGAGACAGCGAGACGGCACAAAGTTTGCTCTCCTTTCCAGCGACGCTCAAACCGGGACGATCCCGGACGAAATGAAGATCAAGGGGAGCCGGGCATGACAGACAACACCGACCTTCACGTAGGTAAGCGACTGCGCCGCCGGCGCAGGCTTCTTGGCCTGACCCAGCAGGAGCTCGCCTCTCAAGTCGGCGTACGTTTTCAGCAGATCCAGAAATATGAGTGCGGTGCCAACCGCATGACATCCTCTCGCCTCTTCGACCTCTCCCGCGCACTTAACGTGTCGGTTCAGTTCTTCTTCGACGGCATTGAGCAGGATGATCTCCTGGCCGCGAATGACGCCGACACGATGGACGGCGATATTCTGAGCCAGAAAGAGACACTCGAACTGGTGCGCGCCTATTACCGGCTGGGTGAGCGTCCACGCCGCCGCCTGCTCGAGCTCGCAAAAGCGCTTGAAGTCGACCAGACGGGCACTGGCGCCGCTTGACGTTCCTGCCTTGCGCGACATAAGCGCGAGGCATGACACTCCCCGCACCGCAAACTGACCTCGTAGATCTCGCCGGCCAGCTCGCTGATGCCGCCTGGCAGGCGATTGGCCCGCATTTTCGCGCAGGTATCGGCGCTGAAAACAAGGCGACCGGTGCCGCCTATGATCCTGTCACCCTCGCCGACAAGGCGGGGGAAGAGGCCATCCGCGCCATACTGGCGAAGGAACGGCCCGATGACGGTATCGATGGCGAGGAATTTGGCAGGCATGAAGGCGCATCCGGCTGGACATGGCTGCTTGATCCGATCGATGGCACACGTGCCTTTCTTGCAGGCCTCCCGGTCTGGACCACCCTTATCGCGCTCGTCGACCCGGACGGTAATCCGGTCATCGGCCTTATAGACCAGCCGGTTCTCGGCGAACGCTATGTCGGCGCGCCGGGCGAAGCCTTTCTTCAGACCGCGAGCGGCCGCGCGCCCCTGCGCGTCTCAGGCTGCAGCGACCTTCGCCAGGCGATCGTATCAACAACCGATCCCTTCATCATGACCCCGGCCGAACAGGGCGCGTGGACGCATCTGCGCCATACCGCGCGGATCGCTCGCTATGGTCTCGACGCCTATGCCTATGGCCGGCTCGCGGCTGGCAGCATCGACCTCGTCTGTGAAACCGGTCTTCAGGCCCATGACGTCGCCGCCCTTATCCCCGTGGTGCGCGGTGCCGGCGGCATTGCGCGTGACTGGCGCGGGCGCGAGGCAAAGCTCGGCGCACAGATTGTGTGCGCAGCGTCCGAGGCGGTTTTCGAGCAGGCATTCATATCCCTGCGCCGCTCTGCAGCCGACTAGCGCGTGCAGGAAAGCTGGTCACAAGCGGCGCATCTGCGCTAGATAGGACCCCATGAGCGAACAAAGCGACTCCCTTGTCCACCGCAAGCTGCCGACCCGGCGCTGGCCCAGCAAGTGGAACATATCCAACATCATTGATGGCCGCGCGCTGCGAGTAAAACTCACCTCGGCCTTTCTCGACAACATGTCGGATGAGGCAAAAGCGCGCAAACGTGTGCTCGATCACCTCCATGCGAGCCTCTTCCGTGGACGGATGATCGCGCAGGAGCGCCTGCAACAGGGCGCTGGTGGTCTGGATACGGCACGCCTCCTCTCTGCGGTGATGGATGAGACGCTGCACGCGCTCTATGACTATATCACCGTGCACGTCCACCGCGCCCGCAACCCCACGGAGGGGGAGCGCCTCGCCGTGTTTGCGACCGGCGGTTACGGCCGCAACGTGCTGGCGCCCTCCAGCGATGTCGATCTCCTCTTCATCCGGCCATACAAGGCCTCCGCCCATGCCGAGAGCGTGATCGAATACATGCTCTACGCCCTCTGGGATGTCGGCATTAAGGTTGGCCACGCCTTCCGCACGCCTGATGAGTGTATCCGGCTCTCCAAGCAGGACGTCACCATCAAGACGTCGCTTCTCGACGCACGCTTCCTTTTCGGCGACGAGAAGCTTGCCGCCGAAACCAAAGCGAAATTCCGCAAGGAAGCCGTCGAAGGCCATGACGCGCAATTCATTGCCGACAAGCTCGCCGAACGCGACGGACGCCACGCCAAGCAGGGCAATACCCGCTATGTCGTTGAGCCGAATGTGAAAGAGGGCAAAGGGGGCATGCGCGATTTGCAGACCCTCTACTGGATCACCAAGCACATGTATGACGGCGTCTCATTGGAAGACGTGATGAAGTCAGGCCCCTTCACAAAACACGAATACAGCGTCTTCATCCGTGCCGCGCGCTTCTTCTGGACGGTGCGCTGTCATCTCCACTATCTCACGGGCCGCGCCGAAGAACGCATCAGCTTTGACCTGCAGCCTGAGATCGCCTC
The DNA here is from genome assembly GCF_000376805.1 of Henriciella marina DSM 19595. Lineage (NCBI taxonomy): Bacteria > Pseudomonadati > Pseudomonadota > Alphaproteobacteria > Hyphomonadales > Hyphomonadaceae > Henriciella > Henriciella marina. The sequence goes on along the minus strand of NZ_AQXT01000002.1, from coordinate 2,726,811 downwards.
CCGCATGGGATACCGCGACCGGTCTGGCCAGCTCGGCGTCGAGCGGTTCATGAAGCACTATTTCCTGGTCGCAAAGGATGTCGGCAGCCTGACGCGTATCCTCGCCGCCAAGCTCGAGGCCGACCAGATCAAGAAGCCTGAAGGCTGGCGCCGCTTCATCCCGTCGGGCAGCCCCAAACCGCTCGACCATGAAGGCTTCGTTCTCGATGGGGAGCGCGTCAACGTAACCAGCGAAGACGTGCTGAAGAAGCAACCAGAAAACCTTATCCGCCTGTTCGCCCTGGCCGATGAGGTTGGCCACGACATTCATCCCGATGCGATGACGATTGCCTCGCGCAATTCCCGCCTCATCAACTCGAAGAACCGCTCCAAGAAAGAGATGAGCAAGATCTTCATCGAGCTTCTCGTGAACGGAAAAGACCCGGGCCTCGCGCTGCACCGAATGAATGAAGCCGATGTGCTCGGCCGGTTCATGCCGGAATTTGGTGGCATCGTCGCCCAGACCCAGTTCAACATGTATCACCACTTCACGGTGGATGAGCACACGATCCGCGCCGTCGATTATATGGCGCAGATGGACCGTGAGCCCGGCGACGGGTTCGACCTGCCACATCGCCTGTTTCAGAAGATCGACAACAAGCATGTTCTCTATCTTGCCATGCTGCTGCACGACACCGGCAAGGGTCTTGGCGACCAGCAGATCGAGGGCATGAAAACCTCCGCGCAGGCGGGCAAGCGCCTAGGCCTCAGCGATGCAGAGACAGACCTCATCGCCTGGCTCGTCGGCCACCATCTCGAGATGAGTGAAACCGCCCAGAAACGGGACATTGCAGACCCGCAGACAATTGTACGCTTTGCCTCCATGGTCGGCTCGATCGAACGCTTGCGCCTGCTCTATATCCTCACCATCGCAGACATTCGCGCGGTCGGCCCCGGCATCTGGAATGCCTGGAAAGGCCAGCTCCTGGAAGATCTTTACCAGAACACGGAGGCCGCGCTTCGCGGCGGGCGTACCGACACCGTCAGCGTCTCACGCGAACTGGAAGGCCGCGCCGCGCTCAACCAGAAGGAACTGTCGGAACGCGTCGGCACCATTCCGAGTGTGATGACGGACATGGATCCAGCCTACTGGACCGGATTTGATCTCGAAGCCCTCGAACAGCACGCCCGCACGATCAGTGCAGGCGATCCACCCATTGTCTCTGCACATGTGCGCGAGGATGGCGGCGGGGTTTCGCTTCTCGTCGCCGGACAGGACCGGCTCGGCCTTTTCTCAAGACTTGCCGGGACGATCGCCGCCCAGAGCGCAAACGTCGTCTCCGCGCAGGTTTTCACCGCGCCATCCGGCTTTATCGTCGACGTTTTCATCCTGCAGGACGGCAAGGGCGGTATTTTTGCTGCAGGCGATGAAGGTCGGCTTAGACGGCTGGAAGACGAAGTTCGCCGCGCCTTTGGCAATAATGAGCCCGTCGCGAACATTCCGCGCAAGACCTATCGCCGGGAAGCAGCCTTCAAGGTCATTCCGCAGGTCAAGATCGATGACACCCTTTCGGATGGGTATACCGTGATCGACGTCGCCGGGCGCGACCGCCCGGGCCTGTTGCATGATGTCGCGAGCCTGCTGGCCGATGAGAATATCTCGATCCATTCGGCGCATGTCGGCAGCTATGGCGAACGCGTTTTCGACGCTTTCTACGTACAGCTGCCGGACTCCTATACCGAGGAAAAACTTGCCGCGCTCAAGGAACAGCTGCTCGAGGTCCTCCAGCGCGAGGAGCCGGACGCCCCCCGCACCCCCGCGCGCAGCCTGAAACAGGCAAATGCCGCAGACAGCTTCTGATTGTTAACCTGGCGGGCTTAGCGCACACACTATGAGCGTTCTTCGCAACACGTTGACCCAGTCTGGCTGGACGCTTGGCAGCCGCGTTCTCGGCTTTGCCCGCGATCTCGTTATCCTTGCAAAACTTGGCGCGGGGCCGGTGGCCGACGCCTTCTTTACCGCCCTGATGTTCCCGAACCTTTTCAGGCGCGTCTTTGCCGAAGGGGCCTTCGCGCAGGCTTTCGTCCCGGCCTATGCCCGCACGATGGAGGCCGAGGGCGAGGAAGCGGCCCGCAAGCTTGCCGAAGAGACCCTCCGCGGGCTGCTGGCCGTCACCGTCGGCCTTGTCGTCGTGGCACAGTTGGCAATGCCGTGGATCATGCTCCTCCTGCATGGCGGTTACCGGAATGATCCTGTCCACTTCCCGCTGGCGATCCTGCTGACGCAGATCACGATGCCATATCTGGCCTTCATGGCGCTGGCGGCGCTCTTGTCCGGCGTCCTGAATTCAGCCGGCCGTTTTGCCCTGACAGCAGGCGCACCGACCCTGCTCAATCTCTGCCTTCTCGGTGCAGCCTTCATCGGGTCGGACAATTATGAAGTCGCAAAATCGCTCTGCGTTGCTGTGTCCATTGCCGGCGCGCTTCAGGTCGCACTGCTCTGGTATGGCGTCTCGCGCCAGAAGGTTCGCCTGCGCATCGGCATGCCAAAACTCACACCCGGTGTGAAGCGCGTCGCCGCGCTGGCTATACCCGGTACGATCGCGGCCTCCGGCATGCAGATCAATATCGTGGTCAGCCAGGCGCTTGCTAGCTTTGAGGAAGGCGCAAAATCCTGGCTCTATTCGGCAGACCGTCTCTATCAGCTTCCTCTTGGTCTTGTTGGCGTCGCCGTCGGTCTTGCCATTCTGCCACGTCTTGCCCGCGCGGCCCGTGCCAGCGACGAGACAGACAGCCGCGGCATCATGGACAATGGCATCGGCCTCGCCATGGCCCTGACGATCCCGGCAGCGGCGGCGCTGATGGTCGCACCTTTCCTCTTTGTCGACAGCTTCTTCACCCGCGGCGATTTTACCAGTGACGACGCCGACCTGACCGCCCGCGCCCTCGTGCACTTTGGCTGGGGTGTGCCCGCCTTCGTGCTCATCAAAGTGCTCGCGCCCGGCTTCTTTGCGCGCGAGGACACCAGAACGCCGATGAATTTCTCGCTGATCTCTGTCGCGGTGAACACGGTGCTTGGCGCAGGTCTATTCTTTTACCTGAAGTCGCAGGGCCTCTTCGGGTTTCCCGGACTTGCAATCGCAACCAGCACGGCCGCCTGGGTCAATGCGGGGCTTCTCTTCTTCGTCCTGCAGCGTCGCGGCTGGTACCGGCCAGGGCCAGAGCTTCTGAAAAGACTTGTCTCTGTACTGGTTGCATCCGCCGCGCTCGGCGCGCTTCTCTGGTATCTCGCCAGCATCAGCGACGTGATCTCCGACTTTGCCCTCGATTCCAAATTTTTAGGCGCCATCCTGATCGCCATGGCTGGCGCGCTCGCCTATCTGGTCTTTGCGCTCCTCTTTGGCGCTATTCGCCTCAGTGACATCAAGGGGGCTAGGCGCAGCTGATACCTTGGGCTATTGGCGGCGCCATGAGCGAGCAAGAAACATCCAGCTATGCCGGTCCCAAGCGGGTCTTTTCCGGCATCCAGCCCACCGGTAATCTCCACCTTGGGAATTACCTCGGTGCCCTCAAGAAATTCACCACGCTTCAGAATGACGGCTGGGACTGCGTTTTCTGCGTCGTCGACCTGCATGCGATCACCATGCCCTTCGACCAGTCGCAGCTTGCAAACCAGACCCGCCAGATTGCTGCGGCGATGATGGCGAGCGGTGTCGACCCGGCAAAGTCGGTTCTGTTCGCGCAATCATCGGTGCGTGCGCACACAGAACTTACCTGGATCTTCGACAGCGTCGCCCGCATGGGCTGGCTGGAGAAAATGATCCAGTTCAAGGAGAAATCAGGCAAGGACGCAGAGCGCTCTTCGGTCGGTCTGTTCAACTATCCTGTCCTGCAGGCCGCCGACATCCTGGCCTACAAGGCGACCCACGTGCCGGTTGGAGAAGACCAGCGCCAGCACCTGGAGCTCTCCCGTGACATTGCTGATCGCTTCAACCGCGAATACGGCGCGCCAGACTTCTTCCCGCTGCCCGAAGCCCTGACTGAAGGTCCTGGCGCGCGCATCATGAGCCTGAAGGACGGCACCAAGAAGATGTCGAAATCGGACCCTGCCGAGAATTCGCGCATCAACCTCATCGACGACGCCGACACGATCTCGCGCAAGATCAAGAAGTCGAAGACAGACACGCTTGGCGACGTGCCAACCGATGTGGACGGCCTTGAAGGCCGGCCCGAAGTTGCAAACCTCGTTGGCATCTATGGCGCGCTCGCAGATATGACCGACGAACAGGTGCTGGCTGAGTATGGCGGCAAGGGCTTCGGCACGTTCAAACCTGCCCTCGCCGATCTTGCCGTTGATCATCTGGCCCCGATTACTTCGCGGATGCGGGAGCTGATGGACAATCCAGACGAAATCGACGCGGCCCTTCGCAGCGGCGCCGAACGGGCCAACGCAATTGCTGAGCCTGTGATGGAAGAGGTTCGGCGCATTGTCGGCTTCTGGCGTCCATAGTCCGCCAGCCACCCACTCATCTCCAAAGGATTTCAAGAATGAAACGCCTCTCTGCCCTTCTTCTCGCGCCCGCCCTGATGCTTGGCGCGTGCGGCTCTTCGTCGACCGAAACCGATGGCCCGGTTCTCTCCTATGAGAACGCCTTCATCATGGCGCCAATCGCAGGCCGCGATGTCACGATGGGCGGCATCGAGATTTCCGTTGAGGGCGGCGATGTCACCCTGACGGGCGCGATATCAGACATTGCCGGCACGGTTGAGATGCACACCATGTCGATGACCGATGGCACCATGCAGATGCGCCCCGTCGAGAGCTTCGACATCGCCGATGGCGACACACTCGTCCTCGAGCGCGGCGCCAATCACCTGATGTTCTTTGAGCTGGTTGAAGATCTCTCGGCTGGCGAGCAGGCAAACATCTCCTTCACCTTCGAGACCCCAGACGGCGAAACCCTGACGCTTGAAGCCGACGCCGAAGTCCGAGCCCAAGGCGAATAAGCCAGTCTCTCTCTTCCCCCTTCTCCCCCCGGGAGAAGGGCCGGGGATGAGGGGGAGCTGAGCCATCAGCCTGCCTTAAGTTTTCAGTGATGTCCGGTGGGCATCGCTGGCTCTTCACCACACGAAAAAACCGTAGCGCCCCCTCACCACTAGCCCCTCTCCCGAGGGAGAGGGGGATTCAGGCACAAAAAAAGGCCGGGCATTTCTGCCCGGCCTGAATATCTCGAATTGAACCAGACCTAGCTGGTCTTTTCTTCTTCTGCAGCTTCTTCAGCCGGAGCTTCTTCGGCTTCAGCTTCTGCTTCGGCAGGTGCTTCTTCTTCAGCTGGAGCGTTCTTGGCTTCCTCGGCGGCCTTCTTGGCCTCTTCCTCGGCTTCCTTGCGCGCAACTTCCTTCTCGGCGCGCTCTTCAATGCGCTCCTTGGCCTTCGTGCCTGGCTCACCCTTGTTCGGGTTGTTGCTTGGCTGCCAGTCATAGACCTTCGTGCCTTCGACTTCGAGATTGCTCAGGAAGCGGGCGACGCGGTCGGTTGGCTTGGCGCCTTTCTTGACCCATTCGGCAGCTTTTTCGGCATCGATCTGCACGCGCTCTTCGCTGTCTTTCGCCAGACGCGGATTGTAGGTGCCGATCTTTTCGATGTAACGGCCGTCGCGCGGGGCGCGGCTGTCAGCAACAACGACCCGGTAGAATGGGCGCTTTTTCGAACCACCTCGTGAGAGGCGAATTTTGAGAGCCATGGTGTATCTCCTTAAGTATCTTATGGCGTCTTCTGGATAGTGCTCGCGGCTGATCGCTGGCTGGAGCCAGCGGCCGCTGCGCCTTCGCCTTGCTTGTATTCGGCAAGGTTGTGGCGTGTTCGTCTGGAGAGGGTCATTCCTGACCTCCCCGGATTTTCTCGTGGTGGCGAATGACTTCGGCCACGATGAAATTGAGGAATTTTTCGGCAAAGGCCGGGTCGAGACCGCTTTCGGCGGCAAGGCTCTGGAGCCGCTCGATCTGACGCGCCTCGCGCGCCTTGTCGGCAGGCGGCATGTCGTTCTCTGCCTTCAGATGGCCCACCTGCTGGGTCAGCTTGAAGCGCTCTGCCAGCGTGTGCAGCAGGATCGCATCCATATTGTCGATACTGGCGCGTAGGCGTTCAAGATCGTCGAGCGGGGCGGTCACTTCTTCTTGCCTCCGCCGAGGCCCGGTGGCAGCCCGCCGCCGCCAAGGCCTGGAAGCCCGCCCGGCATGCCGCCGCCCATGCCGGACTTACCCATCTTCGCGAGATCTGACGGCGAGACACCGGCGCCGCCGAGCGCGCCCATCATGCCTTTCATGCCGCCCTTCGACATTTTCTTCATCATGTCGGCCATCTGGCGGTGCATCTTCAGCACCTTGTTGACGTCCGATACGTCAACGCCGGCACCGGCGGCAATCCGCTTGCGGCGCGAAGCATTGAGAAGGGCTGGCTTGGTGCGTTCCTTCTTCGTCATGGAGGAGATGATCGCCTCCTGACGCTTGATGACATTGTCATCCATATTCGCGGCCGCGAGGGCCTGTTTGGCTTTCTTGGCGCCGGGCAACATGCCCATAATGCCGCCAAGGCCGCCCATTTTCTGCATCTGTTTCAATTGCTCAGCGAGGTCGTTAAGGTCGAACTCCCCCTTGCGCATCTTCTTGGCCATGCGCTCGGCCTTGTCGGCATCGAGCTGGTCGCCGGCGCGCTCCACCAGGGAGACGATATCCCCCTGACCGAGGATACGTCCCGCCACGCGCTTGGCATCGAAGGCATCAAGGCCATCGAGCTTTTCGCCCGTGCCGAGGAATTTGATCGGAAGGCCAGTGACCGCGCGCATGGAGAGCGCAGCGCCGCCGCGGCCATCACCGTCCATACGGGTCAGCACGAGGCCGGTCAGCGGCAGGCGCTCATGGAAGCGGCGGGCGGTTTCCACCGCATCCTGACCGGTCAGCGCGTCAGCGACGAGGAGGGTTTCCTTCGGGCTGGCGATCTTGGCGATCTCTGCCGCCTCGGCCATCATCTGCTCATCGATGGAGGTGCGGCCAGCGGTATCGAGGAAGACGACATCATGGCCGCCAAGTTTCGCCGCCTGAAGCGCGCGGCGCGTGATCTCTGCGGGCGACTGTCCGGCAACAATCGGCAGCGAGGTGACGGAGCCGCCAATCTGCGTTGCGAGAATGGCCAGCTGCTCCATCGCGGCCGGACGGCGAACGTCCAGCGAAGCGAGGAGGACCTTCTTCTTGTCGCGCTCAGCCAGGCGCTTGGCGATCTTCGCCGTCGTGGTCGTCTTACCAGAGCCCTGAAGACCGGCCATCATGATGACAGATGGCGGGTTGTCGACGCGAAGGCTGGTGTCGGCTTCGCTGCCGCCGAGCATTTCGATCAGGCCGTCATGGACGATCTTGACGACTTGCTGACCGGGTTTGACCGAACGGATGACATCTTCGCCAACGGCGCGTTCGCGGATGCTGGAGATGAAATCCTTGACGACCGGCAGGGCGACGTCGGCCTCGAGCAGCGCCACGCGGATCTCGCGCAGCGCAGACGTGACGTCCTTTTCAGACAGGGCACCGCGCCCGGTCAGTCCGTCGAATATGCCGCCAAGGCGGTCTGTTAGCGCGTCAAACATCGCGTTACTCCCTGCTTGCCTGATGGATATACAGGTAAGCGCTCATCACATGTCGCGCAAAGCATGAGGCCCCCGCTGAGCGAAACATCGCCGGGCGGGGTCTTCGCCGGGCTCTGATCCTTGGAGAGGATGCGGTCCCGGAAAAGTGCGCTTCATGTTGTGCGCTGGAATTTCAACTGGCGCTAAACCACGCCCGGCTGTGGAAATCAAGTATTGGTGTCGGCTGCGCGCGCCTCGATCTGTTCGCCAAGGGCCGCCATGGCGTCGCGGATCTCGTCGCCGACAAGCGAGAGAACGACCAGATCGGCCCAGCTTCCATCTGCGAAACGGGTATGCTGGCGAAGGACGCCGTCACGCACGGCGCCGAGCTTCTCGATCGAGGCGATGGCCCGTTCATTCTTCTGCGAGAGCCACCAGGCGACCCGCCGCGCCCGCCATTGATACGCCCGTTTCAGCATCAGGTAATGGATATGCTGAGCGATTTCGCTGCCCCGCAAGGACGGCTCGATCCAGGTATAGCCAATGCGCGTGCGCCGGTTCATCCGGTTCGGATTGAGGAAGGCCGCAAGCCCCACCATGCGCTCATCGCTGAGGCGGATCGCAGCCATGGCCTGACCGGTGCCGAGCTTTGCCATCCTGATCGTATGGTCAAAATAGGCGTCAAGGTTGGTGCCCGTTGCGATCAGCGGCATTGAGGTCCACATATGGTCTGCAGCGCCGCTCGTGCGGATAAATTCGCGGTGTTGTTCATCCAGCGGTTCGAGCCGCAGGATAGCGGTCTGAAGTCCAGGTGCGCCTAATTCCATGGTGAGCCTGCCGGATCAAAGTGAGCGTGGACAATGTAATCAGAACACTTAGAACGGCCAAGCGACCCCGGCGAAAACTATTTTTCGCTAATAATCGCCAAAGATACAGCGTGGCAGGTCGATAAATCGGCGCGCCTGTCATTGAATATTGAGATAAGCTGCACGCTTATATTGAACCTCACACAACCGGCTTCTTTTCCTTTATTTCGGTGCGAAGATGCAATTGCCCACCCTCCGACAGCTCCAGTTTCTCTGCGCCCTGGCAGATGAGCGCTCTTTTTCGCGCGCGGCAGATGTCTGCAATGTGACGCAGCCGACGCTATCGTCCGCCATCAAGGAAATCGAGACACTGCTGGGCGTGCAGCTGGTCGAGCGAGAGGCCCGGGGCGCCAGCCTGACACAAGCGGGCGAAGACGCCGTCGAGCGCGCCCGGAGCATCATTTCCAGCGCGGCCGATCTTGTCACCGCCGCCCAGCAGGCAGGCGCGCCGCTCTCTGGCGCGCTTCATCTCGGCGCGATCCCGACGCTGGCACCTTATCTCTTGCCGCGCACGCTCTCTGCCCTGCGCGAAGACCACCCCGAATTGAAACTATACCTGCGCGAGGACCAGACAGACCGATTGCTCGACGGGCTCCGCAAACGTCAGCTCGATGTTGCGCTCATCGCCCTGCCCTGGCCGACCCCCGGCATTGAGACCGAGACGCTGGGCGAGGACGAGTTTCTGTTTATCGGGCCGAAGGATCACAGACTCTCGACGCGTGAGCCGCTGCGCCCGGAAGACCTTGCCGGAGAAGACCTTCTCCTGCTGGAAGATGGCCATTGCCTGCGTGACCATGCCGTCTCCCTCTGCGCCCTCAACCCGTCACGGCAGGGGTCTGATATCGGGGCAACCTCGCTCGCCACGCTTGTGCAGATGGTGGCAGGTGGTCTCGGCGTCTCATTGCTGCCGCGCATCGCCTCTGAGGCCGGGGTCGCGGCTGGTGCAGACGTCACGATCAGACCGTTCGAGACACCGGTCATCGGCCGACAGATCGGCATCGCATGGCGCGCCGGCGGCGCCCGCGAGACGGATGCAAGGCTGATCGGAGATGTGGTCCGGCGCGTCCTTGCAGGGTGCCAGGGCGAGACGTCAGCTCGCTAGTTCAGCATCGTCTGATCGATTTCAGCCGTCGTATTGTCTTCGGCGCGGAAGACCTCCTCATCGAGCTCGCCTTCCCACTTCGCGACGAGGGTCGCCACCGCGAGGTCGCCTGTAATGTTGGTCACTGTCCGCATCATGTCGAGCAGGCGGTCGAAGGCAAAGAGCGGCGCGAGAATGACAAACATCTGGTCCGGCGTCGCCCCGACAACGCCAAGCGTCGTCGTTGCAAGGAAAAGGCTGACCGATGGAATGCCAGCCGTGCCGATCGAGACCAGCGTCGCCATCACCGCCACGGTAAAGTACATGCCGATGGACACATCGATCCCGAGCGCCTGCGCAGCAAAGAGCGCGATCAGGCCTTGGTAGAGCGCGGTCCCGTCCATATTGATCGTCGACCCTAGCGGCAGCACCGATGAGGCAACAGGTTTACCGACACCGAGGTTCTTCTCGGCGACACTCAACGTGACCGGCAGGGTCGCACTTGAGGATGAGGTGGAGAAAGCAACCAGCTGGGCATCTGTGATCCCGCGGAAGAAGGGGATCAGCGGCAGCTTGCCAACGACCTTGATCAGGAAACCATGCGTCAGAAGCATGTGCAGGGCGCAGGCGATATAGAGCGCGAGCGTCATCAGCGCGAGCGACGACACCACGCTGAAGCCCTGGTCAGCCATGACCCACGCCATGAGCGCAGCCACACCGAAAGGTGCCGTTTCCATAACGATCAGGGTCAGCTTCAGAATGGCTTCTGCGCCAGCATCGAAGACTTTCGCGACGGGCCGTCCAGCTTCACCCGCCATCAGGATGCCGATGCCGAACATGATCGCAAAAAAGATGATCGGCAGCACATCTCCCGCCGCCATCGAGGCGACGATGTTCGTCGGGACAATGGAGAGGATGGTGCGCATGATCGACTCGTAGACGCCAACCGTCTCGAGCGCGCCGCCGCCCTCAAGCCGCTCCTGCGTCTGGGCAATCTGCTCTGGTGAAATGGAGGAAAGATCATACCCAGCGCCCGGCTGGAAGATCGTGCCCATGAGTAGACCAAGCGTCACTGCGACCAAGGTTGTAAACATGTAGATGCCAATGGCACGCCCACCAAGGCTGCCAAGCTTCTTCGGGTCGCCGAGCGCCAGCACGCCTGACACAAGCGTCAGGAAGATAAGCGGAACGACCAGCATGCGGATCAGGTTCAGGAAGAGATCGCCCAGCGGCTTGAAGATCGCAGCGATTTCTCTCGATTGCGCGATACCGTCCTCTGTGCCCATGGAGGAGATCATGCCGTAACGGACCGCCGCGCCGATCGTGAGGCCAATGGCAAGGCCGATCATTACGCGTTTCCAGAGATCAATCCGAAACCAGGCTTTCATGGGCAGGCCCCTCTTCCTCAACAGCAGGCGGCAACCCTAGACCGCGCCGATACGGAAGCAAAGCCCGGTTTCGAGGAGACAGCACTTGCCCGTTTCAAGCCTGCCCGATTGGCGCTACAAGCACGCGACATGACTTGGATTGATCGCCTTTCGACCGGCTGGAAAGCCTGGTTTATCCTGTTCGCGCTGACCATGACGGCAGCTGCGCCGGGTGTCTTCAACCTGCCCGCCCTCGACCGCGACGAGAGCCGTTTCGCCCAGGCCTCAAAACAGTATCTTGAGACCGGCGATTATATCGCGATCCGCTATCAGGATGAGTTTCGCAACAAGAAACCTGCGGGCATCCACTGGCTCCAGGCAGGCTCCACCGCCGCCTTCGGCGAAGGCGAGAATCTAGATGTCTGGACCTATCGCGTGCCGAGCTGGATCGGTGCTGGCCTCGCGGTGCTGGCTTGTTTCTGGGCGGGGATCCCCGCCATTGGCCGGCGCGCTGCCTTCATGGGCTCTGCGCTCTTTGGCTCCAGCCTGCTGCTGACCTCAGAGGCGCACATCTCAAAGACTGATGGCGTTCTGGTCTTCCTGATCACGCTGGCGATGGGCTGTCTCCTCCGGCTCTATCTCAGGAAGGACAATGACAAGCGACTGGCGCTCGCCTTCTGGATTATCCATGGCGCCGGCTTCCTCATCAAAGGCCCTGTCATCTCGCTTGTGGCGGGTATGGCGATCCTCGTTCTCTGGCTCTGGGACAGGCGCGACTATCAGTGGATGAAGTCGCTGGCCTGGTGGCCGGGGCCGCTGATCAGCGTGCTCATGGTTTTGCCATGGCTGATCATGATCCAGATCGCGACGCAGGGCACCTATGTCGAAGGCGCTGTCGGCAAGGATTTGAAGGACAAGCTCGTATCAGCCTCCGAAGGGCATGGCGGCCTGCCGGGCTATCACCTCATGCACCTTCCCGCATGGTTCTTCCCGGGTATCCTGCTCTTTGTTCCCGCAATCGTCCTCTGCTGGCGTTACCTGCGCCACCGCACGCTTGAATCCTTTGGCGATGTGGACCGCGACGCGCTGAAATTCATCGTCGCCTGGGCGTTTACCACCTGGCTCTTCTTTGAGCTCCTGCTGACCAAGCTCAGCCACTACATCCTGCCCGCCTATCCGGCGTTTGGTCTTCTTTGCGGCTGGGCAGCGGTGAAACTGATGGACGACATGCGCGCCCCGGTTTCGCGCTATCTCTCCACCGCGCTCTTCCTGATCGGCGGCGTTGCGCTCGTGCTGTTCACCTCTCCATGGGCGGTCGAACTGCTTCAGGCCGACAAGGCGGGCGATTTCCGCACCACAACCGAAGAAACCGTCATGGCGCAGTGGCAGGGCGCAAGCGACTTCCCGCTTTGGCTCTGGGCACCCGGCGCATTGCTCGTCTTAGTGGCAGCAGGCGCGATGATCTTCCGCAAGATCGGAATTGCGATTGCGGGCGGGGTTCTCGCCGCCCTGCTCCTTGGCTGGCAGGCACGGATTTTTGTCCTGCCGACGCAGACCTGGATACAGGCAACCGAAACCGGCAAGCTCGCGCTCGGTGAAGTCTGCGGCATCCCCCGCAGCGATTGCGGCGACACGCAAGCGCCGGACCGTGTGCTGGCGCTGGGCTATGCAGAGCCGTCCTATGTACTCACCCTCGGGACGCAAAATTTGCATCCACCGGAAACCCCAACTGAGTTGCCTGCGGACGATGCTGCCTATCCGGTCGTCTACCTCGTCAATTTCGAGGATGAGGGCGCAGCGGCAGATTTCAAGGCTGTGCAGAAATCGGCTGAAGACATGGGCCGGTGCGAGACGCGGTCTGAGCCCTATTACGCGCTCAACTATTCGAATAACGACCCAGTGGCGTTCATTGCGGTGCGGTTCGAGGCGAGCTGCGAAGGCGCTCCTGCCCCGGAATAAGGCTCAGCCCTTTTTCTTCGGTCCGGCATAGCCTCTCTTGCGTTCATCATCGCTGAGGCTCGCCCACCAGTCGGAATAGCTCGACTCCTGCGGCGCCTTCATCGTCTCGTCCGGCGCGCCATCATCCCACCAGACGGGGCCGCGCTCGCCAAGGGCTTCCTTGGCGGCGTTCACCTGCCTGCGGGCAGCTTTCAACTTGGCCTCATTATTCTGGACTTCCTTCACCTTGCGGCGGGCCGCCCTCAGCCTCGACGTCAGGCCTTTGAGGCCAGCAGGCGTCAGGCGCGGGTCAGAGCGGCGCCAGAGCTTTCCGGCGGCAACGAAATAGCGCCCATCGGGCGTCTGGGGATAATCCTTGGAAGACATGGATTGGCCAAGTGGGCGCGGGAGGCCGATCCGTCAAGGCGGCCTCAGCCGTCAGGACAGCCCCTCGATATTGCCTTCCGCATCTAGCCCGATCGATTCCGCAGCCGGCACGCGCGGCAGGCCGGGCATGGTCATGATCTCACCGCAAAGGGCGACGACGAAACCTGCGCCCGCCGAAAGACGCACATCGCGAACCGGCAGGACAAAGCCGCTCGGCGCGCCGCGAAGTCCAGGATCCGCCGAAAAACTGTTCTGCGTCTTCGCCATGCAGACCGGCAGGTGACCATAGCCATCGGCCTCCCACCGCTTCAGCCTCGCATGAACCGACGGATCGGCGGAGACGGCGCCTGCACCGTAAATTTCTGTGGCGATCGTTTCGATCTTGTCCATAAAGCCTAGCTCGTCGCGGTAGATTGGCGCGAAACTCGCTTCTCCTGAATCAGCGAGGGCGACGACTTTCTCAGCGAGCTCGAGCGTGCCTTTGCTGCCGTCAGCCCAATGTGTGCAGACGACGGCTTCGGCGTCTTTGCCCGCAACGTATGCCCGGATCGCATCAATTTCGGCATCTGTATCGCCGTGGAAATGGTTGATGGCGACAATCACCGGCACGCCGAACTTGCGCATATTGTCGATATGGCGGCCGAGATTGGCGCAGCCCTCAACGACAGCGTCCGGGTTCTCAATCGGCAGATCCGCCAGCGTCACGCCGCCATTGAGCTTCAGCGCGCGGCTGGTCGCGACGACGACGATGGCAGACGGCGACAGTCCCGCCTTGCGGCATTTGATGTTGAGGAATTTCTCCGCGCCAAGATCTGCGCCAAAGCCCGCCTCGGTGACGACGTAATCAGCGAGCTTCAGCGCCGTCTTCGTCGCGATGACCGAATTGCAGCCATGCGCGATATTCGCGAATGGGCCGCCATGGACGAAGGCCGGATTGTTCTCCAGCGTCTGGACAAGATTGGGCTGCAACGCATCGCGCAGGAGTGCCGTCATCGGCCGATCCGCCTTGATGTCGCGGCAGAAGACCGGTGAGCGGTCGCGCCGGTAAGCGACGATGATATTGCCGAGGCGCTTTTCGAGGTCTGCGAGGTCTTCGGCAAGGCAGAGGATCGCCATGACTTCGGAGGCAGCCGTGATGTCAAAACCCGCCTCTGCCGGAAAGCCATTGCCAGGCCCGCCGAGTGAGGTCACGACCGAGCGAAGCGCCCGATCATTCACATCGAGCGCGCGGCGCCAGCTGATCCGGCGTGTATCGATGCCGAGCTCATTTCCCCAGTGGATATGGTTGTCGATCATCGCCGAGAGGAGGTTGTGCGCCGCCGTGATGGCGTGAAAGTCGCCGGTGAAATGAAGGTTCATCTCCTCCATCGGCACAACTTGCGCATAGCCACCGCCAGCCGCGCCGCCCTTCATCCCGAAACAGGGGCCGAGCGAGGCTTCGCGGATGCAGATCGCGGCTTTCCTGCCAATGGCATTCAGACCATCGCCAAGGCCAACCGTGGTGGTCGTCTTACCCTCGCCAGCGGGGGTCGGATTAATCGCCGTGACGAGGATCAGCTTGCCATCCGGGCGCCCATCAAGAGAGCGGATAAAGTCCCGCGAGACCTTGGCCTTGTCATGGCCGTAGGGGATGAGGTCGCCCGGCGGGATGGCGAGCTTCTCACCAATGTCCTGGATGGGCCGCTTCTTCGCGGCACGCGCAATCTCGATATCGCTCTTGTGGCTCATACGCTTTCAAGGCCCTCCCCGGCTCGCGCCTCAGTTAGGGCGCAAGAGGCGCCGCGGCGAGGCGCGTGACTGTTTTTGCTCTCCTATCAGAAGCTTCGTCGAGGGAAAGGGCAGATGCGTGCCTCTAGTGCGGTGTCTCCATTTTTGGCCGCGCGCGTCCCATCGTCCAGTTCGACTGGCCGCGCACTTTCGGGTTCGGCGCGCACCAGATTTCGCCGGTCGCGGTGATCATCGTTACCCAGATGAGATTATGCTCCTGGCCGTAATCAATGACGCCGATGGCAAAGCCGTCCCCCTTGTCGGTCACCGTCATCGGGATGGGGGGATTGAGCTGGGTAAACATCTGGAATGCTGCGCTTTCTGCATGGGAGTCCGAGAACAACAGCGCGGCGCGAGATTTGGTTGCCGTGTCTGAGCATCGACAAATCGAGCGACCACCCGCGCGATAGCATCGATCATGCAGAGGCGCGCCAGCACGGGCGCCCGCAAGCCCGGATGGACTGCGGCGGAAACGCAATTTGCGATGCAGCTGGCGCCCAGCCAGCTAGGAGGGCGCGAAGGGCCGCAAGAGTGTGTGGCGGGTGCACCGGCGGTGTTCTGGCGGTGTCTGGGCGGTGTTCTGGGAATCCCCGCGCGCGGCGGCGAGCGACGGGGCGGCAGAGGCCCCGGTTTCGAGGCGGGACCACGGCGCGCAGGCCGCGTGCGCGGTCAGGCTCGCCGCGCTTCCCCGCGCGGCCGGATAATAACCGTCGAGCATGATCCGGCCTTGCGGGGTGACGCCGAAGACGAGCATTTCGCCTGGCGCGACCGGGCCGGTCTCCAGCCATGTCTTCAGCGCATAGAGCTCTACCAGAAAGACCGGCCACCAGTAGACTGGCAGCTGGCTGAGAATCTTGAGGACCCATTGGCGCGTAATCATGGCCTTCAGGAGAGCATGGCACGCGCCGGGGGCGGACGGATTTCTTTTGTCCGTCGGTTTTCGACGGCGTCATCCCGGTTTGTGCGTCAGTGCAAGACCGAGACCCAGCCCATGCCTTGCGCTTCGCTTTAACTGGGTCCCGGCTCTCCCCCGGCCCGCCGGGATGACGAAAACCCTAGTTGCGCGAGGGGAAAATCCCTTGTGCCACAACACAGTGTTTCACAGCGAGGTAGGGCGGCATGGTGCTGGCGCCTTCCGGCACTTCGTTGCGCAGGCCCGCGCCCTCTCCGGCGAGTTTGCTTTCAGTCTTGAGCGCCTCTGCCCCGCCGCGCGCGCCCTGCCTGCGGGGTGTGAGGCCCGGCCCGTCGCCTGCCCCGATCATGGTCCGGCCGCGAAGGTCCGGCAGGGCGAATGTGGAACGGCCATCGCCGCCATAGGTCGTGCCGAGCAGCGAAAAGAGCGCGCTGTTCTCACTGATGGCAAGGATGCGGCCATCCGCCTCCAGCGTGCCGCGCGGACAGTATGTCGACGCCATTGTGACGATCTCGCCGAGATACTCATCCGGCCCGGCATAAGCGGCGGGCGCAGCGGTCATCGCAGTTGCGGCGAGTGCGGCGGCGGTTGTCGATATTTTCAGCATGGCAGTGTCCCCTCTGGTTCTGAAGACGGCAGCTTAGGCAGGCGGGAAAAGGCGGCAAGCTAAATCCTTCTCCCTTCTCCTTGGGGAGAAGGTGCGAAGGACGAAGCATCGCACTGCGATGCGCCGGAGCACGGGATGAGGGGGCGCAATGCTGCGGCAGGCGGTGATGTCTCAGCGACCCAATGCCGTCATCCCGGTTTGCGCGTCAGCGCAAGACCGGGACCCAGCCCATGTCTTGCGCTTCGCGTCAACTGGGTCCCGGCTCTCCCTCCGGTCGGCCGGGATGACGAAAATAGGAAAGGGGTCGCGCTCAAGCTTCTCTGCGGCCGGGCCGCGAGTGGGTGTCAATAATGCGGCGGGGGCCTGTTCACGGGGTCCGCTTGCCCGGCGGCCTGTTCGCTGTCGGCCACCCGTTCGCCGAGTCGCGTGACACGGGCCTCCAGCCGCTCGATCAGCTTCCATTGCGCCGTGATGGCGGCGTTCAGGTCCTCAATCGTCTGGTCCTGATGGGCGATACGGATTTCAAGCTCATCGAGGCGGGTGGAGTCGTCTGGTGCGCTGTCGGTCATGGGGGCGGGATATAGCGGGCATTTGCGGGAAACAAAGGGGTTTGTCTGTCGCCGGGCCGCGCCGCTTCGCTAGTCTGCCTCCGTCGCCGTCACCGGCCCGGTATTGCTCGAAAGGTTCGTCTTTCGCGCGCGGAAGAAGAACGCTAGGGAGCCGACATAGGCGGCAAGGGTCATGGTCAGCACCATTTTGGGGATGAAATACATCGGCTCTCCCCCCACCGCGACCGGGCCGAACCAGCCGAGATCACTGTCCGGCAGCTGGCCGCGCTCGGCCAGCAGCAGGCCGAGGCGGGCAAAGTCACTATAGGACTGGAAGATCTCATTGCAGAAGCCGAGCGCGAACATGGAATAGATGATGAGCGCGATCCACATCATCACGCGGTCGAGCCGGTGGGCGGCGAGATAGCTGGTGACCAGCATGCCGAAGACCAGCGTCATGTAATTCGCCATCGTGCCATTACCGACCTGGATGGCCTCATAGAAGAGATAGGTGAGTTCGTAATTCGTCATGCGTGTCCCCCGCGGCGTGACTGGCCGACGGGGAGCTTAGGCGCAATTGCGATGCGGGTGAAGCACGCGGGCCCTGGTGGCGGTATGGGGCTGTCGTCTGGGTGAACCCGGAAAGGTACCCGGCCTCTCGTCCTTCGACTTCGCTCAGGATGAGAGGCCGGGATCCATCGTGCCATCCATCACTGCACGCTGACGGTTCCGACGAAGCCCCATGGAGCCCAGTTTTCACGAGGGGTCTTCGGACATCCTGCGTGAAGGTTGAAACGGGGCGCCTCACCGTGGCTTGACCACGGTGCCCATCTCCTGACGTTGCACCTGGTGGCGCGGGCGGGAGATGGATCCCGGATCACGTCCGGGATGATCGGATGAATTGAGAGGGCGGCGAGTTTGCGCCCCCTTCTCCCGATTGCGGGAGAAGGGCCGGGGATGAGGGCTGGAACACTTCAATGACCCGTGACGCCTCGCCAAACACAAACTTCGGTGCCCTCACCCCTACCCCCTCTCCCGTAATCGGGAGAGGGGAAAACGCGAACTGCCAAGGCGGCGCGTGTCCGATCCTCTTTTTCCAGTCAAGGGCGCGTCGCGTCCGCAGGATTACACCCTTGACTGGAAAAAGAGGATCGAAACAGGCTGGCTATGGCCAAATGGCAGAACCTGCCATTTGGCCTGAAGGTACTTACGGATAGCGCTCCAGCCGCCCGATCAGCTTTCACTGCGCCGTGATGGCCGCGTTCAAATCGTCAATCGTCTCATCCTGAGGGGCAATACGGATTTCAAGCTCATCGAGGCGGTTGGAGTCTGTCGGGGGCGCTGTCGGTCATGGGGCCGGATTAGCGGTGGGGGTGGGCAATGGAGCAATGATTTAGCATTAGTCGCACCTCTATCGCAGGGCCCGGCAAACTCATCAGGTCTGAATGCTCTAGTGAGCTGCGCCGAGTATCGGTAAGACGTCAGTCCTCCGACAACAAAGGCTGCAATCCAAACTTTCCTAAAATTGGCCCGCTTCGGCGGCGTCATTCAGTCTTTTCAAAGTGTAGCTTTCGCGTACGACAGCGCCATTGCGCAGTATTTTTTTAGTTTCAATCTGAGCGAAAACTTGCGAGTTGGTGAAATCTCTATTGAAGCGCTGGATATCATTTGAGGATAGCTCTGGGTCGATACGGCCCGTCATCAACTCTTCGTTCTCGGCTAGTTTCAATTCGAATCTGTGAGATTCCGGCAGACCGCCCAAAAATATGGCCTCTACGGTATTTATTTCTAGCTCAACTCGCGATTCTTTAGCCCGCTCAACTGCACGCTCAATTGCAGCTGATCCGTAGCTGTTGTCGCTATTGCCAGCGACCAATCTAAACGTTGCCCCGCTCTTTTGAATAAGGTCGAAAAAACCTGCTGCCGCTTCCAATACACGCTGGTCGACCTCTTCTAATTGGGCTGCAAAGTTTTCGTCATCTTCGGACGAATATGCGGACAGTAGTTTTGCAGCACCACGAACAGTATCTGAAAGAAGCGTCGGCACCATCTCTCGTTGTTCCGCTGCTTGCTCGAAAAGAAATCCGAAAGACCCACGAACAACGTTAGTGATATGAAGAGTGGACTCTTCTTTTCGGGGCACGACCCCGCGCCTACCTAACTGCCCTACAGATTGTGCTGCGAACTTTGCAATCAGGTCTTGGAAGCTTCGAGAAATTTCGCCAGCGAATTCTGCTTCGATCCCTCGGTCAGCAATTACCGGGCGACCGCCGAAAAATAGCGCAGCCGACGCCGTCCCATCCTCGACCCGGTCATCATACTGAGCCACCTGATCCAGAAGCTCATCTCGTCTCTGCTGAAGAGTAGCTCTTGAAACAAAATCGCTATCTGAAAGCGCAGCCAACATTTCGTCGACGTTGGCTAAGTCTGCCAACGTACGATCACGTTCCATTTTTGCTAGCATACCCATGGAAAATCTAGTCAGCCAATCTGGTTAAGAAAGTTTAGTGCAGCGTCATCGTTGTCAGCCGCACTCAATGACACCTGCAACATTCCTTTCCAAATAATATCACCCCTCCGATGAGAGAACAAACCAAGAAAGTATCGTGATAAATCAATTATACTCTCCGGCGTTCCCGCCAAGTCTACCGGCAGAAAATCTAATCGGAATGCCGCTCTAATTTCCGCTCTAGAGAGCACGTTCGGATTGTCACGCATCAACCGCAGGAAGCCGGCTTCATCGTACCTGTCTTTGACGTACAAAAATCCTGCAATATCCAAGTCATCTGGTTCCTTATCCTCTAAGAAGGAACCATCAAGCCATTGGAACCCCCTATCGAAACCTAGCGCACGGAGCTCTTGTCGATGCCGTATCCAACCTTTTAAAATTTCTATTCTATTGGGCGTCGACGCGAAGTGATGCACAACCTCCATTGCGGAGACCTTGTAGGGGCTCATCGACGAGGGATCGCCGCCGGGTGACGGTCCAACATATGGAGGCAGCACCCCCTCATGATTAAAGTGTGGAATCGGCATGAATCAGCTCCCGAGCACATACATTTCAGATTGAAATGCCATATTCATGCCAGATCAATACCGGTGACTACTCCCGCTCCACATAAAGCTTCCGCCCCATCGCTTCGTACTCTGCAGACTTCCGCGCCATGCCAGCTTCGGCCTCTTTCGCCTGGCGTTCGAGGTCTGCTTTCTCATTATCCGTCATGCCCGAAGCGTATTCCCGCACTTCGGCGGTGATCTTCATGGAGCAGAATTTCGGGCCGCACATGGAGCAGAAGTGGGCGACCTTGTGGGCTTCTTTGGGGAGGGTCTGGTCGTGGTACTGGCGGGCGGTTTCGGGGTCCAGGGAGAGGTTGAACTGGTCTTCCCAGCGGAACTCAAACCGGGCGCGGCTTAGGGCGTCGTCGCGGACCTGCGCGGCGGGGTGGCCCTTGGCGAGATCTGCGGCGTGGGCGGCGAGCTTGTAGGTGATGACGCCGACTTTGACGTCGTCGCGGTCTGGCAGGCCGAGGTGTTCTTTCGGGGTGACGTAGCAGAGCATGGCCGTGCCGTACCAGCCGATCATCGCCGCGCCGATGCCGGAGGTGATGTGGTCATAGCCGGGCGCGATGTCTGTGGTGAGGGGGCCGAGCGTGTAGAACGGCGCCTCGCCGCATTCGCGCAGCTGCTTGTCCATATTGATCTTGATCTTGTGCATCGGGACGTGGCCCGGCCCTTCGATCATCACTTGGCAGCCTTTTGCATGGGCAATTTTCGTGAGCTCGCCGAGGGTTTCCAGCTCAGCGAACTGGGCCGCATCATTGGCGTCCGCGATGGAACCTGGGCGCAGGCCATCGCCGAGGCTGAAGGAGACATCATAGGCGCGCATGATGTCGCAGATCTCATCGAAATGGGTGTAGAGGAAGCTCTCTGTGTGGTGGGCGAGCATCCATTTCGCCATGATCGAGCCGCCGCGCGAGACGATGCCGGTGACACGCTTTGCGGTGAGGTGGATATAGGCGAGGCGCACGCCCGCATGGATGGTGAAATAGTCCACCCCCTGCTCTGCCTGCTCGATGAGGGTGTCGCGGTAGACCTCCCATGTGAGGTCCTCGGCGACGCCGTTGACCTTTTCCAGCGCCTGATAGATCGGCACGGTGCCGATGGGGACGGGGCTGTTGCGGATGATCCATTCGCGGGTGTTGTGGATGTTGCGGCCGGTCGACAGATCCATGACATTGTCGGCGCCCCAGCGGGTCGCCCAGACCATCTTGTCGACTTCTTCCTCGACAGATGAGGTGACGGCGGAGTTGCCGATATTGGCGTTGATCTTGACCAGGAAGTTGCGGCCGATGATCTGCGGCTCAAGCTCTGGATGGTTGATGTTGGCCGGGATGATGGCGCGGCCCTTTGCGATCTCGTCGCGGACAAATTCCGGCGTGACGAAGGACGGGATTTCGGCGCCGAAGCTCTCGCCCTGCGCGATCTGCGCGTCGGCGTTTTCGAGCGCTTGCTGGCGGCCGAGATTCTCGCGCTCTGCGACGTAGATCATCTCCTTGGTGATGATGCCGGCGCGGGCGAACTCATACTGGGTAACGGGCTTGCGGTTGGCCTCGCGGTCGGCACTGGTCTGCGCCGGATCGGGCGAGAGCGTGCCGGTCGGGTCGAAGTCCATCGCCTTGAGCGGCTTATGGCGGGTCGGGAACTCACGGGCGAGATGCTTGCCGCTGACGCCGCCATTGTCCTCAGGGCGCACATCGCGGCCAGTATATTCCTCGACGCCGCCGCGTTCGAGCACCCAGTCGGTGCGCGGGCGGGCAAGGCCTGCCTCGACGTCTATGGTGACCGACGGGTCGGAGTATGGGCCCGACGTGTCGTAGACCGGCACTGGCTCTTCATTGGCGGACGGGTGGAGGTCGATCATCCGGCGCGGGACGCTAAGCGACGGGTCGGCCACCGGGTGGGTGTAAACCTTGCGGCTGGCAGGCAGCGCACCGGTGGTGACGGTCGGGGTCTGGAAGGCGGACTGGTTGGTGGGCTTGTTCATGCTGCGGTCCTTTCAGGAACGGAATTGAGGACGCGGGCTTCGATAAGAGCGCGGACCTTGTGGGGTTCGGGGATGTTGGAAAGCCGGGGCGGATTTTGCTGAAAAGGGTCCCAAAGCCAGAACGGAGATTGATCAAGAACGACCGTTCCGCCCGTGCCTTTTGTGGGCTTCTCAAAAGAGACCAGACCCCTGAGCATATCCGGCGTGTAAATGTTCAGGCAGATGGGCGACAGGCTGTTCATGACGAACACGCGCTGGTTCGTCACCGCATAAGCGAAACGATTTGTTCGGAGAAAGAACCAGACAAGGCAAGTAACTCCCGGTCCGAATAGCAAGGGTGCGATAAACCAAAACGAGGGCGATCCCAGAACTCTCTTCAAAGCTTCGAAGGAAAATTCCTGAATCCAGCCTGCCCATATAAGTATCGTAAATAATACAATACCGACGAGACCAACCCAAGTCGCAAAACGATAACCGCCAGACGCTCGCGCGTTCTCATAGGACCATAGCACTTCCTCGCCGGGCTTCAGCCGGTAGAAGAAGGTCTCGTCCAGATTTCGGTTTTCGAATACCGACACGCACGCGCTCCGTTCCTACGCCGGGTTGGGGACAGTCCCCGCCGGATCAGGTTCTAAGGGTGCTCAGGCGGTGCGGTGTGCTGTCTGCTCGTCCTTCGACTTCGCTCAGGATGAGCAGACTTGAACCTTCAGCCCGATCTCAGCGCTTTCCGTGACGCGCCCCTCGGATTGGGGGACCGTAGAGGAAAGCGGCGCGTTCGGAAAGGGGGCGATCAGGACATCCGGCAGCGCAAAAGGCGCTGCGGCCCGCAGAGGTTCAGGCTGAAAGCCCGTACCAGATTGTGAGGATGCCAAGAAGGATGATGACCAACCCCATGCCGCGCGTCAGCCTATCGCCGCGATAGAAGGGCTTCGCCATCGACATCAGCGTCTTGGGCATGGCCATCATGAGCCAGCCTTCCAGCAGGATGCCCCCGCCGACCAAGGTGGCCAGACCCCGGGCGAAGGTCGAAAAGTCGTGGTAGGTGAGGAGGATTGCGGCCCCGGCTACGCCCATGGCTGCCCCCGTGACATAGGTCGCGAAGGGCACCTTATCCATGCTGTCGACAATCGTGGTCACCCGGCCTGGATTGAGGAGGAGCGTGGAGCCACCGCCAACAAGATAGACGCCAAGAAGCAGGATGATGTGGTGCTCGGTCATGCGCGTATCCTGCACCCTTCGGCCGCTTCGCGAAATAGCGGACAATACCTAGATCGGCGTCACCGTGAAGGCGTGGCTTGCCTGGCTTGCCACGCTCCTGCATCTCTGCGCGATGACGCTTGATCTTGCTGCCTATCTCAAACGCATCGGCCATGATGGTCCGGTGCGGGCCGACCTCGAGACGCTGAACGCGCTGCACGCAGCGCATGTGAACGCGGTGCCGTTTGAGAACCTCGATGTGCATGCGGGGCGGCCAGTCTCGCTGTCGCTTGAGGCGGCCTATGAGGAGATCGTCGCCCGCGGCAAAGGCGGCTGGTGCTATGAGATGAATGCCGTGTTCGGCTGGGCGCTCTCTGAGATCGGCTTTGAGGTCTTGCGGCTCGGCGCGGGTGTGCGGCGCGCCTCCATGGGCGACGAGGCGCTGGGCAACCATCTCGCGCTTCTGGTGCGGCTGGAGCGCGACTATCTCGTCGATGTCGGGTTCGGCAGCTCACAGGTCAGCGCCATACCGCTGGAGGAAGGCGTGACGAACCATGCACCGATCCGCATGGCTTTGGCGCGCGCCGATGATGGCTATTGGCGCCTCTTCGAGGGCGGGCCGGGCGCAAGCTTCAGCTATGACTTCAGGCCCGAACCGGCCGATGAGGCGCTGCTGGCCGCGCGTCATCAATGGCAGATCACCGACCCGAACAGCATCTTCTGCAAGACGCTGAGCGCCAAGATCCGGCGCGGGACGAGCTATTACATCCTGCGCGGGCGCATGCTGGAAACGCAGATGCCGGGGCGGAGTGAGCAGCGCACTCTGGCCACGCCGGACGAGCTCTCAGACGTCCTCAGCGAGGTCTTTGGCCTTGTGGAGCCAGAGCTTGAGACGCTCTGGCCGAAAATCTGCGCGCGTCACAAGCAGCTCTTCCCGCATGAGAGCGGCAGGCTTTAGGCATTCGCCTCGAACTGCGCCGTATCTACGGCGAACCAGAGCGTGTCGGCATGGGCGAGGAGGGTGCCGTCCTTGGTGTAGAGCGCGGTGCCTGCGGTGTGCTTGCGGCCTTTGCCGCCGGTGCGCCATGAGGCGATGATCAGCGGCTCACCCACGGGCGGGCGCTCAAGGATCTGCGCGTTCATCTCCCCCAGAAGGGCACGGTCGACATCCGGCAGGGAGAAGCCACCGGGGCAGTCGAGCGCGCTCCAGATGATTTCCGGGCGGACCAGACCGTCTTCATCGGCAAACGTGTCAAGCGGCGTCCAGATCGTCGCCGCTGTTTCCGGATCATCCAGCTGGCCGCAGAAGATGCGCAGGCCCTCGCCCGGCTCACGGCCACGTCCGCAGACAAAGCAGACAGACAGCTCACCGGCGCCGAAGGGGCGTGGGTGCTCGCTGGCCTTTTTCGCGGCCTCGAAGGACGGGGCGGGGCGCGGTTCGATGCCTGGCGCCTCTGGGCGTGCTGTCATGATCAGCGTGTCGCCAGCAAGCAGGGTCGTGTTGCCGCCGTCGCGCGCGATGGTCAGCGGCGTTTCCAGCGGGATCGGGGCATTGAGGCGGATCGTGTGCGGGCCGTCCAGATGCTGGGCGAGCAGCCCGGCCGAATAGCCGCCATTGCCGCTGCCGGGCGGGCCGTTGAACTGGCTTGGGATGGTGATCGTCTCTCGCACAGTCATGGCCGGGCTCCTCTGTCGACGGGACGGCGCTATCCACAATTGCTTGCGCGTGCAAGTGGACGCCTGAGGCAGGCTGTGCGAGGCGACGACCGTAGATGCCGCCCGATGGAGTGCCCCACCATGCCGTTTTCGTTCCGTCCGCTTGGCGCAGCCGCCTGTCTTGCTCTGCCCCTGATCCTGTCATCCTGCCAGTCCGCGCCCGGGACGCCGATGAGCGCCGCACAAGCCGCGCGAGCGGCCATCCCGGACGAAGTCATTGGGCTGCGCGAGCCAGGCCTCATCGCACACTTCTATCCCGCCACAACCACCGACGCGCCCGGCCCGGCCATCCTGATCTTTGGCGGGTCCGAAGGCGGACTGAGCGAGGGTGTCGCGCGCGATGCAGAAGCGCTGCGCGCGGAAGGCTTCAGCGTGCTGCAGATGTCTTTCTACCGCTTCGAGGGGCAAGAGCAGAACTTTGAAATGGTGCCGCTGGAACGGTTCGACCGCGCCCTCGACTGGCTGCTGGCGCGCGGAGAAGTGGACGCAGGACGCATCGGCATCTTCGGCACATCGAAGGGCGCGGAAGCGGCACTGATCGCGGCAAGCCGCCGGCCGGAGATCGCGGCAGTTGTGGCAATCGTCCCCTCAAGCGTCTCGTGGACCGGCATCAACTGGGACTTTGACGGCCGGGCGCCGGAAGCCTCCTGGTCACTGAATGGCGAGCCCTATCCCGCGCTGCCCTATGGCGCGTTCGACTATGAGACAGGCCTCTATTCGCTCTATGCCAATGGGCTGAAGGCTGTCGGCGAGCATGAAGAGGCGGTGATCGCCGTCGAGGAGAGCGAGGCACCGATGTTGCTCATCTGCGGCGGGTTGGATGCGCTCTGGCCGAGCTGTCCGATGGCTGAAGCCATCGGTGCGCGGGCCGAGGCGATGGGCGGGCCCGAGGTGACGGTGCTTGCCTATCCGGAGGCCGGGCACGGCGCAGGCGGCCTGCCGTCCGAGACGCTGGACCCGGAGACCGCCGACGAGCCGCTCGACTGGGGCGGCACACGCCGCTCAAACCGGGCCGCGCAGCAGGACAACTGGCCGAAGACGGTCGAGTTTCTGAAAGAGACGCTCTAGGCGCGGCCTTTCCCGGTCATCCACGCATTCACGGCTTCGGCGTGGATGTGCGTCGTCGAGAACACCGGCAGCGGGCCATCGCCGTCCGACAGGATCATGCAGAGCTCGGTGCAGCCGAGGATGACGCCGTCGGCGCCCTGATCGGCGTAGCGAGCGATCATCGCCGTCAGTTCATCGCGGGAGGCGTCCCTCACCACACCTTCGACGAGTTCTTCGAAGATGAGGCGGCCAACCATGTCCCGGTCTTCGGTTGACGGAATGATGGGCGTGCCGGGAAAACGCTGGGCGAGCGCAGGGGCGAAGAAATCCCCGCTCATCACCCATGGCGTGCCGAGGAGGAGTGGGCTGGCAACGCCGCACGCCATCATGGCCTCCGACAGGCTGTCGAGCATATGGATGACCGGAAGGCCGGTCGCCTCGGCGACGGCATCTGCGGCAACATGGGTGGTGCCCGACGTAATCGCGATGGCCTCAGCGCCAGCGGCCTTGAGCGCTTCGGCACCTTTCACGACCTCCGCCTTGAAGGCCTCCCAGTTCTCATCATGATAGTGGCCGATCATCACGCCGTAATCGAGCATGAAGAAGACGCAGCGCGCCGAGTGCTGGCCGCCATGGCGCGTGCGGGCATGCGCGTTCAGCAGCTCATAATAGATTTTTGTGGCTTCGGGGCTGACCCCGCCAATGAGACCGACAAGTGACATGGCGGACGGTGTAGCAGACCTGCCCGCGGTGATAAGGACCGGGCGCCTTATTTTCTGCGCTTATAGGTCAGCGCCATGGCGATGCAGTGAGCCACCGCTTCACGCGGCAAAGGGCTTGCGATGTCGAGCAGGATAGCCCGCGTGCCTTCGAACTGAAGCGTGTCGGCGTAGAGGGCGCGCCACTCGGCAACGAGGCTGGTCTGGCAATGGACCAGAAGTTTGACGGTGCCGGGCGTCGCCGGTTTCCAGCCGAGGCGAATGGGCGTGCCCCCTGGCATTGAATAGGATGGCTCACCCCATTTCAGGCTTTCGGTGAGAGCGCCTTTGCCGCCTTGTTCGTCTGCGACGCCCTGTATGATGGCGCGCAGCTGCAGCCACACGCCGCAGACGCCCGGAGGAACTGCCGCGAAGGCCGTGCGTACTTGCGGCGGAAGCTGTGCGAGCGCGGAAGCGTGTTTCGGCGCGGCAATTGATGAAGGCATAGGTCGCCCCCTCCCCGTTCAGACCTTGCCGCCTCTTCTAGCAGATACTGGAGCAAGATCGAATGAGTGATGCAAAAACGGTCATTATAACGGGTGCAGGCTCAGGTATCGGTGAGGCCGCGGCCAGACGGTTTTCAGCCGATGGCTGGAATGTTGTCCTGAACGGACGCACCAAGGAAAAGCTCGACGGTGTGGCCGGTGACCTGCCTGAGGAGCGCACGCTGGTGATTGCCGGCGACGTTTCGAATTCGAATGACGTTGCTCACCTCATCTCCGAAACCGTATCGCGGTTTGGCAGCATCGACTGCCTCGTCAACAATGCGGGCGTGGCGCAAACCGGTGAGCCGGGCGATCTCTCGCTTGAGGATTTCGAAATGATGATGTCGATCAACGTCACCGGCATCTTCAAGACCGTGACAGAAGCGGTGCCGCACCTGAAGGCGTCGAAGGGCTCTATCGTCAATACGTCTTCGGTCTCCGGCATAGGCGGGGACTGGCACATGTTCGGCTACAACACGTCCAAAGGCGCGGTCAGCAATATGACACGGGCCATGGCGCTGGACCTCGGCAAGGATGGCGTCCGGGTAAATGCGGTCGCGCCCAGCGTGACGCGCACGCAGATGTCGGCAGGCATTCGCGAGGATGATGAGAAGCTCGCCATGGTGAAGAACCGCATCCCGATGAAGCGGGCCGCCGAGCCGGAAGAAGTGGCGAGCGTGATCGCTTTCCTCGCCGGGCCGGACGCAGGTTTTGTCAGCGGCGTTATCCTGCCGGTCGATGGTGGGCTCTCGGCCTCGAACGGCCAGCCGAACTTTGATGGCTAGCGTTGCTGGATTTCAGTCAGGCACATATATGGCGTCCCCCCGCGACTTGTTCGCGGGGTCCATCTCCTGAAGACTTCAAACAGGATGCACCGAAAGCCGAACGACAATGCCTAATCGGTATCGCCGTCCAGATAGCGCTCGGTGAAGTCCATGAAGGCATCCCAGCTCTTGGTGTCGGCGAGTTCCTGGTAGCGGTCCGAGCCGAAGACGGTCCAGGCGTGCGGGGCACCGGAATAGATCTGGACCTCATAGGTGATGCCCGCCTTTTCCATCATGTCGGCCGCTTCTGCGGCCAGTGCGTTTGGAATGCCGGTATCTGCGCCGCCATGCATGATGAGGACGGGGGCCGACGTGGCTGCATAGTCTGCGCCTTCGGGGGCATCGAGGCTGCCATGGAAGGTCGCGTAGCCGGCGATATTCTCACCCTCGCCTGAGCGGGCGAGCTCCAGCGTGGCCCCGCCGCCGAAGCAGTAGCCCATGACGATGACGTCTGTTTCGCCGGACGCTTCGCGGGCCTGTGCGATGCCGCCGAGAATACGTGCGCGCATCATCTCACGGTCATTGTAAAGCAGGCCAACCTGTTCCTTGCGGGCGTCGGTCGTGTCGGGGCGATTGCCCTTGCCATAAAGATCGATGGCAAAGGCGTCATAGCCCTCATCGGCGATCATCTCCGCGCGGGTCTGCTCATATCCATCGAGGCCGCCCCAGTCATGGATGATGATGACGAGGCCTTTGGACTCCCGCGTTGCCTCTGCGAGGTAACCTTCATAGGTCGCGCCATCGACGGTGTAATCGACCGTTTCACCAGCATGGGCAGCGAGCGAGAGGGCGGTTGAGGCGGCAAGGAGGGAGAGAAGGCGCATGGGACTTCCTTTCAGGGCGTCGGTTGTGTGATCTGTCAATTAGGTCGCGCGGGCGCTGCGCCAAACAAGGGCCGCTGACGCAATACCGCTTGCCTTCGCGCGCCGGGCAGCAGCATCATGAGTAAGAGGCCTGACTTGTGGGGACAAATGGCTGACACGACATCGCAAGCGCGATACTTCGAGCTGCTGGGACGCGCCTATGAGGTGCCGCTCGAGAGCACCGGCTTTGAATCCTTTCTGGATGCCGCGCATGATTTCTTCTGCGCCGACCCTGAAACAGGGAAAGTCCCCGATGATGTCGTCACCTTTCAGTCGGACGTATTGGACGACCATACGCGGCGGCTGGAGCGGATTTTCGATGTCGCCCTTCGCGCCGAGCGCCAGGACGCCGAGACCGATGCGCATTATCACAGTGTCCTGACAATCATGCCTGGCAGCGACCGGGTTCATGGGAATGCCGCGGCCATCGCGCTGCTTGGCTGCAGCCTGCCGCTGGCGCTGGATGATCTGCCGCTGGACCGTGAGGCGCTGGCGCAAATTTCCGAATGCCTGTCTGCGCCGGGGTCCGATGAGCGGATCATACTCGCGACGGTGGAGGCCGACGAACCAAAGCCCTGTCTGGCGTTGGTCCAGCCGCCCGCAGGTGAAGACAGCGAGGCGCGGATCTCCCTGTCTTTCGTCCACTGGTCGGACGGGCTGATCACACGGCTTGGCCGGGCGCTTGGCCTTACCGAGTCCGAGACAGAAGTCCTGCAGGGGCATCTGGAGAACAGGAAGCCGCGCGAGATTGCGACCGACCGGGGACGCTCGCCCGAAACGGTGAAAGCGCAGGCCAAATCCATCCTCAGGAAAACCGGCTGCGTACGCATGACCGACGTGGCCCGGCTGGCGGCGAGCATTGCCTACCTCTTGCGCAAGATGCCGGACAGCGGCGCGCCGAGCCTCTCTCACTGGACGACACCGGTCGCCAATCTGCACCAGATCATGCGCGAGGGGCGCAAGCTTTCCTATTACAGGCATGGCCACCCCGGCAGCCGCGCGACGGTCCTCTTTTCGCATGCGCTTATACAGGGCCCCTTCTTTGCGCCGGCGTTTCTTGCCCGGCTGGAGGCGGCAGATGTCAGCCTTCTGGCGCCCTCCCGGCCGGGCTATGGCTATACCTCTCCGCCGAAGACGGAGGCAGGATTTGAGAGCGCAGCCATTGAAGATGCGCTAGCTGTGCTGGAGGCCGAAGATGCGGGCGAGGTTCATGTCGTCGGCCATCAGCTGGGCACCAGCCACGCCTTCCGGATCGCCAATGCGCTGGGGCCGCGCGCAAAATCGCTGATCCTGATCAATGGCGGCATCCCGCTGAACGAGACCCATTATGCCAGCATGGACAGGCGGGTGCGGTTTGCCGCGATGGCCACTCGCCATGCCCCGGCGATCCTGAAGATGACCAAGCTGCTGGCTATTCGCAGTTTCCGCAAAAAGGGCATCCGCGAATTCCTTGTCGACCGGTACACCAAGTCTGACTGGGACATGCGTGCCCTCAAGATGCCGGGCGTCATGGAGTTACATGCCCAGGGCACATTCCACGCCTGCGAGCAGGACGGCATTCCGTTCTTCCTGGACGAGGCGTCAAAGCATTCTGACTGGACCGCAGACGCATTGGCGGCCACCTGCCCGCAATTCTGGCTACAGCCGGAGGAATGCTCCATCCTTGATCCGGACGCGGTGCGGACATTCGTGTCTGGGCTGCGCGGCGCCCGGTTCGAAACCGAACCCGGCGCCGGCGCCATCATGCTTTATCAAAGGCCCGAACGCGTCGCCAATTTCATATTGGACGTCATTGGCAACGCGTCAGTCCCGGTCGAGGCAGAAACCGCCTAGCAGCCCTTGCCGGCATAGATCCCCGTCAGCGCTGATCGGCGAAGTTCTGCGGTACGGGCATTCTCGGCCTGGCGCTCTGCTTCGGCCTGCGCGTTTTGCTGTGCCATGCTGCCTGCTGCATTGGCCGCAAATCCAAGGCCCGGGACCCGCCCGAGCGCGCCGCTGTAAAGGGCGGCATTGGTGGCCATGCCTGCTGCGGCGTTCGCCGTGGCACCGGAGGTTTCGGCGTTGCGGGCATTCTGATTGGACTGCAGCATGAGCAGCTCCATGTCCGCGATCTCGGTGCTTATCTCATCGCAGGTCATACTGGAATCGCTGGGCTGGTTGGCGACGAGAAGCGGCGTCAGCTGCTGCGACCCGCCGAGCGACGTGGTGGTGGAGCATGCCGTCGTCGCGAGACCGGCGAGTGGAACGATAATGAAATACTTGAGCACGAAGCCCTCCCTGAACTGCTGTCGCTACAGTAGATCAGGCCGGATTCCACCGCGCATCACCCTGCCGGGTTATGACGTGAAATATCGCAGATCCTGAGAGTGCCAGGACCCTCCTTGCCGGGGCTAAACGGAGACTTCCTGCCAGGTGCCGGGAGCGAGGCCATCCAGCGTCCAGCGTCCGACCCCGTGGCGGATGAGCCGCAGTGTTGGATGACCGATGGCGGCCGTCATGCGCCGGACCTGGCGGTTCTTGCCCTCTCGAAGGCCGATCTCCAGCCAGCTATCCGGCACGGACTTCCGGTAGCGAATGGGCGGATCCCGCTCCCAGACGGCAGGCGGGTCATCGAGCCGGCGGATCGTGGCAGGCCGGGTTCGGCCATCCTTGAGGTCGAGACCTGACCGGAAGACCGCCAGGGAGGCATCATCCGGCACGCCCTCAACCTGCGCCCAATAGGTCTTTTCCATCTTGTGCCTGGGGTCGGCGATCCGCGCCTGCAGACGGCCGTCATCGGTCAGGAGCAACAGGCCTTCGCTGTCGCGGTCGAGGCGGCCTGCGGGATAGACGCGCGGCATGTCGATGAAGTCCGAGAGGGTCTGGCGTCCGCTGCCCGCGTTTCCCTTGTCGGTAAATTGCGAGAGCACGCCATAGGGCTTGTTGAAGGCAATCAGCATGGTTTCCCTATCGCCCGGGCCGGGCCGCGGGCGCAATGAGGACCCGCATAAAAAAAGCCCGCCATTGCGGCGGGCTTTCTATCGTTCAAGTCAGATCAGCTTACGAAGCGTCGTAGGTGCGCATGTACTCGCTAAGCTCGATGTCGCCATCGCTATCGGCGTCGTACTTGGCAAACAGGCCATCGCTGTTGCTCGACGTGTTCTGCCAGTTGTTCCACTCGGCTTGCGAAACGTTACCGGAGCCGTCCGTGTCCATCGACAGGAAGAGCTGGACCGCCATCGACGTGTTCAGCTTGTTGCTTGGCGTGGCGGCAGTGGTTTCACGCACGAAGTCTTCGGTTTCGACTTCCTCATCGGACAGGTCACCCGACATTTCGTCGGTTTCCGTATCCATCGTGGTGGTAGTTGCCGGCGTTGTCGTTGTCGTCGTCTCTGGCGTGGTGGTCGACGTTGTTGCCGGCGCGGTTGTGGTCGTCGTCGTCGCGGCCGGTGCGGTGGTGGTCGTTTCCATCTCATCGCTCATGGCATCGTTTTCCATCGTCGCCGTATCGGCGTCCATGGTGTCCGTTTCCACACCCATATCACCGGTCGTTGTCGTGGTGGTGGTCGTGCCTGGAACCGGCGTTGGCGCAGGTGTCGTATCGACCTGGACGTCCGTGTTCATGTCGGCTTCGGCGTCGGCCTGTACGTCCGTCTTTGGCGGCGTCGGGCTTGTGGACGTGTCGGTTTCTTCGACATCCATGTCCATCTCTGCCGAGGTTTCCATCTCGGCTTCGGCGTCGGCGCTATGGTCCGTTTCCATGTGATTGTCGGCAAAAGCCGGCGCACTGGCGAGGATCGTGGTTGTTGCGAGAGCTGTTAGAAGCTTCTTCATCGTTTATCTCCTTCGAATGATTACGGGGACTCAACGAAGCCTCGGGGCCTCTCGTTCCCAAACAATTGCGCTCCAAAGGCGAATTACCCGCTTCCAACCGTTAATTTTCTTGACCTTGCGGGCTCTCAGGCCGGAGATAGGCGAAAACCTGCTTCGAGGGAGGCAAACAGATGACGCCTATTCAAACGTCAGTTCTTTACACTGGCCTGTTCATTATTCTTTTCATCGTCCTGAAGGGCCTTGTCGGCCGCGTCAGGTCATCCGAAAAAGTCATGTTCGGCGACGGCGCAAATGAGCGGCTGCAGCGCGCACAACGGGCGCAAGGCAATGCGGTCGAAGATGTGCCGGTCACGCTTATCGGTCTTCTTGGTCTAGGCGCACTTGCCGCCCCAGTCTGGCTGATCCACGTGCTTGGCGCAGCCTTCCTGCTCGGCCGCATCCTGCACGCGGTCGGGCTCAGCAATTCAAGCGGCGGCAGCCCGGGCCGGATGTGGGGCACGCTCCTGACGCTGCTCGTCATGCTGGCAACCGGTGGAAGCTGCCTCTGGTTCGCGCTGACCTGACGCAGGCAGACCGCTAGAAGACAGCCTGAACATCTTTGGTCCAGCCAACATAGACGTCTGCACCTGTCTCTATTACCGGGCGCTTGATCAGCGTCGGATTGGCGACGAGCAGGTCTTTCGCCTTGCCCTGTTCGACCTCTGATTTTTCCTCGGTCGAGAGACCGCGCCAGGTGGTCGACCGTTTGTTGACCAGCTGGTCCGGCCCGACCGCCTCGAGCCACATCGGCACTTTCTGCTCAAGGTTGGCGTCCGCGCGGATGTCGACCATGGTGATATCGTGGCCATCGGCGTCGAGTGCGCTCATCGCCTTCTTGCAGGTATCGCAATTCTTCAGGCCATAGAGGGTGAGGTTTGCCATGGATCGGTCCTTTCAAAAACGGAACTTTTCATAAGTATTGAAGCGAAAGTGTACCGGGCGTGTCAAAGTCCAAGCTTGCGCGCCGGAACTATAACGTTAATAAAGGGTTAGGGTGTGGAATGAAGCCGACAGCGGGTGGCTGTGGGCAATCCAACTCGCGAGGGCTACACTATGGGCAGATTTCTTTCCGGACTCATCGTCCTGATCGCCGCTATTTTCCTGATTATCCTTCTCTACTTCCGCATTGCCGAAGGCTCTTTCGAAGGTGCTGGTGAGCGCATGGACGCCCTCCTTGGTGCAGCGGCTGACGAAACTAGCGAAGCGGCGAGCGACATCGCCCGCGGAACCGAAGAAGCGCTGGATGGCGACGACAACGACTACTAGTCGCGCAAGCTGAAAAGATCCTCGACCCGGCAGTCGAGCGCTCTCGCCAGTCGAAGGGCGAGAACGGCTGTCGGGGCGAAAACACCGTTTTCAATTGTATTGATGGTCTTGCGGCTGACCGAGACACGGGCGGCCAGTTCTGCCTGCGTCAGACCGGCAGATGTCCTGTAATCCTTCAGGAATGAGACAAGATCGGGATGGTCAGGCACCCTGACCCTCCAGGCGCGCAAATGCGAACATGGGCGCGACAACCCCTGTCACCAGGATAAGCTGGGCCGCCTCAGTCGCATGGATCTCAAAGAACAGTGAGACGGCGAAGACGATGCCGGCCGCGACAAGCGTCGCGCCATAGCCGAAGGTGAACGCCCTGCCCCTGTTGGCTTTGACCAATTCGTCATTGAGGGCGAGCTGCGCGCCGGGTGAGGCCCCGCGAATTCCCTTGCCCCACAAAAGGCGCGCCAGCGCAAATATCCAGACGGCGAAGGCCAGGATGGAAATGAGGCCAGTATAGCGTCTGTCGCCGCCTGCAAAATCATCGAAGATCCCGAAGCCAAACAGCTGCCAGACAATGAAAGCACAGGCCATTGCGACCAGAAGACGGCGCCGTTTTTTCGAATATTTATCGACTTCGTCTTCCATCTCACTCTCCACTGATGTAACGCGAAGGTGACATATGACAGTCTCGATATGTAACGTCAACGTTACATATTTATTTTTCTGGCTGGACGTAAACCTCGCCTGAGAGATCGTCGAGCTTGCCCTGGAAATGCGCCCTGACATCCTCCACCGCCTGATTATAGACGGTTGGGGCGAGGGTCTTCAGCATGGCATCGAGAACCTCACCGGCGCGAAAGTCGCTCAGCGTTTCATCGAACTGGGTTGAGAACAGGCTCTGAAGTTCGGCAATCAGCGCGGCGCGGCGCTCATTTGACAGCGTGATCGTCTTCATTCCACCACGCCGACAATAGGCCCCATATCCATGCCCTGCTCATCGCGTCCCATGGCGGGCGCGTAGATGCGCGACACCTGCCCATCGAGGAATAGCGCGTCAGGTGTTTCCAGCCGGTCGCGGAAGAGGCTGGCGAAATCGTGGAATGTCACCAGCGTATCTGAAATCGCGAAATAGACCGTGCGACCGTCTTCGCTGACGCCGACACCGTTGCGGCGCTTGCGCGAGGTCCCGTCCGGATTGATGGTCGGATGGATCTCGCCATCAATCACCAGCATAGGCCCCGACTGGGTGGCGAAATCAGGCTCGCGCCCGTCTTCAAGATAGGCCTCGGACACGGAGATGCCTGCCCGTGCACCATCCAGCCAGAAGACGCCGTTCGGCTTCATGTGGAAATTGCCCGGACCTTCATTCGTGTTCACGCTGGCGCGGTCTCCATCCTCGGCGCGCAGATACCCGACGGGCTGGCGATCCTCATGATACATGCCACCATTCATGGCAAAGACCAGCGTCTCGCCGCGCGCTTCGAGATCCGCGACAAGCGTATCGAACTGAAGGTACTGGGCGCCTTCCTCATTGGCATAGAAAAGGCGGATATCGTCGCGGTCGGCGCGGAAGCTGCAAACCGTATAAGGCAGGGACCGGAAGGTGATGGAGCGGCAATAGTCACCGCTTGCTTCGGGCAAGGCGACATCGCAGCCGGGCGCAGCGAACGCCACGAACAATGACGCGCATAATGCAGCCGGCGCTTTTGCTAATCTGCGCAATGTCTGGGCCCTTCTGGCGGCATTGAGACGGGTCTGACCGCCATGATGAAACAGGGTACGGAGCATCGCCCGATGAGAAAAGACTCCAAGTTCAGAACAGGCCTGCACGGCGTGGCCGAATTATGACCTTCAGGCGCTGGCAGCGACCTCATAGGCTTCGCTCGCCTCAAGCCAGCCCTCTTCGGCCTTTTCGAGCGCCCTTGTCAGCCGATCGCGCGTCTTGCCCAACTCAATCGCCTTCTGCGGGTCAGTGTCATAGAGACTGGCATCGGCAAGCTTGGCGTCGGCGGCCGCAAGCTCCTTGCGGATCTTGTCGAGCTCTCGCTCAGCCGCCGAGATGCGCTTGCGGATGTCAGCGGTCGCGCGGCGTATCTCGCTGTCGGACTTTTTGGGGGCCGCGGGTGCTGCCGGTTCAGCCTGCTTAGACGCCTGCTTGTCGGTCGAGCGATCAGCCTGCAGCACAAGCGCGCGATAGTCGGAAAGATCGCCATCATAAGGGGCGGCACGCCCCTCATTGACCAGCCAGAGCCGGTCAGCCGTTGCTTCGGCGAGATAGACATCGTGCGTGATGAGAAGGACGGCCCCTTCATAGTCATTCAGCGCATGAATGAGCGCTTCGCGGCTGTCGATGTCGAGGTGGCTGGTCGGTTCGTCCAGGATCATGATGTGCGGCGACTTCAGCGCCATCAGGCCAAGCAGGAGGCGGACTTTTTCACCACCCGAAAGCTTTTCGACCTTGGTTTCAGCCTTGTCCCGGTTGAAGCCGATATTGGCGACGATAGACCGAACCTGTCCATCGGTCGCCGTGGGGCGCAGGCGCCGGACATGGTCGAGCGCGGTGTCGCCGATGCTCAGCTCATCGAGCTGGTCTTGGCTGAAATAGCCGACTTCGACCTTGGGCGCGGCAACCCGGTTGCCATCGATCAGGCCGAGACGGCCCGCGATAGACTTTACCAGCGTCGACTTGCCCTGCCCGTTCGCCCCGACAATGGCGATCCGGTCATCATTGTCGACGCGCAGATGCACACCGCGCAGGACCGGATTGTCCTCGGCATAGCCAAGGTCAGCCTCATCCAGAACAAAGAGCGGCGAGGCGAGCTGGTCGGGCGCAGGAAATTCGAAAGGGTGCGTGCGCTCTGACAGCGGGATGACGACTTCCTGCATCTTCTCCAGCATCTTGATGCGGGACTGGGCCTGCGTCGCCTTTGAGGCCTTGGCACGGAACCGGTCGACGAAGCTTTGAAGGTGGGCGCGGTCCTTGTCCTGCTTGGCCTTCTGGGCTTCGAGCTGGGACAGCTGTTCAGCGCGCTTTTTCTGCCAGCTATCGTAATTGCCGGGGTGCACGGTGAGCTTTTGGCTCTCGAGCGCCAGCGTATGCGTCACGGCATTGTTCAGAAGCTCGCGGTCATGGCTGACCAGAAGGACGGTGTGCGGATACTGTTTGAGATAGCTCTCAAGCCAGGCCGCGCCCTCGAGGTCGAGATAGTTGGTCGGCTCATCGAGCAGGAGGAGGTCTGGCTCAGCAAAGAGAACGCCAGCGAGCGCGGCGCGCATCCGCCAGCCGCCGGAAAACTCCCGGCAGGCGCGCGTCAGATCTGATTGCGTGAAGCCAAGCCCTGTAAGGATAGAGGCGGCACGTGCCTCGCCTGACCAGCCATCGATGGCCGTCAGCCGCTCATAGACGTTCGCAAGCTCCTGTGGATCAGTGACCGTCTCTGAGTCATGCATGAGCTGCGCAAGTTCGGTATGCGCGCTCAGCGTTTCGGACAGGATGGTGCGGTCGGAGGCTTCGACCTCCTGCGCGACCCAGCCGAGGCGCGCGGCCTTGCCAATCCGGATGGCGCTGTCGAACTCATCGCCGGACTCGCGGATCAGACGCAGCAGCGTGGACTTGCCCGTCCCGTTGCGGCCGATGAGGCCAACTTTCCAGCCAGCCGCCAGCGTCGCCGACGCGTCCTCGAGAAGCGTGCGGCCCTGAATTCGGTAAGTAAGATTGTCAATCGTCAGCATTCGCCCGCTGCTAGGGCGTCAGGCGCGCCGCATCAATCCTTCTTGCGCGGTTTAAGCTTGCGCATCAGGCCTTCCTGCACAGTTGAGGCAACAAGCTGGCCGTCCTGGGTAAAGATATTGCCGCGGTTGAAGCTGCGGCCATTGCCGGCTTTCGGACTGTCCATCGCATAGAGCAGCCACTCATCGGCGCGCACAGGGGCGTGAAACCAGATGGCGTGATCGAGGCTGGCGGTCATCAGGTCCTTGTTGATCCAGTGCAGGCCGTGGGGGCGCAAGCTGGAGCCGAGAAGGTTCATGTCACTTGCCCAGGCGACAAGGCAGTGATGCATGGCCGGAGAGGCGTCGACCTTGCCGTCGGTGCGGAACCAGACATGGTTCACATCCGATTTCGGCTTTGGATTGAACGGGTTGAGACCGCTGATTTCCTTCATCTCGAAGGGCTGGGGACGCATCCAGTGCTTCAGCTGGTCATCTGAAATCTTGTCCTTGAACTGTTCGGCAAGCTGCTGGCGGGACATCAGCTCATCAGGCTGTTTGACGTCCGGCATATCGTGCTGGTGATCCCAGCCATCTTCATGGACGTGGAAGGACGCAGTCATGTTGAGGATCTGCTGGCCGTGCTGGATCGCGACGACACGGCGGGTCGTGAAGCTGCCGCCATCACGCGAGCGGTCGACTTCATAGACGATCGGAATTTTCGGATCGCCGGGCCTGATAAAATAGGCGTGCAGGGAATGACAGTGGCGATCATCGCCAACCGTGCGATAGGCCGAGGCCAGCGCCTGCGCGATGACCTGTCCGCCATAGACGCGCGGCCGGTCGGCTTCATCGTCGGGCGTAAAGCCCCTGAAAAGGTCCACCTCCAGTCGCTCGACATCGAGGAGGTCTAACAAACCGGAAACAGCATCCGTCATATTCGATCTTCTTTCCCATCAGGCCTTAACCAAGCCGCGTCTATCACTGTCACTGGTGACTGAAAACAGGCGCGCGGGCCATAAGCAGCAAACAAAGACTGCACCCTGACGCGCCAGAGGCAAGGGCCTTGATGGTGATGGAACTGATCAAATCTATTCGGCGTGAAGCCAAAACCGTGCGCATCCTGTTGCGGGCGAAGAAATGGCTGGACCCTATTACGAATGAATCGACCGACCTTCTGGCAGATGACCTTGAAGCGGCTGTCGATTCCTATCGCGAAAATCTCGCTTTCATCTTTGAAGGGCGCACGACCAGCTATGGTGAACTGGACGAGCAGGCCAACCGGGTCGCCCATTGGGCCCTTGGGCAGGGATTGAAGCCAGGCGACACGGTCGCACTCTTCATGGAGAACCGGCCGGACTATGTCGCGATCTGGTATGGGCTTTCGAAGATTGGGGCCGTGACAGCGCTGGTGAACGCCAATCTGACCGGTGACGCGCTGGTCCACTCGCTGAAAACGGTTGAGCCAAGGCTGATCATTACCGGCGCCCAGCAGGACGCTGCGATGCGGTCGCTGGAGATGGTGCAAATCCGCCAGCCGGTCTGGACGCTTGGCGGCGAGGTCGGCACGCCGCTCGGTCCTGAACTGGCTGGCCAGTCGTGCGGGCGCCCTGATCGCAGCCACCGCGCACACCTTACCAATGCCGATATCGGCTTTTACTTCTACACCTCCGGCACGACAGGCCTGCCCAAGGCCGCTAAGATGTCGATTGCGCGCGTGCGCAACATGATGCGCAGCTTCATCTCCCCGCTGAATATGGGCGAAAAGGACCGGGTCTATATTACCCTGCCGCTCTATCACGGCACGGGCGGCCTCTGCGCTGTCGGCATCGCGCTCTATACAGGCGCCTCGGTCCTGCTGCGCGAGAAATTCTCGGCCAGCCGCTTCTGGAATGATTGTGCCGACTTCCGCGTAACCACCATCGTCTATATCGGAGAGCTCTGTCGCTACCTGCTGAACCAGCCTGCACATGCCAAGGAGCGCAAGCACAAGGTCCGCAAGGGGTTCGGCAATGGCCTTCGCCCGGAAATCTGGGACAAGTTCAAGTCGCGGTTCAACATCGACACGATGATCGAGTTCTATGGCTCGACCGAAGGCAATGTGAAGCTGATGAATTTCGACGGCGAGACGGGGGCCTGTGGACGCATCCCGCCTTATGCCGCAAAGTATTTCGACCATATCGCCTTCGTGAAGGTCGACCCGGAAACCGAAACGCCGCTGCGCGATGATGAAGGCCGCTGCCTGCGCACGGGTCGCGGAGAAACAGGCGAGGCCCTTGGGCGTATCGGCAATGACATAACGACCCGGTTTGAGGGCTATCACGACAAGCGAGCGTCTGACGCCAAGATCCTGCGCGATGTGTTCGAAGAGGGCGATGCCTGGTTCCGCACGGGCGACCTGATGCGCCAGGGCGACCATGGCTACATCTATTTTGTCGACCGGCTGGGCGATACCTATCGCTGGAAAGGCGAGAACGTCTCGACCAATGAGGTCGCCGACGCGCTGGCCGGGGTGCCAGGTGTCGAGACGGCCAATGTCTACGGCGTTCCGATCCCGGGCACCGATGGCAAGGCAGGCATGGCCTCCATCACAACGAGCGGCTATCTCGACTACAAGGATGTGCTCGACCAGCTCTCCTCCCGCCTGCCGAAATACGCCGTGCCTGTGTTCATTCGCGAACAACAGGAAGCGACCACGACCAGCACGTTCAAGTACCGCAAAAGCGATCTCGTGAAGGCCGGCTTCGACCCGGAAACGACCGGCGAGAAAGTCTGGTATGCCGACCCTGAAACAGGAAAGTATGAGCTGGTCACGCCAGAAACCTACAAGAAGATCGCGGCAGGCGGCGTGAAGTTCTAGCTCCGCGTTTGCGCGCCCGGGCTCACCCCCCCTCGACTTCGCTCAGGGTGAGGTCTTTTGGAGCGATGCTTTCAAGCGAACCCTCATCCTGAGCGAAGTCGAAGGATGAACCGTCGAAACTCGGCTCTAGCCCGCCTTCGCGACGTGCGCCTGAAACTTGATGACCCGTGGCACGATCTGGTTGCGGAATTTTGAGCCGTTGAAGACGCCGTAATGGCCGACGCCCGGCTGGACGTAGTCTTCTTTCAGCTTGTCCGGGATGTTGGTGCAGAGGTCATGGGCCGCCTGCGTCTGGCCAATGCCCGAAATATCATCGAGCTCGCCCTCAACCGTCATCAGGCCAACCGAGCTGATCGCTTCCGGGCGCACGCGGCGCTCATCGCGGTAGCGATACTCGCCCTTGGCCAGCAGCGCCTTCTGGAAAACCCGTTCGATCGTCTGGATGTAAAATTCCTCGGTGAGGTCCAGCACCGAGAGGTATTCGTCATAGAATGTCTCGTGCCTGTCGGCGCTGTCTTCGTCGCCTTCGACCAGATGCGCGAAGAAGCGGTTATGCGCATCGACGTGCCGGTCCCAGTTCATGTGCATGAACGAACTGAGCTGCACAAAACCCGGATAGACCCGGCGGCCAGCCCCTGCCCATGGCAGCGGGACGGTGTGGATCATCTTGGATCGGAACCAGTCGAGGCTGCGCTCTTCGGCCAGAACATTCGGAA
The DNA here is from genome assembly GCF_000376805.1 of Henriciella marina DSM 19595. NCBI lineage: Bacteria > Pseudomonadati > Pseudomonadota > Alphaproteobacteria > Hyphomonadales > Hyphomonadaceae > Henriciella > Henriciella marina. Next base: position 2,685,412 of record NZ_AQXT01000002.1, on the reverse strand, counting down.
CGGTCGGCGAGCGCCGCGCATCGATGGGGGACCCCATGAAGGTCATCGTGGCCGGCATCGCCTCAGCCCCGTCCTCTGCCATCATCGAGATCGCAGCAAGCACGGGCGGGCCGGGCTGGCAGACAGCAAGGACATGCGCGCCTGCGCCAAGGAAGCCCAGCATGTCACGGATATGATCGATATAATCATCGAGATCGAACCGGCCAAACCAGACCGGCGCCATGCGCGCATCGGTCCAGTCGGTGATGTAGACATTGTGCGTCGGCAGGAAAGCTTCGACCGTGCCACGCAGGAGCGTCGCATAGTGGCCCGACAGCGGCGCCACGATAATGATATCCGGGCGATTTTCAGGCGCGCCTGCCGTTTCGAAATGCACCAGCTGGCACCAGGGCGAGGACCAGGCCGTTACCGGCGTGACCATGTGCGTTTTCCCTTCGATTTCCGTCGACGGGATCTGCCATTCAGGCTTGCCATAATAGCGGGTCGCCCGCTCAAAGACACTGGCCGCGGCGGCGATGGAGCGCCCCATCTGACTGTCGCGGGCCGGATTGATCGAGGACGTCCAGAATGCTGCGGCCGCCTTGGCCTGCAGCCGCATCGGCGCCATGGCCGCGCGGTTCATCTCTACCAGGGAATAAAGCACAAAATCACCTTCCTCATGTTGCAGCGCAACATAGGCCCCCCGTCCGGTGAATGCAATTGATCAGTTCCTAGCCGATTATCGTCGCCAGGCAGGATGCCATGTCATCGGGGTTGCTGATCGTCTCGGAGAAGAAGGTCTTCAGCTTCCAGTCCGGGCCCATCACATAGATTAGCGAGGTATGATCCATCGTGTAGTCGGCAACGCTTTCGGGGGTTTCGACCCGGTTGAAAGCTGCGCTGAATTCATTTGCGACCGCCTCAATCTCTTCAGGTGTGCCCGTCAGGCCGACCAGCCCGTCAGGAAAGGCATTGCTTGAGACATAGTCGGCAAGCGCCTCCGGCGTGTCGCGCTCTGGATCGACACTGATCAGCAATGTCTGCGGGTGCTCCATGCCTTCGGGCAGTCGCTCATAAGCATTATTGATCGCGACCAGCGTGCCGGGGCAGATGTCCGGGCAATAGGTAAAACCGAAATAGACAAGCGTTGGCTTGCCCATGAAGTCCTGCTCTGTCACCCGCTCACCCGTGTGCATGGTCAGCTCGAACGGGCCACCAATCTCGTCATAGGCGCGGGAGGTACAGCCGGCGACGGGGCCGCCGGCACTGACCTTTTCGCCAGTCTGGGCTGTTTGGGCGGTCTGGGTCTCGTCGCTTGCACTGCCGCAGGCGGCGAGAAGGAAACTTGCAAAGACAATTGTCGATCTAATGCGCATGCGACTACGTATGCTGTGAGCAGTCAGATGTATCAAGACACTGGTACATCGCAACGATGTCGCACGCCAGAAACGGTGCGGAGAACAAGATGGACGATACACACGCCTCTCGCGAAGGCATCGAACAGGCGCTCTACAGCCTGCTGCCGACTGGTCTTGCCGGGGTCGATGCCGCCCGCGGCCGTGCCCGGCTGCGCACTCTCGTCACCCTGCGCTGGCTTGCCGTGGCGGGCCAGACAGCGGCCGTTCTCTTCGTACAGTTTGGCCTTGGCTTTGATCTGCCGCTCGCGCTCTGCCTGACAGTTATTGCGGCGTCAGCCTGGCTCAATGTCTTTCTTTCCTTCGCCATGCGCGACCAGGTCCTCCTCAAAGGCTGGGAAGCGGCGCTTCAGCTCACATTCGACACGGTCCAGCTTGCCTTGCTGATTGGCCTGACAGGCGGGTTGTCCAACCCGTTTCTCCTTTTTCTTCTGGCGCCCGTCACCGTCGCCGCGACCAGTTTGCGGCCACGCTATTCCGCGATTATCGCCATGGTCGCCATCGCGCTCGCGGCCCTCATGCCGGTGCTTGCCTTTGATCTACCATGGCGACCAGGCGATAGCCTCGACCTGCCACCCCTTTTCGAGTGGGGCCATTTCGCCGCCTTCTTGCTTGGTATTCTCTTCTTTGCCATTTCGTCGGTACGCCTCAGCGAGGATGAGGCCCGCCTCGTGCGCGCCATGGATGCGGCTTCCGTCGTCATGGCGCGTGAGCAGAAGCTTTCTGCGCTGGGCGCCATGTCCGCTATGACCGCGCACGAGCTCGGCACCCCGCTCGCCACGATCCATCTCGTCGCCAAGGAACTCGCAAGAGACTTCGAAGAGACCAATCCCTATTTCGACGATATCCGCCTGATCGCGGAACAGGCCGATCGCTGCCGTGACATCCTCGGCCAGCTCAGCCGGTCCCGCGAGGCGCAGGATATCGTCCACGCCAATATGCCGCTATCCAGCCTGGTCGAAGAGGCCGCTGCCCCGTTCAAGGGCCTCGGCGTCGCGCTCAACGTCACCTGGTCTGCCGGTGAAAATGGAGAGGCGCGTGTTCCGCTTATACGGCGCAGCCCCGAAGTGCTTCACGCGCTCGGCGCCTTCATCGAGAACGCGGTGAGCTTCGCAGACAGCCAGGTGAAGACCGTTGCCAGCTGGACCGACAAGCAGTTCATGGTCACCGTCAGCGATGATGGCCCGGGCTTTGCGCCAGATGTCATGCCCAAGCTTGGTGAGCCCTATGTGTCCCAGCGCGGCGAGGCACATTTGCACGGCGGCGACATGGGGCTCGGCTTCTTCATCGCGAAGACTTTGATCGAGCGGACCGGTGGGCGAATTGCCACACGCAACAGGACTCCACCAAGAAATGGGGCAATTGTGCAGGCGGTCTGGCCAAGAAAGGCACTAGAAAGCTTGGAATCGGACCGGATGCAGATAAATAGCTCATCATTGGAGACTTGAGCATGGACTATAACGTTACCGTCAAACTTCATGATGCCCTGAAGGACGTCGAGGACCGCACCTGTCTTGTACTGGATGATGACGGTCCCTTCTTGCAGCGGCTCGCGCGCGCCCTGACGCAGCGCGGCTTCCTCGTGTCGGCTGTCTCGACCACATCAGAGGCGAAAGACGTCGCCCGGATGAACCCACCCGCTTTCGCGGTGCTGGATCTTCGTCTTGAAGACGGATCGGGCCTCGATGTTGTCGAAACCCTGCATCAGTACCGCCCGGACGCGCGCGCCGTCATCCTGACCGGCTACGGCGCCATTGCGACCGCCGTTGCGGCTGTCAAAGCAGGCGCCGCCGACTATCTCGCCAAGCCCGCAGAGGTCGAAGATATCATCCGCGCGCTGGTCAACAAGGGCGACACCCTCCCAGAGCCACCGGAAAATCCGATGTCGGCAGACCGCGTCCGCTGGGAACACATCCAGCGCGTCTATGAGCTCTGCAATCACAATGTGTCTGAGACGGCCAGACGTCTGAACATGCACCGGCGGACATTGCAGCGCATCCTCGCCAAACGCGCGCCGCGTTAGAAAGACACGCCAGAAGCTCGTCCTTCGACGTCGCTCAGGATCAGCTTTTTCGCGGTCGCATCCAACAGACTCGGTGCACTGCAAGGCTAGACGCGCTCATCCTGAGCGAAGTCGAAGGACGAGCGCGGGCGGTGCCTTCCCGATGGCCTATCCGCCCTTCGGCCCCAGATCGGCTTCCGTACGCGCGGGATCCGGGGTCTTGTTCTTGAACTTGCAGATATCGTTGATCGAACACATCCAGCATTTCGGCTTACGTGCCACGCAGGTGTAGCGCCCGTGCAGGATCAGCCAGTGATGCGCACCCTTCTTGAACTCGGGCGGCGTGACGCGTTCGAGCTGGTCTTCCACCTCATCGGGTGTCTTGCCCGGCGCGAGACCGGTGCGGTTCGAGACCCTGAAGATGTGCGTATCGACGGCGATGGTCTCGTGCCCGAATGCTTCGTTCAGCACGACATTGGCCGTCTTGCGCCCGACCCCCGGTAGCTGCGTCAGCTCATCACGCGTCTGCGGCACCTCGCCGTCGAACGCGTCGATCAGCATTTGGGACAGCGCGATCACGTTCTTTGCCTTGTTGCGCCAGAGGCCGATCGTCTTGATGTGTCTGGCAACGCCCTCCTCGCCGAGGTCCAGCATCTTCTGCGGCGTATCGGCGATCTCGAACAGCTTCTTCGTCGCCCTGTTGACGCCGACATCGGTGGCCTGCGCCGATAGAGCCACAGCAACGACCAGCGTGAAGGGATTATGATAGTTGAGCTCTGTCTCGGGTGCCGGGCGGTCATCGGCCAGCGCGGCATAGAGCCGGGCGGTCTTTTCCGGGCCAAGCGTCGGGGATCGGCGCTTCCTGCGCGTTTTTGTCGGGGTCTTTGCCATGGGTTGATGGGTGTAAATGCCGCGCCCCGCCAATCAAGCGCCAACTTGTCTCAACCGCCTGCAGACTTATTTTCCGCTCATGGCAGGCACGCCCGCAACCGTCTATTTCGATGCCACGCTGACGCCGAACACGGCGCTCAGCCCCCGGGCCTTTCTCGTCATCATGTCGCTTGTCGGCCTGATGAGCTTTGTCGGCGGGATCATGTTTCTTTCGATGGGCGCATTTCCTGTTCTTGGCTGGTTCGGCCTTGATGCCCTGGCGATCTGGTTCGCCTTCCGCAAGAACTTCCAGAACCTCAAACAGGCCACCCGTATCGAGATTACGGCGGAGACGATTTCCCTGTCTCATTCACGCCCCGGCAGCGACCCGAAGCAGGTTCGGATGCCGACCGGCTTTGCCCGTCTCAGCCTCGATTACCCCGAGCGCCGGCCAAGTGAGCTGAAGCTCGCGCATGGCAGGGAGGCCTATGTTATCGGCCGTTTCCTGACACCCGGCGAGCGAAAATCCCTCTATGCCGCTATCAACTCTGCCATCGCGAAGGCCCGCGCGGAACGCTACGCGTAAAAAAATGACGCAGGCGTCATAGTTTTTTCATCCTCGCTGTGGTACAAAAGGGAAGACGCAACAGATTTCTTACCGGAAGACCGGGAGAGCAGGAGGCACGCACATGGCTGATACAGCGACAAAAATCGCCCACAATCTTGAGCGCCCGGTGACAACCGGCCGCGAGAAACTCATGGAGTTTCATCTCGACCGCGATGCGCCAATCCCATCGCCTGAAGATGTCGACATGAAGACATTCGACATTCTGGACCCGGAGCTTTGGCGCCGTGATGCGCACTGGGACTTCTTCACCTGGATGCGCAACAATGACCCGGTCCATTACACGCCGGACAGCTTTGCTGGCCCTTACTGGTCGGTGACGCTTTATGACGATGTCCGGGACGTGGATATCGACCACAAGCGCTTCTCTTCTTCCTGGGAATATGGCGGCATCACCCTCGGCGAAGGCTTCGAGGATTTCGAACTGCCAATGTTCATCGCCATGGATGAGCCGCGCCACTCCGAACAGCGCAAGACCGTGTCGCCGGCTGTCGCACCGAACATGCTCAAGGATTTTGAGCCGCTGATCCGCTCGCGCACGCAAGGCCTGCTGGATTCGCTGCCTGTCGGTGAGCCCTTCGACTGGGTCGATACCGTTTCGATCGAGCTCACCACAATGATGCTCGCAACCCTGTTCGACTTTCCGTTCGAAGAGCGCCGCAAACTGACCCGCTGGTCGGACGTGGCTGTGAACCCGCACAATCCGGACATCTGCCCCGGCGGCTTCGATCAGTGGAAACAGGAACTGATGGAATGCCTGACGACCTTTATGGGTCTCTATCAGGAACGTCAGGCCCAGCCGCAGAAGAATGACCTGATCAGCCTGCTCGCCCATGGCGAGAAGACAAAGAACATGACGCCGATGGAACTCCTCGGGAACGTCATCCTGCTGATCGTTGGCGGCAATGACACGACGCGGAACTCGATGACCGCTTCGGTTTATTCGCTGAACAAGTGGCCAGAACAGTATGACAAGCTGAAAGCTGATCCCTCGATCATTCCGAACATGGTGTCGGAAGTGATCCGCTGGCAGACCCCGCTTGCCTATATGCGCCGCACCGCGCTCGAAGATGTCGAACTGCGCGGCAAGACGATCAAGAAGGGCGAACAGGTCGCCATGTGGTACGTTTCCGGCAACCGTGACGAACGGTTCTGGGAAGAAGACCCATACAAGCTGATCATTGATCGCAAACAGGCGCGCAATCATCTGTCTTTCGGCTTTGGCATTCACCGCTGCGTCGGTAACCGTCTGGCTGAACTTCAGCTTCGCATCCTCTGGGAAGAGCTGATGGAGCGCTTCGAGCATATCGAAGTTCTCGACGAGCCAGAGCGCACCTCGCATTCCTTTGTGAAGGGCTACACCTGGATGCCGGTTATCCTGCACCCGAAAAAATAGATTTCCATCCTCCCGGAAACGATAAGCCCCGCAAGCCTCAAGGCCTGCGGGGCTTTTTCATGTGTTCGGACCTGGACGCTCAGTCGTCGAAATCGTCGATCAGGCCGCTGAGGCGGGAGCGACCGCCATCCATGGTCAGCGTTTCGCCCGTGATGATCGCAGACTTTGCAAGCGACAGGTAAAGCGCCGCATCGGCGATTTCATCTGCGAGACTGGCGCGGCCAAGCGGGGTCCGCTTTTTCAGCCAGGGGTCCTCATTCTCGGCCCGCGGCCGGAGCGCGCAGATCGCATTGACGCGAATACCCTTCGAGGCGAGATCCACGGCGCCGGAGCGCATAACGCCCAGTATCGAATGCTGGACGACCGCGTCGGCAAAATCGCCCTCATTCACCTGCTGGGCAGAGAGCGACAGCACAAAGGTCACTGAGCCGAGCTGCTTCCTGCGTCCGAGCGTTTCGCCAGCTTCCTCGACGCGCTTGGCCACATGTCTCTCAAACATCTGAAGGGTCAGGATAGACGTGCGCAGGGCCTTTGAATGGACCTTCTCGAACTCGGCGAGATCAAGCTCTACAAAGGGGGTTTTGGGTGGGATCGGCGGGACGGCAACGATATGGTCGACCTTGCCATAGGCTTCCAGCGCGGCGGCCAGCGCATTCTTTACGCCGATACGCGTGTCGAGGTCTTCCTGGTGGACGATCGCCCTGTCGCGAAGGCTGTCAGAGAATTTCTCGACGCGCTTCAGGCTTGGGTCGCATGCAATGACGGCGTGGCCTTCATCGGCAAACCGTCGTGCAACGGCCTCACCGGTCATCTGACCGAGGCCGAGAATGAGAGTAACGGGCTGATCCATCTGGGCTCCTGAACCGGCAGGTAGCGTCCCGCCGGATCAGGTAACGCCAGACAAGCCGGTCTAGTTCGTTTTAAGGTTGGAGAGCTCTTCCTTGATCCTGAGCTTGCGGCGCTTCAGATCGTGAAGCCGGATTTCGTCGGCGGCAGGGCGTTTGTGTTCCTGCTCGATTTCCTCATCAAGACGCTGGTGGCGGTTAGAGAGTTCGGTGATACGTCCTTGAAGTGACACTGTATCATGCTCCTTTCTTGCTGAAGAGAAAACTGTGCTTTTCTGGTCACAGTAAATCACAACTTAAAAGGGCGGTCACTAGGGCCGGACCAAAAATCGCTTCGCATGAAGAGGATTTCATTCAGCGGCTTTTTTGCGGGCAGCCTTTGCACGGAACATGGCCTCATCGGCCGCCGCAATCAGCGTGTCAGGCCCCATCTGGCCGTCCCACTGGACGATCCCGCATGAAGCGCCGAGCGCGACCGGTTCGCCGGTCTGGCCTTCAGGCGCGCTGATCACCAGATCGCCGATACATTCGCTAAGCTGCGCCGTCTTCAGCTCGGCGTCGCCTTTCAGCGCATGCGAGAGGATGACGCCGAACTCGTCCCCGCCCAGCCGTCCAACAATATCGGTTTCGCGAATGCTCGCCTCGATCAGGCGGCAGACCGATTTCAGCGCATGATCGCCTGCAGGATGCCCGAACCGGTCGTTGACCAGCTTGAAGCCATCAAGGTCGATATAGACGAGGCAGAGCGAGGCGCCGTGGCGCCGCGAAAGCGCCATTTCGCGCGACAATTCCCGCGTAAAGGCGCGGCGATTGAAGACCGGGCAGAGCGCGTCGCGGTCGGCAAGAGCCTCGGCAACGGCGAGCGATCGATTGAGGCGTGCTTCCTGTCCGCGCAGGAACAGAACCTCTTCGGCGAGGGCCCGCAGCGCCGCCGCGGTCTTCGTATCGCTGTCTGCCGGGTCAACCGCCAGCGCCTCAAGCAGCCGGTCCGCCGGTCCATGACGGCGCGCATCCGTCTTCTCGCGCATCTTGGTGTCAGAAGCCTTGTCCATGCTGCGACTATAAGGCCAGCGGGCCGTTTTCACCAGAAGAAGACACGGCTTGACGCATAAGGGGCCGTGCCTATGTTGTGCCGCTTCCTCAAGGACGGGAGCCGTTGGATGAGCGCATCCCCACCAAGCGTCGGCGTAATCATGGGCAGTCAGTCAGACTGGCCGGTGATGAAGCTTGCCTGCGAGACGCTGGAGGCACTCGGCGTCGCCCATGAGGCACGCATCGTCTCTGCCCACCGCACGCCCGACCGGCTGTCGGAATACGCCAAATCAGCCAGGGATCGCGGCCTGAAGGTCATTATTGCAGGCGCAGGCGGCGCAGCCCACCTTCCCGGCATGACGGCCGCCATGACGCCGCTGCCTGTGCTCGGCGTCCCGGTCCAGTCGAAGGCCCTGAAAGGCATGGATAGCCTTCTGTCCATCGTTCAGATGCCAAAAGGCGTGCCTGTCGGCACGCTTGCCATCGGCGAATCGGGGGCCATCAACGCAGCCCTGCTGGCGGCGTCCATCATTGCCCTGCATGATAGCGAGGTCTCCACGCGCCTTGATGCTTACCGCAAGGCCCAGACCGACAGCGTTGGCGAGGCGCCGGAGGGATGAGCCCGCTGCCCGCTGGATCGACCATTGGCATCCTCGGCGGCGGCCAGCTTGGCCGCATGCTTGCGGGCGCCGCGGCGCGTCTCGGGTTTGACGTGGTCATCCTCGTCCCCGGCGAAAGCCCACCTGCCGCGCGTGTAGCTGCCCGCCACATCGACGCAGATTATGAAGATGAAGACGCGCTCAAGATGTTCGCCGAAGCGTGTGACGTCATCACCTATGAGTTCGAGAACATCCCTGTCGCCTCGATCGCGCATCTGACAACCCTCGGCGCGGACGTCCGGCCCGGCATCAAGTCGTTGGAAGTCTCCCAGGACCGCCTCTCGGAAAAGCAGTTCCTCAACGTGATCGGTATCGAGACAGGCCGCTTTGAGCCGGTCGACAGCGTCGAACAGCTCAAGACCGCACTTGAGGCGATCGGCGGAGACGGCCTCCTGAAAACGCGCCGTGACGGCTATGACGGCAAAGGTCAGGTCCGCGTTAGAAGCGTAGACGACCTGGCAGCGGCGTATTCCCAGATCGGCGATGCGCCCGCCATCCTGGAAGCGCTCGTGCCTTTTGAGCGGGAGATTTCAGTTGTCATTGCCCGCGGCGTCGATGGTCAGATGGCCGCTTACGACCCCAGCCGCAATGAGCACGAAAGCGGCATTCTCAAACGGTCCACCGCGCCATGCGGCCTGCCTGACGATGTCATCTCCCGCGCCATGGATCTTGCGGGAACGCTGGCCCGTGAGACGGGGCATATCGGTGTGCTCGCACTGGAGCTCTTCGTGCTGGAAGACGGCACATTGCTCGCCAATGAAATGGCCCCGCGCGTCCACAATTCAGGTCACTGGACCCCCGAAGCCTGCGCCACCGGCCAGTTCGAACAGCACATCCGCGCCGTCGCCGGCTGGCCGCTTGGGCCGGTAACGCGCCACTTCGATGTCGAGATGGAAAACCTGCTCGGCGAAGAAGCCCTCGCCCCTCCGCAAAGCTTTGCCGAAGGCACAATCCTCACCCTCTACGGCAAGCGCGACGCCAAACCCGCCCGCAAGATGGGCCATGCCGTCAGGCGGACTGGGCGCGCTTAGCGGCCCCTCGCGCTGGGTTCGGAGCAGCTTTTCGCTAAGCCGGGCCCCGCTGTCTCTCATAGTGGCCGGCAAGTGCGACGATCATGACGGCGAGGGCATGTCCCGCTAGACCGACAGTCCACCACATCGCCGGGACGGCCATGACAAACAGGTTCTGCTGGGTGACCCCGATCGCAAGGAAGATCAGCATGCCCAGTCCCCAGCTTCCCAGGTGAATCCAGAAGGAGAGCTTGAGCGCCGCAAGTCCCTCTGCGTGGGTTCGGACAGCCGCCTCCGCGGCTTCGGACTTCGCATCCACCGTCAGCGTCATGGCATCGACGTTGAAAGCAGCCGCCAGTGCCTTGATCGACTCACCAGAGGCCTGCTCGCCTTTCTCGATGCGCTGAACAGTGCGAAGACCAATCCCGGCAAGTTCAGCCAGGTGTTCCTGCGACCAGTGACGTTCCTCGCGCCAGCGTTTTATCTTCTCTGCATCGGCTTTGAACTGCATGATGGTCTCCCTCGCGGTTCCCTGTGTTTAAGCTGAACCGCAGTAAAGCCAAAACATGCTGCGTCAGGCCACGTCACCCGGCCGCCAGTTACCCGCCAGAGGCATGACAGCGCGACGCCATTTCAAAGACAGTGCGCGGGATGAGCCTAGTATTTGTACTTCACATTGAACCGCAGGATCCTGTCGAGGCTTTCGCTCTTCAAGGGCGGGTTGGACTCGTAGCGCACATCATAGGAAAGCCCCGCCTGTACATGGTCTGAGACATCCGTATTCATGCGCAGCGTTGGGTGCACAGTAGAGGTCGGCCCCGAGAAGTTGACCTTCGTATCGAGCTCCAGCGTCCAGTCTTCATCAATGAGCCAGTCGAACTCCGCCGCGCCATAAAGACCTATGGAGCCGACCGTGCCGTCCTTCTTCGCAATATCGAGAAACCGGTAACCCGGACCGAACTCACTGCGCAGCGTCATGGCCGCGCCTTGTATCAGGTACGCGCCCGCCCCGACGCCCGCAAATGCGTCAGTCTTGAACCCGGCAAAGTCATCACGCGCGAACGACCCGCGCACATAGCCGAAATAGGCATCGGTCCAGAGCGTATCGAGCTGGTAGGATGCGCCCCAATTGTTCTGGCTGTCGACCCCATTGGCCTCTGCCATGTTCGCATATGTCTCGAGCCGATGGATCTGCGAGCGGCGCTTCAGGTTGAGCTTGCCCTGCAGCCCGAGAAATAGCGTATCGGTATTGCCACTGGTTTCTGCTGCGCTCAGTGAGATCTCACCATTGCGGTCTTCCCAATAGTCTACCCGCTCGAACCGTGCCGGCTGCGGCGCTGGCACAACGACCGGCTGGATCCGCATTGGCTCAACCGGCAACTTCAGGTCTTCCACGATCGCATCGATTTTCTCGGCATGCTGCGGATAGGCCATCTTCGCAGCCGCCGTCACCGCCTCCAGCTGAACCGGGTCCTGCGTGTTCATCGCTGCTGATATCATCCGGTGAACAGCGCGCGGCAGCTCTTCAGCTTCGGGGCTGAGAATGGCCGGGGCGGCGCCGCCTGCGATTGCGGGCGCGAGAAAGAGGTCGAACATGCCTTCGATCCAGTGGTCTGATTGGGACGTTTCGGGCCCTCTTACCCGGCGTCTCCCCGCCCGCGCAACCTGTCCAGCAGCTCAAGACCCGGCTTCGCGATCTTCGAACCCCACTTGCCGAAGGTCATCGCATTCTCGAGGCGCTTCGCGATAAACGCGTCGAGGTCGGCTTCATCGGGCTCATTCTGCCAGTAGAGCACAATAGTCGGCAGCACCGCAGACAGAAGGCCGCGCTTGGTTTCCCGGTTATAGTCCGTCGCCGTGTCACCCGCCGCCGTCCAGATCGCATCGGCTGTCTTCCACGTCCGCTGGGCGGCGTCTGGCGCGTTCCATGGCAGGAAACCACGCGCAGCCGCACGCCTGACCGCCTCGCGGTGCGGCTCCAGCGCGCCCAGCCAGGCCCTGATGCCGGCTGCCACTTTCTCATGGGTGCGAAGCGCCGAGAGGTCCTGGGCCTCCAGCGCTGCCTGCATGTCCTCCTCGGCCCGGTCGAAGAAGCGCTCAAGCAGATCGCTGACGCCATTTGGGGCCGCCAGTGCGGTTTCTTCGGAACTTAATCCGGCCTCGCGCGCTGCTAGAGTAACGGCCTGATCCGTCCACCCCATGTCAGCCACATGCGGAAGCAGCGTATCGAGCCACTTATCCTGTAGTCGTATCGACGGGCGTTGTGCTGTCATTGCTGGCTCCGGGAGTAGGCAAGCTCAAAAATTGGTGTTATAGGCGCGCCTTCACAAGTATCTGATCACGCCAGACTATGTCTCAGTTGGCTCTACCGGCTGGGAAAACAAATGGAGATTTGAACATCGTACAGATCGTCGTCCGCGACAACAATGTCGAACAAGCCCTTCGCGCGCTGAAAAAGAAAATGCAGCGTGAAGGCCTCTTCCGGGAAATGAAATCCCGCACGCATTTCGAAAAGCCTTCCGAAAAGAAGGCTCGCCAGAAAGCAGAAGCTGTGCGCCGCGCTCGCAAACTTGCTCGTAAGCGCGCCCAGCGCGAGGGTCTGGCCTAGACACCAGCCCGCCTATCTGGCGTGAAATTGACCCCTTCGGCCCCGCCGGAGGGGTTTTTTCATGGGCGGCATATGTGGCTGTGACTCATGGTTCGACTTCGCTCACCATGTCGGCAAACACAGCGCGACATGGTGAGCGAAGTCGAACCATGGACTGGCTATTCATATCCGAAGCTCAAACCGGTCGTCGCTCTTGCGGAGATGGCTGGCGATAGACCCTCAGACCGCTGCGCGGTCGAGGGTGACGCCTTTATTGCGACGTAACTCAGTGCGCGCGAAGCGCGCTTCACCCTCAAGCCTTCGACTTCTTCCCCGGTATGATCTTGCCAATCCATTTGCCGATATCGCCGACACCTGCGCCGTGCACCGCGCCAGCCATGTAGACGCGCGCCGCGAGCCACAGGACCAGAAGCGACGACGCGATCATCAGCACAAGCAGGCCCGTAATCTCCCAGAGGGGGAGCACGGTCGGAATGCGCAGGATGAGCAGGAAGGGCGTGAAGACGGGCACCCAGCTCATGACTGAGATGATCGGCGACTCCGGGTCGGAAATCGCCACCGTGATCATGAACATTGGCACCATCAGCATGACGATCAGCGGGGTCATCAGCGTCTGGGCTTCCTGGATCGTGTCGCAGAGCGAGCCGAGCGCCAGGAAGATCGCGCCATACATGAGATAGCCAAGCACAAAGCTGAGCAGCGCCGGGATCAGAAGCTGGATATCGCCCACAGAGCCAAGCACCGTAAAGAGCGGCCCGCGAATACCCGGATCGATCATGTCGCCAAACACGGTTGCCATGATCGCGGTGCCAATCGCCCAGACCCCCATCAGCGTCAGCGCCACAGCCAACACGGCGAGCAGCTTGCCCGCCAGCATATGCGGCAGCTTCACCGATGTCAGAAGGCTATCAAAAATCTTGTTCGACCGCTCCTCTATCGTCCCCATGAGCAGATAGTTCACGACCGAAAAGATCAGGAACCAGAGCATGAAGGCCATCAGCACCGACGCATAGAAGGGCGCCCTGTCGTCCATCGTGACCTGCGACCCGGCTTCGGCCGAGGCGGGGCGGGCCCGGCGCTCGGTAATCGGGCGGGTGTCCTGCTCGGCCTGTCGCAGCAGAGCCGGATTGACACCAGCTGCCTCGAAGACCCGCCGCTCGGCCAGCGTCTGCTCTGCCGACTGGGCCCGGCGCAACAGCGTGTCGGAGGTGACATTCTCGCTCCAGTACTGGATCTCGCCGTCGCCGTCCGGAACGAAGATCGCGGCGAAAAGCGGCTGCGGGCCCTCGGGCGTCTCGATCTCACTGTCACCGAGAAGATAGGGGGTCAGCGCCTCCTGCGTGCTGGCGGGCGGGTCGATATAGACAAATCCAGCCTGCGGCAGGTCGATCGCCGGCGCCCCGGCACGTTCCAGGGCCTCTTCGACTGAGGCGCCCTCATCCAATGCCTCATCGAAGGTGGTGAGCGCCTCATTCGGGTCGCTTCCGCCAACAATGCTTGCCGGATCGAGGCTCAGCCTTGCGGTCGCGGCGCGCGTCTCATCCACCTCTGCACGAAGCGCGGTGGAGAAGGCATTGCCGGTTTCGACGACAGTGTAATAGCGCGTTGGCTGTGAGTTCTCAGCCCAGCTTGGCGCCATGATGCCCGCCGTCAGCAGGAGCGGCGTAAGAAGCAGGCCAAGCCAGAATCCCCAGGCCTGCACATAGCCAAGATAATCACGGCGCGCGACGAGATAGATGGAACGGATCATGCGGCTTTCCTTGCTGCATCGGCGGCAAGTGACTGGCGAAGGTCTTCGGCCTCTGCCTCGGAGACGAGCGAGACGAAGACATCGCGAAGCTTGGCATCTTCCGGCCGGAAACTCGTGATCGGCGCGCCCGCATCAATGGCGGCGCGCAGCGCATCCTGCGCATCCCTGCCCGCAGGCAGCCTGACCCGCCAGATATCGCCGCTGCGCTCATTGATCTCGAAACCTTTCGGCTTCAGTGCGGCATCAAGGTCAAACCCATCGGACACCCCGATCAGGACTGCTCGGCCAAGCGCCCCGAACGCCTCATCAAGTGTCCCGTCAAATACCTTCCGGCCGCGCGCCATCATGACGATGGAATCGCACAGCCTTTCGGCATGCTCCATGACATGAGTTGAAAACAGGATCGTGGCGCCGCGCTTGTGTTCCTCGATGATCATGTCTTCGAGGCCCTGCTGGTTGACTGGGTCGAGGCCGGAGAACGGTTCATCGAGGATCAGGAAATCAGGCTGGTGGGCAAGCGAGGCGAGGATCTGCACCTTCTGCGACATGCCTTTGGAGAGTTTTGACACACGTGACCGTGCAAATTCGCCAAGCCCCATTCGCTCCAGCATCTCATCGGCCCGCTTGCGGCTTTCGCTGGCGCCCATGCCTTTCAGGCGCGCGAAGTAGGAGATAATCGCCCGCGGGCTCATCTTCTTGTAGAGGCCGCGTTCTTCCGGAAGGAAGCCGACATGGCGCAGGCTCTCAATATTGGGCGGCGCCCCAAAGAGGTTCACCTGTCCCTCATCGGGGCTGAGCACGCCAAGCGACATGCGAAGACTGGTCGATTTGCCTGCCCCATTCGGGCCGAGAAACCCGACAATGCTCCCCTTCGGCACGCTCATGCTGAGATCGCGGACGGCCGTGAAGCTACCGAAGCGCTTCGTGACGGCGTCGAGTTCGAGTGGCGCAGGCCCCATAATCCCTCCAGGAAGCGAAGACTTCTCGACAATCGATAATCCAAGCGCCCGTTTCTTGGCTACCCCTTGCCAAGACTTAAAACAGCGCGCAGGCTCAATTCCATGAAGTCACCAATGGGGTTTTGGCACAATCAATTAAAACCGCGACACCGCACCAATCAGTTGATTGGGGGGGATCAACCAGTTTGTGATCCAGCCCAAGAGGCCGGCGTTGACCTCAACCGTATCGAGGCGGCGCTGAAGCGTCTCGACTTTGGCAAGTTCGGCTATTGCCTCTATTGCGGCGACGAGATCGGCTTTGGCCGACTCGATGGTGACCCCACCATTGAAAGCTGCGTGGACTGTTCGGACGCCTGAAAAGGCTCCGCACCGGAAGAAAGATTATCAATGACCTCGACCTGTTTCTGTGGCGGCGTAAGCGTCACGATCGACCGCAAGCCTGACTTCATTTTCGACTGTAATTGCAGCCTCTGTCGCAAGTCGGGCGGGGCATGGGGCTATTTCCCGCCAGCCTCGCTAACCACGAGCGGTCCGACCACCTCCTTCACCCGTACCGACAAACCGCTCGCCGCGGTCGAAGTCCATTCCTGCAAATCCTGCGCATCGACGACCCACTGGGTGCGGACGGACGCGTTCAAGCGCGAGCACGGCACTGACGACATGGTGGGCGTGAATATGCGCCTGTTCGACCCTGACGACCTGAAGGGCATCGAAGTCCAGTTCCCGGACGGCAAAAGCTGGATCGGTGAAGGCGCGTTCGATTTCAGGCGATCCGCTATCGCCATAAGTGATGGCGAACGCTGGTAAGCGCGCACGAGACGCTGCAAATGAGCGTTCCTTGCAACAGGTAGGCATGCCTGCACCCGACGCACGTTCCAGCCAGGCCTCTTGACCCCAATCGTATTTGACGATCCAGCGTCGTTGAGAAAGGCGTCACCGGGCTGGCGAGGAGTACAAGCATGTCTTTTGGGCAACGCGCGGCGGCACTCTTCCGACATTTTCTGCCTGCCCTTCCACCGGCCAGAAAGACAGAGGCGCTACGTGCATCCTTCGGCGCATTCGTGGGGATCGGGGTTTGCACCTTGTTCACCCTATTGCTGCCCGCGCCCTGGGATTTGCCTCTCTATCTCATAGCACCGCTGGGGGCATCTGCGGTTCTGGTCTTTGCCGTGCCGAACTCGCCGCTGGCACAGCCATGGTCTGCCATCATCGGAAATGTGGTGTCCGGACTTGTTGCTGTCGCCGTTGTCCTGCTTGCGCCGCCGGCCTGGGCGCCCGCACTTGCAGTCGGGCTGACCATTCTTTTCATGTTCCTGACAAAAAGCCTTCACCCGCCCGGAGGAGCCGTGGCTCTCCTCGCCGCAGTCGAACGCACAACGATTCTCGAAACCGGTTTCGCGTTTGCCTTCATCCCGGTAGGCGCCCTGACCGTGGCCCTGGTGCTGACCGGCATAGTCTATAACCGACTTACGGGGCGCGTTTATCCCTTCAGGCTTCCGCCAGAAAACAAGACCCGTGAGCTGCGTCTCGGACTATCGAGTGCGGAGCTCGCCGATCTGCTTCAACGCTTCAACCAGTCGCCCAATATGGGCATCGCGGATCTCAGCCGGTTGCTGGCAGCCGCCGAAGAAGAGGCGGCGCATCATCGTTTTGACGGCGTCAGCTGCAGAGATGTCATGTCCACCCCGCTTATTATGGTCCGTCCTGACGATCCACTCGAACAGATTATCAGGCTTTTCCGAACCCATGGCCTGAAGAGCCTGCCCGTCATTTCGGGTGATGGCCGTCTGACTGGCAATATAAGGGAAAGCGATCTCATTGAGGCCATTACTCAAGTAAAGCGCCCGAGCCGGTTGAAGAACGCTCAGGTCAACGCGGGTAGCCTCATGAGGAGACCAGATCCAACCGCGCCATCCTCAGCGCCTGTGGGCACACTGCTCAACCGCTTTGCGAAGAATGGCATTCAGAGCATCCTCATCACCGATGGCGATAAACCCGTCGGGATCCTGACACGCTCGGATATTATCGCTTTGCTATTGTCGGGCGCAGAAGAACGGGCGGAAGCCTGACAAGGCAAACTCAGCTGGTGGCCGAAAGCCGCATCAGCACCAGGCCAGACAGGATCAGCAGCGCCGCCGTCAGCCGCATCAGGTTCAGGCTTTCGCCCAGAAACATGACACCGAGCGCAAACGCCCCGACGGCCCCGATCCCCGTCCAGACCGTATAGGCGGTCCCGAGCGGCAGGACGCGCATCGACCAAGACAGAAGCGCAAAGCTGCCAGTCATCGCCGTCAGCGTGATGACGCTCGGCCAGAGCCGGGTGAACCCGGCCGACTGTTTCATGAAATAGGCCCAGACCACCTCAAGCAGTCCGGCAATAAAAAGGATGATCCACGCCAAGACATGCCCCCATCAGAAAAGTGCCGGGCCGTCCCGGACTTGTCTCCCATGAGGGCGCGGACGTGGCCTGCCTTTGTCGATTGTGGACGCGTCGATCCTAGTTCAGGCCTTCGCGTCCGATCGCGTAGAAGCGCTCACGCCGTTGGCGCTTCAATTCTGCAGGCGAGAGGCCTTCCAGGTCGCCGAGCGCTTTTTCGATTGTCTTGCCAGCCTGGCTGACAGCCCGCTGCGGATCGCGGTGCGCCCCGCCGAGCGGCTCTTTTACGACTGCATCGACGATTTTCAGCTTCAGAAGGTCTTCCGACGTGATCTTCATGGCTTCTGCCGCGTCGCGCGCCTTGGCAGAGTCGCGGTAGAGGATCGATGCGCAGCCTTCAGGCGAAATCACTGAATAGATGGAATGCTCCATCATCAGCACCTTGTTGGCCGCCGCAATGGCAATGGCCCCGCCAGAGCCGCCCTCACCGATAATCAGCGAAACCATCGGCACGGTCAGCGTCAGGCAGCGTTCGGTTGACCGCGCAATCGCTTCGGCCTGGCCGCGTTCTTCGCCGGCCTTGCCGGGAAATGCGCCTGCCGTATCGACGAAGGAGAGAACCGGCAGCTTGAACTTGTCGGCCAGATCCATGAGGCGCACCGCTTTGCGATAGCCCTCCGGATGCGCCATGCCGAAATTATGGCGCAGGCGGCTTTCGGTATTGCGGCCTTTTTCGTGGCCCATGATAACGACGCTCTGGCCGCGGAAAGTCGCAAGACCCCCGATAACCGCCTCGTCATTCCCAAAGACACGGTCGCCGGCGAGCTCCTGGAAGTCGTCGAACAGATGCTCGATATAATCACTGAAGTGCGGGCGTTCCGGATGGCGCGCAACCTGCGTCTTGCGCCATGGCGTCAGCGAGGAATACGTGTCCTTCAGCTGCTTGGCCGCCTTGTCCTTGAGCTTCTTCAGTTCATCGGAAATCGACGGACCTTCGCCCTGCTGGGACACCGCTTCAAGCTCGGCAATCTTGGTCTCAAGCTCGGCAATGGGCTTTTCAAAATCGAGATATGTCGTTGGCATGACGTTGAACCTAGTTCTGATTTGAGGCGATTCCTAGGCTGTGAAGCCGCCCTTGGCACGCTCGAAATACATCACATCCTCGCCATTGAAGCGGACGGTGCCTTGCTGGACATAGCCCATCTTCCCGGCAATCCTGATCGAGGCGGCGTTGTCATGGTCGATAATGCAGCAGCATTTCTCCTCGCCAGAGGCCTCATCCAGCCAGTCATGCGCCGCCTTCACGGCCTCGCTGGCATAACCCCTTCCGAACCGCTCCGGCGAAATCACCCAGCCACATTCCGGCACGCCCCAGAAGCTCGGCTCGGTCTCGCGGTGAAAGTCTGCAAAGCCGACCTCGCCGACAAAAGCTCCTGTCCGGCGCTCCTCAACCAGCCAGTAGCCATAGCCGAGCACCTCCCAGAGCCCCCGGTTGCGCAGCACATTGCGCGACCAGACATCCTGCTCGGAACGGGCCGTGCCGCCGATAAAGCGGATCGTCTCCGGGTGGCTCCAATGGGTCGCCAGCGCCCTGAAATCCGACGCCTCATGCGCGCGCAGCTTCAGTCGCTCAGTCAGGATGACCGGTACGGGCCGCGCGATCACCGGCGCGCGCCCTTCATCTGCTCCAGCATCGCCTTCATCGACGCGTGCACCGTCTCGATCGCCTTGAGGGGCCGCACCATGACCTTGAAATCGGTGATGAGACCATCCTCATCCCACTCGATCATGTCGATGCCGTTGACGTGCACCCCGTCCATCTCGGTTTCGAATTCCAGCACGGCCTTGTCACCGCAATCAAAGACCCGGACATAGCGAAAATCATCCCCGCCCAGCGTCTGCCCGGCTGCACCAAGATACATCATGGTGATCGCCTTGCCGCGCTGGGGCGTATGGACGATCGGGCTCTGGAAGACGACATCATCATGCAGGATGGCGTCCAGCGCGGCGGCGTCATGGGGACCATGAAAATAGTCCATCCAGCCCTGCAGGTTTTTCGAATACCCCGTCTTTGTGACCACGCGCTTGCCCCTTTATCTAACCACCCGTGACCGGACGCCCGATCAGGAATTCCGAATAGTCGTCGAAACAATAGCCCCGGCGCAAGACCCAGCTTGAAGGAACACCCGGATCGACGAAGATCATCTGGATCCGCCCCCATGTCTGGCGCGGTGTTCCTGTCTCCGGATCGGTGATCGAAAAGTCGCAGGCTGGCGCGCCAGACCCGTCAGGCTCTATCCAGAGACCGTAATAGACACCGCGCCCCGTCTGCTGCCCGGCAAGCTCCGGAATGAAGGCCACGCCGCGCTGCGCGCTGCCCGCAATCGGAAAGGTCAGCACCGCCTCGCCATTGGGCGTCTCATGGTCATAGACGACGGTGCCGATCTCGGTGCGCCACACCTCGCTCTGCTGGGCATGAGCAAAAGATGCAAGCGAAAGGGCCGCCAGCGCGGCCGGGAGGATGTGTTTCATGCGCTGCTCCAGGAGGCTGGCGGTCCGACTCCCCTTTAGGGGTTCAGACAATATGTGACCGGATAGACGACATTGACCAGCCGTACAGACCGACCGCCTTCCCGAGGCGGAGCAAACTGCAGACGTGTCGCTGCCTGATACGTCGGCGCATTGAACTGGGGCGCAGAACAAGCCGTCAGAATGTTCTGCGGCAGGCCAGACGTATCGACATTCATCAGGATCTCGCAGCGTCCTTCCTGGCCAGCGGCCTCTGCCCCGGCCGGATAGACAGGCTGCGGCGGTGCCAGCGGCTCTGCATCTGGCGCCGCAACCGCATCCGGCTCCGGCACACCGCCCAGCAATTCATCACCGCCGCTGCTCCTCGCCGAAGGGGCTTTTGCAAGACGGGCCTGCCAGCCATCTGGATAACGCAGCGTCGCCTGCGCCGCGCCCGGATGACCACAGGCTGCAATCTGTCCGGCCTGCGCAATTGGCGTTTCAGGCCGAGGATCGCTCATGACAGGGGCTGGACCCGGTGCGGGGCCATAGGCATTCGGATCAACCGCGCAGGACGAAAGTCCCGCCAGGATAAACGCGCCGGGCAGGATATGATGGAATTTCATGATGGGTCCTTTGTAGAAGGGTATCCGGGCCATCCTGATGAGACGGCCCAGCAGCTCAAACGATTATTCGCCCGGCCCCTCGGCCCCTTCGAGGCAGAAATTCATCGGCAGCAGGATATCAGCCGTCTCGGCCGTGTCCTGACCTTCAGCCGGCTCAAACTCGAGCGCTTGCAGCACCTCCGTCGCAGAGGCCGCAAATTGCGGCAGCGTACAGCTTGCCAGCACATCTTCGGTTTCACCTGCCGCGCTGACACTGAAAATGGTCTCACAGGCGCCCTCAATGCCAAGCGCATTGTAGAGCGGCGGATATTCGGGCGCGAGCGGGCCTGTCGGGACCGGCATGACGACATCGCCGCCCACCGGATTGGAAATCTCTACCCGCGCGTCCCAGCCTTCAGGCGCCAGCATTTCGACGACGGACCCGCCGCCGCAGGCCTCGATGTCGCGGTGCGCACTGAGAAGTTCCAGCTGCTCGCTGGTCAGCGGCTCATTGATGCGCTCATTCAGGGCATCGACCGTTTCCGGGTTGAAGCCGTGATAGTCCATCTGCGCGCTCGCAGCGCCTGCAAAGGCGGCGCCGGCGACTGTTATTGCAAGGATTTTTGATAGTTTGGTCATGCGGTGCACTCCGTGATTGCTCTTGGATACACCCCCGAGCCTAGCCCGAAGCGGACGCTTTTGCCAAATCCGGGTCCTTGCCGGCTACGTAATCGCGTGAGCGGCCATCAACTTCGCTTTCGGTCCAGCCAGCCCATTGCAGGCGTGGCTGTGATACCATGAATGATGACGGACATGAGCACGATCAGCGCGGCGATGGCCCATAGCCGCTCACTTGATCCGAACTCACCGTGATTGATACCGTAGGCGATGTAGTAAAATGATCCGATGCCGCGAATGCCGAAGAAGGAGATGAGGCCGCGCTCTTCGGCGCGATGTCCGGACCCGATCAGTGAAATCCATGCCGCCACTGGCCGGATCAGAAACAGAATGACAATCGCAACGAGATAATCGGTCCAGATGAGGCTATCGAGAAGCCCCGTTGTAATTGCGCCACCAAACAGGACGAGCACCAGCATCATCAACATGCGTTCAATCTGCGCGGAAAAGTCATGCAGGGCTTCATGAAATTCGTGATCGCGTTCGGTATTGCGCAGCACAAGTGCGGCGACAAACACAGCAAGAAATCCATAGCCATGGGCCAGTTCGGCGCCTGCATAGGCCACAAAAGTGGCGCCGATGGCGACAAGCCCGTCGCGTGTCACCGACAGTTTAGCGCCTGACCTGCCGAAGGTCATCCAGCCAAGCCCTCGTCCGATCAGCCAGCCGACGCCGATCCCCGCGCCAATCCGCCAAAGCACATCTTCCAGGAACCAGCCGCCCAGCATCGACGGGTCAGGCCAGCTCGACGCAGATGCCGCAGCCAATGCGAAGACCAGCGCGAGATGCACAAATGGAAATGCCAGACTGTCATTGAGGCCCGCTTCGGATGTCAGCCCGAACCGGACCTCGCCCCTGTCTCCCTCGCGGGGCTTTTCAACCTGTACATCTGAAGCCAGGACAGGGTCCGTCGGCGCCAGGGCCGCGCCAAGCAGCAACGCCATTGCCACCGAAAACCCCAGCGCATGGACGCCAAGCAGCGTCACGGTGAGGATCGTGATCGGCATCGCGATGCCAAGCAGCCGCCAGGTTGTCATCCAGGACCGCAGGCCGATCTTGCGATCTATCTTCAGGCCGGCGCCCATGAGGGAGATAATGACAACCGCTTCGCAGAGCTTTTCCACGATGGTGTCATAGGTGCGGGGATCTGGATTGAACCCGAGCCATCCGAATCCGAAAAGGGCGGCCCCCAGCGCCACACAGACGAGGGCGGCCGATAGGGGTATTAATTTCAGCGCCTGGGGAAGCCATGCCACCAGGAGCACGACAATACCCAGCCCCAACAGGAAGGCGATGTAGGGGTCAAACATATGGCACCTTCCATGCGTGGGGCCGGACCACCTTCATCGCATACACGGCCGCCCTCAGCAGGGCGGGCGAATGCTGGTGGACAGCAGTACTACCTGTTGTTGCCGATGTTTGTTCCCTGGGGGTGCCCGAAGCGTTCCGCGCGCCCTAACCCGCATAGGCTGCGGCGAGGTCCGGATCCTTGCCGGCAACCAGATCAGCGAGGTCGGAGATGACCTTGGCCTGTTTCCAGGTCGCGTCATCCTGCATCTTGCCGTCCAGCATCGCGACGCCTGTTCCGTCCGGCATCGCTTCCAGGATGCGGCGAGCGAACTTCACCTCATCCGGCGCCGGGCTGAAGACGCGTTTGGCGATCTCGATCTGGCTTGGGTGCAAACTCCACGTGCCAGAACAGCCGAGCAGGAAGGCATTTCGGAACTGCTGCTCACACGCCTCGGCATCGCCAATATCGCCAAACGGGCCATAGAACGCGTTGATCCCGGCCATGCGGCAGGCATCCACCATGCGCGCAATCGTATAGTGCCACGGGTCCTGCTGCGCGCTTTCGCGCTTGGAGCCGTCCTCATTGGGGTCGTCGACAACGCGGTAATAGGGGTGGCCGCCGCCAACGCGCGTCGTCTTCATCTTCCGGTCAGCAGCAAGGTCCGCCGGGCCAAGCGAAATGCCCTGCATGCGCGGAGAGGCCAGTGCGATCTCCTCGACCAGCGCCATACCTTGCGCGGTCTCCAGAATGGCGTGGAACAGGATCGGGCGCTTCAGGCCTGCCTTTGCTTCAAGCTGGGCGACATACTGGTCGGCAAAGTGGATATCCCATGGCCCTTCGACCTTGGGCAGCATGATGACATCAAGCTGCTCACCGGCTTCCAGGACCAGACGCGAGACGTCTTCCTGAAACCAGGGCGAGTTCAGCGGATTGACCCGGCTCCAGAAGCCCGTCCCCTTGGCCTGCCAGTCGACCATCTTGCCCATTTCGATCGCGCCATCACGGGCGGCATCCTTGGCATCGGCAGGAATGGCATCTTCAAGATTGGCCAGCACCACATCGGCTTGGGTCGCCATTTGCGGCACCTTTGCGCGGACCTTGTCGAGGTGCGGCGGCACGAAATGGATCATCCGCTCCAGCCGGACCGGCAGCTCCCGCATGGGGTCTGGCGCGCCGATGGCGAGCGGTTTGAAAAAATTCCGCGGTGTTTTCTGGCTCATCTTCATCCTCCTGTTGCGGCGCAACATATCCCGGCATGAATTGAGGTCAATTCAGCCGGGATAATCTGTGTAGAGGATGAAAGTCTATTCGGCGACTTCCGGGCCGAGGAGTTCAGTTTCGATGGCCAGCTCAAGCTCATCGGAAACCGCTGGCGTGGCATAGCCCATGCCCCAGTTGGAGCGCATCATCGTGCCGCTGGCCGAAAAGCCGGCCTTCTTGCGGCCCTGTGCATCCCCCACCTTGTTCAGCGTCACATCCAGCGTCACCGGGTGCGTCGTGTCCTTGATGGTGAGGTCGCCGGTCATCGTGCCGGTCTCGCCATCCTCTGTCTCAAAGGATGTGGCAACGAAGGTCGCTGTCGGGAAATCGGCAAGATTAAAGAGGTCTCCGGAGGCAAGATGGCCTTCGAACTTGTCGTCTTCCGGCGTGCCGACCCAGAAGCCGCCATCGGCCAGATTGAACGTGATTTCGATGGAAGAATTTTCCGGCGCGTCCATGTCCAGCATCAGCGTGCCGTCATAGTCGGTAAAATAGATCGATTGTTCGGAATAACCCTGATGGTTCCAGGTGGCGCTGATCGCCGTATGTGCCGTGTCGAACTCATAGGCCTCAGGCTCGGCCATCGCCGCCGGGGCCATGGCAATCGCGCCGGCAAGGCCAAGCGAGGCGACGGCTGTGAGTTTCGTTCTCGTGCGGGAAGCTTGCATCATTGTCATGGGCATTGGTCCTTTCTAGTGGCTGCAACGCCTGATTTAGGCCGGATAGCCACCACGAAAAGGAAAGGCGCCGGGTGGGGTCGCGCCTTCAGCCCTTCAAAATTTTCGGAAAGAGCAGCTTAATCTGGCGTCCCCGCCCGCTCGAATGCATAGGCATTGCGCCGAAATGCCGGCTCACCGTCCACGCTCACCATCTTCGTCATCTCGAAGACGTCAGGCGACAGGACATAGGTCATCTC
The DNA here is from genome assembly GCF_000376805.1 of Henriciella marina DSM 19595. Lineage (NCBI taxonomy): Bacteria > Pseudomonadati > Pseudomonadota > Alphaproteobacteria > Hyphomonadales > Hyphomonadaceae > Henriciella > Henriciella marina. The sequence goes on along the minus strand of NZ_AQXT01000002.1, from coordinate 2,660,627 downwards.
GCAAGCGGCCTCCCGGCCATCATCCTCGCAGCCTGACTGGGTGACGAGGGTGATGCACTCGCCTGCCTGCTGGCGAGCCACCACGTTCTCACTGTTCAGTATCCGGCCATCTGCCGACGGTGTCAGCATGGAAGTATCATAGGCGGAAGGCTCGTCAGGGAAGTTGAGCTTCAGGCGAAGGCCCTCACCTTCTCGGTCCACTAGCAAGGTGGCAGGAATGGTGATGTCCTCATTCGGGGGGCTGTAATCTCGATAGATCAACGCGCCCGTCCACGCCCCTTCCAGCCTCGCAAGGTCTGACATATCGACGGTCGGCGCGGGCGCCGGCTCTGCAGCTTCGGGCATCTGGCTGCAGGCGGTTATCGCCCCGGCTGCGATGAGGCTCGTCACAAATCGCATACATGTCCCCTTTGGATGGTGGCTCTGTCTTCGCAGCGACGGGCAGGCCGTTTCGTGTCCGCACCGCGAGGATGCGCTAGCGTTCGAAACTATACTGGTGCCCGAAACGCTGTTCCTCCTCGCCAGCAATGCGGTAGGCTTTGGCAATCGAAAACGCGTTTTCGGAAATCTCGTAGAGGTATTCGCATGTCGCGATGTAACGGCCCTCGATGCACTCCTGACGGGTCAAGATGATCAGCCCGTCACCCTCGGGCTCGCGAACCAGAATACGCTCATCATTGATCCAGCTGCCATCTTCGGAGAATTCCAGCGGCGCGCTTCCATCGCCCTGTGGGGCACCGGGAAAAGAAAAATCGAGCGTCAGCGTCCGGTCATCGCGAGAGACCGAAAGGTCTGCAGGCGTCGTGCTCCGGCCGTCATCCCCATCAGGGTCTGCATAGACAAGCTGGCCTTGCCACCCATCACCCAATAACGGCTCGAAGTCATCGATGGAGACGCTCGGGGCGTCTGCAGCCGGTTCAACACGGGCAGGGCTTTCTTCAGGCGCAGGCGGTGCTGGCGGCGGCGGAAGCGTTCCGTCGTCATCGCCGCAGGCCACGAGAAGAATCGAGAGGCCAATCAGGCCAGGAGCATATTTCATCAGAGACGACCGTTACTTGCTTGGTGCCAATGCAGCGCCGCAAGACCGGCACGTCAATGGCGGCTAGCTGCGGCGTAGCTCCACAGTCTGGGCCTGACGCTCATATTTGAGGGCGCTCATGAAGAAGAGACCGCTCAGATAAAGCGCGACAATCGCTGTCACCGCCTCGACACCCCAGAAGATCACGCCGGTCACATGGAGCGCAAAAAGGATGAGCGCAGAGAGGCCCATCAGAAAGGCAGCCGAAATTTCAAACATGAAAATGCCTGCAACGGCGGCGCGTAAATATGCTGACACGAAGTTCACTCCCAGAAGACGCAACCACAACGGATCGTCCGTTCGCTGAATATGCGTCTATATTTTCTCGTTCACGAGTCTCTAAGCAAAATTTAATGCAGCAATCTGGCCGCGGCGCTGCCCCTTACCCATTCGACAAGGGATGGGACGTATCAAGCAGCTCCGCCAGCGCATCCGTCAGCACATGAGTATAGATTTCCGTTGTGGAAATATCGGCATGCCCCAGAAGCGTCTGCACGGAGCGAAGATCCGCCCCGCCCTGCAGGAGATGCGTGGCATAGGCATGGCGAAGCGCATGCGGATGCACCCGCGACGGCTTGATCCCTGCCTCGGCGCTCAGGCCATCCAATAACTGCCCCAGCCTCCGCCGAGTCAGATACCCTGCCTTGCCGCGTGAGGGGAAAAGATAGGCTGACGCTCCATTGGCCTTCAGGGTCTTCTTCGGCAGGCTGTCTTCGCGCACCTCCAGCCAGTCGGAGATCGCATTGAGCGCTGGCGTCCCCAGCGGACACAGCCGGTCCTTGCCGCCCTTGCCCCGCACGATGATGTCGCGCGTTTCCCATTGCCCGCCCTTGCGGCGTGGCAGATTGCCAAGCTTCAGGCTGACCAGCTCACTGACCCGCAAGCCCGCGCCGTAAAGCAGCTCCAGCAGGCAGCGAAGGCGCACATCTTCGCCGCAGGCATCGATCAGCTGCTCAACCTCTTCTCGGCTGAGAACGTCCGGAATATCGCGCCCGGCTTTTGGGCCTTCGAGTTTTGAGGTCGGGTCGTCCTTGCGGTCGCCCTCTTCAAAGAGAAACCGGAAAAACCGCCTGAGAGACGAGAGCTTCCGCGCCTGCGTCCGCGCCGCCAGACCCTGGGCGCCGAGCGAAGCCACATAGCGGGACACATCTTTTGCGTCCGCGCGCGTCAGCTTGCCGCGAAGGCCATCGGAGGCATCCCGCAGATCCCTGCCATAGGCATCGAGCGTATTGGGAGAGGCGCCACGCTCGGCGCTCATCATTTCGAGAAAGGCATCTATGCGGGCGGCGTCGCTCATGGATTTGAGTGTGCGCCTTCGATGCTTAACAGGGCGCTTAAACGCGAAAACGGGCGCCAGTTTGGCTGGCGCCCGTTCATCGCTTCAAAAACACCGTCCAGACACCGCCCAGACACCGTGGCGACACCGTGAAAAACGGGGTTTTTACTCGGCCGGCGTGTCGGAAGGTTCCGACTTGTCCACCACCGGATGGCCATGATCCGGGTCATCATTCAGCTTGTGCATCGCCACCACGACCCCCGAAAGCGCCAGGATGGCGATCAGGTTCGGGAAGGCCATCGACGCGTTCGCAATGTCCCCGAAAAGCCAGAGCGCATCGGTATTGGTAATGACCGCACCGCCAAAGACGACAATGACCCAGATGTAGCGAAATGGATGCGTTGCCCACTCGCCTACAAGGTAGGTGACCGCCTGCTCACCATAGTAGGACCAGCCGATAATGGTGGTGAAGGCGAAGACAAAAAGCGCAATGGTTACAATCCACTCGCCCCCGGGAAGCGCCGCGCCATAGGCCCGCGCCGTGATACCGGACGACTCTGCATCGGTCTCGTAGACATAGCGAACATCATTCAGAACGGCCGCATCGGTCGACGCCGCGAGCGCCTTGTCGAAATAGGCCTGCTCTGCGGCCGCCCCGGCATCGCTCGGAAGATCCGATGCCAGACTTAGGCCGTTGGTGCGGCACTGCTGAAGGAAGGCCGATGCCTCGTCGCCGCGCGCGGTGATGATCTCGCTTCTTCCCTCTGTATAGGCAGACGGGAAGAGGTCCTCCACACCGGTGCCCGCAGGCAAGGTATTATAACCTTCCTCCACACACTGATTGGCTGCGATCAGCGCCGGACTGCGGGTGAAGTCCCCCGTGACCGTCAGGATCACCAGCGCCGTCATCGTGCAGATCACGATTGTATCGATGAAGACACCGATCATGGCGATCTCACCCTGCTGGACGGGGTTCTTGGTCTGCGCGGCAGCATGCGCGATCGGGGCAGAGCCCTGACCCGCTTCGTTCGAGAAAAGGCCGCGCGCAATACCGAAGCGGACCGCCTGCATCATGCCATAGCCGGCGGCGCCGCCGACCACTTCCTGAAGGCCGAACGCCGACTTGAAGATCACTGCAAAGGCGTGCGGGATCTCAGATGCGTTAAGGATCAACACGACCAGCGCGCAGAGCACATAAGCCGCCGCCATTACAGGAACGACCTTGCCTGCAACGCTGCCGATCGACTTGATGCCACCAATAATGACCGCAAAGACCAGACCCGCAATCGTGACACCGATCAGCCAGGCCGGAATGGAGAAGCCGAAATTGCCCCGCGCCGTCTCAATGGCGGTCTGCGTGATCGAGTTGGACTGGATCATCGAGCCGGTGGCCGCAGCTGAAAACAGCGTACCAAGACAGAAGATAACGGCCAGCCAGGTCCATTTCTTTCCCAGCCCGTTCTTGATGTAATACATCGGGCCGCCATTGATGCGGCCATATTCGTCTGTTTCGCGGTACTTCACCGCAAGTGAGCTCTCGGCAAATGCCAGCGCCATCCCGAGAAGCGCGGTGATCCACATCCAGAAAATCGCGCCGGGCCCACCCATCGCGATGGCTGTCGCCACACCTGCAAGATTACCTGTGCCGACCTGGCCGGACAGCGCCGTTGAGAGGGCCTGCCAGGGTGTGATCGCGCCGTCATCGCCTTGTGACTTGCGACCCTGCCAAACCTCGGCGAGGGCTGGCACGAAGCGCCGAACGGGCCGCCCGCCCAAGCGCACCATAACAAAGAGACCGGTTCCCAGAAGGACGATGGCCAGTGGACCAATCTCACCCGGAATGACGACCGTTTCGCCCCATGTGCCGCCCCAGATAAATCCAGCGACATTCTCGATCAGCGTGACAAGCGATTCCATAGCCCCTCCGGCTCCCTCTCAACTCAGTGGTTCGCGACACTAGACGTGTTTTCTTCGCTGTGAAGCGCAAACGGGGCAGATTTTTCATCTACCCCGCTGCGATTGCACAAATCTTGTCTCGAGTGGCGGGTCTCAGGCAAAGCCTTCGCCGACACCAAAGTCACGGCGAGCCGAAACAATCGTCACGATGACGCCTGCGAGCACATCCAGCAGCGTCATGCTGGTGATAATGAAGAAGGTCGATGTCGCGAAATTCGGCAGAAGAAGGAACTCGACCAGGCAAACGATGAAAAGGATCATCGAGACAGCATGGTTAAGGATCGAAGAGGTCCCCGTGCTCGTCGATTTCACGATTTCGACAAAAAGAAGCGTGATCGCCACGAAGACAAGCATTTCGCCATTGGTGACCGCCCAGTTCACACCGGAGATCATGGGAAAGGTCACAAGTGAGCCCGACAAAAGCTCAATCAGAGGCGATACATTGCCGCCGGAATCGAACTGTACCGTGCTGCCTGTATAGGTCAGCGCGATGATATTGTAGATCGCCACAGGAATGATCAGGAGCGGGATAAAGCTGAATAGCGCACGCATCTGGAAGTCCCTTTTGTCTGCTGCCGCCGTCTTGTCGCGGCCTCGAACGACCCATGCCTAATGCGGCAGATGCGGGCTGTTAAGCGGAATCTCGGATGAGGCGAACCCGGCCTGTTGGCTCAGATCTCGTCTGCGCCGTCCGGGTTGCGCCGCCGCCTGATGAGCCAGGTCACGCCGCGCAGGTCCGAGAGGGCCGCCCAGAGACGCCCGAAATTGGTATAATTGGACGTCCCGGAGCCGCGCTCGCGGTGATTAACGTCCATATATTCAACCTCATAGCCCTCTGCCTGTACCAGCGCTGGCATATAGCGGTGCATGTGATCGAAATAGGGAAGCGAAAGATAGGCATCCCGCTTGATCACCTTGATGCCGCAGCCGCTATCGTCGCAATCGTCGCGCAACAGGCGCCGACGGATTGAGTTGGCGAACTTCGAGCCGAAGCGCTTCCAGGCGGTGTCCTTGCGGCTGCCGCGGCGGCCCATCACCATGGCCAGCTTCTCGGGGGCATCTGCGCGGGTCAGCGTGCGATAGAGATCCGGCAGATCGGCCGGGTCGTTCTGTCCGTCGCCATCGAGCGTGCCGACGATACGCCCCCGCGCCGCCCGTATGCCGGACCGGATTGCGCGGCTCTGGCCGGCATTCCTGCGATGGCTGAGGACGCGAAGTGTGGGGTAATCAGCCTTCAGGCCAGCAAGCACGGCGCGTGTGTCGTCGCCTGATGCATCGTCGACCATGATCATCTCATAGGCGCGCCCATCCAGCGCCGCCGCGATCTCACTGATGAGGCCTGCGGCGTTGCCGGATTCATTATGCATCGGAACGACGACTGAAAATTCGAGCGTTTCAGGCATGGCCCCTCGCCTTTTGCTGGAAACAATAGCCGCTTTCCTTAAGGCGTTCGGCGCATTTGCGAAACCATGGATGCGGGTAGCCACTGCGAGAGCCCGTGCCATGGCAAAGGCTTTGCGGTAGGAGGCGTCACATGACCGACCCGTCCGCCCTTCCGATTGAGGCCCTGCTCCGCGACATCTGCGCCGTGGTCAGGGACCGCAAGCGCCTCGTTCTGGCGGCGCCGCCGGGCGCGGGCAAGACAACGCGGGTACCGCTCGCGCTCGCCGGCCTGATCGACGGGTTCGACGCCCTGCCCGGCAAGGTGCTGGTGCTGGAACCGCGCAGGCTGGCCGCGCGCATGGCCGCCGACCGGATGGCATCGACCATCGGGGAGAAAACGGGTGGGCGCATTGGCCTTTCGACCCGGATCGAGCGCAAGGTTTCCAAACAGACTGTCGTCGAAGTGATGACGGATGGGCTGTTCACACGCCGCCTTCTGGCTGATCCGACGCTTGAAGGCGTCTCGGCGGTCATCTTTGACGAGATCCATGAGCGCAGCCTGAACGCCGACCTTGGCCTTGCGCTGGCACTTGAAGCCCAATCGGTCTTTCGAGACGACCTTCACCTGATTGCCATGTCTGCGACACTCGACACAGAGAAGATCGCCGCATCGCTCAATGCCCCGGTGATCGAGAGTGAGGGGCGCCAATACCCGGTTGAAACCAGGTATCTTGGCCGCACGCGCGACCGGATCGAGGATCAGATGACCGCCGCCATCGGCAAGGCGGTCAGGGCCGAGACGGGCTCCCTGCTCTGCTTCCTACCGGGGGCAGGCGAAATCAGGCGGACGGCAGAGCGGCTGACAGGCCTGCCAGACAATGTCAGTGTGCATCCCCTGTTCGGCGCGCTGTCGCCCGGTGAGCAGGACGAGGCGATCCGCCCTGCCCGCGATGGCCACCGAAAGATCGTGCTGGCAACCGATATCGCAGAAAGCGCGCTGACGATTGATGGCGTTCACATCGTTGTTGATTCCGGCCTGGCGCGCGTGCCGGAGTTTGAACCGGCGAGCGGGACGCAGGTGCTGCGTACGACCAGGGCAGCAAAGGCGAATGTGGACCAGCGGCGCGGGCGCGCAGGCCGCCTTGGACCCGGCGTCTGCTACAGGCTGTGGGACGAGGAAGAGACGCGCGGGTTGATCGCCGCGCCGGTCCCGGAAATCCTGAACGCTGATCTTTCCGGTCTGCTGCTGTCGCTGGCTGAGTGGGGCGAAGATGATCCTTACCGGCTGGCCTGGCTGGACGCGCCGCCACGCGGGAGGCTTGAAGCGGCCCGTGAAGCTCTCGCGGCGTATGGCGCGCTGGACGAGGCGGGGAAACTCACACCGCGCGGCAAGGAGATGGCGGCCCTGCCGCTCGACCCGAAATATGCAAGTCTGGTCGCGAGCGCGGCAAGCGATGGCGAACGCGCGCTGGCCGCAGAGATTGCCGCGCTGGCGAGCGAGGCTGGCATGGGTGGCCGCTCTGCCAGCCTCAGTGACCGGCTAAGCGGGTTCAAGCGCGACAATGGCCCACGGGCAAAGGCGCTAAAACGCCAGGCGGAGCGCTGGAGCAATGGGGGCCGGCCTTCGGGTGACCCGGCGCTTCTGCTGGCGAAGGCCTGGCCGGGCCAGATCGCGCGGCGCCGGGATGGGTCCGATACGAGCTATCTGCTCGCCAATGGCCGCGCCGGAGACCTGCCCGGCGATGCAGGGCTTGGCAATTCGCAGTGGATTGTCGTCGCGGACATGATCGGCGCGGCAGGCCGGGCGCGTATCACACTGGCCGCCCCGCTTGCCGAAACAGATGTCCTGAAACTCCTCCCGCCCGCGACCGAGGAGTGGGCGAGCTTTGATCCCGAAACACGCAGCTTTCGAGGGCGGCGGGTGAAGGCCATCGGCCAGATCGTGCTGTCTGAAACACCGACCCCGAAACCATCAGGCGAGGCCGCAAGAAGCGCATTCATCGACTTCGTCCATGAGAACGGGTTCGACGCCGCCGGAATTGGTGAACCCGTGGCTGTGTTCCTGGCCCGGCTAAAGCTGATCGCTCGTGCTTTCGAGGATTGGCCCGATCTGGATGATGAGAGCCTTCGCCTGTCTGTGGGCGATTGGCTTGCGCCTGCGCTCAGTGGCGGCGCTTTCCAGTTTCCCTCAGACGGCGCGGTGCTGAACGCGCTGAAGCAGTCGCTTGGCTGGCCAAAGGCGCAGGAGATCGACACGCTGACGCCCGCGGTGGTGCCGCTGCCCTCCGGCCGCAATGCGCCGGTCGACTATTTGAGCGACAACGCGCCCCTGGTCGAAGCAAAGGCGCAGGAGCTGTTTGGTATGACGCGCCAGCCCGCCATTGCCGATGGACGGGTGCCGGTGACGCTGCAGCTCATCTCACCTGCAGGGCGGCCGATTGCGGTGACGAAAGACCTTCCGGGCTTCTGGGCGGGCGGCTACCGCGACATGGCGAAGGATATGCGCGCGCAATACCCCAAGCATGACTGGCCGGATGATCCAGCGAGCGCAAAACCGCATGTCGGGATGACAAAGAAGCGGTTAGGATCGCAGAATTGACGGGAAGTGAAACGCCCTCATCCTGAGCGAAGTCGAAGGACGAGGGCGATGCGCGATATTTCCCGCCTCGTGGTTCGACTTCGCTCACCATGAGGCTGTGTTTGTTAGTGAGGGCGGCGCTCATCACCCCAGTCCATGCCCATCGTCTTCTTCATCCAGTCGGAGAAGGTGGCCGGCTTTTCGAGGTTCTTTGGGTCCAGCGTGCCGAAGGCGACGACAGGACCATCGGCCGTCTCAAGGCGGACGCCTGAAAGCTGCTGGTTCGGATTGCCCCAATTGCCATAGCTGGTCGACGGATCGAGAAGCAGCATGACCTTGGTGCCCCCACTGCCATCGAGCGCCTTCCCGAAGACGAGACCATAGCATTTTTCACGGGCGAACCCGCCAGAATGCGCCTGGCGCTTGCCGTTGAGCAGGACCTCATCCCAGAGCAGGTTGCGCCGCCATTGCAGCACGTGCATTTCGCCGTCATCGGAGACAATCTTGATATCGACCTGATGCAGGCCAACGCGGACCAGTTCTGCACGCATGGGAGGTGTCCTTCTTCTTATTATCGACTTTCGATAATAACAGCGCGCCCCGCCCGGTCAAGCAGGAAATTGGCCGGGTCCTCTGGTGTGGGGCCCGGCCGGTACGACTAGAACGCTTTCTGCCAGCCAAGCGTCAGCGTGTAGTCGGTCTCCAGCTGCGGGCCGTTGAGGTCGCGGTAGAGCGGGACGCCGAACTCCAGGGCGAGGCGGTGCCCTTTGCGCCAGTCGGTTGACCCGGCGAGGTTCACCCCGAACAGCGCCTCGACCGTTTCGCCGCCGTGATTGTCAGGATCAGCGGTCTGGACCGGAGCCATGATGGCTGGGTCGATCCCATCGACGGCGCCCTTGGTGCTGGCTTTAAGGCGACCCGAAATCGACAGCCATGGCTTGGGCTCGAAGGCCAGCCAGCCGGTGGCCTCGAACACATCGCCGAGCGAATAGCCTTCGTCATTGTCGCCGAGACGGATGACGGCCGAAGCCTGCGCCCCATAGCTCCACTGACCGGTCCGGCTGCGGGCGGTCAGCGCCGGTTTCAGGTCAAACGTGCCGGAGCCGAGCTGCATCGGATAGGGCAAACGCATCTGGGGGCGCATATTCATCGGCGTCAGGACGCGATCGCTCTCTGTGATCGAGCCTGTCGGGACAGACAGCATGAGGGTCGCGTTTACCTGCCGGTGCGGCTGGCTGCCATCATCAAGACCGACAATCGCGCCTAGACTGGCATCGCCCCAGCCAGAGACTTCGGTGGTGAAATTGCCCAGCACATTGGTGCCCATGCCGCCCTGGTAGGTGCGGTGATCCATCTGCTTGGTGTGATAGTTTACCATACCCATCAGCGTGATGCGGTCGGTCAGACCATACATGGCGCCGGCCATATGCATCTTCATCGGCATGTCGAGCGGAACGACGCGCAGGGTCGGCGGCATCATCGGCGCGCCGGCGAACCGGTTGGGCACGGTTGTGGCGATGGTGTCCGGGTCGATGCTGTTGGTGCCATCGCGGTTTCCGGCCATGTCCATGTACATGTAGCGATAGGAGAGCATCCACTCGCCTTTGTTATGGCGATGATCAGCCATGACGCCAATCGGGGCGTGGTCGCTGGCATAGGTGACATTTCCGCCATCGCCTTCATGGGCATGAGCTACGGGGACGAGTGCGGCATTAAGCGCTGCCACGGCGCAGAGTGTCTTCAGTTTCATCTGATGTCTCACGTGATTGAACGGGCCGCGCATGAAGGGCGGCCGGGAAGTCGTTTTCTGTTCAGATCAGGCGAGAGTGGGCGGGCCTTGCGGCGGGGCACCGGGCCAGAGCGGTGAGCGTGGATGAATATGGTATGGGGCCTGGACGAATGCGCGGGGACGCACCTCAATCAGGCGAACCGGTATGGACGGGGCCGAGACGGGGAGCGCCAGCGGGAGGAGACAGTCACCGCAGCAGGTGACGCCAGAGGTGTCCTCCGGCTCTCCGCCAAGTGAGATTTCGATCGTGCGGCTGAGCCCGTCACCGCAGATCGGGATGGCGATCGTCTCGCCCGCCGCCATCTGCAGATGCGCCTGCGCCCCGTTCGCGGCATAGGCAAAGAGGCCAAGCAGGGCCAGAAAATGAAAGAGCCGCCTCATGATGAGACGGCTCCTAAGTCATTTTGGCGGCACGAGAAATGCGGCCGATTGGCAGTATTGCCTACCGTCCCGCAAGACGCAGAAAGCGGTCGCGCATGTCCTTGTCCGTCTTGAAGACGCCCGTGAACTGGGTCGTGATCGTCGAGACGTTCGGATGGTGAACGCCGCGTGTCGTCATGCACTGGTGGACCGCATCGATAAGAACGGCCGTACCTGCTGGCGCGAGGCTGTCTGTGATGGCGTCGCAGATCTGCGCGGTCATGGTTTCCTGCGTCTGCAGGCGTTTGGCGAAAATCTCGACAACGCGCGCGATCTTGGAGATGCCGACAACCGCCTGGGTCGGCATGTAAGCGACATAGGCCGTGCCCAGGAAAGGCGCCATGTGGTGCTCACAATGGCTCTCAACATCGATCTCACGCAGCATGACCATATCGTCATACCCCTGCACATCATCAAAGGTACGCGAGAGGTATTTGACCGGGTCTTCCTCGTAGCCCTGGAACCACTCCTTATAGGCGTTCACGACGCGCTTGGGCGTGTCGAGCAGCCCCTCACGGCGCGGATCGTCGCCTGCCCAGGCAAGCAGCGTGCGCACAGCCTCTTCGGCTTCCTGCTGCGTAGGCCGTTTCACAGGATCCATCTGACCCCGGTTTTCGTCTTTCGTAATGGCGTCCATGGCCACATCATCCTATTTCTGAGGGACGGGGGTCGAGCCAGATGTTCTGTGGGTGCGCCCTATGCACCCCAATACCGGACTTAACGCCCGCCCAGATTTTTCCCTCAGGGCGTTTGCGAGGATATAACGGCTAGACGCCATTATTTCCAGCGGCGTCCTGAGTTGCCTTTGCGGAACTACATGGTCTGTACGCGATCCATACCGCACTGGATTGGTCTGACTGTACGAGACATCAGAGTTTTTGATCGTCGCGCTGGGACCGGCGCTCAGCTTCGCAGAAGGCATGGGCTGCGGAAGGCAGAAAACAGACTGAGTTGTTGCGTCGATTGATATAGAAGGTATCGAGCGCAGGCAGCCCGTTTCGATCTATTTACTTTCCTGACAGTAGAAAACACTCATGACCATCAAACTCTACAATACGCTCGGCCGAAAGAAGCAGGTCTTCGAACCGCAGGATGCGAGCCGCGTGACGCTCTATGTGTGTGGACCGACGGTCTACAATTATTCGCATATCGGTAATGCGCGCCCGCAGGTCGTCTTCGATATCCTGTTCCGGCTGCTTCGGCGCACCTATGGTGAGGCGTCTGTCGTCTATGCGCGCAACATCACCGATGTCGAAGACAAGATCATCGCCCGCTCGATCGAGGAAGGCACCCCGATTTCGGACATTACCCAGAAATATGGGGCGATCTACAATGCCGACATGGTCGCGCTGAATGTCCTGCCCCCGACCATTGAGCCTTGGGCGACCAGACACATTGACGGGATGGTCCGCCTGACCGAGCAGCTGGTCAGCAAAGGTTATGCCTACAAATCGGCGTCCGGCGTCTTTTTCGACGTCAGCCAGATGGAAGACTACGGCAAGCTCTCTGGTCGCAATATCGAGGACAATGAGGCTGGCGCTCGCGTTGCGGTGTCTGACGAAAAGCGCAACCCGGCAGACTTTGCGCTCTGGAAACTCGCCAAGGACGGCGAGCCAGAGGAGGCGATCTGGGACAGCCCCTGGGGGCCCGGCCGACCAGGCTGGCATATTGAATGCTCTGCGATGATTGCAGCGCATCTTGGCAAGACAATCGACATTCATGCGGGCGGCATCGATCTCCAGTTTCCTCATCATGAGAACGAAATTGCCCAGTCCGAATGCGCCCATGGCGAGCCCATGGCGCGCTACTGGCTGCACAATGGTTTTCTCGACATGGACGGCGAGAAGATGTCGAAATCGCTCGGAAATGTGAAGCTGATCCACGACCTGCTGGAGGACTGGCCGGGCGAAGTGCTGCGCTTTGCGCTGCTGTCTGGCCACTATCGGGCCCCACTCGACTGGACACGCGATCTGCTGGAACAGGCAAAGACAACACTTGGCCGCATCTACGGCGCCCTGCGCCGCGTCTGGGACGCCGAAGGCGGGACCGCCACGGACAGGAGCATCGACAAGGCGCTTAGCGACGACCTCAATACGCCCGTCGCGCTGGCGGAGCTGTCGCGTCTCGCCACCGAAGCCAATCAGGCTGCCGATGCCAGCGACACCGCGATGATGGCCAAGGCACGCGCCGAACTTCTCGCCGCAGGTGAGAGGCTGGGCCTCCTGACCCTGACCCCGGCAGAATGGGAACAAGGCGGCAGCGAGGATGACAAGTCCCGTATCGATGCCCTGGTGCAAGCGCGTATCGATGCTCGCGCCAGCAAGGACTGGGCAGAAGCCGACCGCATTCGCGATCAGCTAGCCGCAGAAGGCATTGAGGTCATGGACGGCGCAGGTGGGTCCACCTGGCGCCGGGTTTAGGTAGGGTGGCGGCCATGACGGGATTTGCTCTGCCGATCCTGCCAGTTCTGTTGGCAAGTGCTCTCATCGCCGCCTCCTGTTCGTCAACCGAAGCGGCGCCCCATGCCGGCGTCACGGGGGCAGCACCCGAGGCGGCGACCGTCTACCTCGTCCGCCACGCCGAGAAACAGGGCGGGGACGATCCCGCCCTGACCGAAGCTGGTGTCGTCCGCGCCGAGGCCCTCGCCGACCGGCTCGACAATGCGGGTATCGAGGCCGTCTGGTCGACGGACTATCACCGCACGATGCAAACAGCAGAACCCCTCGCGGATCGGCTCGATCTCGATGTGCAGGTTTACGATCCGAGCGACCTCGCCGGTTTTGCAGACCAGCTAGAGGCAGAAGGCGAAACGGCGCTCGTCGTCGGCCACTCGAATACGACGCCGCAGCTCGCAGGCCTTCTCCGCGGCGATCCGGGACCGGACATCGTCGAGGCAAGCGAGTATGACCGTCTCTACGTCATTAACGGACTGGGAACCGGACGCCCCCGAAGCGAGATCCAGCGATACGGTGTGGCGTCGAGCACAGATCTGTCTGCCAACTAAGGTCGCTGCAGAATGCAACGAGGTCATGGACGGTGCCGGCTCGCCGCCCTGGCGCCGCCCGTGACCCCTACCGTTCTATTCTTCTGTGGCTTCAAGCTCGGAGATGATCAGCGTCGCATCCTGGAGCGAGCCGCTATCATAGGTCCCAACCCAGATGTCATAAAGACCGTCCCGGCCCGGATCGAAGCGGATGGATGGGTTATCGCCAGGACCGCTGTCATCGTCGCAGATCCAGTCGCCATTTGGCGTGTTGATCACCAGCGTGGTGTCATAATACGAGCGGACCGTGATGATAAGCGGCAAAGAACCGGAGCCGCTATCGTACAAAAGGTCATAATCAGGCGCATCTGCGACCGTGCCGGCGCAGCCAGCGCCCAATGTATCGGCGACATCAATGCTGCCGCCCGCGCGCAGATCAACTTCGTGCGGATCAGGCTGGAAGCCTGCGCTAAGGCTGATCGTGCCATAGGTTGGCTCTTTGGAATAATCCTGCGCGGACGCCGTGCCCGCGAATATAATGCCCGACGCCATCAAGGCTGCGATCGTTACGTTTCTCATAGTGTCCCCCACTTCATGAATTGCAGAAGTTAGTCCGTAGCACTCAAACGGTCATAAGCAAGTCAGCCGTATCGGAATACTTCAAATACCTGTGGGATGAAATCTGCCTGAACGACCTCAGGCTTTTTTCGACCCGGTGGGATCGTTTGCCTGTGTCCAGGCGCTACACTAAGCAACCGGCGTAGAGATCACGTCAGTATCGGGTACCCAGTATGAGCCAGGTCAACAATTTATGCTCGCTCATGAGGTCGCTGAAAGACCGCACGGAGGGCGAGACCGTGACGATCGCGGACCTCCTCAATGCTGTTGGCAGGCGGTCCTACGGCCCGGTGCTGCTCCTGCTCGGGTTCATTTCGATCAGCCCGCTCTCCATCGTGCCTGGCGCAAACTGGCTCGTTGCGCTCGTCACGCTGATTTTTGCGCTGCAGATCGTCATCGGCCTGAAATTTCCATGGCTGCCAAGGCGCGCCCTGAATGTGAGCTTCCCGCGCAAATACCTTATCAACGGTCTCAATACGCTGGAAAAGCACGCCTATACGGTCGATCAGGTTCTCAAACCGCGGCTGACCTTCCTGACGCAAGTGCCCTTCATCAATATTGTCGCATTGGTCTGTGTGGCGGCAGCGTTGATTACGTTTCCGCTGGGCCTGGTTCCCTTCGGCCCCTTCCTGCCCGGGCTGACGGTGCTTCTTTTCGGGCTTGCCCTGACCGCAAGAGATGGCGTGCTTCTCCTGATCGCCGCCGCCAGCCTTGCAGGGGCCGGGCTGCTGCTCATCCGCATCTTGCCAAGGGTGATGAATTTTCTCGGCATTTAGGAACGGGCCGCACCGGGCCGACTTGATCTTCAGCGCTATCGGGGCGATCTAGGGCCTATGAGCGCAGAGCTTTATCATAATCGCGTGCTGGAACTGGCCGCCAATATCCCGCATGTCGGGACGCTCGACGGGGCCGATGCATCCGTTGAGAAAGTCTCGCGCGTCTGCGGCTCTGTGGTCCGGGTTGATATCCGCCTCAGCGAAGATGGTGAGACGGTCGACGCGATCGCTGTCGATCCGAAAGCCTGCGCACTTGGGCAAGCCGCGACATCTGTGCTGGCCGAGAATATTGTGGGCGCGCGCGTTGAAGACGTTGTTGCCGCGCGAGACGCGTTGAAAGCGATGCTGAAAGACGGCGCGGAACCGCCGACTGGCCCCTTCGCAGAGCTGCGCCACCTTGCCGGTGTTGCAGACTATCCGCCGCGTCACACCTCCACCATGCTTGCTTTCGATGCCGCTTGCGAGGCGATCGAAACCGCACGAACTAAGCGGGCTGCGGCGGCCTGAACGCGACCGCCGTAGCCGACAGCTCGCCTTTCATGCAAGAACTCGCAGTCTTAGCGGGTTGAGGGCTGACCCCCACGCGTCTAGAACCGCTTTCAACGAAGCATCAAACGGGCCTTGAAGCCTCATGTCCGCAATTCGCAGGAAGACCGCAAATGCGGTCCTCAGAACGTACAAGATGACGCTGTCTCCCGCCTTTCAGGTGTTTGGAGCGCAGTGCCGCCATGTGCCAAGCTGCAGCGAGTATTGCGCTGAATGCGTCTCCCGCCACGGCGTCTGGACCGGCGGCTGGATGACGCTGGCCCGGTTGTCGCGGTGCCGCCCCGGTGGCTCACGCGGCTATGACCCCGTTCCCGAGAAAGCAGATCCAACACCTGTCTGGGCGCCCTGGCGCGCCGGAGACTGGGCCAGAACAGAGCGGCCCTTCCCGGATGCGCAGCCTGAGACGAACTGAAAAGTAAAACAGATGATCAATGTAACACTGCCTGATGGATCGAAACGCGAATATGAGGACGGGGCAAGCCCGTTCGATGTCGCTGAATCCATTTCGAAAAGCCTCGCCAAAGCGGCCCTCGCCGCCAAGGTCAACGGTGAGCTATACGACCTGAACCGGCCAATCGATGGCGACGCAGAGGTGTCCATCGTGACGGCGCGTGACGCCGAGGGTCTTGAGCTTATCCGCCACGATGCGGCGCACGTCCTCGCCCAGGCTGTCCAGGAGCTCTATCCGGACACGCAGGTCACAATCGGTCCGGTGATCGATGATGGCTTCTATTATGACTTTGCGCGCGAGACGCCCTTCTCGACGGAGGATTTCGAGCGCATCGAGAAGAAGATGGAAGAGATCGTCGACAAGGACTACCCGATCGTGCGGGAAGTCTGGTCGAAGGAAGACGCCATCGAGACGTTCAAAAAGCTCGGCGAAGACTATAAAGCCCAGATCATCGACGACATTATTCCGCCCGGCGACCCGATCACGGTCTACAAGCAGGGCGACTGGTTCGACCTTTGCCGTGGCCCGCACCTGCCTTCGACGGGCAAGCTGCCCAAGGCGTTCAAGCTGATGAAGCTGGCCGGTGCCTATTGGCGCGGCGACAGCAAGAACGAGATGCTGCAACGCATGTACGGCACGGCCTGGGCCAATGAGAAAGACCTCAAGGCCCATCTGGTTCGTCTCGAAGAAGCAGAGAAACGCGACCACCGGAAACTCGGCCGGGAGCTGGACCTTTTTCACCTTCAGCCAGAGGCGCAAGGCTCTGTCTTCTGGCACCCGAAGGGCTTCATGATCTGGCGTCAGCTGGAAGCTTATATTCGCCGCCAGCAGGATGCCGACGGCTATCTGGAAGTGAAGACGCCGCAGCTGCTCAATTCGGTTTTCTGGCAGCAGTCGGGCCACTGGGACAAGTTCCGCGAGAACATGTTCGTCGTTCCTGACGAAGTGCCATCGACTGACGATGAGGGGCCTGTCCTCTCTGGTGAAGGTGAGCTCATGGCGCTGAAGCCCATGAACTGCCCCGCGCACGTCCAGATCTTCAAGAACGCTCAGCGCTCCTATCGCGACCTGCCGATCCGCATGGCGGAGTTTGGCTGTTGCCACCGTAACGAGGCGCATGGCGCGCTTCATGGTCTCATGCGCGTGCGCCAGATGACGCAGGATGATGCGCACATCTTCTGCCGCGAAGACCAGATCGGCGATGAGACGCTCCGCTTCCTGAAATTGTTCGAGCGCGTCTACAGCGATTTCGGCCTGACAGAGATCTCCTACAAGCTGGCCACGCGCCCGGAGGTCAGGGGCGGGACAGACGAGAACTGGGACCGCGCCGAGAAGGCACTGGCCGATGCACTGACAAAGGCGGGCCTCGATTTCGTCTATGCCGAGGGCGAAGGCGCTTTTTATGGGCCGAAGCTCGAATTCCACCTCACCGATGCGATCGGACGGACGTGGCAGTGCGGGACATTCCAGCTCGACTATGTGCTGCCTGACCGTCTTGATGCCGAGTATACAGGCTCTGATGGTGCCAAACACCGCCCCGTCATGCTTCACCGCGCCGTCTATGGAACGTTCGAGCGTTTCATGGGCATCCTGATCGAGAACTATTCGGGCGCTTTCCCGATGTGGCTTGCGCCAACGCAGGTTGTCGTGGCGTCGATCACGTCCGAGGCGAATGAGTATGCCGAAAAGGCTGCAGAACAGCTTCGCAAGGCCGGTCTTCGGGTCGAAGTCGACCTGCGCAATGAGAAGATCAACTACAAGGTTCGCGAACACTCGCTGCAGAAAGTGCCGGTGATCGCGGTCGTTGGTCAGAGAGAAGCAGATGAGGGCACGCTGGCGCTTCGGCGCTTTGGGTCTAAAGGTCAGACCATTCTCAGCCTTGAGGAAACGGCATCGACGCTGGCTGATGAGGCCACCCCGCCGGACTTGAAACGATCGGGAGCATACTGACATGACGCAGGCGCGCGCGGGAGGCTATGCCATTGTGCTGGCTGCGGCATTTGTTCTCTGGGTGCCGGTCGCCCTTTTCGGTGCGCAGGGGTACACCGCACTTGTCGGCCTCACCGCCATCGCTGCTGCTTTTTACGCGCCGCTCAAGCGGACCAACCTCATGGTGCTGTCCGTTCTGGCGCTGGCAGTGTGGTCGGCGGCAAGCAGCGTATGGTCACCCGAAACCGGGGCCATCATGGCTGGCACGCTCTCTGATGGTAACTGGACGATCGATGCGGCTGGCATCCGTATGGTGCTCACCGTTATCGCCGGGGCGCTGACACTCGCGGCCGCGGCGCGCATCCCGTTTGATGCGGGCCGCAAGGCCCTCCTGGTGGTGGGCGCGATGCTGTCCATTCACGGCCTTCTCACGCTTGCCATGGGCCTGATACCCGAGCTGACCCTCGATGCGTATGCGCCGCTCAGCAACCGGGTAACGGAAGCGCCGCAAAACATCCTGCGCAGCGCCAACGCGTTCGTCCTCGGCCTGCCAATCCTACTTGGGCTCGCGGCGGCCTTTACGGGCAAGTCGCGCGTGCCGGTATGTGTCGGCCTGCTTGCTGTTGCCTTTGTCGCCTTCCTGCTGATCGGCTCGGATGTTGCCCTGCTGGGTGTCATCGCGATGGCCGTGGCCATCGGCGTGGTGATGATCTTCGTGCACATGGGTTACCGTATCCTGGTCGCGGCAATTTCCGTCCTGATCCTGATTTCGCCTATTCTGCTCGGTGTGGGCGCTGCGGCGGTCGCAAAGACAGACGCGCCCCTGCCCTGCTCAGTGCAATCGCGGGTCTGGGCCTGGCAGCTGACGGCTGAGAAAATCGCCGAGCGGCCCGTTACCGGACACGGCATCGAAGCCTCGAAGGAATGGCGCGATACGTTCGGCGACCGGCCCGAACTCCTGCGCGAAGTCGACCAGAAATGCCGAACAGGTAATGCAGACTGGGAAGTCTATCGGATCCTGCCAGGCCATCCCCACAATATGGGGCTACAGCTCTGGGGCGAAACGGGACTTATTGGCGTATCGCTTGCGATTGCGTCCCTGCTCATCATCGGATGGCGCCTCCCGCGCCCGGGTGACCTCAACATCCCGACGCGCATCGCTGTTGCCAGCCTCATCGGCGGCTCGTTTGCGCTGTTCAGCCTCTCCTACAGCATCTGGAATGAGGCGTTCTGGGCAACCGTCGCCATCGCCGCGGCCGGCGTTATCCTTCTCGACAGGGTGACGCGGTCTTCGGACAAGCTCGATTTATGACAGCAACGACTACGGCGATCGTCGTCAGCTATCACACAGGGCCACGCCTGAAGGAATGTCTTTACGCGCTCGATAGCGACCCTGCGGTACGGTCCATCCGGATCGTCGATAATGGCAATCCGCCGGAGATGCGGTCATGGCTTGAAGGCTTCTCGGAGAAACGCGCTGACGTCCACGTGCTTGATGCTGGCGGAAATGTCGGTTTTGGCGCTGCGGTAAATTTCGGCGCGGCCGGCGTCGCAGACGGGCACTTGCTGGTTATCAATCCCGATGCCGTCCTTAAACGCGGCAGCGTTGAAGCAATGATCGACGCGCTGGCCGGACAGCCCTCACCCTGCATTGTTGGCGGTAAGGTCTTTGATCTCGCCGGGCTTGAGGTGCGGGGACCAAGACGGCGCAAGCTTACGCTGCTGCGGGCGCTGACAACCTTTTCGGGCTGGAACACCTGGACGCTTGAGGGGACGCCGCCGCCGGATGGTCCACGACCAATGGGTGCCGTGTCCGGGGCGCTGATGCTCGCAACTGTGCAGGATTTCCGGTCCCTCGGCGGCTTCGACGAGGAGTTTTTCATGCATGTCGAGGATGTCGACATCTGCAGGCGCGCCTCGGAAGCCGGCGGCCAGACAGTGTACACGCCGCTTGCCAGCGCGCTCCATTATGGCGCGACGTCAGAGGCACCAGCCAAGCGCGTGGCGGGATACAAAGCCGACAGCCTGATCTATTATTTCAACAAGCATGCGTCCGGGCCGGTTGAGCGCGCGGTGATTGGGGTGATCGCGCCGCTGCTTCGCGCGGCAATTGTCGGCCGTGCCCGCGATCAGGGCTGAAAGTCCGAGGGAGGCGGCGGGGCTGATGTTTCTGCCTCGGGCTTGCGGACAAGCTCTGTGATGGCGGGCGTGAATTCGCGCCAGTCGTATTCCGTCAGTTTGAACGCATAGGGTTCTGCACGGTCATTTATCGTCCGGGCCCGCCTCGCACCTTCTCCCGCCTCGATGGCACGCAGCGTGACCCAGTACCCATCGGCCTGGCTCCAGGCGCGCAGGTCTACTTCAAGCCCATCGAAGGTCTGGCTGATATGCCGGGAAACGGCCCGGCCGGTCAGCTCATCTGCGGACTTCACATCGATCGGTGCCAGCCGGGTGACGGCGAGCGCTGTGGCTGAGACGGCCAACGGGCTTCTGATCTCATAATCCTGATAGGGGGGCGCAGGCCTGAAACTTCGCGCATCACTGCCGGGGTCGCGGTTGAGATATATCGAATTTCCAGCCCTGTCGGTCAGGCGCACGGCCGAGATCGCCGATGGCTCAATGTCGACGATATCGAGATCGAGCCATGCCTCGCGCGTGCGGAGCGGGGGAAGGTCCCCGCGCGTGCGAAAGGCGATCGTGTCCTCGGGGTCGCGGGCATAGGTAAATTCATTGCGGCGACCGGTAATCATTCTGGCAGTTCTGGCGCCGTCGCGCGAGAAGACTTCGACCAGCGTGCCATTCCCGCCTTCGGCGGGGTCCGACAAGGCCAAGAAGGACAGCCTGTCTGGATTTGACGTGCGCCGCTCGCCCCAGCTCAGTGTCTCCAGTCCGCTCAGGAGCGCGTCTATCCTGTCGGTCCGGACAGGATAATTTCCAGACTCTGCGAGGACCCACTCACCGCCCCGCTCCACAAGCGTGTAGGCGCCATCAGCCTGCGTGATCCGTATACGGGCAATTTCGCCCTTGATCGCAGCGAAGTTTGTGAGAACGGGGTTCCCGGTCCTTGGGCTGGAGGTCGCGCCGCCCGCATTGAACAGAGCCAGTAACACATAGAGGATCCACAGTGCTGCGGCCGCGATTGAGAGCCGCTGAATATAGACGGAGCGCTGTCGGTCGAGACGCCGGCTCATGAGGTCACAGTCCGTCGTCTGCGCCACCAGACAAAAATGCCTATGCCGCCGATGATGATGGCCCCGGCAAATATGTTGATGAACTTCAACCAGGCTTCGAGGGAGTCGATCTCCCGCCTGAAGTCGCGCTCGATGGAGCGGAGCCGCGCGCGGGTCTCCATGACATCAAGGCGTAGCGCCGACAGCTCCTCCTGCTGGTCCGGTGAGAGATTAGCGCCCGCCGCCCGATCAAGAACGCTTTCGTCAGCGCTGTCAGCCTGAAGCAATTCAGCCAGGCGTGCCTCAGCTTCCGAAAGACGTGTTTCAAGCTGGGCCTGTTCATCAAAGAAGCGGGTTTGTGCCTCGTCCCGCATCGCCTCGACCCGCGTCATGGTCCGGCGACTGGAGGCGCGCGCGCGCAGCCCGAGCAGATTGGCGTCGCCTGACATCATGTCGAGGGCGTTCATGATGAGCGCGCCATTGTCGGCGAAGGCGCTCTGGCGATGCATGTCAACATAGAGCCCATCATCGACGAGGTCGGCGTCGGAGAGGATGAGGATTTCAGCGTCGCGCTCGCTCGATCCAATATGAGGCTTCGCCTCGGCAATGGCGGCCGCCGCGAACTCTGCCATGACCGGATCTTCAGGGAGGACCGGGTCTGGCTGTCCATCCGGAAACGCTGAGACAAGTGTGCCGTGGACGCGAACGGCCAATGCCTTCGGGCCTTCTGTCGGTTCGTAAAGCGCGAGTGTGTCCTCAACACTGATATCTGTGACAGCCGTTTCCGCATCGATCCAGGACGGCGCGGTGCCCGTCTCGATCAGAACCTCTTTGGTGATCGGCGAGCCCTCTTCCAGCTGAAGCGCGCCTGCGGACGCGAAATTCACCGCACGCGACAGGTGAGCCGTCAGGATGCTGCCTTCCGACATCATGCCAGGGGGTGTCGACAGGAAAAGTGGATGGCGAACAATGCCAGAGCGGCCGCCGCCGGTTGGTGCCTGGATAGGAAGCGCTGTTTCCGTGTCCGCAACGGCCTCGTCTGAAAGCGTAACCCCCCAGACCGGACCAAACCTTCCAAGGTCCGAGCGAATGCGGCGCTCTGAACGGCGGGTCAGCCCTTCGGGCGCTGTTTTTGTGGCCGGGTCGACCAGCATGACGACGCGGCCCGTGCGCAGAACAAACTGGTCGATGAGCCAGCTCTGCCAGTCCGAAAGCTCTGGCGAGTGGATCATGATGAGCGCGTCCATCCCATCTGGCAGAGAGAAGAAGTCTTCGTTGACCTGAACGACATCGAAGGTGCGGTCCATCTCTCGCAAGAGCGTGTAACCGCCCTCTTCCTGCATCCCCGGAAGCGTCGTCAGCACGCCGACCATCGGCGGGTCCGGACGATCAAGCCGGGCAATGAGGCGGGTCAGGTCATATTCCAGCGTCTCTTCCTGATCGGGCGACAGGAAGGCGAGGACGCGTTGCTCATCAACCGTATTGCGGCCGATGATCCCGAAATAAAGTGGGTCATCGCCCTCGGAATCGACGGCCTGTATGCCTGCTGCCAGCGCCTCATCCTCGGCCTGCGAGAAGGGCTGCGGGTCAATTTCCTCTATGCGGAGCGCGCTGCCCGCTACGGCCTGGTAGGTGTCCAGCAATTCGCGGACGCGGGACGCATAGGCGCGCACCTGCGGGTAATCCTGACCGACCTGTCTTGTATAGACAAAGGTAAGCTCAACCGGTTCGCGCAGCTCGTCGAGGACGGTCTTCGTTTCCGACGACAGCGAGAAGAGCTGGTTCTGCGTGAAGTCGATACGGACCGGCCGGGTCAGCGGATAGATGATCAGCGTTGCGGCAACGAATACCGCAAGGATCAGCGCCGTGGCGGCAGGCAGGAAAGCGCGTGGGGTCATGGGGCCACCGCCCGCTTGTTTGCCACCCAGATCGTGTTGAGCGCCAGCCAGACCAGAATAACGCCGGCAAAATAGAGCAATGCCCGCAGCTCCAGCACACCGCGCTGCGCGGTTTCGAAATAGGTGAGGAACGAGAATTGCGCGAAGAGGTCACCGGCCGCCGGACCCAGCACGCCGGAGATCGCGCCGACCAGCATTGGCCAGCCCGCTGCGGTGAAAACAAACGCGACTACTATACCGGCAATGTAGGCCAGCACCTGACTGGAGAAGAGCGAGGACATCGCCGCGCCAATCGACAGGAAGGCCCCCGCCATAAGCAGGCTCGTCAGATAGGTGATTGCGATGGCGCCATTATCGGGCGTGCCGAGATAATTGACGGTGATCCACATCGGGAAGGTCAGAGCGAGCGAAAGCCCTGCGACGGTCCAGGCTGCCAGCAGTTTGCCGGACGCAAGGCCGAACAGGCTGACTGGCAGAGAGAGCAGGAGCTCTGAGGTGCCGAACGCCGTTTCATCCGCCCAGAGCCGCATGGAAAGAGCTGGCAGGAAGATCATGTAGAGCCAGGGATGCCAGTAAAAGAACGGCTGGAGATCGGCGAGGCCGGTATCGAAGAAGCGCGATGCCTCCCATGTGAAGACGCCGACCAGCATCAGGAAGATTGCAATGAAAACGTAGGCGAGCGGCGTCGCGAAATAGGCGCGCAGCTCTCGCATATAGCTCGCCCGCAGGCTGGTCAGGATATCGCGCACAAGCCCCCCCATCAGGCGTTTGTCTCCTGGCGTGCGACAAGATCGATGAAGGTCTGCTCAAGCCCGTCTTTTGATCGCGCGGCAAGCTCGGTGGGCGTGCCATCGGCAATGATCTGCCCACGGTCGATAACAACGGCGCGGGTGCACATCGCAGGCACTTCCTCAAGCGTATGGGTTGAGATCAGGATCGCCTTGTCCTTTGCCATGCGCGAGATCAGCGCGCGCACAGCCTGTTTCTGGATCGGATCGAGGCCATCGGTTGGCTCATCGAGAACAAGGACATCTGGATTATGCAGGAGAGCCCCAGCAAGCCCGACCCGGCGGCGATAGCCCTTTGAGAGCGCCGAAATACGCTTCGACATAACGTCGCTGATCCTGGCATCGGCGATAACGCGTTCGATCGCGGTCTTGCAATCCTTGCGGCCAATCCTGTGAGCTGCGCAGAGAAAGTTCAGAAAATCGCGCGGTGTCATGTCAGGATAAAGCGGTGCGCCTTCAGGCAGGAAGCCGAGGTGGCGTTGTGCCTCGCGGCGGTCTGAAATGATCGAATGGCCTGCAATAAGCACGTCGCCGCGGTCCGGCTCTATTACGCCGGCGACGATCCGCATCGTGGTTGACTTGCCCGCGCCGTTCTGGCCGAGAAAGCCGAGAACTTCACCCTTCTCAAGGCTGAAGCTGACAGCATTGACCGCTGTCTGGCCTGAAAAGGATTTCGAAAGCTGCTTCAGTTCGAGCATGTCAGGACCCGTAGCGGTTCACCGCGTGTCTGACTAGCGGCCCGAACAGGCGCTGACCAGAGGCGAAAAAGCAGAAGCCTGCCACGCATAAGCGCGCTCGGATCGATTGGCTGATTGTAAAGGGGAAGTTGTCGGACAACGGTAACAGGAAGCCCGGGGGGCTGGGGGGGCTGATGGGTCCGGGAAACCTGCTGGACACCGTCATCCGACAATTGCAAACTGGCTTCAATCGTTGGCTGCGACAAGGCCAGAATACGGCTAAAACCTGTCTTTCTCATTACAAATGAGTCAGATTGGACAGGTTGAGCAAGGGAGACGTTTCAGCATCCATGGGTAGCGTAACACCGCTTCGTTCAGCGAGATCACCGAAAACCGCGTTTCACCGCACAGAGATGTCGGCCATCCTCGACGTATACGGAAAGATGGTCATGGCGGGACAGGCACGCGATTATGCCATCGGGATGTTCGAGGACTATGCCGTCTTTGCAATCTTCCGGCGCCACGCCGAGGCACCGACCTGGCGGATCGAGAAAGTTCCCGCCCTCCGAAACCAGCAAGGGGCCTATGTCGTCTATGGCAGCCAGGATCAGGTGCTGAAACGCGGGCACGAGATCAAGACCGTACTCAAGGTCTTTGAAACCCGAAAATTCGAGATCATCAGCAGCAACAAGTCTTCCTGAGGCAGCCTCCTAAGAGGGACGGCGCGCGAAGACCTTCTGCAGGATGCCGAGCATGCCTTTGAACTGCATGCCGCCTTCGCTGACGGCGAGGGCAATGCAGACACCATCATCATCGCCAACGGGTGAGTGCGTATCTTCCGGCGTCTTGCAGGAAATATCGCCAGGACCATAACTGCCCGTTTCATCACTGAAGCCGCCTTGAAGGACGAGGGTCAGCTCATTGCCATAGTGAGAATGGCTTGGAACGGTGGCGCCCGGGCTGATGCGGTAAAGATGAATGTGACTTGAGGCAGACTCAGCGATATCGAGACGCTTCACACCGCTCGTCATCCGCTTCCAGCCGCCGCGCAGACAGGACTCCAGCGCCTTCTCGCGAAGGGGTTCTGGCAGGTCGAGGATTTCAGAAAGGCGCTCATTGGCAAGGTGCGCTGCTTGTGCGCTGTCTGTCTCGTCCTCGAGCACATCGATGGCGCGCAACGTCTTTTCGAATGCATTGGGCGCGAGCGCTTCTGGCTGCTCGCGCTCCAGAAAGATGCCGGAGAGGAGTTCGGACTCTCGCAGATCCTGCCTGATATCAGGTCGGATCGCCGCCTGTGTTTCGACGAGCAGCTTGAATGACGGGCTAAGCGTTCCGGCAGCATAGGCTGCATAAAGCTCTGAAAGTTGGGGCGTATGCTCCTGCAAACCGCGACTGCCTCTTAGAAATCCATAACATGTTCGTTCTAGGGACCCGATATTGGGCACCCGTCAAGAAGGTCAAGAAAATGCAGGCAGGACGTGTGTAGACTGCAGATTATTCCCGTCTGATGACACCACGCAATTTGTCAAAGGCGAGACGGATACGTGATTTAACTGTCCCAAGCGGCAGATTGAATTCGGCGGCAATTTCGGCGTGGGACATGCCATCATAGAACGCAGCCTTCAGAAGCTCCAGCTGCTCGGCTGGAAGCACGGTCAGCTTGTCGCGGACATGGGCCTCGAGCTGGGCCTGCGACAATGTATCGAACGGCGCCTGCTCGGGCGCAGGTTGCAACATCGGCTCATCGGGGGAAAGCTCCGGTTTCGACGATCTTCGGAAGAGATCGATCTGCCGGTTGCGGGCGATACGGAAAATCCATGTCGAGACGGACGCCTGGTCAGGGTCGAACTGACCCGCCTTTCGCCAGACCGTCAGCATGACATCCTGTACGATCTCTTCGGCCTGAGCATCGCGCGCGCCCATGCGCATCAGATATGTTTTCAGACGCGGCCCGAAAAATTCAAACAGAATGCCGAAGGCGCGCCGGTCGCCAAAATCGGATATTCGGCGCATACAGTCTGCATGCAGCGCGCGCGCGTCCTGTACCTGATCAATTCGAGCAACAGACAATCGGCTATCCATAGTTGGCGGCACACCTATTATCTGTACGCATCACCGCTTATGCAACCTTTGATAAGGCTGCTCTCGATTCCGTGATCGGTTGCCCGTCAAAATTCCGCCTTAACCTTTAGTCAGTCTGGGCCACTTACAGTCACGTACACTCATTCCAATAATTCTGGACAGACCCGAACATGATCCGTCTCGCCGCCACCGCCGCCATTACTGGCGCTCTTCTTATTCCCCTCGCACAGGCTGCCCCCACCGCGATCGGGCGCTATGATGACTGGACCGTGTTCACCGAGAATGTTGGCGGTGAAACGCTCTGCTATGCAGCAACCGAAGCGACCGACAAAGCGCCGCAAGCGGCCAATCATGGCGATGTCTGGTTCTTCGTGTCGAACTGGAAGTCGGGTCAGGCCCGTAGCCAGCCCAGCCTGAAGGTTGGATATGAGCTGCGCGCCGACCTGCCAGGCCGGGCAACGGTCGGGCGCTCCGGCTGGACCATGTACGGGGTTGGCCGCGAGGCCTTTGCGCAAGACCGCGATGATACGCAAATCGTGGACGCGCTGCGGCGCGGCACCGAACTGCATGTCGAAGCGGTGTCGTCCCGCAATACGCAGGTCTCTTACCACTTCTCACTGTCAGGATCGGCCGACGCTATCGAAAAAGCATCGTCGCTCTGTCGCTAGAGCCGCACTCCGGCGCTTCTAGCTTTCCCGCTCAACTTCAAGACCCGCAAGATCGCCGGCTTCGCGCCAGTCCTTGAGGATGGAGAAATATTCCATCGACCCTCCGCCATAGAATGAGTTCTGGCGGGCGCGCGCGGCGATCTGGCCTTCATTATTGTAATAGCCGGGCGTGCATTCAGCGAGAAACTTCTCGCGCATCTGCGCCTTGGAGATGATCGTTTCCACCCATTCCGACTGGGCCTTCTCCTCTGGTTCGATCTGCACAAGACCCTCATCGAAAGCGCGCGACAGGATATAGCCAAGGTGCACCGCCTGCTCATCAAGCTGGTGCGGATAATTGGCCGTAAAAGCTGCCTGCGCGCCGCCCATGACGAAGACGTTCGGAAAATCGCGCACGAACATGCCATGAAGGCTGCCGACGCCGCTTTCCCACGTGTCCGAAAGTGACTTGCCGCCCCGGCCGTAAAGCTCATAGCCCGACCGGCGCGTATAGCTGGTACCGACCTCAAACCCGGTCGCGTAGATCAGACAGTCGAGTTCATACTCCTTGCCAGCGACGACGACGCCTTTTTCGGTGATCCGGTCGACGCCCTTGCCGTCCGTGTCGACGAGGTGAACGCTCTCGCGATTGAACGTCGCCAGGTAATCATCGTGGAAGCACGGGCGCTTGCAGAACTGGCGATACCAGGGTTTCAGCGCTTCAGCTGTCTCCTCGTCGGCCACAATCTCGTCCACACGGGCACGGATCGCTTCCATTTTCTTGAAGTCGGCAAGCTCGCCGATCTCTTCAAGCTCAGCGGCCGTTAGCTGTTTGCCGTCCTGCTTGCTGGCAATGTAGAGCAGGTTCCGGATGATGTCGGTCCATCCATCCTGAACGAGGTCTTCAGGCTGATAGCCGCCGGAGACTAGGATGTTGAAATTGTCCATCCGCTTCTTCTGCCAGCCTGGCTCCAGCGATTTTTCCCAGTCCGGGTCCGTCGCCCTGTTATCTCGCACATCAATTGAGCTTGGCGTGCGCTGGAACACGAAAAGCTCCTTGGCGCCCGCACCAAGGTGAGGGACGCATTGTACCGATGTCGCGCCGGTGCCGATAATGCCGATCCGCCTGTCGGAGATCCGGTCGAGACCGCCATCCGGGGCGCCGCCCGTATAGTCATAATCCCAGCGGCTGGTGTGGAAGGTGTGCCCCTTGAAGTCCTGAATTCCGGGAATGCCCGGAAGCTTTGGACGATGAAGGGGGCCATTGGACATGATGACGAAACGGGCCTTCATCGCATCGCCGCGATTGGTCTCAATCCGCCAGCGTCTGGCATCCTCTTCCCAGTGCATACCCGTCACTTCGGTCTGGAAGAGCACATCGTCATAGAGATCATAGTGCCGCGCGATCCGCGCACTGTGCTCGAGGATTTCGCGGGCCGGCGTGTATTTCTCTTTCGGCATGAAGCCGGTTTCTTCGAGAAGCGGCAGATAGATATAGCTCTCGATATCGCAGGCCGCGCCCGGATACCGGTTCCAGTACCAGGTGCCCCCGAAATTGCCGCCCTTTTCGATCATGCGAATATTCTTGATGCCCGCTTCGCGAAGACGCGCGCCGGCGAGCAGCCCGCCGAAGCCACCGCCAATGACGACGACATCGATGTCGTCGCTCAACGGGTCGCGGTCGATCTTCCTGTCGATGTAGGGGTCTTCGACATAGCCCGCATATTCGCCGGTAATCTCGACATATTGCTCATTGGCATCGTCGCGCAGGCGTTTGTCGCGCTCCTCGCGATAGCGCTCGCGCAGCTTTTCAGCGTCAAAATCGATTCCGGGTGTCCCGTCGGCCATATTTTCCTCCCTGAGGAGCCTTTGCGGCTCTCTATCGTTTCGCAGTGCAGCACATCTGTCCCGAAATTCTTAGAAATTTGACCAGGACGTGCTATGTGCAGCCGCCATGAAACAAGCTCTGGACCTTTCACGCGGCGTCAATGCAAGCGCTTCTTCACCGAAGTCGCTGGCAGGCCTGTCCATCCCCGCCCTCAAGGCAGAGATGGAGACGCTTGGTCTCGATCCGAAGAAGGCCGGGATGCGCGCCAAGCAGCTCCGCCGCTGGATGCATCATTTCGGCGTTCAGGACTTTGCCAGCATGACCGATATTGCGAAGGAATTACGCGCAGAACTCGCCGAGAAATACATCCTGACGCGGCCTGAAATTGCCGAACACAGGGTGTCGGTCGATGGCACGCAGAAATGGCTGACCCGTTTTCAGCCAGGCGTGGAAGGCGAAAGCGTCTACATTCCGGACGTTGGCCGCTCTGGCGCGCTGTGCGTTTCCAGCCAGGTCGGCTGCACACTGAATTGCACCTTCTGCCATACCGGCACGCAGAAACTCGTGCGAAATCTTACCGCGCAGGAGATCGTCAATCAGATCCTCATCGCGCGTGACGAGCTCGCCGAATGGCCCTCTTCCATGGAGAACCGCAAGCTCACCAATATTGTCTTCATGGGCATGGGTGAGCCGCTCTACAATCTGGATAATGTCGCCGAGGCGATCGACACGATTACAGACGGCGACGGCATCGCGCTGGGCCGGCGCCGCATAACCGTGTCGACCGCTGGCGTTGCGCCAAAGATCCCGGAACTTGGTGAACGCACGGGCGCGATGCTGGCCATCTCGCTTCATGCTGTGCGCGACGATCTTCGCGATGAGATCGTCCCGATCAACAGGAAGTATGATCTTCAGACGCTGTTCGATGCCATCCGCGCCTATCCGGATATTGGCAACTCCAGGCGTGTTACATTCGAATATGTCATGCTGAAGGGCGTGAACGACTCGCTGGCAGAGGCACGCGACCTTGTCCGGCTGTTGCGCGGCGTGCCTGCCAAGATCAATCTCATCCCGTTCAACCCGTGGCCGAACAGCCCGTATGAATGTTCTGACTGGGAAACGATTGAAGCCTTCGCGGAAATAGTGAACCGGGCGGGCTATGCCTCTCCGATCCGTACACCGCGCGGCCGGGACATCTTCGCTGCCTGCGGCCAGCTTCGCTCAGAAAGCGTGAAGAAATCCGCTGCCGACAAGCGCCGCGAGGCTCTGGCGAACGCCGAGGCCAGCTGATCGGCGCTGGTGTTCAAGCGGTGTTGGCAGGGTGCTCACCAGCATCGCGTGCGTAGAGGCCTTTCACGAGGTCGCGCACAAAGGCGATGTGACTGCGCAGATGATAGACTTCCTCGGTGTAGGAGAGCGGCACATCAAGCTCACCGACCTCTTTCTGCAAACTCGACAGATCATTCAGAACGGTGTCCCTTTCGCTGTCGCTTGCCGCTTCGCGCCCCCGGGTTTCAAGTTCGCGCAGGTCCGAATACCAGACATAGATCTTGCGCCTGACACGCCAGCGATAGATCGGCGGCGCGACCCGGATCAACGGGATAAGGAGCGTGACGAGCGGGATAAGAAAGACCCAGGCCCGCTCAAGGAAATTGGCAATCTGGAACGAGAAATAATTGCGCAGGAAAGACGGTCCGTTCTTCCAGTAGCGCTCGGCCTCGTTCGAGAGAGGCATGTCGACCAGTTGAGGGGCGGGAAACTCCCCGGCATTCGCGAACGCGCTGTTACCTGCATGGATGTCTTCGGACGCCTCCAGCAATAGCGACTGAATGGCCGGGTGCAGGTCCCCATCGATTGCAAGCTGTGCAACTGATGCGATGAGCTGAACATCGCCCGCAGGTTTGTCCGCTTCGAGGTCGATGATGCCGCGGTAGAGGACGACCGGGTCCAGTGCGCGCGTCCGGCGGGCGAGCGCCGGGGCGCGGTCGAATGCGAGCAGGCTGATCTCACGCGCATCTATCAGGCGCTGCACATAGGGTGCATTGATCGACGCTGAGAAGGCAACTGCATCGACATCGCCGGCCTCGATCGCGCTTGCGGCGGCCTGACCGCTTTCGATCCCCCGGGACGCTGCTGGCCAGTCACCGCCCCATTCGTCTTGTAACTGAACCGCCAGGGCACGTGTGCCGGAGCCTTCCGGGCCAATGGAGAAGCGTACATTCCGTAGCTCGCTGAAACCCGTGACACCCACGTCTTCGCGCACGAACACCCATAGTGGTTCATGGAACATACCCGCCAGGGAGTTGAGGGCTTCGCGATCCGCTGCGGTAGCAAGGCCGCCCTGAACGAAGGCGATGTCCGCCTTGCCAGAGCGCAGGAGTTCAATGTTCTCAAGCGATCCGCGCGTTTCCAGCACTTCGACTTCGACGTCACTTTCGGCGAGGCGTTCGCGATACTGCTGCGCAAGGGCATAGTAAGCGCCGCCGGAATTGCCGGACGCGAATGTCACCCGGGAGGGCGGCGCAGGATCGATCAGCGCAAGGGCGACCCAGACGCTTATCGCTACCAGGACGGCAAGCGGGACATAAACCTTGAGTATATCTTTCATTCGCTTGTCCATTCAGCCTCCCATGGATGGAGACTAGTTCGGGCCGTCGCATGCGTCGAGATGTCCGTTCCCCGCCAATATGCCCGTTATCACGGCGTGCAGGGGCAACAAATTGCAGACACCTTACCGCTAATTGAGTCGTTTTTGGGAGACGTCATGACTATGTTATGCTCACGAGAACTGAACAGAACCGACGGGACCAAATTATGAACATGCGTAATCTCGCTGTCTGGGGGCTGATCGCTGCGCTGGTCGTGGCCATGATGATCGCCATGCAAGGCTCATCTGTGGCGGCGAACGCCGAGAAAGTGCCGATCTCCGAACTTCGTCAGATGGCAACAGATGGCCAGCTCGCTGAAGTCACCGTGACCAATGATCGAATCACGGCAGAGGCGACAGGCGGGGCGACCTATTACGCTGAAAAGCTTCCAACGAATATAGAGGTCTCGACCTGGTTTGCCGATCAGGGCGTGACCGTGAACGAGGACGCCGAAAGCGGGTTCAGCTTTGGCGGTCTTCTTCTCAATCTTCTGCCACTGGTTCTTATCCTCGGTCTCTTCCTCTTCCTGATGCGTCAGATGCAGGGCGGCGGCGGTGGTCGCGGCGCGATGAGCTTCGGCAAGTCGCGGGCCCGTATGCTGACCGAAAAGCATGGCCGCGTGACGTTCGACGATGTCGCCGGTGTCGATGAAGCCAAGGAAGAGCTTGAGGAAGTGGTCGAGTTCCTGCGTGATCCGTCCAAGTTCCAGCGGCTGGGTGGCAAGATCCCCAAGGGTGCGCTTCTTATTGGCCCTCCAGGTACGGGTAAGACGCTTATCGCCCGCGCCGTTGCAGGTGAAGCTGGCGTGCCCTTCTTCACGATTTCCGGTTCTGACTTTGTCGAAATGTTCGTTGGCGTCGGTGCAAGCCGCGTGCGCGACATGTTCGAGCAGGCCAAGCGCAATGCCCCCTGCATCATCTTCATCGACGAAATCGATGCCGTTGGCCGCTCGCGCGGTGCTGGCATTGGCGGCGGCAATGACGAGCGTGAGCAGACGCTGAACCAGCTTCTGGTCGAGATGGACGGGTTTGAAGCCAATGAAGGCATCATCATCATCGCCGCGACCAACCGCCCTGACGTTCTGGATCCGGCGCTTCTGCGTCCAGGCCGCTTTGACCGGCAGGTCACGGTCGGCAATCCGGACATTCTCGGCCGCGAGCGCATCCTGAAAGTCCACATGCGCAATGTGCCGCTGGCAAAAGATGTAAACCCGAAGGTTATCGCGCGCGGCACACCCGGTTTTTCTGGTGCCGACCTGGCCAATCTCGTGAATGAGGCAGCTCTGCTTGCGGCGCGCCGAAACAAACGGGTTGTCTCCATGGTCGAGTTCGAAGACGCCAAGGACAAGGTCCTGATGGGGCCTGAAAAGCGCTCCATGGTCATGTCGGACAAGGAAAAACGCCTGACGGCCTATCACGAGGCTGGCCATGCCATCGTCGGCATCAAGATGCCGTCCACTGACCCTGTCCATAAAGCGACGATCATTCCGCGCGGCCGTGCGCTCGGCATGGTCATGCAACTGCCGGAGGACGACAAGTACTCGCAGACCCGTCAGGAAATGACGTCCCGTCTGGCAATTCTGATGGGCGGCCGCGTCGCCGAAGAGCTTGCCTTTGGCGAAGACCAAGTCACATCCGGAGCCTCCTCGGATATCCAGATGGCAACCCGGATCGCACGGGCCATGGTAACGAGCTTTGGGCTTTCCGACGAAATCGGCCCGGTCGATTATTCAGACAATAGCGACCCTTATTCGCGTCCGACCCATGTCTCCGAAGAGACATCGAAGCGGATCGAGGAAGAAGTTCGCAAGCTGATCCAGACCGGCAAGGATGAAGCAGCGCGCATCATGACGGAGCACCGCGATCAGTGGGTCGCGATTGCCGAAGCCCTGCTTGAGTATGAGACGCTGACGGGCGACGAGATCACCGACCTCCTCAACGGCAAGCCGCCAACACGCCCGGAAGAACCCGATGAGCCACAGGGCCCCGCCTCTGCGGTCCCGGTGACCGGCAAGCGCCGGAAGAATCTCGGTGGTGACGAAGCAGGCGGCGAACCGGAACCTGCCTGATCCGTTCAAAATTTCGTTTGCCATGGGGCGCGGTCTGATTAGGCTGCGCCCCATGCTTTTAAGATCTGCACTTCTCGTTTCCGCGCTTGTTCTTTCTGCCTGTCAGCCGTCGTCGCCAGACGTCGAGGGCGCGGAATTCATGGCACAACTCAGCCCTTATTGCGGACAGGCCTATGAGGGCCGCGTTGTCAGCGATGATCCGCTGGATGATGACTGGAAAACAGAAACCATCATCGCGAACTTCGATTTCTGCAGTGATACGGGCGTTCGTATCCCGGTGTATGTTGGCGAGGACCAGTCGCGCGAATGGCTTCTGGCGCTTGGCGATGACGGGCTGATCGCCCTTCGTCATCAGCACACGCACGAAGACGGCACACCAGACGCGGTCACCATGTACGGCGGCAAGTCGGCCGCCGGCTCAAACGCAACCCGTCAGGAATTTCCTGCGGACGACCGCACGAAGACGCTTTTCGACGAGCAGGAAATTCCGGAATCGAAACCAAATGTCTGGGCGATGGAAATCCACCCCGATGATGACATGTTTGCTTACGAGCTGAAGCGGCCGGAACGGTTTTTCCGGCTTGAGTTCGACCTGTCGACGCCTGTCGAACCGCCAACCGACACCCAGTAACGCACGCGCGGTGAAACGCCGCTTTTCGAGGCGGTGCTGAATGTCTATCTCATTGCCATGACATCAGAAAACAACGACCCGGCGGGCCGCGTCCTCGTCATCGCGGGTTCGGACTCCGGTGGCGGCGCTGGCATCCAGGCAGACATCAAGGCCATCATGGCCATGGGCGGCTATGCCATGACCGCCGTCACGGCGATCACGGTTCAGGACACGACCGGTGTACATGATGTGCACCCCGTTCCGATCGAGACCGTCATCTCCCAAATGAAAGTCTGCCTGAGTGACATTGGCGCAGACGCGATCAAGACAGGCATGCTCGGGCGCGCTGACCTCGTCGAGCATGTCGCCGAGACGCTGGACGATATGGCAAAGACGATCCCGCGCATCATCGACCCCGTCATGGTCGCAACATCCGGCGACCGGTTGATCGACAGGCGCGCCGTCGAAAGCATTTCTTCGCTGCTCATTCCAAACGCCGTTCTCATCACGCCCAATGCGCCAGAGGCGGAAATCCTGACCGGCAAATCCGTGGACGGCGTGAACGGCCAGAGGCGCGCCGCAGAAGCGCTGCTCAAGCGCGGCGCCAAGAGCGCACTCGTCAAGGGCGGCCACATTCCCGGCTCCCCGGTCATTGACGTGTTGCAGACCGAACAGGGCGAATGGATATTTGAAAGCGAACGAATCCAGACCGACTCCACCCATGGCACTGGCTGCACGCTGGCCAGCGCCATCGCTGCGCGGATTGCGCTGGGCAACACGCCAGACGCATCGGTCGAGACAGCCCGCGATTATCTTCACCGCGCGATCAATGAGGCCAAGGGATTTGGCCGCGGCCACGGGCCCGTCCATCATGGCTGGCAGCTGGACGAAATTGATGAGCGTTAGGGCGGAATTTCCAGCGGACCTTGCCGATCTTCGCGCCGGCTATGACCGCTGGCTCGCTTCAGCCGGCCATGGCGGTCGGCCGCTGATCGACGGCCTGCGACAGGACGCGACAATCGAGCTGGACGCGCCTGGGCTGGCGATGCGCGGGTGGGAGGACTTGCCGGTCGACTGGGTACCGCCTGAGGGAGAGGTCCTGCATGGCGGCTATGGAGAGGACCGGGCGATCTACGATACGCCTATTTTCAACTCGCCCGCCCAGGAAGCCCGCACGATCCATCTGGGCCTCGATGTCTTTGCACCGGCTGGCACGCCCGTTCGCGCGCCGCTTGATGGCCGTGTTCACAGCCTGCAGCTAAATGACAATGCCAAGGATTACGGCCCGACCCTGATCCTTGAGCACAGGCCGGAAGCGGGGCTGGCTTTCTATACGCTCTACGGCCATCTCGCCCTTCCGGTTCTCGATCAGCTGAAACCTGGCGAAACCATCCGCTCTGGAGACCTGCTCGCGACCCTCGGCGCGAAGAAGGTGAATGGCGGCTGGGCCCCACATCTTCACTTTCAGGTCATCCTCGACCTGATGGAGCGCAACGGCGACTTTCCGGGTGTCTGCGCCAAGTCTGATGCAGCCCACTGGCTGACCCTCTGCCCTGATCCGCGCCCGTTACTAGGATTGGTGCCTGACGCCTAGAAACGGCGGACCAGATACACGCCGAGCACGAGAAAGCCGATGCCCAGAAGCCGCAGCGGCGTAGCGGGACGGACGGCCTGCCCGAACGCGCCGAACTGGTCGTAGAGGACAGCGGCAGCGAGCTGACCGGCAATGAAAGCGGCGACCCATGCCGCGACACCGACCCTGGGAACCGCCAAGGCAGCCGACCCAACGCCGATCGCGCCAAGCAGGCCGCCCACCCACACCCACCAGGGCAGGGTCACCGCTTCGCCCCCTAGCGAGAAGCGGTTGCCCATAGCGACATTGGCCGCGAGCAGGACAAGCGTACCGACAGCAAAGGAAATGAGCGCCGCCTGCACCGGCCCACCGACCCCGGTGGCAAGGCGTCCATTGATCGCGCCTTGAGCTGCCATCAATGCGCCGCAGATTACGCCGAGCCCGACAAGCGCCTGTCCCCAGCTCATCTTTCAGTCCTTTCGCCGTAACCGCCCTTATAGTGACGGCTTCGCTTTCTCATGACCAGCCCGCCCGACGCGACGGCAGGGTTTTCGCAGCGTCCGCAATAAGAGAGACTGATATTTATCAGAAGGGGCGGCCAACGAGCGGGCCCGGACGGGAGGACAGTATGCTCATTTCGGAAACCCAGCGCCGCGCCTTTCAGACCGATGGCGTCACGTTGCTGCCGGGCTTTCTAAATCAGGATGAAGTGGCAGCCGCCCTGAAACTGTTTGAGTGGTCCTTGGACAATCCCGGCCCGGCTGCTGGTGACCTGCTGCCTGGCCGCGACGGCGCAAAGCAGGATCTGGTGAACCCCAAGGCGCCTGCTGTCTATGAGGATTTCCTGCGCGCGGCCCCATTCTCGAAGGCGTGCAAGGCGCTCTGGGACGCCCAGAATTGCTGGTTCATGTATGAGCAGGTCTTTCGCAAGGACGGTGCAAACGGGGTTGGCCGGACGCCATGGCATCAGGACCTGCCCTATCTCGCCATAGAAGGCGACGACATCGCCGTGTTCTGGATTTCATTTGAAGCCATCCCTGCCGATCGGTCTCTCGAATTTATCCGCGGCTCTCACAAGGGGACGCTCTACAATGGGTCTGCCTTCGATCCGGACGATGAGACGAAGCCGCTCTATCCGAGCGCGGACCTGCCGCGTATCCCGCCTTATGAGGCCGAGCGGGAGCGCCATGAGATTGTCTCCTTCGGCGTTGAGCCCGGGGATGTCGTCGTCTTTCACCCGGCCATCATGCATGGCGGCGCCCCCACGCCAGCAGGCACGGTCCGCAGGACGCTGTCCCTGCGCTTTTTTGGCGACGATGCCGTCTTTGCGAGACGGCCCTTTGGCGGCGGGGTGATCGTGCCCGCAATGAAGTCACTTTCCCCCGGTGACCCGTTTCGCCATGACAGCTTTCTTGAACTCGCCTGACCGGCTGGCGCAGGCCTCCTCAACCACACCTTAGAAAGTCTGGTTTGTCGGACCGCGCCACACGCTTTACGTCGTGCTGAAAGCCTCGCGCA
This sequence comes from Henriciella marina DSM 19595, assembly GCF_000376805.1. NCBI lineage: Bacteria > Pseudomonadati > Pseudomonadota > Alphaproteobacteria > Hyphomonadales > Hyphomonadaceae > Henriciella > Henriciella marina. The sequence goes on along the minus strand of NZ_AQXT01000002.1, from coordinate 2,623,337 downwards.
TCAGGAGCGACACATGACGGTCATACCTTTCTATCAGATCGACGCTTTTGCGACCCAGCCATTCGAAGGCAATCAGGCCTGCATCATGCCGCTCGAGGCGTTTCTGCCCGACGAGACGCTTCAGGCGATCGCCGCTGAGAACAATGTGGCAGAGACCGCTTTCATCATCGAGAAATCGCCCGGAACCTTTGCCCTGCGCTGGTTTACGCCGATGGTCGAGGTCCCGCTCTGCGGACATGCGACGCTCGCCTCGGCGCATGCGATCTACCAGCATATGGGCTTTGACGGCGAAGAGATTACCTTCGAGACGGTTCAGTCGGGAAAGCTGATGGTCAAACAGACAGCGCCCGGTCGTTACGAAATGGATTTCCCGGCCCCTGGCGTCAGCCAGATCGAAATTACCGAAGAGGTCGCCGCCGCCCTTGGGGCCTGGCCGCTTGAGGCTTGGGGCGGGCCTTTCTACGGCGCCGTCTTTGCAACCCCAGAGGATATCGAGGCGCTTGAACCAGACCTTGCCGAACTCAAGCAACTCGGCGTTGGCGGTAGCTGGGAGCGCGGCAATTTTGGCTGCGTTGCGCCCGGTGGCGCTGGTGATGTCGATCTGACCAGCCGGTTTTTTGCGCCCGGCAGCGGCATTGACGAGGATCCGGCAACAGGCAGCTGGCACTGCATGATTGCCGCCATCATGGGGCCGCGCCTCAAACGCCCGCTTGATTGCTATCAGGCCTATCCGGGCCGGGGGGCGCGCATCCAGATTGAGCTTGCGGGTGATCGCGTCAAACTGCGCGGCGCGGCCGTTACCGTCATCGAGGGCAGCTTTACCCTACCGCAGCAGGAGGCCTGAAGGCCCACGCCCCAATCATGAGAATTCCTGTGTCCAGCCGCCTCATCCACATCTACGCGATTGTGGCCTGCTTCATTTCTGTCGCGACAGATCTCATCATGGCGGTTTTCCTCAACAAGCAGAGCCTCTTGACCTCAACCATCAGCGATCTTGCGGCAGGCGACTTTGATCTTGCGCAGGACATCGGCCTCTGTCTGGTGGCGCTGGCCATCGCTCTGACAGGTCTCAATGTCTGGCGGACCGAGACCCACAATTGGCAGAACGGTGTCGCCGCGGGCCTGCTCGCCCTGGCAGGACCCCTGATCGTCCTGATCTCACTCTACGAAGCGTATTCCGAGTCCAACCCGGACGGTCCGCTCATTCACTATTGGGTGGTTGGCGCGATAGGCTTTTCAATATCCATAGCGCTTGCATTGCTTGCCTGGACGCATGGTCGGGACAAACCATTTTTCAGGTGGGCGACGGCGCTGGCGGCGTTCATCTTCCTTGCCGCAGGGGCTGCAACATTCGGGGTCTCGAATGAGATTATAGGTCTCGTGGAGCGGCTAGCCGCGGTCAGTCTTGTAGCCTGGCTCCTCGGATTTCACGGCACACGTCTTCTAACTGACAGCTAGAATGGCCTGTTTCCATCGACAGTAACCCGGCGCATATGGCGGCGATGGCCAGCATAATCGTTCAGTGCGAAATGCCAGGTCGAGCGATTATCCCAGAAAGCAACGGATCCAGCCTCCCAGCGGAACCGGCAGGTGAACTGCTCCTGGCGCGCATGATCGAACAGATAATTGAGCAGCGGACGGCTCTCGCGGCGGGTCCAGCCTTTGAAGCGAAGCGTAAAGGCGGGGTTCACATAGAGACCCTTGCGGCCGGTCTCAGGATGGGTGCGCACGACAGGATGCTCAAACTCAGGCGCGTCATCTGCCTGCTTTGTGTTCATGGATTTACGGTTCAGCGCCGACTGGCCTTTTGGGCCATATTCGCGCCCGGCCGAATGGATCGCGGTCAGCCCCTGCAGTGTCTGTTTTAGCCCGTCAGACAGCGCGTCATACGCCATATGCTGGTTCGCCCAGAGCGTGTCGCCGCCGTAGGGCGGGACTTCTATTGCATGCAGGATGGAGCCGAGCGCCGGCTCCTCCAGGAATGACATATCCGTATGCCAGCCGCCGCCGAAATTCGTTTTCTCGTCCGGCTCCTTGATGATTTCGAGGATTTCGGGATGGCCCTCCATACCTTTTACATAGGGGTGAACGTTCAGCGTCCCGAAGCGGCGGCCAAAAGCCTTGTGTCGTTCTGGCGTAAGGCTCTGCTGATCCCTGAAGAATATGACATGATGATCGAGGAAGGCCTGATGGACCTTGTCGAACGCTTCATTGGAAAGGTCGCCTGAAAGATCGACGCCAGCGATCTCTGCGCCAAGCGCACCGGATATGGGTCTGACTTCGATACTGGACATCTGGCTTCCTCCTGAGAGCGGTCTTGGGCCGCTTTACGGCGAAACTAGCAGAGACTGGCCCACCCCGGAAGATCAGGCAGTAACGCCTGCGCGTCGGCGTCTCTGGCGCTGCGAGAACCAGACGCCCGCAAGGATGAGGATGAAAGCCATGATGGCGGTCCAGCTTTGCGTTTCCCTGAAGAGAAGATAGCCGAGCACCGCAGACATGATCGGGATCACGTATCCGGTCAGCGCAATGAAAGTCGCACTGGTACGAGCAACGAGATGCATGAGGATGATCCCCGCCAGCCCGGTCGACACCGCCCCAAGCCCGAGGATGCAGAGAAGGCTCGCCGTATCTGGTTCGACGCTTTGCCAGTCTGTCCAGATCAGCATCGGGAGGGACGCAATCGACGCGACCGTCAAAAAACCAACAGGCAGCACGATCGGAGGCAGGCGCGGGGACTGGCGCGCGATGATGCTATTGACCGCATAGCAGAACGCGCCGCCGAGAACGAGCAGTTGGGCGACGAGATCGACGTTGCCAAGGCCGTCCATGGCATCGGGGCCGAGAAGTACGGCGACGCCGGCGAACCCTGTCACCAGGCCCACAATCTTGAAAGGCGTGAACCGCTCATCCTGAAAATAGAAGTGCGCCAGAACCGCCGTGAACAAGGGCGCGCCGGAAATAAGAAGGGCGGCCAGCGAGGAGTCGATCGTCTTCTGGCCTATGGTAATCAGATAGAAGGGCAGGGCTGTGCCGACCGTCCCCATCCCGATAATGGCAAGCCACGACGAGCGGTCTGAGAAGGGGGGCAGCCGTTCGCCGCGCATCAGCATGACAATCCATAGAAGCAGGGCAGCCGTAATGAGCCGGCCCGGAATGATCACGCTCGCCGGAAGCGTGCCCACAACAATCTTTGTCATCGCAAAGGCACTGGCCCAGCAGGCCGAGAGGAGGAGAAAAAGCCCCCAGTCTCCAAGGGTGCGTCTGGTTTGCATGGAAGCGGGCCCGGTCAATGATGCCCTACCGCACTTGCACTCCTGCGCCAGCGCGGCAAGCCTCCGGGTCACGTCATTATCACAAATGCGGGCCTATGCGGCAGCGCACAAGTCTGCCATAAGGGCTGCGGGCCAGCCTTCCCCAACGAGGGCCAGCCTATCTGTGAGGATAGGAGTAAAACAGATGACCACTACCCCCAAACCGGAGGTCCGTCCGGACTGCCCGCATTTTTCGTCGGGCCCAACGGCCAAACGTCCCGGATTTTCCCTTTCACAACTTGAAGACGCTGCCTTTGGCCGCTCGCACCGATCCAAGGATGCGAAGGCAAAGCTGAAAGAAGCGATCGACCGAACCAAGGCGATCCTGAAGCTTCCAGATGACTACCGCGTCGCCATCGTTCCTGCGTCTGACACGGGCGCGGTCGAGATGTGCATGTGGTCGATGCTCGGCCGCCGGCCGGTCGATATCTTCGCCTGGGAAAGCTTCGGCAAGGACTGGGTCACGGATGCGCAGAAGCAGCTGAAGCTGGATGACTGCAAAATCCATGTCGGCGATTACGGCGTCCTGCCCGACTTCGACAAAGCCCGCGATGACGCCGATATCGTTTTCACCTGGAACGGCACGACATCTGGCGTTCGTGTCGATGACCATAGCTGGATCAAGCCGAACGCTGACCGTGTCGTCATCTGCGACGCCACATCTGCGGTCTTCGCGCAGGACATCCCGTTCGAGAAGCTCGATGTCATCACCTATAGCTGGCAGAAAGTGCTCGGCGGCGAGGCGGCTCACGGGATGCTGATCCTCAGCCCCAACGCTGTGAAGCGTCTCGAGAACTACACGCCAGACCGCCCGCTGCCGAAGGTTTTCCGCATGACGAGCGGCGGCAAGCTCAATGAGGCGCTTTTCGAAGGCGCGACGATCAACACCCCGTCCATGCTCTGTGTCGAAGACTATCTCGCTGCCCTCGACTGGGCCGAGAACGAAGGCGGGCTGTCTGGCCTCAAGGCGCGCTCGGACAAGAGCCTCAAGATTCTCGAAGACTGGACGGCAAAGACCGACTGGATCGAATTCCTGTGCGCCGATCCGGAAGTACGCTCGAATACGGGCGTGACCTTCCGTATCGCCGATCCGCGCGTGGCGAAGCTCGATACGGCAGGTCAGGAAGCGTTCGTCAAAAAGCTTGTTACCCTGCTTGAGAAAGAAGGCGTGGCTTTCGACTTCAACGCCTACAACAAGGCGCCTCCCGGACTTCGAATCTGGGTCGGCTCGACCGTAGAGCCCTCGGATGTCGAAAAGCTTCTGCCCTGGCTCGACTGGGCGTTCGCAACCGTCGCTGAAGAGCTTCACGACGCCTGAGTCTTAAAGCCGATCTCCCCCGCGAAGACGGGGGTCTCGTGCAACTCGCTTTTTCCCTATTTGCCTCGGATCCCTGCCTTCGCGGGGATGACCGGGCTCACACCAGGATCAAACCCATGCCTAAAGTCCTAATTGCTGATGATCTCAGCCAGGCCGCCGTCGATATCTTCACCAATCGCGGCATCGAGACCGACATCAAGGTCGGCCTCTCCAAAGACGAGCTGATTGCCATTGTCGATCAGTATGACGGCCTTGCCGTGCGCTCTGCCTGCAAGCCGGATGCAGACGTCATTGCCGCCGCCAGCAACCTCAAAGTCATTGGCCGGGCCGGGATCGGGGTCGACAATATCGACATCAAGGCCGCGACCGCCAAGGGCGTCGTCGTCATGAATACGCCTTTCGGCAACGCTGTGACCACCGCCGAGCACGCCATTGCCATGATGTTCGCCGCGGCCCGCCAGATCCCGGCTGCCGATGCGGGCACGCAGGTGGGCAAGTGGCCGAAGAAGAACTTCGTCGGCGTCGAGCTCTCCTACAAGACGCTGGGCCTCATCGGATCCGGCAATATCGGCTCACGCGTCGCGGAGCGCGCCAAGGGCCTTCTTATGAAAGTCGTTGCGTACGACCCGTTCCTTACCGAGGAGCGCGCGATAGAACTGGGCGTGGAGAAGGTCGACCTCGACACTCTCCTCGCGCGCGCCGACGTCATCACCCTGCACACGCCGCTGACCGACCAGACGCGCAATATCCTGTCGCGCGAAGCACTGGAGAAGACCAAGCCGGGCCTCATCCTCGTCAATTGCGCGCGGGGCGGCCTTGTCGACGAAGCGGCGACCAAAGACCTGCTCGAAAGCGGGCATATCTATGCTGCCGCCTTCGACGTTTTCGCCGAAGAGCCAGCCAAGGAAAACCCGCTCTTTGGAACGAAGAACTTCGTCGCAACGCCCCACCTTGGCGCCGCCACGGTCGAGGCGCAGGAAAACGTCGCGCTTCAGGTTGCCGAACAGATGAGCGATTACCTTCTCACCGGCGCGGTGACCAATGCCCTCAACATGCCGTCTGTTACCGCCGACGAGGCCCCGCGCCTCAAGCCCTTCGTCGCGCTGGCGGAGAAACTCGGCCAGTTCGCCGGGCAGATCTCCGATCATGGATTTGAGGAAGTCATCATCGAGTATGAGGGCGACGTCGCAGAGCTCAACCGCAAGCCAATTACGGCCGCGGCCCTCGCAGGCTTGCTGCGCGCCTCTCGCGGCGATGTGAACATGGTGTCCGCTCCGGCGATCCTCGCTGAATCCGGCATCAAATACTCCGAGACCAAGACTGAGGACAGCCCGGTCTATGACAGCCTGATCCGCATCAAAGTGAAGGTGCCGAAGACGGCCAATTCCGATGAGAGCGGCTGGCGCTCGCTCGCCGGGACGGTCTCTGCAGGCCGTCCGCGCGTGGTTGAGGTGAAAGGCATGCCGCTTGAGGGCGCATTCTCTCCCATCACGCTCTACGTCAACAATCTGGACAAGCCAGGCTTCATCGGTGCCCTTGGCGCGATGCTTGGCGAAGCGAACATCAACATCGCGACTTTCCACCTTGGCCGCCAGGAAGACGGCGGCGAGGCTATTGCCCTCATCGGTATTGACAGTGAACCGTCTAAGGAAATGACCGACAAGCTCGATGCCCTTCCCCATGTGCGCTACGCGAAGGTACTTCACTTCTAGGGGTTCGCGAGCGCCATAAGTCCTATGCCTGTCCCGAAGATGGAATTCGGGACAGGCCCCCTATCTCTGCTATCGTAATCATGAGACGAAAACGGAGATACGAGATGACCAAACTCGCCATTGTCTATCATTCTGGCTACGGCCACACGGCAAAGGTTGCGGACCATGTCGCCAAAGGTGCGCGCAGCGTCGCCGGCGTTGAAGTCGATGTCCTGAAAGCGGACGACCTCGCCAACACTGAGAGCGGCCCATGGGACACACTGACTGCGGCTGACGGCATCATCTTCGGATCGCCGACCTATATGGGCTCCAGCTCTGCCGTCTTTAAGAAGTTCTCAGAAGCCTCCTCAAAGATCTGGATGAATGGCGGCTGGCGCGACAAGATCGCGGCCGGGTTCACCAATTCCGGCTCACTCGCTGGCGACAAGCTCAACACCCTGCAGGAATTCATGATCCTGGCCGGGCAGCACGGCATGATCTGGGCCAATTACGGCGCTTTTCCCGGCTTCAACACGAGCAAGAGCGACTATGCGGGCGCCTGGAACCGCGCCGGTCACATGATCGGTCTTGGGACGCAGTCGCTGACCGATCTGCCGGCCGAAGAAACCCCTGACGCCGCAGATCTCCAGACGTCAGAAGACTTCGGCAAACGGATTGCCGAGATCACGCGGCGCTGGGTTGCAGGGAAGTCATAGGACGAGCCACTTCGACACCCCAATCCTCGAAATAGCTTGACCTCATGCCTGCCCGGCACTTTCTGGGCAGGCATATTCTTTTGAAGGGGACCTGCCCATGAAACGCCTGATAGCCCTCGCGCTTGGCACGACCGCGCTCGCCGCACCAGCAAGCGCCCAGTTTATCGAAGAAGCCCGCATCGGCGTGATGCAGCACAATGTCTGTATTTCTGACTGCAAGAATGCCGACAAGGAAGATGGGCCGAATATCGAGGGTGAACTCGTCTTCGCAGGTCCGGACATCTTCCGCTACATCGCTAGCCCGCGCCCCTACATCGTCGCCTCCTACAACACGGCTGGAAACACGAATTTCGGCGGCTTCGGCCTGCTCTGGAACTGGGATTTCGCGACGGGGTGGTCGCTGGAGCCAAGCCTTGGCTATGTGATCCATGACGGCGCGAACGAGAGCCCGTTCCCGCAAGGCGATCCACGCAGTGATGCCTTTGCGCAGAACAATATCTACTTCGGATCTGACGATCTTTTCCGCACCGGCCTCGCCCTCAACCGTGATATTGGCGAAAACTGGGGCGTTCAGTTTCAGTACGAGCACCTCTCCCACGGCCAGATTCTGGGCGACGGACGTAATCAGGGCGTCGACAATATTGGCGTGCGTGGCTACTGGCGCTTCGGCCAATAGACCCTTTGGCGGGTTACCCGTCGTCAGCCTTGCAATAGCGCCAGATAAGGCGAATCCTCCCCGGAAGAACAGCATTCCAGGGAGGATTGCATGGCCAAGAAACATGCCATCATTATCGGTTCGGGCCTTGGCGGGCTGACCGCAGCTATCAAGCTTCAGGAAGACGGGCACACCTTCGACCTGATCGACCGCAACCCCAAGGTCGGTGGCACCTGGTACGAAAACTCCTATCCAGGTTGCGCCTGCGACGTGCCTGTCGCCCTCTATCAGCTATCCTTCGCGCAAAGCATCAACTGGACGCGAACCTTTCCGCAGGGCCCTGAGATTCAGGCCTATGCCGAGGAAATCGCAGAACGCTACCAGCTTGGCCCCAGCATGCATCTCGGCGATGAGGCGATCAGCGCCGTCTGGGATGAGACTGCCAGGAACTGGACGGTAAAAACCGAAAGCGGCACGACCTTTACAGGTGACATACTGGTGGGCGCGCTCGGTCAGCTGAACCGGCCGAACTGGCCCGATATTGATGGCCTCGACAAATTCGAAGGCGCCATGATGCATTCGGCGCGCTGGGACCATTCGGTGTCCTTCGAAGGCAAGCGAGTTGGCGTCATCGGCTCTGCCGCGAGCGCCGTACAGATCATTCCGGAAATCGCCAAGACCGCAGGCCACCTCACCGTCTTCCAGCGTACACCGAACTGGGTTGTCCCCCGCCGTGATGTCCCGGTGACGCCTGAGGAACAGGCGCTCATGTTTACCCAGCCAGAAACGGCCATGGACCTTGGCGCGCGCGGCCGTCAGCTCATGTATGACAACGCCGATCATTTCTTCTGGCAGGTGTTTGAGTGGACCGAGGCGGGGCGCGCAGCATATACCGCCATTGCGACGAACCACCTGAATGCGCAGGTCCCCGACCCTGACCTCAGAAAAAAGCTGACCCCTGACTATCCAGTTGGCTGTCGGCGGATTTTGATCTCAGATGATTATTTCCCGGCCTTGCAGCGAGATAATGTCGAGCTTGTCACGGAGGCGCCGACCAGCATCGACGCAAGTGGGGTCACGACACCAGATGGCACCCATCGCGATTTCCATGTCCTGATCTTCGCGACCGGTTTTGAGACGACCGAGTGGAAATGGACTGTCGATGTTGAGGGCGTCGAAGACAAACGCCTCAACGATGTCTGGGCCGAACGTCCATCTGCCTATGCCGGTGTCACCGTATCAGGCTTTCCGAACCTCTTTGTGCTCTACGGCCCGAACACAAATCTCGGACATAACTCGATCACCTTCATGCTGGAGCGTCAGGTCGAGTATATGATGAAAGCCATCGAGACGATGGATGCCCGGTCCGTGAGCGCCATGATGCCCAAGAAATCTGCGCAGGATGCCTGGAACAAGCGCATCCAGGCAGACCTTCAGAAAACGGTCTGGGCCGATCCAGCCTGTAATTCCTGGTACAAGACCGAAGACGGTCTCATCACCCAGAACTGGTCTTCCCATACGCGCGACTACGCCAGGGAAGTCGAAGAGGTAAAGGTCGAGGATTACGATCTCGTCTGACCTTTTTGAGGACACGGCACCTCCACACTTGAAATCCGGTCTCAAAACCTTTCAGTGGCGAGCGGATCAATCAGGAGCTTCCGGACATGGCAGGTGTGGTGGTCGTCGGTGCCCAGTGGGGCGATGAAGGCAAGGGCAAGATCGTGGACTGGCTTTCGAGCCGGGCCGATACGGTTGTGCGTTTCCAGGGTGGTCATAATGCTGGCCATACGCTGGTTATCAGCGACAAGACGTTCAAACTTGCGCTCCTGCCCTCGGGCCTCGTCCGCGGCGGCAAGCTCTCGGTCATCGGCAATGGCGTCGTGGTCGACCCCTGGCACATGCTGGAAGAGATCAAGGGCATCCGTGAGCAGGGCGTCGAGGTGACGCCGGAAACGCTGGTTCTGGCAGACAATGCCTCCCTCATCCTGCCGTGGCACAAAGACATCGATGCGGCCCGCGAAGGCGCGCTCGGCGCGGCCCAGATTGGCACCACGAAGCGCGGCATCGGCCCTGCCTATGAAGACCGTGTCGGTCGCCGGGCGATCCGCGTGGCCGATCTAGCCGATCCTGCGGCGCTCGACCTCAAGATCGAGCGGCTTCTGGCGCATCACCGGCCGCTGCGTGCTGGCGTAGGCCTGCCAGAACCGGACGGCGCCGCGCTCAAGGCAGAGCTTCTCAAAATCGCGCCGGAGATCCTGTCCTATGCCCAGCCCGTCTGGAAAGTGCTGGACGAACAGGTGCGCGCCGACAAACGCATTCTTTTCGAAGGCGCACAGGGCGTCATGCTCGACGTAGACCACGGCACCTATCCGTTTGTGACGTCATCAAATGTCGTCGCAGGAAATGCGTCAGCTGGCTCAGGCGTCGGCCCGGGCGCCATTTCCTACGTTCTCGGGCTTGCAAAAGCCTACACGACCCGCGTCGGGTCTGGCCCATTTCCCACCGAACAGGACAATGAAATCGGCGAGCGTCTCGGCACAATTGGCCGCGAGATCGGCGTTAATACGGGGCGTACGCGGCGCTGCGGCTGGTTTGACAGCGTTATGGTGCGCCAGGCCTGCGCGACCTCCGGCGTCAATGGCCTTGCCCTGACCAAGCTCGATGTTCTCGACGGATTTGATGAAATCAAGGTGTGTGTCGCTTACAAGCTCAATGGCGAGACAATCGATCACTACCCTGCCGGGATGACCGACCAGGCCGCCGTCGAACCTGTTTATGAGAGCATGCCCGGGTGGAAGGAAACCACCAAGGGCGCGCGAAGCTGGAGCGACCTGCCAGCCGAAGCAGTCAAATATGTCCGCCGACTGGAAGAACTCGTGGGCAAACCCTGCGCGCTTGTTTCGACCTCACCTGAACGCGAGGATGTGATCCTGATGCGCGATCCGTTCGAGCGCGTCTAGCGACCAGGAACACTCAGTCTGGCAAGCTCGCCGTGTCTTTTATAAAGCCACTGGTGAGGTTGATCAGATAGGCCCGGTCATTGACGCGAACCCATTCGAACTCTTCTTCGGGTTCGTTCAGGCCAGCGTCTTCCCAGTTCTTGAGTATGTCACCGCGATACTCCACGGGCAGATACTCGCCCCCGTCAAAGCTGGCCGGTTGCGTGTCGCCACCGGTCGAGGACTCGCGAAAGGCTTCAGGGTCATCATACGATGCAGGTGGACCTGCCTGGCCTGTTGCGGCCAGCCCAAGCACCATGCCTGTGAGCAGTGTCGTTTTCAGCATCTGTGACTCCATTTCGAATCAAGAACGGCTTGCCCCATCAAGCAGTTCCGGCGCGCCCACAGGCCCGGTGACTAGTCACGACATCTACTGGACGGGCTCAGCTCTTGCTGGAATGCAGATGAGCGAGCGCGATGGCGCCCGCGGTCGCCACATTGATGCTGTCGAAGCCATCGCTCATCGCAATCCGGACGGGTCGCGCGCTGTCGATGAGACCGGCCTCAAGGCCTGGCCCTTCGGGACCCAGAAGGATGGCCGTCTTGCATCCTGGCACGAGATTGTGGAGGATTTCTGCATCGTCGCGCGGCGTCATCGCCCAGACATCGAACCCGGCTTGTGTGAGCATCGAGAGGTGATCCTCGCCGCATTCTTCATGAAGGAAAGGTAGCCAGAGCGCCGCCCCCGCTGAGACGCGTATCGATTTTCTGTAGAGCGGGTCGCAGCTGCCCTCATCGAGGAGGACACCGCCCGCACCGAAAGCCGCTGCGTTCCTGAACGCCGCGCCCACATTGTCGTGATTGGAAACGCCATTGAGGACGAGCAGCGTGTCCGCCTGGAGCAGCTGGTCCATGCGCACCGGATCGCCCTTGCGCGCGCAGGCAAGCACGCCGCGATGGATCGGAAAACCTGCCACCTCATCCATAATCATCTGAGGCGCGACATAGACCGGTACATCATCGGGTACGCGCGCGAGCATATCGCTCAGTGGCTCCAGCCGGGATTCGCCAATGAAAACACTTTCGATCACGAAGCGGGAGCGCGACAGAAGAATGTCCAGCGTCACTTTTCCCTCGACAATAAACCGCCCATCGCCGCGCCCTGTGAGGTCGCGCTCCCTGATTGAGGTGTAGGGCGCGATACGCAGGTCATCGGCGTCGCTTATGGGAACAAGGGTCATGAGCGCCTGTCTCCCACAAACGAAAACGCCCGGCCAGCCCAACCAGCCGGGCGCCTAAAATTCTAATGGGAGCATGTCAGGCGCCTGCGGGCAGGCCCTGTTCTTTCGCCATACGTTTCATCGCCTTCTGAATCTTCTCGAAGGCGCGGACCTCGATCTGGCGGATACGCTCACGGGAGACGTTGTAGACTTCTGAAAGCTGCTCCAGCGTCTTAGGATCATCAGTCAGGCGGCGCTCCTGCAGAATGTGCTGCTCGCGCTCGGAGAGATCCCCCATGGCTTCCTGAAGAAGCTCCATGCGGCTATCGAACTCCTGACGGTTGGCGTAGTTATCTGCCTGCCCCGGCTCATCATCTGTGAGCCAGTCCTGCCACTCCATGTCGCCTTCCTGGCCCATCGGCGCGTTGAGCGAGGCATCAGAGCCGCTCATGCGGCCATTCATGCTGCGCACATCTTTTTCGGGCACGTTCAGCCGTTCAGCGATGACGCGAACCTGATCGGGATTTAGATCGCCGCTATCGAGCGCGCTGATCTCACCTTTGATCCGGCGAAGATTGAAGAAGAGCTTTTTTTGGGCAGCCGTGGTGCCAAGCTTCACAAGGCTCCAGCTGCGCAGGATGTATTCCTGAATGGCAGCGCGAATCCACCACATGGCGTAGGTGGCAAGGCGGAAGCCCTTGTCAGGGTCAAATTTCTTGACCGCCTGCATAAGGCCGACATTCCCTTCGGAAATCACCTCCGCCATGGGCAGGCCATACCCGCGGTAGCCCATAGCGATTTTCGCGACCAGGCGCAGGTGGGACGTCACCATTTGCTCGGCAGCATCAGTGTCTTCATGCGCCTGCCAGCGTTTGGCGAGCATGAATTCCTGCTGCTTCTCCAGCATGGGAAATTTGCGAATTTCGGTAAGATAGCGGCTCAGACCCTGTTCAGGGCTCAGCGCAATCGATGTTTTAGCAGCCATCTGCCTTTTCTCCGTGTCTACAGGTACTGACCCTTGAGTGCGGCATCAGTTCCGTATCGGTTCTGGAGAAAGCTTGTAGCCCCGACTTGCGGCAGCGTCTCTCCCCCTCAAGCGCATTTGCGTTATCGCGCTACAGCATAAATGGGGAGTAAGGCTGAAATTTGGAAGAGCAAAAAGAGCCCGGGACAACTTAAAAGACCCGGATGCGGTGGCGGCATCCGGGTCTCGATAGCGGTCAGAGACCGGCCTATTTCGCCTTTGGCTTGCCCGGTGCGGCAGGCTTGCTTGGCTTGCCAGCTGGTTTGGCGCCTGGCTTTTGTCCTGGTTTGGAATTTTGCGAGGTCATCGCGCGTGGCTTTCAAAACTGGGCAATTGATTTGTGCCCACAAACACCGGGACGAAATGTCTCGGTAATTATGAAGATGCGCCTCGGCCGAGTTGTCGGCAATATCCCGGCAAGGTGAAATTATTTTCATCCTGCCAATTCCGGCTGCGTCGAGGCAGCGCATCCATGCGGGCATGACTTTACGTCCCTGCGCGCCTAGATACTCAGGCAGAAGGGAAGTTCGATGACAAATATCCTGATGGTCGCTTTCTATATCACCATCGCCGCCCTGGTGGTGGTGCTGGTGCTAGGTATCACCAATCTCGCCCGGTCCGATAATGGGCAGGCGAGCCGGTCCAACAAGCTGATGCGGCTGCGCGTGCTGGTGCAAGCCATCGCAATTGCACTCCTCTGTGCCGTGGCGCTTGCGGCAGGTGTATTCAGCTAGGCTTACCTAAATTTGGCAGGGAGACGGCTAATCATGGTGAAACTGGACAAGATCTACACCCGCACAGGCGATGGCGGCACAACACGCCTTGCGACCGGTGAGCCTGTTGAAAAGTGGAACGCGCGTGTCACCGCCTATGGCAGTGTCGATGAAGTCAATGCCGCGCTTGGGGTCGCGGTCCTTCACGCAGATGATGCCATGGCAAACCGGCTTCGCAGGATACAGAATGACCTGTTCGATCTTGGCGCAGATCTCGCCACACCGGAACGCGACAAACCTCTCGGCTGGGAGCCTTTGCGGGTCGTCGCCGCGCAGACGACCCGTCTTGAGACGGAAATCGACGAGATGAATGCGAACATCGCTCCGCTTGATAGCTTCGTCCTGCCGGGCGGGAGCGCTCTGTCAGCGCATCTCCATGTCTGCCGGACGATTTGCCGGCGCGCCGAACGTGATGTTGCCCGTGTCGCAAGCGACGAGAGCGAAAAAGTGAGCCCGGACGCGCTCGCCTTCATAAACAGGTTATCAGATTGGCTTTTCGTCGCCTCGCGGGCCGCAAATGAAAACGGCAAGAGCGACATCAAATGGAAGCCGGGCGAGAACCGCTAGCCGGGACACCCTGTTTTTCTTCATTGCATATCGATCGCGGCTTGTCCTGGCTGGCAATCGGGAGGCCCCCGGGAGAAACGGCTGCTTGCATTTCACGGGTTGAGCTTGATCCCGTTCGAAGGCATTGAAACCTCCATGACATATACACCGCCAGACAGGCTGAGCCTGAACCCTCGCAGCCGCTATTATGACGCAGACCTCATCCAGCGCGGCATTGGCGTGCGCTTCAAGGATCAGGAGCGGACGAACGTCGTAGAATACTGCCTCTCGGAAGGCTGGATCAAAGTCGCCGCCGGCAAATCACTCGACCGTAAGGGCAATCCCTTGACGCTGACGCTCAAAGGACCTGTCGAGGTTTGGTTCGAGGACACCGAAAAGACGCAAGAATAGCCGGGCCTGATCGCCGGGCCTTTCTTGTCACTGAATGCCGCCGCAACAATTGCTTGCAGCGGCGAAATGACCTTGACGCGGGAGCCGCGCTTGATTGTTGCACCTGCCTTCTCTAGGTCATCACGAGTTTAACAGGCATAAAACAGGAGCCAGCCGATGAAGGTGCTCGTACCCGTAAAGCGGGTCATCGACTACAATGTGAAGGTCCGCGTAAAGTCTGACCAGAGCGGCGTTGACCTTGCCAACGTGAAAATGTCCATGAACCCGTTCGACGAGATTTCCGTCGAAGAGGCCGTTCGCCTGAAAGAAAAAGGCGTGGTCGAGGAGGTCGTCGTGGTTTCCGTAGGGCCCCAGCAGGCCCAGGAAACCCTGCGCACGGCGCTCGCCATGGGCGCTGATCGCGGCATCCTGGTGAAGACCGACGACATGGTTGAGCCGCTCGCCGTCGCCAAGATCCTTCAGAAGATCGTCGGCGAAGAGAGCCCTGACCTTGTCATTCTCGGCAAGCAGGCAATCGACGACGACTCCAATCAGACCGGTCAGATGCTCGGCGCTCTGCTCGACTGGCCGCAAGGCACGTTCGCCTCCGAGGTCGTGATCGAAGACGGCAAGATCACGGTCACCCGTGAGGTCGATGGCGGTCTTCAGACGCTCGCGCTGCAGACCCCGGCAATCGTCACGACCGATCTGCGGCTCAACGAGCCACGTTACGCCTCTTTGCCAAACATCATGAAGGCGAAGAAGAAGCCGATCGATGAGAAGACACCGGCAGACTATGGTGTCGACACAGCGGCCCGTCTCAGCGTCGTGAAAGTCACCGAGCCGCCAGAGCGTGAAGCCGGTGAGAAGGTTGAGGACGTTGCTGAACTCGTCTCCAAACTGAAATCGAAAGGAGCGGTGTAATGGCTGTTCTTGTACTCGCTGATCACGATAATGAGACGCTCTCCGACGCCACGCACAAGACGGTTACGGCCGCCAAGGCGATGGGCGGGGACATCGACATTCTGGTTGCCGGCAAGGGCGCCGGCGGCATCGCCGAAGCGGCCAGCAAGATTGATGGTGTCCGCAAGGTTCTCCATGTCGATGGCGACGCTTTCGAAAAGCAGCTGGCTGAAGCAATGGAAGCCCTGATCGTTCCGCTTATGGATGGATATGACGCATTCTTCGCGCCTGCCACGACCATGGGCAAGAACTGCACCCCGCGCGTCGCAGCAAAGCTCGACGTGATGCAGATTTCCGACATCTCCGGCGTGATCGACGCCGACACGTTCGAACGTCCGATCTATGCGGGCAACGCAATGATGACGGTCAAATCGTCTGACGCAAAGAAGGTCGTCACCGTTCGCGGTACGTCGTTCGATGCGGCTGGTGAAGGCGGCTCCGCCTCGGTTGAGACCGTTGACGCGCCAGCTGGCCCGTTCAAGTCGGCCTTTGTCGAAGAGCGTATCGTCCAGTCCGACCGTCCGGAGCTCACCTCCGCCAAGACGATCGTGTCCGGCGGCCGCGCACTTGGCTCGAAGGAAGAGTTCGACCGGCTGATGATCCCGCTGGCTGACAAGCTCGGTGCCGGTATCGGCGCCTCCCGCGCCGCTGTCGATGCAGGCTATGCGCCGAACGACTATCAGGTCGGCCAGACCGGCAAGATCGTCGCGCCTGAGCTCTACATCGCCGTCGGTATCTCTGGCGCCATCCAGCACCTTGCTGGCATGAAGGACTCCAAGATCATCGTTGCGATCAACAAGGATGAAGAGGCCCCGATCTTCCAGGTTGCCGATTACGGCCTGGTCGCCGACCTCTTCACCGCCGTCCCTGAACTCACGGACGCGCTCTAGGTCGCAAGACGAGCAGACAAAAATGAAGAGCCCCGGGCGTTTTGCGTCCGGGGCTTTTTCTATGCGGTTTCAAGTTCCTGCATGACCTCATCCATCAACGCACCGATCTCGGTGTTGAGGACGAGGCTGGCATAGGGGTCAAGGTCGGTCGGCTCCCGGTTGACGATGACGAGACGGGCCCCTGCCCGTGCCGCCATTACCGGAATGCCTGACGCCGGATAGACCACCAGCGAAGACCCAAGCACGATACAGAGGTCGCAGGATTCTGCCTCTGCTATCGCGCGCGCCATCTTGTCTTCAGGCATAGCCTGCCCGAACGAGATTGTCGCCGTCTTCAGAAGCCCCGCGCAGGACGCGCAGACAAGCTCTTCATCAGTTTCCCAAGGTGCGCGCAGCTCATCGAATTCATGGCGCATCCCGCATTCAAGGCATTTGGCGTAGGAGGCATTCCCGTGGATCTCGATCACCTTGTCGTCGGGCACGCCTGAATCCTGATGCAGATTATCTACATTCTGGGTAACGACGGCGCTCACCTTGCCCTGCTTTACCAGTTCGGCGATCGCGAGGTGCCCCGTGTTCGGGCTCGCGCCGACCCAGCCTGCCGTGCGGTTGAAGACGCGGTTCCAGGCTTCGCGCCGCGCATCACGGTCAGACACGAAGTCCTGATAATAGATAGGCTTCATTTTCGACCAGACACCGCCCGGGCTTCTGAAGTCGGGGATGCCACTTTCTGTCGAGATACCTGCGCCTGTAAAGACAAGGACGCGGTCGGCGGCGCGGATCATCTCCGCGAGGGATTTAGCTGTGCTCATGAGGTGATCTTAGCGCAGCGCTAGAACAGCATCCAGAGGCCCATGGCGATCATCATCAGGTTCTCCGTCAGGGAGACAAACCCAAGCGGGACATTCGAGTTGCCGCCAACACAGGCGCATTTCAGCTCGCGCTTGTCGATATAGACCGCCTTGGCCACAGAAACGGCCCCGATCGTCCCGATAAAGATCGCGACCGGCGCCGCCAGCCAGATAAGCGCGCCTGCAATCATCAGTATGCCCGCAAAGGCCTCGGCGAACGGATAGACGAAGGCATAGCGCACATGGCGTTGGGCAAGCAGGTCATAGCCGAGGAACTGGTTCTGGAAAGCGGTTAGATCCTGCAGCTTCTGGATCGCGAGCACACACATGGCAATCGCGATGAAGAGCTCAATGGCGCGGAAGGTGAAGATCGTCCCTGACGCAAAATAGCTGACCGCCAGCGCCATCAGGAAGGATGTCGCAAAAATCGCAACGACCGGCGTGTAGCTAGTCTCGCCTTCCCTGTCGGCCGCGGTAGATTTTCCGAAATGGCGGCGCAGCTCATCATGACCGCCGATACGCTCACCATTGATCCAGGCCTGCGGCGTCGTCTTCACGTCATGCTTCAGCTTGAAGGCGTCCGTTTCCTCGCGGGTTGTGAGGTGATTGTCTTCAATCTCGAAACCTTCGCGCTTTAGGAGATCTCGCGATTTCAGGCCGAATGGACAAATGTGCTTGTCCATGACCATGCGATAGAGCACGGCCTTATTCGGTCCGGACCGGGCTGCGGGGCCCTCGGTTCGGCTTGCGGTATCTGGCGTCGTCTCTGACATCTCGGTTCACTCCATCTCTTTCACATTCGAGGCGACCATCCATATGGGGTCTGTACCACGGTACGGAGTCAAGACATGACTGCATCGACCATCGGGCAGCTCGCCGCCGCTTGCGGCGTCGGCGTTGAAACTGTTCGCTATTATCAGCGCCGCGGCCTCCTGGAGGTTCCAGTTAAACCCGCCGGGTCCGGTCATATCGGCCGGATAAGGCGCTATGATGAAAAAGCTCTCCAGACACTGAGCTTCATCCGTTCGGCTCAGAAAGCGGGCTTTACCCTTTCGCAGATCGAGGAACTTCTGGAGCTCGACGCCAGCCATGACCGAAGGCGAGCCGGAGAAATTGCCGAGAAGAGACTCGCTGATCTCGACCTCGAAATACGAACTCTCCAGTCAGCGCGCCGCAGCCTTGTAAAGCTTGCGAATGCCTGCGCCAACGGGCCTGAAGGGCCGTGTCCGATCCTCACAGCGTTCGATCATTGAGGGGTCAACTGGCCCTCATAGCCGGGAACAGGACGCGCCTCTGCGTCTGTTTGGGTTGTGGCAACTCCATTCTCGGCAATGTCCTCTATCAACCATTCCATCTCCTTGATCTCACGGCGCTGGGCCTGAATGATCTCGTCGGCAAGCTCGCGCACCCGTACATCTTCAATATTTGCCCTCTCACTCGTCATGATGGCGATTGAGTGGTGCGGGATCATGGCTTTCATATACGAACGATCGCCGACTGTGGCCTGGCTCCGGACAAGGTAGAGCGCGCCCAGAAGCATCAGCGCGCCACCCGCGAAAATTGCGATGTTCACTTTGGTGTTCTTGTACATGCCCAGCATGTAGCCGAGCATCACGATCGCCATTGCGCCGCCCATAACAAAAGTCATGTAGAAACGCGTTTCGCTCCAGCGAACATGCTCAAAGGCGTAAGTGTTGAAGTACATCAGCGCGAACATGACGACCATGGACGTCAATATCATTGCGCCGAAACGGATGTAGGAAGATGAAGTATTCATCGGACGTCCTCCAATTTGTTTCTCATTGGAGAAGGCATCGCGCTTGGCTAGGTTCCGAAAAGTGCAAGGGAGAGCGCCATGCTGCGTGAAACGATAAACCGGGAACTGGACCACGATCCGCGCTTCAACTGGCGCGGCGGATCAGTCACGCGCATTGAAAACCTGTCGGATATTGTCTTTGCACTTGCTCTCGGCATGATCGTCTCGTCGGCTGCGCGGCCGGAGACCTTCGACCAGCTTACCGCGAACCTGCTGACGATCATTCCAGTGACCGCCGCGTTCGGGATTCTCTTCATGATCTGGAACGCGCACTACATCTTCTTCCGCCGCTACGGCGTCGCGGATGGACGCATTATTTTCCTGAACTGCATCCTGCTCCTGCTCGTACTCTTCACCGCCTACCCGCTGCGGTTCATTTTCGACAGTCTTTACGGCTATATCGAAGGCGTGATGGGCGACTGGAGCAGGCTACAGGCGGCCGGGATCAATTTCCGCGAAGCTGGTATCATCATGGGATATTTCGCGCTCGGTTACGGCCTCATCTATTTCGTCATCAGCCAGATGTACGCTCATGCGCTTAGTAAGGCTGACATGCTTGGGCTGAACAGCAGTGAAGTCGCGATGACCCGTCAGTCTATCTGGATCTTTCGTGTACAGATCCTGATCGTGGCGCTAACTGGCGCTTGCGCGGTCTGGACGCCGATGTACGCTTTTTCCGGCTGGATCATGGGGCTGATCTGGCCGGCCGCCATACTTGTCGATCGGCTCATACCCGTACCTGAAGCCGACCCTGACGCACCATCCACTGTCTGAACCATGTGCTCACAAAGCTTGATATTTGACGCGCTGCACAATCACTTTAGAAGCACGTGATGTATTTTCTTCGCCATCTGGAGGGCGGAAATGAGTGAGATCAAACGCGTCGGCGTCGTGGGCGCGGGCCAGATGGGCAACGGCATTGCCCATGTCTGCGCATTGGCCGGCTATGATGTTTACCTGAACGACATTTCGGATGAGGCGCTGACGAAGGGCATGGAGACCATCGAGTCCAACATGACCCGTCAGGTCTCGCGCGACATGATTTCGCCCGGTGAGATGTCGACAGCCATGGGCCGCATAAATACCAGTACGACGCTGGACGGGTTTGCCGATGTCGATCTCGCGATCGAAGCGGCAACCGAGAAGCGCGAAGTGAAGGAAGAAATCTTCAAGTCAGTGTGCGCGGCCGTGCCCGCCAGAACTTATCTCGCGACGAACACCTCCTCCATCTCGATCACGCGTCTGGCGGCAACGACGGACCGGCCGGAGAAATTCATCGGCCTTCACTTCATGAACCCGGTGCCGCTGATGAAGCTGATGGAGGTCATTCGCGGCCTCGCAACCGATCAGCAGACCTATGAGATGGCGCTTGGCTTTGCCGACCGCCTCAACAAGACCACTACAAATGCCGAAGACTACCCGGCCTTCATCGTGAACCGCGTCCTGGTGCCGATGATCAATGAAGCGGTCTACGCGCTCTATGAAGGCGTTGGCACGGTCGACAGCATCGACACCGCCATGAAGCTTGGCGCGAACCATCCGATGGGCCCGCTGCAGCTCGCAGACTTCATTGGTCTCGATACCTGTCTCTCCATCATGCAGGTCCTTCATGATGGTCTCGCCGACACCAAATACCGGCCCTGCCCGCTTCTGGTGAAATATGTCGAGGCTGGATGGGTTGGCCGCAAGGCTGGCCGCGGCTTTTACGACTATCGCGGCGACGCGCCGGTTCCGACGCGCTAGGGCTTCAATTCAATCTAGATTTCCACCGTCCGGATCAGTTCGATCACGGCGAGGATGACTGTGTTCACAGCAACAGCAGCGAGGATCATGCCCATGATCCGGCTGACGAGCGCGGCACCCGCCATCTTTATGATACGAAGAATGGGCGTCGCCGCCAGCATCAGTACGAACGCGCAGGCCATGACGGCTAACATGAGACCGCCGGTCATCGCCTGCTCTTGAATTGAGAAGCGGTTATTATCGGTCAGCACGACGACTGCGAGTATTGCCCCTGGTGAGGCGAGCGACGGCATGGCGAGCGGGAAGATCGCGACAGACGAGTGCCCATCTTCTTCAGCTGACCATTGCTGCGCTTCGCTTTCAGGCTTTGAATCCCCGAAGATCATTGTCAGCGCAAAGAGAAGCAGCACGATTCCGCCTGCAATCTGGAACGCTGGCAGGCTGATCCCGAGTGCATTGATCAGAAACTGGCCGCCAACCAGAAACAGAAGCAAAACAGCCGTCGCTGCGATCGTCGCCTTCAACGCGATCTTCCATCGATCTGCCGCCGCCACGCCCGCAGCGACGGCGATGAAGACCGGAATCGTCCCGATCGGGTCAATCACGACCCATAGCAGGATGAATTGTTCAACGAGGGTGTGCGTCATGCTTGGCCGGCGCGCCTTTCCTGCAAGATCTACATTTTCAGCGGAGCTGCTTCAGAGATTGCGGACACCAGCACGATTACAAGTGCGCCGGTGCGCATGCCTGCAAAGAAATCTTTCAGGCCAGCTCGGATAGAGCTGTTCTGAGGTCCTGAGGACCGCAGGCGGTCACCATGGCATCGACCTTGGCATGCTCACTTTCCCAGATCGGGGCGGCTTCGGCCAAGAGGGAATGCCCAGCATCTGTCAGCTTCAAAAGCCTGCTCCGCCGGTCTTTGGGGTTGGGAATTATTTCCAGCAATCCGCGCCGCTCCAGCGGCTTGAGGTTCGCGGTCAGGGTTGTGCGGTCCATCGCCAGCAGGTCGGCCACAGGCCCCATTGGCGGTGGCTCGGGCCTGTTCAGCGACATAAGCAGCGAGAACTGCCCGCTCGTGATGCCAAGATGACGGAATGCTTCGTCGAAGCGGCGTGCCAGCGCTCTGGCCGCCTTTTGCGCCGCGAGGCACAGGCAATGATCCTTCACATGAAGGGTTTGCGAGAATGTCACTTGATTCGCCATCGGTTCTGTAATTTACGTTGATATCAACTTTAATTCAATTGCGAGATGCCGTTGCTATGCCTGTTTCCGATGACGCCGATATCGAGCTTTTTGTTTTCGACTGGGTGCCAGAAATGGCGCGCGGCCATGTCCGTGATCTTCGTCCCCGCTGGGCCATGGAAGAAGCGGGCATTCCCTATCGAACCACGCCGGTGCGTGTCGGCAACAAGGGCGACTATCTCGACCTCCAGCCATATGGTCAGGTCCCGGCAATGATCGATAATGGTGTGCGAGTCTTTGAAAGCGGTGCCATCCTGCTCCACCTCGCCGAAAAGAGCGAAACGCTGATGCCGCGAGATCCAGCAGGGCGTGCCGCCACGCAGAGTTGGCTCCTCTGCGCCCTGAACAGCATCGAGAGCTTTTACTTTGAGCTCTTCTTCATCGATGCGGTCTATTCCGATGCAGCGTGGGCCAAGGAAAAACGCCCCATCGCGGAAGATTTTCTCCGCAAGCGTTTGCAGCCTGTCTCGGATGCGCTCGGCGCGCGCGATTGGCTTGCGGGCCCTTTTACCGTTGCCGACATCGCCATGGCGACCGTGCTTCGCGACATATCCGGCCATTTGCCCATGGAAGATTTCCCGACACTCGACGCCTATCTCAAGCGCTGCCTCGCCCGCCCGGCTTTCCAGCGCGCGCTTGATGCGCAGATGGCAGATTTCACCGGTTCGGCGCCTGCCGGATTCAACAATTAAAGCACCCAGAAAAGGACCTCTTCTAATGCGCTATATTCAAGGCTTCGTCGCTGCCGTCCCGGAAGAAAGGAAGGAAGCCTACCGCAAGCACGCTTCCGGCGCTTTCCCCCTGTTCAAGGAGTTCGGCGTCCTGCGCATGGTCGAAAGCTGGGAAGATGATGTTCCCAACGGCACCGTGACCGACCTTCGTCGCGCCGTGAAGGCCGAACCCGGTGAGAAGATCGTTTTCTCCTGGTTTGAATTTGCCTCAAAGGCCGCCGCCGACGCCGCCAGTAAAAAGATGATGGAAGACCCCCGCATGGCACAGATGGGCGGCGAGATGCCGTTTGACGGCAAACGTATGATCTATGGTGGCTTCGAGACCCTGTCGGATGTCGGCAAGGCTGATGCGACTGGCTACATCAGCGGAATGGTCGCGCCAGCTTCGGCCAACGGCAAGGAGAGCTACACCGAATTCGCCAGAAGTATGGCCGCGATCTTTCAGGAGTATGGTGCCACCCGCCTGCTTGATGCCTGGGGCGTTGACGTTCCGGCCGGCGAGGTCACCGACTTCCAGCGCGCCGTGCAGGCAAAGGACGATGAGACCATCGCCTTCGGCTGGATCGAATGGCCCTCGAAGGAAGCGTGCGATTCAGGCTGGGAAAAGATGATGTCCGATGAGCGCATGCAGAACACTGAAATGCCGTTCGACGGCAAGCGCATGATCTTCGGTAACTTCAGACCCATCGTAGACCTCAGCTAGCGGGACCTAGCTGCGCCAGCGCAGCGTCACTGGCTTGATCGGGTTTTCGAACGGGCGGGTTTCGGTGCGCGACCCCGCCCATTCCTTCTTCAGCGTGCGGTACCATTTGGCCTGCACGTCAATGTCATCAATCCAGATCATCGCTTTCTGGTACTTCATGCCTTCATTCTGCAGGTCGACGATATCACCGTCCTGACGAAGGAATTTGCGCGCTGCCGGCTTGAAAATCGGGATAGCGAGGTTGAGCAGAGGCGCACCAAAGAACCACGTCACCTGCGTGACCCGCGTCTGCTTCTTGTAGACCGGCGTCAGGCAGGTCAGCGTCAGTAGCCGCGCGCTTTCATTCTCGACAATCTCCCAGCGATAGCCCGGCAACTGGAAGATGATCTCCGTCGTCACTTTGCCGCCGAGCAGGGCCTTGTAGGCCAGCGAATTCGAGGATGGCTGGTGGCGATCGATCGCCCAGCCCCGGTCGCGCGGCACAAAGGGCTTTTCTTTCAGCTTGAGGCCAACACTCGGCGGGCGCCACCACCACTGTGAATGGACAAAGGCGACATGTGCCGGGTCCATCAGGCCCACGACCGCGTCATCCATATGCGCGTTGAAGGTCTCTTCGATGACGAATTTCGGCTTGTCCGGCAAATCGCCGAAATCGGGGACCGGCACGTCCGGCTCCCCGTCGAATTTCGGGTCGTGCGAGATAAAGACGAAGATCAGCCCGTTCTTCTCGACGCTCGGATAGCGGCGCACCTTGAACCGGCTCGCCTCATAGGGCTGCTCGTCCAGAACGCTTGGCATGTGGCGGCAGACGCCATCGGTGCCGAACCGCCAGCCATGGTAGGGGCACTGCACCGTTGGTTCGCCGTCCGTATCGACCTGCTTGCCAGCGCTGAGCGGCACCAGCCTGTGCGGGCAGACATCGCGCAGCGCAAAGACCTCACCCTGCTCCGTGCGACCGATGACAATCGGCTGGTCCAGCATGATGACATGTTTCAGGCCGCCGGGTTTCAGCGCCTTCGATGTGCACCCCAGATACCAGCTATCGGTCAGCCAGCCCTCGGCAGAGATGCCCGGCTGGGTCTCGGTCGTCTTGTCGATGAGCGTCTGCGTGTCGGCCATATTATGCCTTCTATACCGGCCAACAGATTACAGAAAGCCTGCAACACCCCGCATTGACAGCATGTCCCCGCTAGTCGGGGCGGTTAAGCCTCGCTATATGCCGCAGGCATGACACCCCGCGACAAAATCCGCAATTTTTCCATCGTGGCGCATATCGACCACGGCAAATCCACGCTCGCTGATCGGCTGATCCAGTTTACGGGCGGCCTCACTGATCGTGAGATGCGCGAACAAGTGCTCGATTCCATGGATATCGAGCAGGAACGCGGCATTACGATCAAGGCCCAGACCGTCCGGCTGAACTACACCGCCAAGGATGGCGAGGACTATGTCCTCAACCTGATGGACACGCCGGGCCATGTCGACTTCTCCTATGAAGTCAGCCGCTGCCTTGCCGCCTGTGAAGGCTCGCTCCTCGTGGTTGACGCCTCGCAAGGTGTTGAGGCGCAGACGCTGGCGAACGTCTATCAGGCCATCGAACAGAACCATGAGATCGTCCCGGTCCTTAACAAGATTGATCTTCCCGCTGCCGAACCTGAGCGCGTGAAAGAGCAGATCGAGGACATTATCGGTCTCGACGCCTCCGACGCGATCATGACGTCGGCGAAAAATAATATCGGCATCGAGGATGTTCTAGAAGCCATCGTCACGCGCCTTCCTCCGCCGCGAACTGGCGATGCCGACAAGCCTCTCAAGGCCTCGCTGATTGATGCCTATTACGACCCCTATCTCGGCGTGGTCGTCATCGTGCGCATCGTCGATGGTTTCATGCGCAAGAAGCAGAAGATCCGCATGATCCGAGCGAAGTCGACCTATGAGGTCGACAAGGTCGGCATCTTCGGCCCCAAGCCGGTAGACGTCGATGAGCTCGGCCCCGGTGAGGTCGGCTTCTTTGTCGCCTCGATCAAGGAAGTGGCAGATACCGCGGTTGGCGATACGATCACCGATGAAAAGAACCAGACAGACACGCCGCTTCCTGGCTACAAAGAAGTCGTGCCGATGGTCTTCTGCGGCCTCTTCCCTGTTGATGCAGGCGACTTTGATGATCTGCGCGCCGCCATGTCGAAGCTGCGCCTGAATGACGCCAGCTTCACCTGGGAAATGGAAACCTCCGCCGCGCTTGGCATGGGCTTTCGCTGCGGCTTCCTCGGACTGCTGCACCTCGAAATCATCCAGGAACGTCTCAGCCGTGAGTTTGACCTAGACCTGATCGCGACGGCCCCGTCGGTGGTCTACGAGATGACCATGACGGATGGGACCGAAATCGAACTGCACAATCCGGCCGACATGCCGGATGTCGTGAAGATCAGCGAAATCCGCGAACCTTGGATCAGCTCGACGATCTATACGCCGGACGAATATCTCGGCTCGATCCTGCAGCTTTGTCAGGACCGGCGCGGCATCCAGAAAGAGCTCTCCTATGTTGGTGGGCGCGCCATGGTGAAGTACGAGCTGCCGCTCAACGAGATCGTTTTCGACTTCTATGACCGCCTGAAATCGATCTCCAAGGGCTATGCGAGCTTCGACTATGAGATCATCGGCCACCGCGCCGAGAATCTGGTAAAGATGTCGATCCTGGTAAATGACGAACCAGTCGATGCGCTTTCCATGCTGGTCCACCGCGACCGGGCCGAGGGCCGTGGCCGTCAGATGTGCGAACGCCTCAAAGACCTCATCCCCCGCCAGATGTTCAAGATCCCGATCCAGGCAGCCATCGGTGGCCGCGTGATCGCCCGCGAAACCATCTCGGCGCTGCGCAAGGATGTGACCTCGAAATGCTATGGCGGTGACGCAACGCGTAAACGCAAGCTCCTCGACAAGCAGAAAGCCGGCAAGCAGCGCATGCGCCAGTTCGGCAAGGTCGAAATCCCGCAGGAAGCGTTTGTCGCCGCCCTGCGCATGGACGACGATTGATCCTTTCGGTTGCTGGCAAGGAACATTCCGATTCCTGATTGCCTAACGCATCGAGCACGGTAGCATTCCCCTCATGGTCGATAGAGGGAATGCGCGGATGTCTGGTTTGAATATGAGCATGTTGGTTGCGGGCCTGTTGGCTTTCGCAGCTTCGGGCGCAGCCTCAGCGCAGGCCGATAACAGCACGCCCTCGGCTGGCGGCGTTCAGATGCAGCAATGCCTGGATCAGGCCGGTAATATCAGTGCCGACCGCGCTGCATGTATCGGCACGATCATTAACGCCTGCCCCGGCATTGAAGGCTCAACGAGCGACATGGTCGAATGCATCGACCGAGAGCTCACCTTCTGGGACGCGCGCCTCAATGGCGCCTATAAGGACCTGCGTGCGGTCTATGCTGAACAGGATCAGGACGAGCCAGACGGCATGCAACTCGCTGACGATCTGCGGGACACCCAGCGCGCCTGGATCGCGTGGCGCGATGCCAAGTGCAGCTTTGCCTACCGCGAATTTCGAGGCGGCACGATAGGCCGCATTACCGGCGCTGACTGCATGAACAGTATGACCGCAGCGCGCGCAATGGAGCTTGAAGAGCACATCGCAAACGCGAGGATGTAGGCGGCAGCTTTCCCGACGTGATGGATAGCTCTCCATTCCGCCACTGATAGACTTCCCTCAAAATATAATCTCCGGGAGGCCTGCCACATGTCCAAGACCGATCTTTTCGACCCCGTCACCTTTAACGGCCTGACGCTCAAGAACCGTATTGCCCTGTCGCCGCTGACGCGCGCTCGCGCGACGCAGGACGGCAAGGCGGGAAAGCTCCAGGCGGACTATTACTCACAGCGCGCGAGCGCAGGCCTGCTCATTACCGAGGCAACCGCCGTCACGCCCGGCGGACGCGGCGGCCCCATGCTCCCCGGCCTCTGGGAGGATGATCAGATCGCAGGCTGGAAAGAGGTCACCGAAGCGGTCCACGCCCGGGACGGCCTCATCTTCAGCCAGCTCTGGCACGCAGGCCGTCTCAGCCACTCCTCGCTGAGCGCAGATGGCAGGACGCCTCCCGTCTCCCCGTCAGAGTACAGCCAGCCCGGTGAAATCTTTACAGAACAGGGCCCGAAACCCTATGAGCCGGTCCACGTGATGACCAAGGCGGACATCAAGGGCATGGTCGACGCCTATGAAGCCGCCGCTACCCGCGCGAAGAAGGCAGGCTTTGATGGCATCGAGCTTCATGCCGCGCACTCCTACCTGATCTCCGCTTTCCTCAATGACATAACGAACCAGCGGGATGACGAATACGGCGGCTCCATCGAGAACCGCGCCCGCTTCCTGAAAGAGATACTCGAGGCCTGCCTGAAAGTCTGGGACGGTAAACGCATCATGGTGCGGCTGGCGCCCCTCGCGCATGCCTATGGCACGTGGGACACCGACCCGGAGCCGCTCTTCAATCACGTCATCGACATGATGAATGAGCTTGGGATTGGCTGGCTGGATCTCGTCGAGGGCGATACCGGCGTCACGCGCACGCCAGAGCCCTATTTCGACGTCCTGAAACTTCGGACACGCTTCAAAGGCCCGACCATTCTCAACAATCTCTACACACGCGACATGGCGGTCGACGCCCGAGCCAAGAACACCGGCGACCTCGTCGCCTTTGGTCGCCCATTCATCGGAAACCCAGACCTTGTCGCCCGCCTGAAAGCCGACGCAGAGCTGCACGAAGCAGACCTCAAAGCCTATTATGGCGGCGGCGCCCGCGGCTACACCGACTTTCCAACGATGGAAGAGGCGTAGGCGCCTGTCTTTGCCCTCGTCCTTCGACTTCGCTCACCATGAGGGCATACCCGACGCCTCAACAGCCCTCATCCTGAGCGGAACCTGCCCCGGCGAAGGCCGGGGTCAAAGGACGAGGGCGCTGGTCGCCGGCCCCTCCCCAGCGTCACCAATAGGCAGCCTGGGGGATCGCCGCTAATCTCTCTCGCAAAAGGGAGACAGAAACATGCCAGATACCGCCACGACTTTCGAAGAAATCCTCTATGAGGTGAGCGACCATATCGCGACGATCACGCTGAATGCGCCGGACCGTATGAACACCATCTCCGGACCGATGCTGGACGGTCTTTCCAGCGCGCTGCTGAAAGCAGATGCCGACACGGATGTGCGCTGCGTGATCCTCACCGGTGCAGGCCGCGCTTTCTGCGCCGGCCTCAACCTCGAAAGCGCAACCAAGGGCGAAGGGATGGGCTCCGGCGCGGTCTCATCGGCCAATCTGGACCTGCGCAATACGCCGCCGACGATCCTCTTCAACATGGACACGCCAACCATCTGCGCCATCAATGGCGGCGCGGCAGGTTATGGCATGGACACGGCGCTTGGCTGCGATATCCGCATCATGTCCGACAAGGCCAAGATGGCGGCCGCCTTTACCAAGCGCGGTATCCTGCCGGAAAGCGGCGGCACCTGGTTCCTGCCGCGCATGCTGGGCTGGGAAAAGGCATGCGAGCTCATCTTCACGGGCCGCACGCTCAAGGCAGATGAATGCCTCGCCGAAGGCCTCTGCTCAAAGGTCGTCGCGCATGACAGCCTGATGGACGAAGCACGCGCACTGGCAGCCGAAGTCGTCGGGAATGCGCCGCTCGCCGTTCAGGCCTCGAAGCGCCTCATGCGTATGGGCCTCTCGGAGCCGTTCACGGAACACGTCCACCACGTCTTCCTGCAGCTCCTGCCGCTGATGCGGACAGAAGATGCGCGCGAAGGCATGATGGCATTTCTCGAAAAGCGCGAGGCGAACTTCAAAGGCAAATAGGCCTTAACCCAGGCCTGCAATCCCTAGCGCCAGGGCGCGGGCGGTATCGTCCGCGCCAAGACGGCGCAGCGTCGATAACGCGGTCTGGAGCGCGATTGGCGACAGCTGACCCGGCGAACCTGCGGTCATATTCAGGATCAGCAGGATCGCCTCACCATGCGCACCATTGCGCGCGGCAGCATCGATTGCGACCAGACGGCCGGGTGTCGCGGCGGTGTCTTCGCCAGAAGACGCCTCGGCGAGCGCCCGGCGGGCCTCAACGGGAAGAGACACATCAAAGCTCGTCCAGACGGAGAAGAGCTTCAGAGCCGCTTCGTTTGCGCCCTCGTCAGCGTCTTCATCCAGGAGCGCCGCGACAACGCCTTCAATCGTGCCCCTGTCACGCTCCCGCGACAGGGTAAGTGTATAGCCTCGCATCAATTCGATTTCAGAGGAGGCGTCACCGCTATCCTCTGCCGCGTCGAGCCAGAACGTTGTTAGCAAGGCATTTTGTTGGGCAAGTGCGGCCCGCGCGAATGCCATTGCCTGAACCTCGGACACGGCGTCAGCAGAGAATGACTTGATGTCTTCCTCGAAAAGACCCGTCATAGTCCGATAGCGGTCAGCGTCGCCGCGCGCCTCGTCGAGCGCCGCAACCAGTGCCTCGACCCGGCGCTGCTCCAGCGACAATTCCGGCGGCTCGTCTTCGGTCACCTCGTCATCAGGGAACATGTCATCAAGCGCATCGGTGCCATCGGCGCGAAGATCGCGGATCATAGGCCCCCGTGGCTCCTCGATCTGAGTGAGAAGGTAAAGCGCTTCATCGGTCAGGGTCTGCGCCTCGAAACCGGGCGTGCCCACATAGTCGAGATAGAGCGCGCGGTATTGCGGAGCGTCCAGTAGACCCGCCGCTGTTGCATTCTGCGCCGCGACGACGCGAAGCTCCAGTGGATTGGACCGCTCACTGGCATAGTCTGCCGCGAGATCGGCACGTGCGGTGTCGAGCGCGTCAGCCGTCACTTCCAGATCAGCCAGCTGCGACAGGGCGACTTCAAGGCCTGAGCCAAAGCGCGCATCCGGGCGCTCATCAGCTTCGGCGATGATCGAGATTGCCGTCTCGGTGACCCACGGGTCCGCGCCTTCTTCAGTTCCGGCAAGCTCCAGCGCAAGCTCTGCTTCGGCGAGGTTGTCATTTTCGAGCGCGCAGATGATGCGCAGCTCCAGCCAGAATTTTTCGGCGTCCTCTGGGTTCATCTGGTCGCAGACGAGGCCAAGCTCTCCGGCTGCCAGCCGATTGTCGGCTGTGATCGCGTCAGGGTCGATGCCCTCCGGAACTTCATCAATCTGGCGCCCAAGCATGGCCACGGCCCGGCGCTCACCCAGCGCATCGAGAACCCGTAGCCGCTCTGTCTGTAGCTCATCGGCACCGTCCCCACGCGGCGCGGCAGATGGCGAGCGCAGCGCCAGGCTCAGAAGCTCACGCTCTGCCCTTGTCAGCGCGTCAATATCAAGCGACTGCATGAGATCGATCAGATAGCCGGTATCCGACGACGCCCAGATCCTGTCACTGACAGAGCTCTCGCCGCGTTCCAGGAGGCTGCTGTTCCAGGCGTTCACATCACCGAGCCCGCTGGAGCGGATCTGCGCGGAGGCGGTCAGGCCGAGAGCCGCTGAGATCAGCGCGGCCTGTATGAGCCTAGAAGACATTTTCGATCTCCATCCGCACTTCGCCGTCATCGGGGCGCGCATTGTCGACCTCGCTGCCAAGCCACCAAAGCGCAGCGACCACACCGATTATCAGGACAGCGAACAGGATGAACCATTTACGCATTCTTCAGAGACCTCTTTGGCGGTAGCTTCACCGCGATTGTTGCTCGTCGACGTCGAGCCTGTATAGGACACTCATGAGCGAGCTTAAAAGCCCATGACCGCAAAGAGTAGTTACACCGCTGACCCGGCACAAATAGGGCAAGCCATTTCGAATCGCACTGTCGCGCTTGTCGGGCTGATGGGCGCTGGCAAATCAACCGTCGGGCGGCGACTCGCGGAGGCGCTTGGCCGACAGTTCTATGATAGCGATAATGAGATAGAGAAAGCCGCAGGCCTCTCCATTTCCGACATCTTCTCGCTGCATGGCGAAGACGAATTCCGCCGTGGCGAGCGCCGTGTGCTCGAACGCCTGCTCAGCGAGGCACCTCATGTCCTTGCAACAGGCGGCGGGGCCTATCTTAATCCGGAAACGCGCGATCTCTTGCGGGACAAGGCAATTACCATCTGGCTGAATGCCGACCTCGAGACGCTCTGGCGGCGGGTTTCCCGGCGAAGCCATCGCCCGCTTCTCAGGGCAGACGATCCGAAAGGCGTACTGGGCCGCCTCCTTGACGAGAGATCGCCGATCTACGAGAAGGCCGACCTCGTCGTGACAAGCGTGGAAGGTCCGCATCGCGCAACGGTCAATAGTATTCTCCAGGCGCTAGATGAATGGAGCCAGACCCATAATGACTGAGACCCTTGCTGCCCTCCACACCGTCCGGGTGGAGCTTGGCACGCGCAGCTATGATATCGAGATCGGCGCCGGTCTCCTGGACGTAGCTGGTCGCTATATCGCGCCCTTAGTGCGCCAGCCGCGCGTTTTCGTTCTGACAGATGGTACGGTTGGCGGGTTCTATGCTGGCCAGCTTGAGAAAAGCCTCGCCGAGGCTGACCTGCAGATGCGCCTCAAGGCTGTCTCCCCCGGCGAAGGCTCAAAAAGCTGGGCTGTGCTTGGCGAGGTGCTCGACTGGCTTCTGTCCGAGGGTGCGGGACGTGATGATGTGCTTGTCGCCCTCGGCGGCGGCATTGTCGGCGACCTGACGGGTCTTGCTGCTTCGCTCATGAAGCGCGGCATGACCTTCGTGCAGATCCCGACAACACTTCTGGCGCAGGTGGATAGCTCCGTCGGTGGCAAGACAGCCGTCAACGCAGCGCAGGGCAAGAATCTCATCGGCAGCTTCTATCAGCCCGCCCTGGTCCTTGCCGATACGAAACTCCTCTCGACCCTGCCTGAACGCGAACGCCTCGCCGGCTATGCAGAGATCGTCAAGTACGCGCTTATCGACGACCCGAACTTTTTCGACTGGCTGGAACTGAACGGCAAACGCGTGGTCGACCTCGATCAGGATGCGCTTGCCGAGGCGGTTGCCATCTCCTGCCGCGCCAAGGCGCGCATCGTCTCTCAGGATGAGCGCGAATCCGGTGTCCGGGCGCTTCTCAACCTTGGCCACACTTTTGGCCACGCGCTGGAAGCGGCAAACGGTTTCCAGTCGTCCCTCCTGCACGGCGAAGCGGTCGCTGCTGGCATGACGCTCGCCCTTCATTATTCGGCCCGCCAGGGTCTGATGCAGGCAGAGGACGCTGCCCGCGCTGAGGCGCTGCTTGAAAAGGCGGGTCTGGTGACACAATTGAAGCGCTTACCAGGGGGGCCATATCCATCCGATGCGCTCGTCGAAGCGATGAAGCAGGACAAGAAGGGCCGCGCAGGCCGTGTCCCGCTCATCCTTGCGCGTGGCCTTGGCAAGGCATTCATCCAGCCTGATGCAGACCTCGCCGATGTTGGCGAATTTCTACAAGAGGAGCTCCAGCGGAGCTAAGCCATGATTATTGGAACATTTATCGCCATCCTGTGCCTGCTTGGGATGTCGGCTTTCTTTTCAGGCTCCGAAACTGCGCTGACGGCCGCCTCTCGCACACGGATGCACCAGCTCGAGCGCGACGGTGACAAGCGGGCGGCGAAAGTCACAGGGCTTCTCTCAGACCGTGAGAGGCTGATCGGCGCAATCCTGCTCGGCAATAACCTCGTCAATATCCTTGCGTCGGCGCTGGCCACAACGCTGTTTGCCTCGCTGATGCCAGGCGCTGCCGGTGTTGCGGTCGCAACCGCCGTGATGACCATCCTGGTGCTTATTTTCGCCGAAGTCCTGCCGAAGACCTATGCCATCACCCGCGCCGACCGTATGGCCATGTCCGTTGCAAAGCCGATTTCCTGGCTGGTTGCAGGGGCCGCCTGGATCGTCATCATTATCCAGACGATCGTGAATTTCACGCTTCGCATGATCGGCGCGGCGGCCCCGGATGCAGATTTCACGGCCGAAGAGGAAATCCGCGGCGCGATTGATTACCACCATTTCGAAGGCGGTGTGGACGAGGCGGACCGCCACCGGCTTGTCGGCGCGCTCGACCTCAAGGACATGACCGTCGAAGAGGTGATGATCCACCGCAAGAACATCACCATGCTGGACAGCACACAGACCTCCGGCGAGATCATCCGGCAAGCCCTCAACAGCCCGCATACACGCATCCCGCTCTACAATGCAGAGGATGACGAGATTACCGGCATCCTGCACGTCAAAGATCTTTTGCGCGCCGTCGTGCAGCAAAAGGGCACGATTGACGGCATCGATATGACGGAGCTGCTGCGGGAGCCCTGGTTCGTACCCGAAACGACCCCACTACAGGACCAGCTCGACCTCTTCCTTAAGCAGCGCAATCACTTCGCGCTCGTGATCGATGAATATGGCGAGCTGCAGGGCCTTCTGACGCTGGAAGACATTCTGGAAGAGATTGTCGGCGATATTCGCGACGAGCACGACGTGCCCGTTCAGGGCGTGCGCCCGCAATCGGACGGCTCGGTCATCACCGAGGGCTGGGTGACGATCCGCGACCTCAACCGGGCAACCGGCTGGCAGCTTCCCGATGAGGAAGCCGTCACGGTCGCAGGCCTCGTCATTCACGAAGCCCAGACGATCCCGGAACCGGGTCAGCGCTTTGCCTTCCACGGTCACCGCTTCGACATCATCCGCAAGACCCGCAACCAGATCACGGGCCTGCGCGTCGCGCCGATGCCGGAAGAGCCAGAAGAAGAATAGATCAGGGCGCGCCTATTGGACGCGCTTACTGCGCGACCCAACCGCCATCCATCTGCATGAGGGCACCATTGATCTGGTTCGCGGACGGGCTGGTCAGGAAGACCGCCATGTCGCCAACCTGTTCGGCGGTCACAAATTCCTTGGTCGGTTGCGCAGCCAGCAGAACGGTCTGTTTGACCTCTTCTTCGCTGATGCCACGCGCCCTGGCAGTATCGGCAATCTGCGCATCGACCAACGGCGTGTGCACATAGCCCGGGCAGATGGCGTTACAGCGAACACCTGATTGCGCACCCTCCAGCGCGACCACCTTGGTCAGGCCCGCAATGCCGTGCTTGGCGGCGACATAGGCGGATTTGAACGGCGAGGCGACAAGCGCGTGCGCACTGGCCGTGTTGATGATGCGGCCCCATCCCTTTTCCTTCATCGGCCCCATCACCATCCGCGTCGTGTGGAACGCCGCTGTCAGATTGAGCGCAATGATCAGATCCCACTTGTCGACCGGAAAATCCTCGATCGGCGAGACATGCTGGACACCTGCATTATTGGCGAGGATGTCGACGCCGCCAAACTCGCGAACCGTATAGCCGATCAGGCCCTCAATGGCTTCGGGGTCTGTCAAATTTGCCCCCGAGAACCCCACCTCGACATCGAACTCAGACTTGAATTCCTTGACCAGCGCTTCGTCTTCGCCAGGTTTGACCAGCCCGTTCAGAACAACATTCGCGCCTTCCCGTGCAAAGGCTTTCGCAATGGCTTTGCCAATACCGCTGGTTGAGCCGGTTACGAGCGCGGTTTTTCCCTTATGCAACATGTGGCATCCGTTCTGCTTGAGTGAGGTGTCTGCCTTGTCTAGGACAGACCGTCACAACAGAATAGTAGAGGTTGCCATGGGTTCAGTCTTTCAGTCCTTTCAGGAAGGTTTTCCGACTTTCCTGATGTGGACCGGTACCGCCGGTCTCATGCTGATCCTCGCGGTCGCGATCTACATATTGCTGACACCCTGGAAGGAACTGGCGCTGGTACGCGGCGGCAACGGCACTGCAGGTCTTGCCCTATCCGGCGCGATTGTCGGCCTTGCCATCCCGCTGGCCTCCTGTCTTGCCTCCAGCGTGTCCTTGGCGGACCTGGTTCTCTGGGGCCTCGTCTCCCTTATCCTCCAGCTTCTGGCCTACAGATTGACCGACCTCCTCCTCGGTGACCTCCCGAAGCGTATCCAGGCCGATGAGGCGGGCGCCGCGATCGTTCTCATCGGAACCAAGATCGCAAGTGCCATGCTCCTCGCCGCCGGCCTCTGGGATCCAGCGCTGCAGCGCTTCTAGCCCCAAGGAGGCGCATCGATTGTGAGATACATACCTGACTGGATCTTCTACCTGGCTGCGCTTGGGGCGCTCGTCATCGGCGTGTTTTCCATTTCGCCGAACCAGGATGCGCCGCCCGCGACACCGGACTCGATTGAGCGGGAAGGCGCGACCCTGCCGCCGCCATCCGCCTTCGATGAAGCCGTTCTCGTGCGCGTTGAAGCGCCCCGGGACGGGATCGGCACGGCCTTCTCGATCAACACCGATGGATACTGGCTGACCGCCCGACACGTGGTCGACGGGTGCAGCGATGTGTCCCTTCTTGTGGCACCCAACCGCTATCTGCCTGTCCGCGATGTCTCATTATCGGACACGAACGACCTGGCGCTCCTTTATGCGCCGCCCAGCATGGCACCCGTTGCGCTCGATATCTCGAATGATCTGGAGGTCGGCAGCTATGGCTATCATGTCGGCTATCCGCAGGGCCGGCCCGGAGAAGCGGCGAGCCGGCTTATCTCCCGCTCAAGACTTATTTCGAGGGGCCGACGCGTTGGCGAGGAATCAGTTCTCGCCTGGGCCGAAACAGGACGCACGTCAGACCTCGATGGCACGCTTGGTGGACTCAGCGGCGGACCGGTCTACGACGCAGAGGGCAAGGTACGCGGCGTGATTATCGCCGAGAGCCCGCGCCGTGGACGCCTTTATAGCGCCTCGCCTGAGACCATCCGGACGTTCCTCGCCGAACAGGATGTCGTCCCGCTTGGTGAACGCCCCGTGCCTTTCGAGCCAAGCAACTATGGCGGCTCGGCCGACCGCGTCCGACAGAGCCTGCAGGTCGTCAAAGTCGCCTGCCAGGTGGATGAACCCATGGAGGCGGGCGCCCTATGAGTTTTGCCGATCGCCTTGTTGCCGCAACCGATGAGTTCGGACCGCTGTGCGTCGGACTGGACCCTCATGCGGGCCGTGTGCCGGCCCTTTTCGGCGGCGACACGCCGGAGGGTCTCGAAGCCTGGGGTCTCGCCATGATCGAGGCCGTAAAAGGCCGCGCCGGGGCGATCAAACCACAGTCTGCCTTCTATGAGCGTCATGGCTGGCAGGGTATGCGGGCGCTGGCCGTCATTCTTGAGGCCGCGCGGGACGCTGGCCTGACCGTCCTCATGGATGCCAAACGCGGCGATATTGGATCCACCGCAGAGGGCTATGCTTCGGCTTTCCTCACCGCAGATGCGCCCTTCCCGTGTGACGCCCTGACGGTGAACCCCTATATGGGCATCGACACGCTGGAGCCGCACGTCCGCGCCGCCGAAGAGAACGCAAAAGGCGTGATCGTTCTAGCCCGTACATCCAATCCCGGCTCAGCCGATTTCCAGTCCAAGGCACTTGAAGGCGCGCCGCTTTTCGAGCGCGTGGTCGAAGCTCTTGCCCCGATGATCGAACGCCTCAAGGGCGACAGCGGCTGGTCGGGCCTGATGCTCGTGACAGGTGCAACCGGCCCGGATGAGGCCCGCCGCCTGCGAGACCTCGCACCGCATGCCCTCTTCCTGGTGCCCGGCTACGGCGCACAGGGCGCGAACGCTGCCGAGGCACTGTCAGGCTTTGTCCCACGGGGAAACCGGTTCGTCGGCGGTGTCGTCAGCGCGTCCCGGTCGGTGAGTTTTCCCCCGGAAGCCCAACGGGCGGCGTCCTTGAAGGACTGGCAAGCTGCCGTGGTGGGTGCCATCAATGCCGCCCAGGCCGATCTCATGGCGGCTTCGACCCGTTAACTTTTTGGGCGCGTCCCTTACCCTGCGTCCGCCTCGACAAGGTCTGCGAAACCCGTAGCATGCAGCGTGTGTCGGCCTCCAGAAGAACGGGCCGATCTGAGGAAACACCGGAGGGATCATGAAACCTGTGCGCCTTGCTGCAACAGCGACGCTGTCTGCACTCTGGCTGACGGCATGCGGAAACCCGTCTGAGGACGGTACCAATGTCCAAGCCCCCACCCCGCCTGAAGCAGGCACAGAAGCATCGCTTACGGGCGCTGCCAGTGTCGATGAAGCGCGTCTTGCAAATGCGGCCAATACGCCTGCTGAGTGGCTGACCTATAATGGCAGCTATGACGAGCAGCGCCACTCCGGGCTGACCGGCATCACCGAGGAAAACATCAGTGAGCTTGCCCCCGCCTGGACCTATGGTCTTCAGACAGGACGCGGCATCGAGTCCACACCGATCGTCGTCGACGGCGTCATGTACCTCACCTCTTCGTGGTCGGTGGTTTACGCCCTCGACCCGGTCACGGGTGACGAGCTCTGGGTATACGATCCAGAGGTCGACAAAGCGGTCGGCGTAAAGGCCTGCTGCGATGTCGTGAACCGCGGCGTCGCCGTCTATGACGGCAAGGTTTATGTCGGTGTCATTGATGGCCGCCTTGAGGCGCTCGACGCCGAAACAGGCGAGGTCGAATGGAGCAAGGTCACCGTCGACCAGTCGAAGCCCTACACGATCACCGGGGCCCCGCGCATCGTCAAAGGCAATGTACTGATCGGCAATGGCGGCGCAGAACTTGGCGTTCGCGGCTATCTGTCAGCCTATGACGCAGAAACGGGCGATCTGGACTGGCGTTTCTACACCGTCCCGAACCCCAACAAGGAGCCGGACGGCGCCGCCTCTGACGCAATCTTCGCAGAACTCGCGAACGAGACATGGGGCGATGATGGCGCCTGGGTCACCGATGGCGGCGGTGGTACTGTCTGGGACTCGATCGTCTATGACGAGGTCAACAACCAGATCATCTTCGGCGTCGGCAACGGGTCGCCTTGGAATGCCGACATTCGCGACCCCAGCAGTGATGGCGACAACCTTTTTGTTTCCTCCATCGTCGCAGTGAACGCCGATACCGGTGAATATAACTGGCACTATCAGACCACCCCGCGCGACAA
Organism: Henriciella marina DSM 19595; assembly: GCF_000376805.1. Classification (NCBI taxonomy): domain Bacteria; kingdom Pseudomonadati; phylum Pseudomonadota; class Alphaproteobacteria; order Hyphomonadales; family Hyphomonadaceae; genus Henriciella; species Henriciella marina. The sequence continues at coordinate 2,584,873 of NZ_AQXT01000002.1, read as the reverse complement.
TTGGGACTATACGGCGACCCAGCACATCATGCTGGCTGAGCTTCCGCTCGGTGAGAATGGTGAGACCCGCCGCGTCGCGATGCAGGCGCCAAAGAACGGCTTTTTCTATGTCGTGGATGCGGCAACGGGGGAGCTCATCTCCGGTGAGCCTTACGCAACCATCAACTGGGCCGAAGGCCTCGATGAGGACGGCCGTCCGATCGAAAACCCTGAAGCGCGCAATAATGATCCGGCCACCTATAGCGGCTTCGTTCAGGTGCCTGCGCCCTATGGCGCCCATAACTGGCATCCGATGGCGATGAATCCGGACCTTGGCCTTGTCTACATTCCGGCAATGGAGCTGGGTCAGGCCTACATTACTGATCCGCGCTTCAATTCGAAACCATCCAAATGGAATACCGGCATGGACTTCTCCGCCGGCATGCCGCTGCGCTATCCCGAAGGTACTGTGCAGGCACTGCGCGCGGCCGCGAAAGGCACACTTGTGGCCTGGGACCCTGTGGCACAGGAAGCGCGCTGGACAGTTGAGCATGAAGCCGGCTGGAATGGCGGCCTCCTGTCAACCGCAAGCGGGATTGTGTTCCAGGGCAAGCTCGACGGTAGCTTCATTGCCTATGATGCAGCAACTGGCGAAGAGCTTTGGAGCGACCAGCTTAACTCCGGCGCACTGTCAGGCCCGATGACCTACGAGGTCGATGGCGAACAATATGTGACCATCACAACCGGCTGGGGTCATGCCTATGGTCTGGCCGCCGGGATGCTGTTCAAGGACACCGTCCCACCGGCCTTGGGCAAGGTCATCACCTTCAAGCTTGGCGGGGAGGCTGAAATACCGCCGCTCGATACCGACCTTATTGTCGAACCGACCCCAAAGAGTGAAGCTTTCGGCGACGAGGAAATGCTTGAAGCAGGCCTCATCCATTACTCACGTAATTGCGGCGTCTGCCACGGTCTTCTGGGCATCAGCTCCGGCGTGCTGCCGGACCTTCGCTGGTCGACCTATACCGCAAGCGCCGATGCCTGGAATAACGTCGTGATGAACGGCGCTCTTGCCAGCAATGGCATGGTTGCCTTCGATGACGTTCTCACCCCTGAGGACTCAGAGGCCATCCGCGCCTATGTCGTCACGCAGGCGCACATGAACCGCGGCGATGGTGATGGCGGCCCAGCTGCCCCAACCGGCGCAGGCCCAGAGCCGTCCGATGAAGCCATCGGCCCCGGCATGGAGTCCGACGTCGAGCCTGAAATGGAAACAGGTGAGCAGTAGGCCGCAGCGCTAATCGCTTTCACTGAGAGCGCGAAAACCATAAACTCCCCGGCACACCCGCCGGGGAGTTTTTTAATGCACATTCTGCTGGGACTGATTGGTCTCATTACCCTGCTCGCGCTCTGGTATCATCGCATCCGCATGATCTCGAGCGCCGCGCGAGGCACATACAGGGCGGCAAAGGGTGTTGCAGATCGCAGCCGCAAGCGGAGCGAGGCCACAGCCGGAAAATCGGCGCTCGGCGGGGTTTCAGACCCAAGACAGGCCGCGGTCATCATGATGATGCAGGTCGCCCGCACGCGCGGCGCGTCGTCAGACCGCCAGGACACCACCATTCGCGAAGAAATAAAGGCGCACTTTGGTGCGACAGATGCTGATGCCGAGGACCTGATCGCAAATGCCGGATGGGCAGCCCGCCGCAGCCCGCCGCCACGCAACGTCATGGAGCAAATGAGCGACGTCGTTCTTAAATCCCCCGGCATAGGGCCCAAGGAAGTCGACGATCTTTGCGCCATGCTGGAAAACGTTGCCGTCGCGGATGGCAAAGCCTCAACGGCAGAACGTGACCTCATCCAGGTATGGCGGCGCAAGGCGGGCCTGAACTGATACGCTTGGCAGAGGCCCGCGGCTCGCTGTACAACTCGGCGCCATGAGCGATGCCTATGAAAAACGTGTCCGCAAGGACAATTGGGGAAACTTCTCCATCCTGCGCCACCGCGCTTTTGACGGCGTTCTGGTCACGTCAAAGAATTCCGGCACTCACTGGGTAAAGTACATGTTCGCCGTCGCGCTCGCCGACACATATGGCGTGGCCCGACCAGAATACTTCTCCGAGAACGCGGTTCGGCCCTATATCGGCTGGCCTAAGGACAAGCCGACCTTTCCTGAGCTGCCACGCCTCGCTTTCAGCCATACCATCCCGCACAGGCTCGCCGACTGGACCTGGGCACGCGGGATTGCGGGCCTGCCGCCCTATGTCCTCTTTGTCCGCCACCCTATGGCCATCCTCGCCAGCCACCACGCCAAGTGGAACCATGAGCTCGGCGTCGACTGGCTCGACTATCTGCGCGGCGATCCGTCAGGCTCGGTCTACCGCTGCGACCTCTACTGGCTTGCACGCTTCTGGAACCGGTGGGGCGACATCCTCGACAAAGCCGGCGACCGTATCTACCGCGTCCACTATGAGGATACACGGGCCAATCCGCGCGCCATTCTTGGCGGCATGGCCGCGCACTGGCAGATCGCGCTTACCTCGAAAGCACTGGACGGCGCCCTGAAAGCGGGCACCAAGGACGCCATGGCTAAAAAGGTCGACCCGGAAGGCGAAGCCAACGTGCTGCAGTTCCGCAAGACCCCGCTCGCCGAGCAGTTTTCAGGTGAAGCGATGGATATTTACCGCGAGCGAGTCGATTCGCTGTTCCGTCACGACCTCGGCTACGACCTTATGACCCCGCCCAAGCCCTGATCTAGTCAGGCTTGCCGCCGCCAAGCAGCCAGTTGAAGGGGCGGATCTCTACCGTCTCAAAAAGACCTGCCTTGGCATAAGGGTCCTCTGCCGCCCATGCCTTCGCATCGGCGAGGCTGTCGAACTCGACCACGAATGTTGAGCCTGCAAACGTTTCTCCATCATCGCCGAACACAGGCCCGGCCATCAGGACCTTGTCTGCGTGGGCTTTTGCCCAATCGAGGTGGGCTGGGCGGTTCTCCATCCGAACCTCGAGTGCGCCAGCCTTGTCGCGGGCATTGATCAGGAATTGCGCCATTCTTCAGCTACCTTCGTCTGTGAACGGCCTGTTTAGTAGCGCCGTTATCGCTTCATCTACATTCTTCTGGCCGTCCAGGACCTCGTGCACCGCCTGACAGATCGGCATGGCGACGCCTTCGCGGGCGGCAATTTCGATCAGGGCTGGCGCCGTTGCGACGCCCTCGGTCACGGAATTGCGTTCGGCGAGAATATCTTCTGCCTTCCGGCCTTCACCGAGCGCCTTGCCGAAACTCATATTGCGCGACTGCGTCGATGAGCATGTGAGGACCAGATCGCCAAGACCGCAAAGGCCCGCCAATGTCTTGGGCTGCGCGCCCATGGCGACAGCAAGCCGCGTCATCTCTGCAAACCCTCGCGAAATGAGCGCGGCATGTGCCGATTTCCCCAGCTCAAGTCCCTCGACAATGCCGCACGCAATGGCCAGAACGTTTTTGACTGCCCCGCCAACTTCCGCGCCGATGAGATCATTCGACCAGTACGGCCGGAAAGTGCTGCGCCCGATCGCCTGCATGAGCGCAACGCCCATTTCCCTGTCTGCGCAGGCAAGCGTCACCGCCGTTGGAAGGCCCCGCGCCACATCGGCGGCAAAGCTCGGACCCGACAGGACCGCCGGGGTCGCTTGCGGCAATGTCTCATGCACCACATCCGTCATCAGGCTAAGCGACGTCTTCTCTATCCCCTTGGAACAGAGCAGGATCGGCACACCGGGCGAAAGATGCTGGGAGAGTGTCTGAAACGTGCTGCGCGCATGTTGCGCAGGCACGACCGCCAGGATCGCCTCACACCCGGCCAGCACGCTCATATCCGTTGAAGACTTCATGGCAGGAAGATCGATGCCGGGAAGGAAGACCGGATTGCCCTCGCCCGCGCTCAGCGCTTCAGCGACATCCGCCTCAAGCGCCCAGATACGCACATCCCGCCCGGCTTTGGCTGCGGTCGCTGCCAGCGCAGTGCCCCATGCACCGGCCCCCAATATTCCTATGGTCTGCATTTGGCGTCATCCTGACTGAAGAAGCTTCTGAAGAATTTATTGATCATTCAGAGGATTTCCGTATCCTCGGCCCATGAATGATAAATCCAAGACCCGCGAGCAAATCCTGGATGCGGCCATGAACCGTATCAAACACTACGGATATGGCAAAACAACCATGTCGGAAATCGCAGGCGATTGCGATATGTCGGCTGGCAATATCTACCGCTTCTTTGCCTCGAAGCTGGATATTGCCGAGGCGATGGCCCGCCAGTTCAATGCCGAGCTTTATCAGACCTATTCGGAGATCGCGCGCGGTAACGGCCCGCCGGCACAGCGGCTCCGGCAGGTCTTTCACCACAATCTCGGCCAGACATTCGACGCGATAGAGCGGGAAGCCAAAATCCTCGAAGTTGCAGAAGTGCTTGGCGAGGAACGGCCGCTCTTCATGAATGAGGGGCTCGCACAGGAACGCATATATCTCTGCACAATACTGGAGGACGGCGTCGAACGCGGTGACTTCGCGCCCATCACAGACTGCAATTATACCGCAGAGATGATCCAGTCGGCGCTGATGAAGTACCGCTTTCCGCAACTCTTCTCACGCCTCACCCTGCCCAAGCTGCGGCGGGAACTGAACGGCGTTCTCGACATTATCGAGGCGGCCCTTGCAAGGGGTATCAACAAGACGGCCGAAACTGAACACTGAATAATTTTCATTTCGTTCATTGATTATTTTATGGACTAGTGCCATATCCTTCTTACCGGTGCAGACAAGCTCGCCTGTCCGGAATGCAGAAGGACTAAAAATAATGAGCGTTTCCTCCTCCGAGACCCGTCAGGGCATCTTCGCAATGCTGGTCAGCCTGCCAATGGCTGCCGGCCTTTCCATATTCGCCCTATTCGGCGCTGGCCTGATCACCTGATCGATCTGGTAAGACCAAAACAGAAAGCCCCGCCAGCGTGATGCCAGCGGGGCTTTCTTTTTGTGCTTTCGGCAATTGTGCCGGCGGCTATTCGACGGTCACCGACTTGGCAAGATTACGGGGCTGGTCGACATCCGTGCCCTTCTCGACGGCCACATGATAGGCCAGCAGCTGGATCGGAATCGAATAGAGAATCGGCGCAATAAACGGGTCGCAGTCTGGCAGTTCGATCCGGCTGGCCGGCGTATCACCAGCGGCCCTGACACCTGCCGCGTCTGAGATCAGCATCACCTCGCCCCGACGGGCGGCCACTTCCTGGAGGTTGGACAGCGACTTGTCGAACAGTCCGTCAAATGGCGCCACGAAGATGACGGGCGTCTGCTCATCGATGAGCGCAATCGGGCCGTGCTTGAGCTCGCCCGACGCATAGCCTTCAGCGTGAATATAGCTCACTTCCTTCAGCTTGAGCGCGCCCTCGAGCGCGATCGGATAGTGCACACCGCGGCCGAGATAGATGACATCGCGCGCCTTCGCGATATCGCGCGCAAGCTCTGCGATCCGGTCATCGAGCTGCAGCGTCGTCGATATGAGGCGCGGCAATTCTGTCAGGGCGCGCACAAGACGGATTTCCGCGTCCCGCGACAGTTTCTCGCGGGCACGCCCCGCTGAAATGGCCACAGCCGCAAGGGCCGATAGCTGCGCGGTAAACGCCTTGGTCGACGCAACACCAATTTCGGGGCCAGCAAGCGTCGGCAGGACAAGGTCGGCTTCCCGGGCAATCGTCGAGGTCGGCACATTGACCACGGCGGCGGTCTTCATGCCCCGCTCTTTACAATAGCGCAGCGCTGCCAGCGTATCTGCTGTCTCACCGGACTGGCTGACGAACAGCGCAAGCCCGCCTTTTGCGGGCAAGGCTGGCTCGCGATAGCGGAACTCCGAGGCGATATCGGTCTTCACCGGCAGGCCCGCGCATTGCTCGAACCAGTATTCAGCCACGCGGGTGGCATAGTGCGCTGTGCCACACGCGATCATGTAGAGACTCGTCACCTCCGACCAGTCAATCTCGCTGCCACCCTCACCGGGGAGCTCGATCGTCTGGCGCAAAATGTTTGTATAAGCGCCGATCGTGCGGCCGGTGGAATCGGGCTGTTCGAAGATTTCCTTCTGCATGAAGTGGCGATAATTGCCCTTCTCGGCAGCGGCCCCTGCGCCCTGGACGATGCTGATCGACCGCTCGACCGGCTTGTCCTTTCGGTCAAAGATCTCGTAGCCATCATGGCGAAGGACGCAGACATCGCCCTCATCAAGATAGATGACGCGGTTCGTGAACGGTGCGACGGCAAGCGCGTCTGAACCGAGAAACATCTCGTCATCACCCACACCGATCGCCAGCGGAGAGCCCTTGCGGGCGCCGACAAGAAGGTCCGGACGTCCTTCGAACAGAAGCGCCAGCGCAAACGCGCCCTCAAGACGTGCGACCGCCGCCTTAACGGCCTCGACCTCACCTAGTCCCTTCTGAATGTTCGAAGCAATCAGATGGGCAATCGTTTCGGTATCGGTTTCGGTATCGAAGCGATGGCCCTTTGCTTCCAGCTCCTGGCGAAGCTCACGAAAATTTTCGATGATCCCGTTGTGAACCACGGCCACGGGCCCAGACACATGTGGGTGCGCATTGCCCACCGTGGGGGAGCCATGCGTCGCCCAGCGTGTGTGGCCAATGCCCTGATTTCCGGTGATCGGATTTGCCGACACAGCCTCGTCGAGATTGTTGAGCTTACCTGGCGCACGCCTGCGGTCCAGCTTGCCATCGGCATCCAGCGTCGCGATGCCAGCACTGTCATAACCGCGATATTCGAGCCGCCGCAGCGCATCGATCAGCCTTGGCGCTGCCGGTTCCTGCCCGAGAATACCGATAATCCCACACATGCTCGTTCGCCCCTTGTCGCTGGTCTGCTTCGTCTAGAAAACACGAAGGCCTTACGTCATTGCAAATACCGTGTCGTTTTGTGACAGCCCCTGCGCGCACGATTGCCCACATGGCCAGTGAATGGGCTGATCCTGCTAATGTTCCTGTCAGTTAAGGGATTTGTCGCTCGGTCGCTGTATAGAGATGCAGTCGCCCGTACACGCTTGGCACGGGCAGTGAATATGTGCCATGCGCTTGGCAAGCTTCGGAGGTGTCAGATGACGCGTAAGTATTTTGGGACAGACGGTATTCGCGGCACGGCGAACACCCCGCCAATGACACCCGAGATCGCCATGCGCCTCGGCATGGCCGCCGGCAAGTATTTCCGGCGCGGCGGCACGCGGCGTCATTCTGTTGTGATCGGCAAGGATACGCGCCTCTCGGGTTACATGATCGAACCGGCGCTGGTTGCTGGCTTCACTTCAGTGGGCATGGACGTGACCCTTTTCGGCCCGCTCCCGACGCCAGGCGTCGCGATGATGACCCGGTCCCTGCGCGCCGATCTCGGCGTGATGATTTCGGCAAGCCACAACGCATTTGAGGATAACGGCCTCAAACTCTTCGGACCTGATGGCTACAAGCTCTCAGACGATATCGAGCTTGAGATCGAAAGCCGGATGGACCGCGCACTTGATGACAAGCTGGCCGCCCCGTCCGCCCTTGGCCGCACCCGCCGGGTCGATGATGCGCAGGCCCGTTATATCGAGATCGTGAAGGCCACGTTCCCGCGGGGCATGCGGCTCTCCGGTCTTCGCGTCTGCATAGATTGCGCGAACGGCGCCGCTTACAAGGTCGCCCCCACCGCCCTTTATGAGCTTGGCGCAGAGGTTTTCCCAATCGGCGTTACGCCCGATGGCTTCAACATCAACCAGGATGTCGGCAGCACCAGCACGCAGTCTCTGCGGGACGCGGTGCGCAAATACCGCGCAGATATCGGCATTGCCCTCGACGGCGACGCCGACCGCTGCATTCTCATCGATGAGAAGGGCGAGGAAATCGACGGCGATCAGCTGATCGGTCTCATCGCGGGGGACTGGAAACGCCGCGGCCTGCTTTCGCGCGATGGCGTTGTCACCACCGTCATGTCCAATCTCGGACTTGAGAAATATCTCAAATCGCAAGGCCTGAAACTTGAGCGCACCAAGGTCGGCGACCGTTATGTCGTCGAGAAGATGCGCGAAGGCGGGTTCAATCTTGGCGGAGAGCAGTCAGGTCACATCGTTGTTTCGGACCATGTCACCACAGGCGACGGTATGATAGCTGCGCTGCAGGCGCTGGCCGTCATGATTGAAACCGGCAAGCCCCTCTCTGAACTCGCCTATGTCTTCGACCCGGTCCCGCAAAAGCTCGTCAACGTCCGTTACCGGTCGGATGCCCCGCTGGAAGACGAAGGCGTGAAGGCTGCCATCAGCGCGGCAGAAACTCGGCTCGGCAGTGCGGGCAGACTCGTTATCCGCAAGTCGGGCACTGAGCCCCTTATCCGCGTCATGGCGGAGGCAGAGGACGCCGCCGCCATGGAGGCTGCAGTCAACGAAGTCGCCGACGCCGTTCGCGCGGCAGGATAGTTTCCGAAAGGGCAACTAGCCTCAGACTTGCAGGATTTCCGTCAGATTGTCCCAACACGGGAAAGAGGCTGGCATGGAAAATCCTTCGAAACTCGTTGCGCTGACGTCTGGCGGGCCACACGCATGGATCATGATCAACGCCCTGCGCGAACGCTTTGGCGACATCCCGGTCATTCGCGAACAGGGCGAGCCGCAATCGGTTCTCTGGCGCCGCAGACGCAAGATGCTTGGCGCGCTCAAGGTCGCCAGCATGCAGGCCGCCCGCATACCGATCAAGCTCACCAGCAAGGGCAGCCAGGACACAATCGCCCGGCTGATCGCCCGCGAAAAACTGGAGCCGGAGCCCCGCTCGGATACCAGGATTATCGACGTGCCTTCGGTCAATTCGGACGAATGCCGCGCAGCCCTCCATGCTATTCAGCCAAAGGCGATCTTTGTCGTCTCCACACGCATGATCTCGAACACAACGCTGCGAAGCACGCACGCGCCCTTCATCAACTATCATTCCGGGATCAACCCGGCCTATCGCGGCATGTTCGGGGGGTACTTCGCCCTCGCTAATGGGGAACCAGAGCACTTCGGTGCCACGGTGCATCTCGTCGATGAGGGCGTGGACACCGGCGAGATTCTCTACCAGTCGCGTCTTCGCACAGAGCCAGACGACAATTTTCACACCTATCTCTGGCGCATGGCCGCCGGAAGCCGGGGGATTGTCATTCAGGCGATGGAAGATGCGCTGAAAGGACAGCTCCGTCCTCAGCGCGTCAATCTCCCATCGCGCCAATGGTTTGCGCCAACCTTTGGCGGCTATCTCTGGAACGGTTTTAGCCGCGGCGTCTGGTAAGGCTCGCCTTCATTCGATCCATGCGTCTACGGACTGGACCGCAAGGTCTGCGCCCAAGCCGAGTGCAGTCGCCCAGGCATCGAGACGTTCGCTCAGGATTTGCCTGAACGGCTGATCGGGCATCGCATGCCTTACAAGGAAGGGTATGTCCTCGCCAGCCGATGGCTGGCAGTCGCCCTGCCCGTAGCGCCCATCCCAAAGCCCGGAATGCCAACCTGCCCTCATTTCTCCAGGATCTCGGCCGATCGACAAGACGCAACCACGCCGTTGCAGCCAGGCCCCACCCAGCGTGACGCGGCTCTGCGGTCCGCCTGACTGAATTTCGAGACCAAGTGCATCCAGCGAGGCTGAGGCCGCCCCGTGACTTGTACCGGACGCTGTTTGCAACAGGATATCGAGAAACCGGTTGAACACAGTTCTTGAGACCGGCGTCTCATCCAGACTGACTTCGATCAGGCCGCTTTCATCGTCGTGGGCGCGGGTTTGAAGCAGTTTGGCGAGCATCCAGTCTTCCAGCGCTCGGAGGCGCATCGCATCCCCTGCAACCCTTTGAAGACGCGCTCCATCGAGCTGCGCTGCGAGCGCGCGCACGCGCACCCTTTCATAAGCTTCCGAGACATTGCTGGGGTCCCTGACCCAGTCTCGGCCCGCCGACTCAAGTCGGGTCATCAACACGTCTCGCGGCCACGCGATCAGGGGCCGCCCGATTTGTACACCGCGCCCCTCCGGCCAGATTGGCGACACCGACACAGGCTGCGGCCCAACCGCCCCCGCGAGACGCGTCGGCCGCGAGAGCCGCATGAACAGCGTTTCGATGACATCGCTTTGCGTATGACCCAGCAAAATGCGCTGCGACCCAGCGGCTCGCGCTGCATCGGCCAGCAGCGAGTGACGCGCCCGACGAGCTGCGTTCTGTCCGTGTTTATCGGGCTTCCATCGCAGTATTTCGGCGCGGTGCCCAAGCTCGCGCGCCTGAGCCGCAACCCACTCTGCTTCCGCCCCCGCCTCTGCGCGCAAACCATGATCGACGGTGAGAACCATGAGCTTCCGGCCGGAGGATCTCGCCCACGAACCCGCAAGATCGAGAAGGTTGAGGCTATCGCTACCGCCGGACACGGCGACGCAGACAGGGCCGGTCGACCCCGCTGTCATCGTATCGATGAACTGGTGGCTAAGGGCTTCTAGGCGCTGCAACCTGCACGCGTGCGCTCAAGCGCCGCCAGGTTCCGGGTCACACCCGACGCGTTGGGATATTGTTGCGGCAGCACGTCCAGCGCCTCGCAGGCCCGGTCAGTATCGCCGACAAGCCGCATGGAGCGCGCCAGTTTGACCAACGCGTCAGGCGCGCGGGCATCGTCTGGATACTCCCGGATCATCTCAAGATAAGCCTCGCCGGACTCGCCATAAGCTTCCTGCTGGAAGAGGGTTTCGGCGAGCCAGTATTGCGCTTCACCTGCCTGCGGATCGTCGGAGAAGCGCTGGAGGAATGCCCGGAAAGCCTCTTCAGCGCCGGCATAGTCGAACTTCAGGAGGCGTGATTTGGCTGCCGCGAAAAGCGGCCCAGCCTCACCTGGCAATTCACTGGCCCGAAGCGTCCCGAGCGAACCTTGATAGTTCGGGTTTGCGGTGCCGGACGCGGACTGGGCTTCATCACCCTCATCCTCTTGCTCATTCCGCTGAGCCGTCTGACGCGTTGGCGCAGGCTCGGCGCGGCGCGCGTCTGATGACTGCTCGTCGCGGTCGCTCGCGCTTGTCCCCACACCACCCATGTCGCCAGATGAAAGACGTGCGACATCTTCCTGCAGGCCTGTGATCTGCTGCTGCATGCGTTCATTCTGCTGTGTGAGCGACCGGAGCGTCTCGCCAATGCGCTGGTCATCCGCCTGCATGCGCGCAGACTCGTCGCGCGACTGGGACAGCAGGAATTCAAGCGTTTCGATCTCGCCGTTGAGACGTCCGATCTCGTCCTGCAGGCGGCTCATGTCGAGGCTCATTGTGGCCATACGCTGGCGAACATCATTCACCGTCGAGGCAAGGTCACCGCTCGTTGCACCGCGGGTTATCGGGGCACGCTGTGACTGGGCTTGCGCCCCCGCCGTGAAAAGGCAAAGCGCCGCGAGAATGGGTACCAGACGGATCATGAGAGGACGTCTCCAGAACAGGACTAATTATTGAGCATATAGATAAGAAAAAAGCCGGGGCCAAATTATGACACCCGGCTTCATTCGTTTGCAAAACCGCAGCTTGGCTTAGCTGCTGGCGCCGCCCATGATCTGGGTGAAGGCGTTACGGTTCATCGCCCAGGCTGCTTCATTGGACTCAGGTGCGATCGGACGCTCCTTGCCGTAGGACACAGTGTCGATGCGTGATGGGGACACGCCGAGGTTCACCAGATAGTCACGGACAACCGACGCGCGGCGCTCGCCGAGGGCAAGGTTGTACTCACGCGTGCCGCGCTCGTCGGCATTGCCTGCAACCATGATACGGACGTTCGGATAGTTCTGAAGCCAGGCGGCCTGACGCTGCAGGACGGACTGGTCGTCGCCATCAAGACGGTACTGGTCGAGGTCGAAGTAGACACGGTCGCCGACATTCACCTGGAAATCTTCCAGCGAACCGGCGCTTGGGCCGGAATCGATGACGCGGGTTGGCTGCTCGATATCGGACTCGCGAACTGGCTGGCTAGGCGCATTGTTCGTGTCGGAAACCTGAGGCGCCGTGTTGACCGGCTCTGGCTTGGAGGCGCATGCAGCGGCACCAAGGACCAGGGCGATAGTAGCTGTAGTAAGTACAAGACGACGCATGGGTTACTCCTTCGTAAGGTCGTTCGCGCGACCCTTATTGCTCGATTTTGTCAACTTCGTGGCCTGTCGATGGTTCCACGAAATATATTCGGAAAATGGAGGGCAGGCGTCTGCCTGCCCTTTAAGGTCTAGTTCAGAAGCGGCGACCATGCAGGGTCGGAGGCCTGCGTTGGTGTCGGGATCTGGCGAAGGTTGCGGCCGGTCAGATCGACAGACCAGAGCTGCGGACCGGCGCCCGGTGCACGTTCGCGGAAGAAGGTGATGACGCGCCCGTTTGGCGACCATTCCGGACCCTCGTCCAGATAGGCTTCGGTCAGCACCCGCTCACCCTCGCCATCGGTGCCGATCACACCGATGGAGAAGCGGCCGCGTGACTGCTTCGTGAACGCGATGAGATCGCCGCGCGGGCTCCAGACGGGTGTCGAATAGCGGCCCGATCCGAAGGTGATCCGGCAAGCCGTATCACGCCCGCCCGACGGACAGGTCAGCGGCGACCCGTCGGTGTTCATGATGTAAAGCTGAGGGCTGCCACCACGGTCTGAGTTAAAGACAATCTGCCTTCCGTCCGGCGACATGGACGGCGAGGTATCGATCGCCGGATGGTCGGTCAGGCGACGTGTGCTCTGCGTGACAAGATCGCGGATGTAGATGTCGGAGTTACCACCGGACGCCTGTGTCAGAAGCACTGCCTGCCCGTCGCGTGAGAAGCGCGGCGCGAACGTCATGCTCTGGAAATTGCCAAGCACTTCCTGGCGCCCGCTCTGAATGTCGAACAGATACACCCTTGGCCGGTTGTTCTCATAAGACATGTAGGTGATCTGCTGGTTCGACGGCGAGAAGCGCGGCGTCAGGACGGTGAACGTCCCGGAGGTCAGGTATTTCACGTTCGCGCCGTCTGAATCCATGATGGCGAGACGCTTGGTCCGGTCATCCTTGGGACCGGTTTCGGCGACATAGACGATCCGCGAGTCGAAATACGGGTCCTCACCGGTGAGGCGTGCATAGACAGTATCGGCGATCTTGTGCGCGATACGCCGCCAGTCTTCGGGCTTCGCAGTGAAACGCCGGCCAGCCTGGCCTTCAAGGCGCATGACTTCCTCGCCATAGACGTCCCAGAGACGAACGGACGCGCGGATGAATTCCACGCCTTCGATTGTCACGCGGTCAACTTCACCAACGACCAGGGCATCGGTCTGGATGATCTTCCAGTCGGCAAAACGCGGCTGCGAATTGATCGACAGGTCGCGCTGGATGAAGGCGCTTTCCGGGGTGATCGAGAAAAGCCCGGTCGACAGCAGGTCGTTCTGGATCACCGATGTGATGTCGGTCGCCAGTTGCCTGTCGGCCCCGTCCGCTTCGAAGACCGGAATGGCAATCGGTGTGGGTTTCAGCGTGCCTTCGGAAATGTTCACGGTCACCTGCGCCGTGGCGGCAGGTATGACCGCAATGAAAGCGGCAAATAGATAGGCGGCAATTGATCTGATCATCTGGCTGATTGCCCTTTCTTGTCGTTTAGTCGCCCGTAAAAGCCGGGCCGAGATTGATGGTGGCTTCCTTCCAGAGATCGTAATCATCCCTTGGAAGCCGGTAAGGCTGACATTTCTGCACGGCGCGCTGTGCACGTTCGATCGCAAGCTGCATGGCCCGGTCACCAATCGGCGCACGCGATGGCCGGATAAGATCCAGGTCCCGCACATTGCCCTCAGCATCCAGGCGCGCCCGCATACTGACATTCAACCGATCTGGCTCTGGCTGATCGCTCACCCCATCCCAGCAAGGGTAAATCTGATTGTAAAGCAGCTGCTCGATCCGCACAGTGTTGGCCGTGCGTTCGCCCGCGCCGGATCGGGTCTCACGAGGCGCGGCCTCTTCTTCGCGAGGCGGCGGTGTCTCGCGCGGTGCTTCACGGGTCTCGCGGCGCGTTTCACGCTCACTCTGGAAAGTTGATTCCGCTGAATTAAGCAGATTATCCAACGCGCTTGAATCGCGCTTCGGATTCGGCGTCGCCGGGCGCTCTTCTTTCGGTGTCTCGGGCGGCGCCTCCTCCTCTTCCTCAGCGTCGGCATCGAAATTGGGCAGGATGTCGTCTTCCTGTTCCGGTGGCGGCGCTTCTTGGGCCGTCTCTACATCGTCGACAGGAATGTCGCGCTCATCCGGCACGTCCTCGATGGGGACGTCTTCGTCCTCTTCAGGCTCGGGCTCTGGTTCTGGCTCCGGGTCATCTTCTTCGTCGGGCTCTTCCGGCGCAGTTACGGGCGCGACATTGGTCATCTCGCCAACATCAACCAGTTCGACAGGTACGATGACAAATTCATCCTCTGTGGCCGTCGTGGCAACATACGGCCAGACGATATAGCCCGCACCGATGACCGCCGCGTGCAAAAGGATGGATGCCGGAAGGCCGCGGATCATGGACTAGCGCTGCTCCTCGGCCTTCGGGTCCGTGACAAGCGCGATATTGCGATAACCGGCCCGCTGCATCCGCGTCATGACATTCATCACCTGGCCGTAATTCACGCCCTCATCAGCGCGCAGGAAGATGCGTTCTTCATAGCCCTCGCCGGCAATCGCATAGAGCGTCGAGACGAGCTCCTCAGGATTGACCCGGGTTTCCTGGATATAGATGGTGCCGCTTGAATCGAGCGACACTGAAAGCGGCTGCGTCTGCGGCGCACGCAGATTTTCCGCTGACGCCTTGGGCAGTGAAACTTCCACGCCTGTGGTCAGAAGCGGCGCCGTGATCATGAACACGATCAGTAGCACCAGCATCACATCGACCAGCGGCGTGACGTTGATCTCCGCCGCCAATGCACGGCGGCCGCGGCCCCGTCCAGGCGGTCCAGAAGCAAATCCACCAGCCATCGCCTAAGCCCCCAGGTCCGACGCGCGGCGCGACAGACGCACCAGGAGGTCCTGCGAGAAGGTATCGAGCTGATCGGCCAGTCTGTTCACGTCGCCGGTGAACTTGTTGTAAAAGATGACCGCAGGAATAGCTGCGACAAGGCCGAGCCCGGTCGCGAACAGCGCTTCTGCGATAGGGCCAGCCACATTGGTCAGGCTGGTGTCCTGCTTTTCGGCGATGTTGAGGAAGGCGTTCATGATGCCCCACACCGTGCCGAAGAGGCCGATAAAGGGCGACGCGGACCCGATCGTCGCCAGGACGCCAAGGCCCTGGCTCACCCGGCCGACTTCCCTGTCGACGCCAGCTCGAAGGGAGCGTTCGGCCCGGTTGATCATCATCATGTGATCCCCGGACTCTGGTGCGCGGCGCGCATCTGTCCACTCACGTGAGATAGACGCATAGATGCGGGACGCCGCATCGCTGCCCGATGGCGGTCCGCGGCGGTCGAGATCATCGGCCCGGCCGGCCCAGAAGGCGTCTTCGAAGGCTTTCGCACGCTTGCGGGCGCGAGAAACGGTAAATGACTTCTCGACGATCACGGCCCAGGACCAGAGACTGGCGATCAACAGGACGATCAGCACAAGCTTCACGACCAGGTCGGCTTCCATCAGAAGACCGAGAAGAGAGAATCCTGCATCGGACACAATCGGTGCGGGGACGTCGCTTTCCATGAAATTCCTCATTTTACTGGCTGAACCGTCAGCCTTTGCGGGCGGCCTTTTTTGAGGACGCACGAGTTACAGGTCCCCTATCCTACGGAAATCAGGCGGAAACTTGACGCGATGCACAATGATTTCAGCGCAAGGCCGTCTGCACAGGCCATAGGCGGTGCTAGATCAGGCCCGCAGAGGGTCAGGGCTTGAAGATATATGGGGTGAGCCGTGCGACGACATCCGGGATAGGGCGGCGCGGACGCCCATCGGCGTGGATCATCACCGCTGTCACGACCGCTTCGGCAATCACATCGCCGTCGCGAAGCGCCGTCTGCTCGAAGAGAACCTTAGCGCCTCTGACGCCCGTATATCGCGAGCGGATCAGCAAGGCATCGTCGATCCTCGCCGCGCGCTTATAGTCGACATTCACATTCGTCAGCGTGAAAACCGCAGGCTCGGGCAGGGCCAGAAGCGACTGATGCGAGACGCCCGCATCTCGCAGAAACTCAGACCGCCCGCGCTCGAAAAAGCGCAGATAGTTGGCGTGGTAGACCATGCCGGTAAAATCGGTGTCTTCATAATAGACGCGCACCGGCAGCCAGTGCTGCATGGCCGCATCGAATGGAGACTTCGGCCCGCTCATCAGATCAATGCCTGAAGTGGCGCATGCCGGTGAACACCATGGCAAGACCGGCCTCATCAGCGGCCTTGATAACGTCTTCGTCGCGGATCGATCCGCCTGGCTGGATGACCGCTGTCGCGCCGGCCTCAGCCGCTTTCAGCAAGCCATCGGCAAACGGGAAAAAGGCGTCCGACGCCGCGACGCAGCCCTTGGTCTTCAGCGTGTCCCATCCGGCGGTCTCAGCGGCGTCTTCTGCCTTGCGCGCGGCAATTCGCGCAGAATCAATACGGCTCATCTGGCCTGCGCCAATGCCGACTGTCGCGCCATCCTTCACATAAACGATGGTGTTCGACTTCACATGTTTGGCGACGCGCCAGGCAAACAGCATGTCGTCCAGCTCGGCCTCTGTCGGTTCGCGGTCTGTCACGACACGCAAATCATCCCGGCCAACGCGGCCGAAGTCGCGGTCCTGTACAAGCAGGCCGCCCGCGACCGTCTTGACGATACGACCACGCGATTGAGGGTCAGGCACACCATTGGTCAGCAGAAGGCGCAAATTCTTCTTCTTTTCGAACACGGCGAGGGCGCCTTCATCTGCCCCGGGCGCAATCACCACTTCTGTAAAGATCTTTGTGATCTCGCTTGCCGTTTCTTCATCGAGCAACCGGTTCAGCGCTACGATACCGCCAAACGCAGAGGTGCAGTCGCATTCAAGCGCCGCGCGATACGCCTTCAGCGGGCTCTCGCCCATCGCGACGCCGCACGGATTGGCATGCTTGATGATCGCGACGGCGGGTCGTTCCTCGCCAAGCTCGCCGATAAGCTCGAACGCCGCGTCAGTGTCGTTGATATTGTTGTAGGAAAGTTCCTTGCCCTGCACCTGCCGTGCATTGGCAACGCCGGGCCGTTTTGCGCCTGTTGTATAGAAGGCGGCTGACTGGTGCGGGTTCTCACCATAGCGCAGCGTCTGCGCCAGCTTGCCGCCAAACCCGGCCCAGTCCGGCGCGGTATCCTGAAGCTGTTCGGCATACCAGCCGGAAATCGCCGCATCATAGGCGGCCGTGCGCGCATAGGTCTTTGCCGCAAGGCGCCGGCTCAGCTCAGTGCTCACCTCACCCTCATTGGCATCCATCTCGGCCAGAACGCCTGCTACATCGCCTGCATCCGTACAGACCGCAACCGACTGACCATTCTTGGCCGCAGCCCGCAGCATGGCGGGGCCGCCAATATCGATGTTCTCGACACAGGTGTCGAAATCGGCGTTCGAGGCGACGGTCGCTTCGAACGGGTACAGGTTGATATAGACCAGATCGATCGCCTCGATCCCGTGTTGCTCTGCATCCTTGCGATGGCTCTCCAGGTCGCGGCGATAGAGAAGCCCGCCATGCACAGCCGGGTGAAGCGTTTTCACCCGCCCATCCATCATTTCAGGAAAACCGGTGAGGTCAGCCACATCGACAACATCGAGGCCTGCCTCTTTCAGGGCGCGCGCGGTCCCGCCAGTCGACACCAGCTCGACACCATGGGAGGCAAGTCTCTGACCATGTTCAACAAGGCCTTCCTTGTCCGAAACAGAGAGCAGGGCGCGGCGAACCTTGAAACGCTCAGACATGCGATCTTGCGACTTTCATTCATCTGGGAACAGGGCGCCAGTGGGTACCACTCTTCTGGATGAGGTCAACTGAAGCGGTGACGTTTACTCCGCCGCGCGGCGCGGGCGGTATTCAGGCACCAGTTCAGCCAGCATTTTTATTGCTTCATCGCGCCTGCGATGGCGGGCATGATCGAGCAGCTCATCGAGCTTTTCATCGAAGTCATTCGCAACAACCTGCTTCGAGGCGACCTTGTAGACCCCCTCGATGCCGATCGAGTTTACTTCTTCATGATTATAGGTGAGCTTCTCATGCATCTTCTCGCCGGGACGAAGGCCTGTCGTGCGGATCTCTATATCCTGTCCTGGCACGAGCCCCTTCAGGCGGATCATCGCTTCGGCCAGCGCCTTGATCAGGACCGGCTCGCCCATATCAAGCACATAAAGCGACGCCGATCCGGGGCTGCCATTATGTGTCGCTGACTGAAGCACGAGCGCGGAGGCTTCCTCGACTGTCATGAAGTAGCGCGTCACCTCCGGGTGGGTCAGCGTCACCGGCCCGCCGCGCGCAATCTGGCGCTCGAACAGAGGGACGACAGAGCCAGAGGACCCGAGCACATTGCCAAACCGCACCATGGAAACCGAAAAATTTGACGCGACGGCCTGACGTGTCACCGTCAGCTCTGCCAGTCGTTTGGTCGCGCCCATGACGTTGTCCGGATGAACGGCCTTGTCTGTGGAGACGAAAACGAATTTTTGCACGTTCGAGGACTGAGCAGCCTTGGCGGTAATCAACGCGCCGCCGACATTGGTGAGGATCGCTTCGCAGACATTCTGTTCCATCAGCGGCACGTGCTTCAGCGCGGCGGCGTGGATAATGATATCGGGCTCGAATTGCTCAATCGCGCGACTGACGCGGGCATTGTCGCGCACGTCGCCAAGCTCTGAATTGATCGGCAGGTTCGGAAACTGTTCACGAAGCGACAGATCTGCCTCATAGAGATTGTATTCAGAGGAATCGAACAGTGTCAGCGAGTGCGGGTTCATGCCGGCGCACTGGCGCGCGAGCTCGGACCCGATCGTTCCCCCGCCGCCAGTTACGAAGACACGCATCCCTTCGATGAGATCCGCGACCGGTTCGGTATCGAGCTGGCGCTCACGGCGCCGAAGAAGGTCGGCCGGCCGCACCGGCAACATGGCCGCGCTCTCGTCGATGCCGGCGCTCAGGGACATGACCTCGGTCTTGCGGCTGGCGGCGACCTCGAGAATCTGCGTCATATAAGGCCGCTCGCGCGCCAGGCCGGCAACAGCAACAAGCGGCGTCTTCTCATAGCGAAGGGACAGCAGGTCGAGCACCTTGCCCATTTCCTCAAGTCCGCCAAGAACCGGTATACCACGTATTTTTCGCCCAAATTCTGCGCCTTCAGGCTCCAGCAGGCCAAGTATACGAACTTTCGCGCCTTCCGCGTCCTTGCCCATGAGCGAGACGATGCGCGCAGCTTCTTCCGATTGGGCGATCAGCAGCACCATCGGTGCATCCGGACGTGCGCGTCCGAAGAATATCTGGAACGGCCTTTGGGTTGACCGTCCGAGCGCAATCATTCTGCCGGTAAAAATAATGGCGAGCCACAGCAGCACCGCCATGGCCAGTGCGGAACGTGGAATGCCCGCAAACCGGTTCCACAAAAAGATAATCGGCATGAAAATCAGCGTGGCAAGCGCGACCGCCTGCACGATCCTGACAGCGTCACTCCATCCCGAATGGCGCCAGACCTGCTTATGCACACCCAGCGTATAGAACGAGATAAAGCCGACGCCCGCAAAGACCGCCGTCGTCACAATTGCCGCGAAGTATCCCTCCGGAGGCGCACCCTCCGTCATCAGCCAACGACTGATCAGGGCCGCAGCCATCGCCAAGGCTGCCGCCGCGGTGTCGAAGCCAAGCGTAATCGCCATGGCGCGGCGGGCTTCATCACGTGGCGTCACTCAACATTGTCCTTCAAGAAAGCCCATCTCAGGCAATTCGGAGGTGCAGATCCATCGCTATTTGGGTCTGCCCGACCACTGAGAACGATTTGTTTGCTTTTTTCAACCACACCGCGCCCTAAATAAACTGTCTTTTCAAGTTTTGCGCCCGGATGGCTCGTTTTGAAATGCCAGATATCGCCTGATTCGGTTTTAAGATTGATAATCTGATCCTTCAGTGTGGCCGTCACCGTTGGATGAAGGTGAAACCGAACAGCAAACGGGATCGGCTTTTCAGCCTTGGTTTGCGCCTGGGACACAGGCCGCGCGAGCGAATCCTCTCCCGTCAGCCGGTTACCGTCCGATGACATGAAAAGCCGGCGTCGGTGCAGAAGACCGAACAGACGCTTGTACCCCCCATGCTGGGCATCGATCCAGATCTCATCATTTTCCTCAAGACGCTTGGCAAAGATGCCTTCGGGCCCCTCCGGATAGGTAAGGCCCGTCTCCTCATTGCGTCTGAAGGGGGCAGAGTCTTCGGTCGCAAGGACCAGTGTCGAATGAGCGCCCGTGCGCCGGACGGCCGCGCGCCAGTCAATGTCGGCTTCCGGACTGAACCCGCAGGCTGTGACAAGCCTTGCCTCGCCATCCTGGAATTCGAAACTGAGCGCTCCCGCATGTGAGCCATCGCCAAAGGGCTGTTCTGGCGCCTCGCCCGCATCGAGGATCAGGCAAGCTGTTCCCTTGACGATCTTGTGAAAGCCGGACTTGGGCGCAACCATAAACCCGCGCGGCCGTGTCTTCATGCGCTCCAGAACAGCATCGACAATCTGCGGCAGGCTCTCATCGCTGTCATTGAATGGCGGCAGGGCGCCGTCACCGCTTCGGAAGAAGGCGACCATGCCGCCAAGCCGGTCTATCCAGCTGGTTATGAAAGCAGGCACCTCGCGGTCTGCCTTTTTGACCGCATCAGCGATAATACAGAGATCCAGCATCGTGCGCAGGCCGCGGGCGGGGGCGCGGGTGACATGTCCTCCATCGGGCATGATCTGGGCCGTGCATTCGCTTTCCAGGTGCTCCAGGGCCTCGTTATAGCCCTCTCCCTCTTTCAGGCAGAGCGTATCGAGCAGCATGACGCACGCTACGCGCCAGCGAGCGATGAAATCCACGCAGTCATTCTGCAGTGCTTCAATATGTCGAAGTTGCCGCGCGAGCGACTCAAGCCGCTGATCAATGTCGGCGGTCTCACCAGACGTGAAGAGCTTGTCGCCGCTGATCATCCAGTTCCAGACGCGGTCTGCGGTACATCCAACGCGCCAGGCAAACCCGTTGAAGCGGCCGAAATTGGCGATCCAGTCATCGACAAGGTAACAGGCCCGTTCGACGCCATCAGGCTCCTGCGCGAAGACATCGGGAAGCCAGTCGAACCGGTGCACCCGGTCGGCAAAGTGTCGCGATGGCAGCGGCGCCGTCCATGGCGGCAGGCCTTCATTCATCTCGATCTTGTCGGCCCCGATACGCCAGATGTCTTTCATCAGACTTTCGCCGCGCATCATGTCAGGCGGTGCAATCGGATCGGGATAAAAAGCGAAACCGGACGGGGTCGCACCAGCGATCTTCAGGCGATGAACAGGACTTGCAGCCGCATCTTCGCCGCTGATGCCGGCAAGGCGGGACCAAAGTTCGGCATCCTCTTCAGGCGTACGCCTGTGCGGAGGGGTCGATTTTGCGTACTCCACTGGTGTCACTCGCCCGGTGTCTTTTACTTTACTTGCCGGCCTCTCCACGAAGCGCAGCGATATTGCCGGCGTAAGCATCAACGCCCCCCTTGAACACAGCAGACCCTGCAACGATCGCTGTCACCCCCGCCTCAATCACCCGAGGCGCCACTTCAGAATTCACTCCGCCATCGACTTCAAGAATGATGTCGCGTCCACAGGCATCGATCTTTCTACGAAATGCCTCAATCTTTCTGAGCTGGCTGTCAATAAAACTCTGCCCCCCGAAACCGGGATTGACCGACATGACAAGGATCATGTCAACGTCATCGATGATCGGATCGACGATTTCATGCGGCGTGCCCGGGTTGATCGCGACACCCGGTTTCATGCCCGCCTTGCGGATCGCCTGAAGGGTCCGGTGAATGTGCGGCCCAGCTTCTGGATGCACGGTCAGGATATCCGCGCCGGCATCAGCGAAGTCATCGATAAAGGCATCGACCGGCGACATCATCAGGTGAACATCAAACGGCTTGTCGGTATGAGGCCGCAGCTTCTTGATAACCGGCGGGCCGAAAGTGAGGTTCGGCACGAAATGCCCATCCATCACATCGACATGGATCATGTCGGCGCCAGCGGCGTCGATTGCGCGGATTTCTTCCCCAAGGGAGGCGAAATCGGCTGAGAGGATGGACGGAGAAATCAGGACATTGGACATGCGGGCTGGGTAAAACCAAACCGCCGCAAGCACAAGGCTCGCGGCGGCGCTGGTTCATTAGTTTCAGCAGGCCTGAACAAGGCCTCTGCAGACTAGTAGCGTGGGCCGTTCTGAGCTGGCGAAACCGTCGTGCGGCCGCCCCCATAGGTGACGTTCACGCGCGTGCCCGGATACATCACGATATCTGCGCCCTGGATAATCTCGGTCACCTGGCCATTGTCGAGGCGGACCGTGTACGCAATGCCGCGCCTTGTGTTCATACCCTTGCCAAGCTCGTTACCGCCAAGGCCGCCGAGCACCGCGCCGCCAACTGCGCCGGCAGTCTGGGCCTTGTTGCCGCCGCCAAGCTCTGAGCCGGCAAGACCACCAAGTACAGCGCCGGTCGCCGCGCCGAGAACACTGTTCTCAGGCCGGATCGTGACTTCGCGCATATCGGTGATCGTGCCCATCTCGACCTGCGAGGCATAGCCGACATCATTCGGGCTAACCGTGTTCGCGCCATAGGTGCTCGCGCAGCCTGCCAGCGCAAGGGTCAGCGCAGCAAAAGCGCCCGCCATGAAACGGCTGGGAATGCGGGTCTGGACGGTCTTGGTATTCATGATCCTGTTTCCTTGAACTCGGGGACAACCAGAGTATCAGCCCCCCGCGCTGAACGGGATATGAACTGGCCACGGCAAGATTATGGCAGCCGAATACTTTGCGCACCTTGGCGGAGTTTAGCCAGTACGCGTCAGGCGGGCGATGAAAAACGCATCATGCGCAAATCCGTTCGTCGGCAGGGTCAGCAAGTCTCCCGCCGCCGTCAGACCGCCAGCGAATGGGCCTGCCTCTTCCGCTGTTATCGCGGCCCGCTCTAGCTGCTCATCCGACAGGGCAGCCTCGACCACATCGACCCCTTCACGGTCGAGCGGCGTACAGACGCAATAGACAATTCGGCCACCCGGTTTGACGAGACGCGTCGCCGCCTTCAGAAGACGCAACTGCACATCGGGAAACCGCGAAATATCGCCCGGCGACTTGATCCATGCTCCTTCCGGATGACGGCGCAGCGTCCCGAAAGCTGAGCATGGCGCATCCAGCAAGACCGCATCGGCAAGCTCGTCCGGCGCCCAGTGCTCAGCATTCTCTGCGATAATCTCGACCGCACCGCTGAGGCCGGTACGTGCCAGATTCTCTTCCACCCATTCAAGGCGTGTCTTGGAGCGGTCGACAGCGATCGTCGACGCGCCTGTCGCTGCAAGCTGCATCGTCTTTCCGCCCGGCGCCGCGCAGAGATCGAACACACGCTCTCCCGCCTTTACGCCGAGCAGCTGCGCCGGAATGGCGGCCGCTGCATCCTGCACCCACCAGTCACCGGTCCTGTAGCCTTCAACACCGGCAACATCGCCGGATGCGACCCGCAGACTGCCGAGGCCGACCTCTTTTGCGCCAATCCGCTTGCCAAGATCTTCGGCGAAATCGCTGTCGCGCGGGGTCAGATCAAGATCCGGCTCATCCATCTGAAGCTGCGCCAGCGCGGTCGCGCCCTCGACGCCAAGCGATGTCATCAGCTCAACCGTCAGCCAGTCTGGCCAGACGGATGTGACCGGCGCGGCATCGAAAGCGGCCCGATTGCTCACCACTTTGCGCAGCACCGCATTCAGAAAACCAGATGCAGAACGTGCCCGCGCCCACTGTTTGGCCGCGTTCACGGTCTCGCTGACCACAGCATGGTCCGGCGTTTCCATCAGCCAGCTCTGCGCCGCCCCCACACGCAGCAGCGCGCGCGCTGGCGGTGTCGCGGTCTGGATCGGGCGATTGAGGAAGGGCGCAAGTCCCTTGTCGATACGGCCGAGCTGGCGGAGGGCCGCGCTCGCCATGGCACGGGCAAAGCCGCGATCCGGGCCCGTCAGCTTGCCGTACGCCTCTGACGTTTCCATCGCCTCATCGAGGGTCCGGCCATTGTCGAGAGTTTCTATGAGAAGGTCTGCGGCGGCGATGCGTGAATTGGCTGCGCTCATCCCCACGGCCCGCGGGCTGTCACGGTTTCCGGATAGAGCCGTTCAGGCGGCGTCACATTCATTTCCATGGCGAGCTTGTGCAGCGCTTCGACACGGTTGGCGGTTGCGGGATGGGTAGAAAACAGACTGTCACCTTTGCGCCCGGCAAGCGGGTTCATGATATAGACGTGCGCCATGGCAGGGTTCGCCTCGGCGCGTTGATTGAGGTTCGATCTGGCACCCCTGTCGATTTTCTCAAGCGCCGATGCCAGCCAGTAAGGATTTCCGCAGATCTCTGCGCCCCGCTTGTCGGCCTCATATTCCCGCGACCGGCTGATAGCCATCTGCACGAGACCGGCGGCCAGAGGCGCAACGATCATGATGGCAAGCGAGGTGAAAATGCCGCCGCGTGAGCGATTGCCAAAGAACAGCGCAAAGTTCGCCAGCATGCCGATCGCGCCCGCAAGCGTCGCCGTCACCGTCATGGTCAACGTGTCACGATGCGCAACATGCGCAAGCTCATGCGCCATGACGCCGGAGACTTCTTCGCGCGTCAGCGTATTCAGCAAGCCCATCGTCGCACAGACGGCAGCGTTCTTCGGGTTCCGTCCCGTCGCAAAGGCATTCGGCTGCGGGGTATCGATCACATAGATGCGCGGTGTTGGCAGGCCGGCATGTGCGGCAAGAGCGCGCGTATCATTGGCGAATGTGCGCAACACAGGCGAGCGCTCATTGTCGGACACTTCTCGGGCACCCTGCATGCGCAGAACGATCTTGTCGGCGTTCCACCAGGAATAAACGTTCAGAAGCAGCGCCACAGCGAAGGCGACGGCCATACCGATCACGCCGCCG
Source organism: Henriciella marina DSM 19595 (assembly GCF_000376805.1). Taxonomy (NCBI): domain Bacteria; kingdom Pseudomonadati; phylum Pseudomonadota; class Alphaproteobacteria; order Hyphomonadales; family Hyphomonadaceae; genus Henriciella; species Henriciella marina. The sequence continues at coordinate 2,559,766 of NZ_AQXT01000002.1, read as the reverse complement.
ACTAGATAGCCGATCGCCATGAACAGCGCCGTCATCACAGCAAGCAGAAGAGAGGTCTTCAGCGTTCCCGCCATCTGGTACTCCTTGATGATGAGGGAGGTCGGTTTAATATTTTATAGCTGAGTATATGGAAAGCGTTAACGCTTGTGAGAAGCCTGACGCGCAACGCATGAAAATTTTATAATGAACAAACCACTTCCTCCCGAAGCCCAGCGCGCCCTTGATGAGGCCCGCGCCCGCCGTGAAGCCCAGATTGAACACGAAGCTGCGCTCGAAGCCGCGCGCGACAAGGAATCTGGCGGCCCGAGGAACCGTGAGCCCACCCGCTTTGGCGACTGGGAACGCAAAGGCATCGCCTACGACTTCTAGTCTGGCAACACGGGGTCACGCCCGTCATAGGCGAAATCCGTTCGCGTCTCCGGTTAAGCCATTTGATTCGTTTGAAAGTGTCGCGTTTACTGGCGCATGGCCCTGCACTTGCTGCAGACCCAGTAGAATGACCGGACTTTCGCTCAGGAGGCGAACTTTATGCCAAATCAGTACAAAGTGATGGCGTTTGCCGCCGCTGCGATACTCATGGCAGCGCCAGCTGTCGCAGATGGATACGCAAACCGTCCGGTCAATCGCGGCCCCGCACCGCTTCAGGCGCATGCACAGCCAACCCCGCCAGAACCGGGGTGCTATCTGGTTGGGCCCGACACCTGGTCGTGCCCGCCTCTGCCTCAGACAGCGCAACGCAGCCCCGCAGCGACAAGCTATACGTCAAGCGCGGTCTCGCACGGTTATGCCACGACCCACGCAGGTCATGACCACGCTTACGGCGCCGCGTGCGGCTATAACAGCTATGCGAGTCGCCCGGCCCAGGTCAGCTATGTCAGCCGCCCCGCGCCGCGTCCGGTTCAGCGCGCCGTGACCCGCACGGCAGCGCGCACCAGCTATGCCCGCCGCGATGTCACGATAGACATTGCAGGCTTTGATGGCGGCGTCGGCAACGGCGTCGATGGCGGCTATTATGGCGGCGGCGGTGGCTTTGCCTATGCCAGCGCCAGCTCGTCAGCCAGCGCCTTCTCCTCGGCAACGGCCGCGCTCACCTTCCAGGGCGGCTTCCGCGGCGGCGGCGGCAAGAAACATCGTGGTGGTGGTGGCTGCAACAAATGCGGTGGCGGCGGCGGTCACAAAGGTGGCGGCCACGGCGGCGGCCACTAGGCCGTTCACCACCAAAGACCTTCAGACAGCGCCAACCTTGATCAGGCTTTCGGCGCTCGCCCGAATGGCCTCATCGGCCGGGATCGGGTCGATCCCCAGCACAGTCTTCAGCTTTTCATTGGAATAAGCGCGTTTCTTGCCAAGCTCAGGAAGTGTCTGTTTCAGTGGCGGGTTTGCCATCGCAAAAAGGCGAACGACCCAGTTCGGCAGCGTGCCTTTGGGAATTTTCCGGTCAGGGAAGGCCTTGCGCAGCACCTCACCCATTTCCTCCATCCACAAAAGATCGCCGGCGCAGATAAAGCGCTCGCCATTGGCTTCTGGCCGCAGCATCGCCTCTATATGGGCCCGCGCGACATCGCGAACATCGATGATGCCAAAGCTCAGCTTCGGAAAAGCTGGCAGCTTGCCCTCCAGTGGCTGGCTGACAAGCTGGAGTGAGGACGACACATCCTTGCTCATGGCCGGGCCAAGCACGGCGACAGGATTGATGACCGACAGCTCCAGCCCCGCCCCCTCACCGGTCACATAGTCCCAGGCGGCTTTCTCCGCGATCGTCTTGGACCGCGCATAGGCGGTGTTGTCCTTGAGGTTGTCAGCGTTCGACCAGTGAACTTCGGTCAGCGTGTCGGGGCGCTTTTCGCCCCAGCCATAGCCGATCGCTGCCATGGACGACGTCATCACAACCCGTTTCACGCCTTCGGCCTTTGCAGCCCGCAACACGCGCAGCGCCCCATCGCGCGCCGGAATGATCAGCTCATCAGCTGACTTCGGCGCATCTGTCGGAAAGGGCGAGGCGACATGCTGGACATAGGAAGCCCCCTTCACCGCCTCGGCCCAGCCGTCATCGCTGGAAAGGTCCGCGGCCACGATATCTATACTGACCGGCTTGCCGGCATAGTCCGACAGAATCTTGTTAAGGCGACCGGCCTTCTCGGTTGAGCGCGCCGTCCCTCGAACCTCATAGCCCTTGTCCAGAAGCTGCAGGATAAGGTGCGAGGCAATGAACCCCGTCGCGCCGGTGACCAGTACTTTTTCCATCAAATTCCCCTTCTGCTAGAGAAGGTTGTGGCCCGGCCCGATTTTGGCAAGCGAAATCGGACCGGGACGGGGACAAGCGCCCTGGAATAGCAGGCCAGCAACCATATCCTGTTGGTTACCAGTCTGTTTTGATTGCAAATAAGTTTCGCAGGACCCGTCTCTGTTTATCTCACGTTCAGCTTGGCCCGGCATATTGGTTCGATTGAAACGCTGGGGGTTAAGATGAGTTCGCGCGGCACACTTCTGGGCAATGGCTTTGTCCCAAATCTCGTCAGGCTATTATTCCTGCTTGTTATTCTGGCCTTCTTTTTCGGGTCGATAATCTCGCTCTGGGGCACGTCATATCAGTGGCTCGCCGTCGTCATCGGCGCGTTCCTTCTGGGCACGATCGTCTCGCTTCTCTTCTTCCGCTGGAAAGCGGTCGCCTTTTTCACGCTGGGTTTCCTCATCACAAATTTCACGGGCGCCTATATCGCGCACCAGCAGGGCGATGTGAGCGAGGCGCGGGCGGCCTATGTCGGCGTTGCTGGCCGCGATCCGGCTTACGCCGTGCTTTTCCCTGACCCGTTGAATGCTTGGCTGGCTGAGTTCACGCCCGGTTCGCAGGGCGGCAATAGCATTTCCGACAGGCCGGACTTTGACGGCAACAAACGCTTTGTCTCGCGCGTGGAGTCCAAGAAGTACGATCCCTCCAGCGTCTACTATCTGGCCACACCAGACGTGGACATGACCGACAAAGCCTTCGTTGAGAGCTACAGGGATATCGCGAGGCAGCATGGCGACTGGCTTGGCTACATGGCTCGCTGTGTAAACGGCGGACATGCCAGCGTTCCCCTGCTGAGCAAGAACAGGGGCGCACTTAAAGAAGCAGAACGCACCGGTCGGTCGGTCTGCGGTGCCTATGCTGAGGAAGCTTTCGGCATCGACATCGAAAATGCCCGCGAGGCCTATCTTTCCCGGCTCGATGTCTCGACCTGTGAGGAAAGCCTCGCCTGCATGCGGGTCAAGCGTGACCTCAAGTCATATGGCGACACCTTCTTTCCGGAATAAATTCGAGGGAAGGCGATACAAGCTTGCTCTTGTGACAGTCTGACCGACTCGTTTAGGGTGTATGCTGACATTCTGGAGGAGCAGCGCCAGCATTGCCTCAGCTATCGTGCGAGGATCGTCGGTTAGGCCCTGCGGTCAGGTAAGGTTGTCGGCGACGAGGTGGGGCGCGACATGAAGGACATCGTAGACGCGGCATCCATTGGCCGCGTCAAAACTGGCTACCGGCCGGACATCGACGGCATGCGGGCGATCGCCGTTGTCGTCGTCGTTCTTTTCCATCTCGGGACAACCGGTTTCGGCGGCGGCTTTATCGGCGTCGATGTCTTCTTCGTCATCTCGGGATTCCTTATAACCGGCCTGATCCGGAACGAGGTCGATTCCACAAACACCTTCCGGTTCGGACACTTTTATCTGAGACGCGTCCGGCGGCTGTTTCCGGCTCTTGCCTTGACGCTGGCGGCAAGTCTGGTTGCGGCAATCCTGTTGTTTCCGCCCGAGCCGCTGCAGCGGTTCGCTGGCTCGTTCATCACCTCCATTTTCAGTGTGTCGAATATCTGGTTCTGGCAGGAGGCCGGCTATTTCGACGCGGCCGCGATTACCAAACCGCTGTTGCACACATGGACACTTTCGGTTGAGGAACAGTTCTATTTCATCTGGCCGGCCTTGTTATTCCTGCTGATGCGGATCTCGAAGCGGTCCGCCCCGATCTGGGGCCTGGTGATTGTCGGCCTTCTCAGCCTGCTCTGGAATTTCGATCTCGCCTATTTCAATTCGACGGTCACCCGCACATTGGCTCCGCCCCTGGCCAGCTGGATGGAGAACGAGCACGCCTCGATATTTTACCTGACCATGTTCCGGATGTTCGAGTTCGCGATCGGGGCACTGCTGAACTGGTCGCCATCGGGAATGCTCCGCAAGGGATGGGCCGCCGAAATCGCTGCGGCGGCAGGGCTGGTAATGATCCTGGCACCTGTCGGGCTTTATTCCAGTACGGACGTTTTCCCGGCCTGGCGCGCGCTGGCGCCATGCATCGGGGCAGCGCTGCTGATCCAGTCTGCCCAGACAGCCCGCACGACCAGCTGGATGCGTACCGCCCCTGTCGTATGGGTGGGCCGGATCAGCTATTCGCTGTATCTCGTTCACTGGCCGTTGATCGTGTTCTATCTGTACTGGCGCAATCAGGCACAGGCGACGCTGCTCGAGCAAGCCGCTCTATTTGCTGTCGCCGTAGCAATCTCGGCGCTGATGTACCAGTTCGTCGAACAACCATTGAGAAAGCCTGGCACCACAAAAGCGGCCAACCGAAGATTCCTTGGTGGATCGGCAATCCTGGCAAGCGTCTTTGTTGGGCTCGGGGCGATGATCTACTTCACGGGCGGCGCGACCTGGCGGTATTCCGCAGAGGAGATGGAGCTTTTGGAAACGGCGGCAACGGGGGATGATCATGCGTGCTTCATGAACCTGCCGCACACCCGTGAGGATATCGATCCGGCCTGTTACCAGATCGATCCAACATCACGGAAAAAAAGCATTCTTCTGTTCGGAGACAGTACGGCTGAGCATCTGGTCAGCGGTTTTCGAGAGGTTTTCAGTGGCCGATATCAGGTGCTGCAGTTTGCATCGGCCAGCTGTCCGCCGATGCTCAATTATTCCGAACACGATACACCCAATTGCCCGGCCAATGTCGAAGCGTTCCTGACCGACATCATTGCCAACAACCAGTATGATCTGGTCGTTATTTCCAGTACCTCCCGGTGGTTTCCGCTTGCAACGGGCTTTGCCGAAACCGCTCGGCGTCTTGATGCAGCGGGTATTCCATACGTAATGCTCGGGCAGATTCCGTATTTTGATCAGCCGCCGGCCGACATCATCGCGCGGCTTCCGGAAGGCGCGGGCATCAAGGAAGCGCTGCGGTCAAGAGTGGAGATCGGGTGCGATGGGTCGGAGCGGGGTGTCGATAAGCTTGTCCCAGAGGAAAGGTTCTTCTCGATGGAGAAGTTCATCTGCGACGGCGGCTATCCCCGGTACGAACTGGACGGCCAGCTGATTCACAAGGACCACATTCACTTCAATGCCCGGGGGTCAGAGCTGGCAGCCCGCGCGATCGAGGCCTGGTTGGTGGAGACGGGTAACCTGCCTTGAGGCGCCGGGTTGCGAAACCTTTTACACGCTCAGAACTGCGAGCGCAGCCTACCTTTCTCTCCTTGGCGTTTTGACCTGTCAGGAAAAGACGTCGCCGATCGCATCGACGCGGGTGCCGTCCTTCATTTCCCTGAGATGGACATAGAGCACCGAGACCCCCACCGCTGCGACGATGGCAAGCGCTGTATCGATGACGACACCTGCGATCAGGCCTGAGGCATTGAAACCGCCATCACCTGCGACCACGCTCCCTGCCGAGGCGCCGACCGCCAGAAGGCCGAACAGGGCCGCGATCACAAACATGGCGATATAGCCCAGCAGGATCAGCCCGAAGATCCGCCAGCGTGACCCGCGTGTGAGATCTGCGCTGCGGCCGAAGGACCCGAAGATCCCGGCCCGGTCCACCACCAGCGCTGGCACCACAACTGCCCACACGGTCAGCAGGATCAGGCCCGGGATAATCAGCAGGAGAAACCCGATCGTCAGGCCGATGCTCATCAGGATCGAGACGACCAGGAGTGGGAAAAACGCCCTGAGCGCCGTACCGATCGCATCGCCGAGGCCGCTACGCCCGCGATTGAGCGAGGCGACGGTCAGATAGACCACGGCCGCCTGTAGCATGAAGGGGAAAACGGCATAGAGGATGTTGGCGAGAAACAGGCCGAATGAAAAGTTAAGATCGAGCGCGCCCTGCTCGACCGTGCGCTCCATGGCTTGCGACGAAAAGAAGGTAACAAGCAGAGTCGGCACCCCAACGATCAGAACGCCAAGCGTTGCGAGATCGACGAACTTCCGGCCGATAACGCCAAACGTGTCGCCAATGACCGCGCCGATATCGAGAGACTTGTCCATGCCGGGCTCCTGTTCGTCCGAGACGCAAGTCGAGCATATCACCTACGCCGCGGCAAGCCCGGCTGGCGAGCCGTCCAGCGCCTACATTCGCTTCTGCAGCACCGTGACCTTCTGGGCGACCTTCTTGCGGTCGCGCCAGGTGATATAGCCCGCTGAAACGATAATGATGGCCGCGCCGATCCAGACATTTATGCCCGGCAACATGCCGACAATGATGAGATCGGCCCCCGTCGCCATGGGCAGTCGAAGATAGTCGAGCGGCGACAGAAAAGACGCGTCCCCGATACTGACGCCGGAGATGTAACAGAACTGCGCGACGAAGCCGACGCCCGCCATCACGACGATCCAGCCCCATGTCTCCAGCGACGGCATCGACCAGTAATAGATCGCAAATGGCAGAAGCAGGATGGATGAGAGCACATTGGCATAGGTCAGCAACGCCACCGCCGAGAGCTCTGATGACAGCGTCTTCACCAGCACGATCGCAAAGGCGAGGAAGAAGGCGCTCAGGATCGCGCAGATCGTGCCCGTATCAAGGTGAAAGCCTGCCTCTGGCGCGACCGGCGTCCAGAACATGAAGACCCCCGGCACCACCATGATCAGCACACCGAAAAAGCCGACGATCACCGCGCCCCAGCGATGTTTGCCCACCACCTCCCGCAGGAATACGGCCGCGAGTACCGTTACAAAAAGCGAGCGCGAAAAACTGATCGCGTTAAACTGCGAGAATGTAAGATTGTAGTCCGCCGACAGCGCCACGATCGCCAGCGTGAAGCCGAGCGTCCCGAAGAGCGACCGCAGCAACAACAGGCCCGGATGCTTGGTCCGCATCTTGTGAAGACCGACCCGCAAGATGATCGGCACAGACAGAAGGCACGCAAAGAAAGCTCGCCAGAACGCCAGAAAAACCGGGTGGACCTCTTCGGTCAGCGTCTTGGAGAGGATCGTGTAGGCGGTAAAACCCACCGCCGAGAACAGCATGAAAACCGCGCCAAGGGCATTGCCTGACAGCCTGCCTGCTCTAGGCTGCGCTTCAGCGTTTTCATCCAGTTCACGGCTCATGCAGACATTTTCCCAATCTGACCTCGACGAGATCGACAAGCTATGGCGAAGCGTCCCTGCCGACCACGTCTGGGCGGGCTGGTCAGCAGCTGGCGCAGAGCCGGAAGAAGTGTGGCTCTATCGCACTCGGGCCCACTGGCGCAAATTTCCGCTTCGCAAGACGAGCGACGGGTTCGCCCTCTATGATGAGAAGGACCGCCCCGTGGCGTCTGCCAGGTCTCTCGACGATCTGCTGTCCGCCGTCGAGGGCATTCCCGGCCTCACCATCGCCGCGGCGACTGGCGAAACCCGAAAGACATAAGCCTTTAGCCCTTGGCCTGTTCCGCCTGCATGGCCAGACGCATTTGCTCGGCCTGCTCCAGGTCGATCCCCAGCGCATCAAGCAGCGGCCCGCCATCGGCCTCGTCCCAGCTATGGCGCGGACCAACCGTCATGCCGCCATCGACGAGGAACTCCCCGCCGGTGATGAAGCCGGACTTTTCTGAGGCGAGATAGGCCGCCATCTCGGCGATATCCTTGCCAGCGCCGGTCCGCCCGGCGGGTTGCATTTTTCCGCCCTGTTGCTCGACCAATGCTGCCATCTGGTCGGCCTGTTCCCGCGAAAGGCCGAGCGATGAGCCGAAGATCGACGTTGCGATAAAACCCGGCAGGATCGAATTGACCCGAATCTTGTACTTAGAGAGTTCAGCGGCTGCGAGTTTGGAGAAGTGCGCCACGCCTTTCTTGGCCACCGAATAGGTGATCGGTGCATACCCTGCGCAAACTGCGGAGATCGATGAGGTGTTGATGATCGACCCGCCCTTCTCCTTCATCATCGGCACAGCAAGCTTCGTCCCGACAAAGACCGACTTCAGCAGAAGGTTCATGGTCATGTCCCAGCCATCCTCGTCCAGCTCTTCAACCCCGGTCGGGGTGCCGCCATGGCCAGCATTGTTCCAGAGGATATCAAGCCCGCCAAAGGCCTCCTGCGCGGTGTCGAACAGCTTCTGAAGGTCGGCCGTCTTGGTCACATCGCAATGAACATACCGCACCCGGTCAGAGCCAAAGCGCTGCTCCAGCGCCTTGCCTTTCTCATCCTGGATATCGCCCGCCACGACATTGGCGCCGGCCTCGATGAAAACTTCGACCCCGGCATAGCCGATGCCGCTTGCGGCGCCCGTGATGATCGCCGTTTTTCCGCTCAGATCGCCCATTGTTTCCTCCTCAGAATTGTTTGCACGAAGGGGGCGCTGCAGCCGCTCTCAAGTCAAGACTGGCGCCACGGAAAGGCACGGCAAAGAAAACCCCCGGCACCCTATACGGACCGGGGGTCTTCATTACTCATCATGCGACAGTGTCCGGCGGTCTATTCGTCGCCGAACAGCTTGCGGTGCAGATAGGTATATTCGAGCGCGTTCCGGCGCGCCGCTTCCTTCTGGTTTGCCGCTGCCGAGTGGCCGCCATCGATGTTCTCATAATAATAGAACGGCTTGCCAGCGACCTCGAACTTGCGCGCCATCTTGCGGGCATGGCCGGGATGGACCCGGTCATCCTTGGTCGATGTGACGAAAAACGGCATCGGATAGTCCGCTTGCGGATCGAAGTTCTGATAGGGCGAGATCGTCTCCAGGAAAGCGCGTTCCTCGGCGACGTCCGGTGAGCCATATTCATCGACCCATGACGCCCCTGCCAGAAGCAGGTGATAGCGCAGCATGTCGAGCAGCGGCACCTGCACCACCACCGCGTCCCAGAGATCAGGACGCTGTGTCAGCATCACACCCATGAGAAGACCGCCATTCGACCCGCCCATAATGCCAAGATGCTCAGTGGACGTCACGCCGCGATTGATCAGGTTTTCAGCCACGGCGATGAAGTCATCATAGATGATCTGGCGTTTGGTCTTCAGGCCAGCCTGGTGCCAGGCAGGCCCGAACTCGCCGCCGCCGCGGATATTGGCCAGCACATACGCCCCGCCCTGCTCCAGCCACAGACGCCCGCGCACGCCCGAATAGGACGGGCTCATGGAGACTTCGAACCCGCCATAACCGTAAAGCAGCGTCGGTGTGGTCCCATCCAGCGTTATGCCGTCCTTGTAGACGATAAAGTAAGGGATCGCCGTGCCATCGCTCGAAATCGCGAAATGCTGCTCCACCTTCAGGCCGTCGGCATCAAACTTTTCCGGCAGGCTTTTGAGCGGTGTGATCTCGCCCGTGCTGACATCGTACCGCAGCAGGGAGTCCGGCGTCAGGAAGTCCTCATAGTTGAGGAAAACCGTATCGGAATCCTTGTCGGCAAAGGCGATGCCTGCCTGACCGGATGTGCCCGGCAGCGTCAGATCCGTTGTCGACCAGCCATCCATGGCCGGTTCGATCATCATCACCTTGCCGCGCACATTCTCATTGATCGACAAGAGCGCCGCCCCGTCGGCAATTGCCACGCCGTTCACGGCCTGGCTGCCATCGGGGCGGAAAACCAGTGAGACAGGCGGAAGCTGGCGCGTGTTCAGGAACCGGTTGAGATTGAACGCGACGACATCACCAGACGAGAAAGACTGGCCCGATGCTGGAGACCAGTCCTCTTTCAGAGAGACAATGAAGTTGCCCTGATAGATGCCCTCGGGAGAGGATTTCGCAGGGATTGGCCATTTGACCGGCTGGCGCTCGCCCTCCGGCAGCCACCAGAAGGTCGATGTGAAGAACGTGTCAGCCTCGACCGCGCCCTGCAGACGGCGGCCATCTTCGGTCTCCATCACCATCGGCCACACGCCGACATCGCTTTCATCGCCGCGAATAACCTCGACAGCCTGCGAGAGCGGCGTGCCACGCGACCACCGCTTCACAATGTAGGGGTAACCGGACGCCGTCGTGGAGCCTTCGCCCCAATCGGTTGCGATCAGCACGGTATTCGGGTCGACCCAGGCAAGGCCCTGCTTGGCTTCGTTCGTCACAAAGCCATTCTCGACAAAGCTCCTGGAGGAAATGGAGAACTCGCGCTGGATCACGGCATCCTTGCCGCCATCCGACAGGGAGATCATGCAGTACCAGCTAACCTCGCCGTCCGGCTGGAAGCAGTTGGCGCCCTTGTAGACCCAGTTCTTGCCCTCTTCCTCAGCCAGCGCGTCGATATCGAGCAGCGTTTCCCAATTGGGATTATCGCTGGCATAGCTTTCCAGCGGCGTCCGCCGCCAGATGCCGCGCACATTCGTGCTGTCCTGCCAGAAATTATAAACCCAGCCATCGCGGACGACACCATACGGAATGCGCTCGTCTGACTGGAGAACGTCAAGCGCGTCCTCGTAATAGCGCTGGTACATGTCGCCCGATTGAAGGGCCTCAAGCGTGCGCTCATTCTGGCTGCGCACCCAGTTCAGCGCTTCTTCGCCCTCGACGTCTTCCAGCCAGATATACGGGTCTTCGCCTGCAGCAACCTCTTCTTGCGGATAGGTATTCACTTCCATCGCCGTTTCTTCAGGCGCGGTCTCGGCAGGTTCGGGTTCGGTCATGGGTTCGGCCTTTTCAGGTGCGGTCGCAACGGTGTCTGCCACCTCAGCTTGTTCGCTTTGCGGCGGTGTCGACTGGCACGCTGCAATCAGCGCTATTGTGGCCATCGCTGTCAGGGGTTTTTTCATTCTGAAACTCCGATAAGGTGACAGGATTCATGTTACCCGCATGGTTAAGCAGAAAAATTTGTCCGGATACAAGTGAGGCCGAATGAAAGAGACGACCCGCCGCAATCTGCTGAAGGTTGGCGCCGCAGGTATATCCGGCATGGCTGCTCTGTCTGGACGCGCAAATGCACAGGAAAGCGAAATAACAGGTCTGTCCCCCAGCACGATCGCGAGCGCGGAAAAGCTCACCGGCGTCGAATACACGGACGCGGAACGCGAGCAGATGGTCTCGGCCGTCGAGGACCAGCTCAGCGCGATCCAGCAATTGCGCGCTGTTGAAAAGCCGAACACGCTCGCCCCCGCGCAGACATTCGATCCACGCCTGCCCAAAGTCAGCTACCCGGCGGCCAAGGCGTCGTCAGGCAAGTCGGCGTCCGTCAAAGCGGCATCGGACCTTTCGGATAACTCTACCGATATCGCATTTGCGCCGCTGACGAAGCTGGCAGGCTGGATCCGCTCGGGCGCGATCTCCTCGCGCCAGCTCACCGACATCTATCTTGACCGGATCGAGCAGATTGATCCGAAGCTCAAGGCCTGGATCGCGGTGATGCCAGAGCGCGCCCGCGCCGAGGCCGACGCAATGGATGCCGAGCGGGCGAGCGGCAATTACCGCGGCCCCCTTCATGGCATTCCCTATGGCCTGAAAGACCTCTTCGACGCTGTGGGCGCGCGCACGACCTGGGGGGCAAAACCCTATAGCGAAGGCCAGCCCGCCACCGAAGACAGCGCCGTTGTCCGCAAGCTGAAAGAGGCAGGTGCGGTCCTCCTCGGCAAAACGAGCTGCGGCGCCCTGGCTTATGGCGACATCTGGTACGGCGCCGTCACCCGCAATCCATTTGACCCGCGCGAAGGCTCGTCGGGGTCAAGCGCCGGGTCAGCCTCATCGGTTGCTGCTGGCCTTTGCGGTTTTGCAATCGGCACTGAAACGCTCGGGTCGCTTGTCTCGCCCTCCCATCGCTGCGGCGGAGCGGCCCTGCGTCCAACATTTGGACGTGTCTCCCGCGCCGGCGGCATGGCGCTCTGCTGGTCGCTGGACAAGGTCGGGCCAATGGCGCGCAGCGTGGCTGATCTCGGCTATGTGATGGCCGCTATCAATGGCTATGACCCCGACGATGCAAGCTCGGTCCGCTCCAGTTTTGCCTACAAGCCGACTTTTGACTTTTCAGGCCTGAGAATCGGCTTCAACGATGCCTGGCGAGAGACCGCCAGCGATGTCGAACTAGCCGCATTCAATGAGGCCATGCGCCTCGGTGCCAGACGGGTCGAGTTCAAACTGCCCGATCTGCCATCGGCGCCTCTACCGCAACAATTGCTGGCCGAAGCGGCCGCCGCCTTCGAAGAGCTGACCCTCTCCAACCGCGATGACGATATGGTCTGGCAGGAAGACCCAGCCTGGCCCAACAGCTTCCGCGCCATCCGCTTCGTCTCCGCGATCGACCTCATCCAGGTCGACCGTCTGCGCCGTCTCTGGATGCAAGCCATGCATGAAGCCTTTGAAGGGGTCGATCTGGTTATCGGACCCAACTTCGCATCCGGCATGCTCACGCCGACTAATTTTACCGGCCATCCAGGCCTCGTCATGCGGGCAGGCTTTCAGGACACGCAGCCGCGCAGCATTTTCGGCCAGCCACAGGATGAGACCGCCGAGACCGCCCGCACACCCATCGCTATTTCGCTCTGGGCTCCACTTTTTCAGGAAAACACGCTGCTCTCTTTCGGGGCAGCCCTCGAAGACGCCCTTGGCGTTGCGGGAGACCGGCCATCCCTTTGAAGAACCACAACATACTCATTCTGTGCACGGGCAATTCCGCGCGCTCGATTATCGGCGAAGTGCTGGTCTCTGCCATGCCCGGCTTCAAGGGATATAGCGCCGGATCGTCCCCGCGCGGAGAGCCCCATCCCCTGGCGCTCTCGGTCCTGTCGGCCAAGGGACATGACACCAGCGGCCTGACGTCGAAAAGCTGGGATGTCTTTGCCGGCGACAATGCGCCGAAAATGGATGTGATCATCACGGTCTGCGACAATGCCGCTGGCGAGGTATGCCCTTACTGGCCCGGCCATCCCGTGCAGGTTCATTGGGGTCTCTCGGACCCTGCCGATGTCGAAGAGATGTCCCGCCAGCGGATCGCGTTCGAGGATACGTATTTCAGCCTCAAGAAGCGTCTTCAGCGGGTCGCTGCGCTTGATTTCGATGCCATGAACGACGCCGAGCTCAAAGCTGAAATCCAGGCGATCCATACGCGGCGCTAGGTCAGAAGATACTCGCCCAGAAATCGGCTGACGTCTCGATCAGGGCCAGCGCGTCTGTCACCACAACAGCGTCATGCCCATCCACCATCGAGGGGCGCACCGGCTGTGTAATCGCAAGGTGGCGAACAAGCTTGGTGCAGGCCAGCAGCCCCTGAGGCAGCGGCCGCGCATCCAGGTTAAGGCCTTTGGGACGCGGATGCATCACATCGTTTCGCGCCGCCACGACCCGTTCGATGGCACGGTGATCATCGGCCCGGAGCGGGGCCGTGAAAGGCTGCTCCAGATAGGCCGGGTCAGCCGCCCGCGCCACCAGCTCGCCCGGTCCCGGCATGGCTGGCAACTCGGCGCCTGCCTCCGATAGCGCCATGACACAGGCCTGCTGCACCATCAGTACCGCGCCCGTGACCAGCCATGGCAACGAGGTTTCGGTCTCGATGACCATGATGGCGTGCGTCGACGCAAATTTCGCCGTGTCTGCAAGTTCTCGTGAAAGTGGATGGACCATGATGCCACAATCTAGGGCCATCCCGGCGCAGCGGCCAGCCGCGATTCACTCGGCTGACGCGCCGGCAAGGTCGCGCGCGGTTTCCAGGACGACATCGACCGGCGGGCGCTCTTTATAGCCATCTTCGCGCACCACCGCGGCAACGGTCCCGTCGGCGCTGACAAACACGATTGCCGGGTGCGGGATGCCCCAATAGCGCGACCCTTCCCGCATGTCCTCGTTCAACAATCCGAATGCGCGGATGGCGTCCGAGCCCTCATCCGACACCAGCGTGTAGGTCAGTGCCTTTTCTTCAGCAAAGCCTGACAGGATTTCCGGCGCATCATAAGACAGCCCCACCAGCGTCCAGCCTGCCTCTTCCAGCGGCGCCTTTGCGGCCTCAAGGTCCATCGCCTGCTGCTTGCAATAGGGGCACCAGTCAAGGGACCTCACAAAGGCAATGACCGTTCCCCTCTCACCGGATAAAGCAGACAGGGCGACCGCCTCGCCGCCAGCCGTCACGACCTGGGCCTCTGGCGCCTCACTACCAATCGCCGGGCCAATGGAGGCCTCCTGCGCGATCGCGGCCAGACCCATGGCGACAGCCAAACCGGCCCCGGCAAAAAGTGTACGAAACATGGTCAGATCCTTTTCCTTGGCAGTCTCTGGACTACAGCCCGACCGACAGCATGGCGAATGACATTTGCGTGCGCGAAGTGTGAGTGGGCCGAACACGCGAAGGCAGACACAATTTCGAGGCTGGATTTGTCATGCGAACTCATGCAGGCTTTACTTCATCATGATCCCCTTGTCGCGAAAATCGCCAGTCCCGCCCTCGCAGTGCAACCTTGCGCGCGCAATCGAACTCATCGGTGACCGCTGGACGATGCTGATCCTGCGATCAGCGCTTTATGGCGTGCGCCGCTTCGATGATTTCCAGCAGGAACTCGGTACCCCGCGCACCGTGCTCTCCAGCCGTCTCAACGATCTTGTCGATGCGGGGCTTGTGGAAAAGAAACCCTACAAGCTGAAGGGCCGTCGCGCGCGGTCGGAATATGTTCTGACTGATCAGGGCGAAGCGCTCCGCCCCATCCTCATCGGCCTTACCCAGTGGGGCGACAAATGGCTCGGCGCGGACGGCCAGCCGCCGATCAGTTTCACAGATGCCGAAAGCCGTGACGGCGTGCGTCTCGCTTTTGTCTCGAAGGCTGGCCGCGAGGTGCCCGTCGAGGACCTCCGCGTCGTTATCCGGCGCTAGGCCGCCGCTTTATTTCGCCAGATAAAGCTGGAGCACATCATCTGCGATCAGGCTGAACGCCTCATCCAGCTCGCTCGCCTCCGGCACATCGAGATACTTGTCCGGTGAACTTGCACACGCGCTCAACACGCCGTCGGACCGTTCATCCTTAAGCTCCAGACGGACGGCATAGACAATGATGCCTGCCCGTTTCGCATTGGTGCAGGCTTCGACGGTGCGCTCGTCCATCTCGGTCCAGATTTCATCCTGCGAAGGCCGCTCAGCGACATTGAGCCGTCCATTTGCCGCATAGCCATAGGCCGAATAATCGCTCCCGCGCATGTCGCCGCGTGCGGAGATATGATTGTTGCCGTCGCTCAGCACGACCAGAACCTTGTCGACACCGCGATCATCATAAGGCGCGCCGCCGGTAAACGGGCGCTCGGGTGACAGCGTGCGCCAGCCCCAGGCAACACCCTCGGTCAAATTCGTGCTGCCTTCTGCGTGGAGCTGGTCGATCTCGCTCTTGATCAGCGACGCATTGCGCGTCAGCGGGACGATCGGGCGGGTCGAGCAGTTGAAACCCGGGCCGATGGGTGTGGTTACGTCCGAATAGAACCGGTAGGTCCGCTTCAGGTCGACATTGCCCCGGCCTCCGCGGCGGCCGCGCCTTTCATCATCGTCATCATCGTCGTCATTGCCGTAGCCGCGATCATCGTCGTCATCATCATCGTCGCCCCAGGCCCTGCCGCGCCCGGTAGACGCCTTGATGATCGCCACGCCATATTTCGTGACGTCAGAGATGACGTTCATCGCGTTCCAGGACAGCAGGCCATCATCGAGATAGTCATTGGCATACCGGCGCCGGTCATCGGGCTCATCTGGATAGAAGCTCGGCGCGAAAAGCGTTTCAGGCTTGCGCCGCTCGGGCAGCGTATCGTCCACATCCAGCGGATATTCGCGCGCCTCGACACAGCCCGGCCAGGCCTCGCCCAGCGCTTCGTAAAGCGCGGTCCGGCTTGTGCGCGGCAGAAGATTGGTGGCGCTGACATCGGAGCGGCCATCCTGGTCAATCCAGTCCTCGTTCCAGTTCTCCGGCCCGACATTCACCCAGGTCGTGAACGGCACCAGCGCAAAGCGCCGGTTCGCTGTCTTGCTCGTGCCGGCGTCGATCTTGTCGACCAGCAGCTTGGCCGCCGCGCGCAACTGAACGATCTTGTCGCCTGCCATCGAGCCGGTCGTGTCGAGCGCCAGAGCGATCTCGAATTGCCGCTCGCTATAGCGAACCTGCGATATGCGCGAGACATTGAGCGTGCCGATCCCGATCAGGCCCAGCAGCGTGGTCTGGATCTCGCCATCCACCGTTGCGGTGATGTCATCGCCGTTTTGAACGATGTCGAAATCTTCAAGCGTAAAACCCCGCTCGACCATCTGCTGATCGAAGATCTGCCGCGCATCGAGTTTAAGCTCCTCGATGCTGCGTTCCCCCATCCCGTGCGCGACATGAAGAAGGGCCGCATCAAGGGCGGCTTGCGTCTCGACCGACGCGGTCCGGTGACGCGTCATATCCATCGCGCCCCCGGCAATCGCCAGAAGCGGGATGAGACAGATCGCAAATATCATCGCGGTATTGCCGCGCTGGTCGTGCCAGAAGCTCATAAGGCGCCCTCCAGACGTCCTTATCTGCCCGGTCGGTCAAAATCGCGTTCTACTAATGTGTAAAATTTCATCTGAATGCGGAAATTACCGCACGGAAACGGGCTTTTACCGGGCTCGGCCCCAGACGCGCAGAGGATCAAAAGCGCCTTGCTGGGCAGCATGTTCCAGTTCTTCCAGCTGCCGGTTGACCGGGCCTTCGACATGGCCTGCCTCACCGAGATAGATCGCTTCATCCAGCCGGCAGATCCGGCTGTACAGCGCCTCGGCATTCTCGACGAGATCGAGGAAACTGTCCGGCAGCCCGCTGCCACGCTGCGCCGCCGCTTCCAGAGCCGGGCCATCCCGGCTGATCCTGTATTTTGGCGACAGGGCATCATCACGCGACATGTCGCCATCGCGAACCGCCCGCTGCATGACCAGCCAGCTTGCCGCCTGCATCAGGCGCGCGGTCAGCTCCATGCTCCAGGCCGCATAGGTCAGACCCGCTTCGCGCGGCAGCCTGCGTGACATGTCGCGGCCGGGGCCATCGAGATAGGTCGCGGTGCGCTCAACCAGCGCCATGCCTTCGGCAAACACCTTGTCGAACACCCGGCTGCCGGCAAAGTCCGGTTGCGCATCAATGTCGGTCTGTTGACTGGAAATGGCAGCCATTCTTACCCCTCAGCGTCATCATCCGGCAGGCCGGCGTCTCTTCGAACCTAGGTCTCCACCCCTTTAAGGGGTCTTAAGATCGGGCTTCTCATTCAGCTCTTGAAGATGTCATCGGCTGCCGATTTGTGCGCCTGCTTCTTCTCGATTTCCGCTTCACACGCCGCGATATCGGCCTTCAGCACCTCGATCCGCTCTTTCAGCTCATCGACTGACAATCTTTCAAGGTCCAGCTTTGGGTTACTGGCCTGTTCTTCTTCAAACATTGATCGGGCCTCCATGCGCGCTTACGTCTTCCCCCCTCAAGGCAAGGACAGACACGTCCTGAAATCAAGCGGAAATCCGCCGCGCACCGCAAAGCACCAGAGACGGGATGATGATATGACCGACCAGATGAAGGCCATCGTGGCCAAAGAAGGCGAAGCCCTCAAACTCGCTGATGTGGACCGCCCGGAGATTGGCGCGCATGACGTTCTGGTGAAAGTTGCCGCGGCCGGGCTTAACCGCGCAGACCTTGTCCAGCGCGCTGGCAAATATCCCCCGCCGCCCGGCGCGTCGCAGATCATGGGCCTTGAATGTGCTGGCACGATCGTCGCGGTTGGCGAGAAGGTCACCCGCTGGAAAGAAGGCGACCGGGCCTGCGCCCTGCTCGCAGGCGGCGGCTATGCGGAGTTTTGCGCCGTCGATGAAGGCTCGCTCCTGCCTGTGCCGGAAAACCTGTCCCTGACAGAGGCAGCCGCCCTGCCCGAAGCGATGATGACCGTCTACGCCAACGTCTTCATGCGCTCGGCCTTTAAGGAAGGCGAAAGCGTCCTTGTCCATGGCGGCACATCCGGTATCGGGTCGATGGCCATCCAGATGCTGAAGGAAGCTGGCGCCGCCAAGATCTGGACGACCGCCGGATCGGACGAAAAGTGCGCCGCCGCAAAGGCGCTCGGCGCAACACACACGATCAATTACAAGACCGAGGACTTCGAGACAGTCGTCAAGGAAGGCGGCGGCGCGGATGTCATCCTCGACATGGTTGGCGGCGAGTATGTCCAGAAAAACATTTCGGCGGCGCGCGTGAACGGGCGCATCTGCAACATCGCCTATCTTAATGGCTCAAAGGTCGAGCTCGACCTCATCTATCTCATGGTCAAACGCCTGATCCTGACGGGCACGACGTTGCGGGCCCGTTCTGCCGAAGAGAAGGCTGAGATCCGCGCCGCCATCGAGGAACGGTTCTGGCCCAAGGTCGCCAGTGGCGAGATCAAGCCGGTCATTGAGAAGGTCTACCCCATCGCCGAAGCTGAAGCCGCGCAGGCGGCAATGGAAAAAGGGGGCCACATCGGCAAATTATTGCTCGAAGTCGGCTGAGGCCCTGCATTAGGCGGCAAACTCTTGCTCCACCGGCTAAAAATTAAAATTTGAAAATTCCTTTCTCAGACTGGTGCGGAAGGCTTCAATACACGTCATAAGTGTGCGATAGTGTAGATCTTCGCTGGGCCAAGACATTCACCTCCCTGACGCGACCGGAGCCTTTCATGGGACAGAGAATGCAAAACTTCGGGGATGACCCGACTGACCTCGAAACCGATTTCAGGCAGCGGGCCGAACGCATGCCAAGGCTTGCCTGGGTCGCAGACGCTGACGGGGCTATCTACTGGTACAATAAGCGCTGGTTCGACTATACCGGCACCACGCTGGACGAGGTGCATGGCTGGGGCTGGCAAAGCGTTCATCACCCCGATCACGTTGATCGCGTTGTCGACCGGATCAACAAGGCATTCGCCGCCGGCAACCCCTGGGAAGACCTGTTTCCGCTCCGCGCCAAGGATGGCCGCTATAGCTGGTTCCTGTCAGAGGCTCAGCCTGTCCGCGATGAGACAGGAACCATCCGCTTCTGGTTCGGCACCAATATGGATGTCACAGATCAGATCGATGAGATTATCGATTCTGATTGGGACTGGTCTTCACCCACGCTTCCCACGAAGATAGAAATCAAGCCGGGCGCAACTCTGGAAACTGAATTGGCGAATTCGGTGTCGTCTTCTCAACAATCTCCCCTGCGCTCGACGCGGCGGACCCGAATTCTCGTCGTTGAAGATGAGCCGATGACGGCGCTCGATCTGGAGATGCGTCTTTCCGATGCAGGCTATGATGTCATCGGCCCGGCCATGACAATTGCCAGCGCCGAACGTGAGCTTCAGCATGGCCTTCCCGATATCGCGCTGCTCGATACCAATTTAGGCGGAACGAAATCATATGATCTGGCTGAGAAGCTGGTGGATCAGGGCGTGCCGGTCGTTTTCTGCACCGGCTATGAAGAGCTCGAAGACCTGCCAGACCGTCTGAGCAAATGTCCCGTGGTCTCAAAACCGTTTCGCGACTCTGTTCTCATGGCGTCCATTACGGCCGCCAGCAGAAGAGTTGAGGCCTGAGGCGCCGTTTTCGACCGTTAATTTCCCTCTGCCCCCCCGGAATACGATGCGCCCCCTAGGTGGAGCCGCCCAATGAACACTCAGCTGCAAACCGTTCAGACCCTGGACCGTGATGCCGGACAGACCGCGCCAGGCCTTGGATTGCGCCGCTGATGCCGCCCCTCGCCTCATCCCCGGACGCCAGCCATCTCCAGCTTGCAGACAGGATAAGGCGCGAGCGCACTGAAAACTGCCCGCTTATTGTGGCCCTGACCGGATCGGTCGCATGTGGAAAAACGACCCTCGCCGCCCAATTGCTCGATGAGCTTTCCGGAACGCTGACCGTTGAAACGATCTCGACGGACGGGTTTCTCTATCCGAATGCCGTTCTGGAAGAGCGCAGCCTGATGATGCGCAAGGGTTTCCCGGAGAGCTATCACAGTGCCGCGATGGCCGCTGCGATCGCGCGGATCAGGCTTTTGCCGACAGAGTTTCCCGCCCACAGCCACGAAACCTATGACATCGACCCGGCCCTGTCGCGGACTGTCGGCCCGCCCGACATCCTGGTTCTGGAAGGGCTCGGCTTTACCCCGCCGTCTTCGGGTGATCGTTGCTCCGGAGAGCCCGACCTGTTCGTCTACCTGGATGCCAGGACAGAACATATCGAAACCTGGTTCCTCGACCGCTTCATGCGCTTCTGGCATGCCGCTGCAGATGACCCGGCCTCTTTCTACCGGCGCTTTCGCGGCATGAGCGAAACCGAAGCCCGGGAGTTCGCGCGCACCGAAGTCTGGCAGAAGATCAACCTCCCCAACCTCGAAAACCACATCCTTCCCCTCCGCGACCATGCCGACATCGTCGTGATGAAAGATGAGGGTCACAGGCTGAGCTTGTGAGAAGCAGATGCCGCAGTCACGGCATCCACCCCTTCTTTGCGTTCTTAGACTCCAGTCAATTCCAACTGGTTATCATCATTTTTCCTTTTCCATCCCTCCATACACCGGATAAAATTTATAGCACTGAAGTCTCGTGGTATATTGTTTTCGCGGTCTTCAATTACTTTGAAGAGCCGTCCGATGATTTCGCTTCCCTCGGGCTGGGCAGCCGGGGACGTAAGAAAAAGTGTGCGTATAGCCAAGTCTGCCGGCCCGGGGAGCTTGGTTTGGCTTTTCTCCCAACGAGCTAACGTTTGGGGCTCAACTCCCAACTTCTTAGCCAAGTCGTCTTGAGTTAACTCCATATGATTCCTCAGGAATCTAATTTCCTTTGGCTGAAGCTCTCGCGCTTCGGTAGCCACGGAAATACCAATACCTTTCCATAGCTCCTCAACATTCCTGACGCGGACGTATTCTTCTTCATCAATGCATTCCAGCTCATAGCCGTCGTAGAGGAAAACATTGTCCAATCCGCATTGTACGTAGTGGTAAGGCTCCCTTTCGGCTGGTTTGCCGAAAGAATAGTGCCTGTTCACGTCCTCCATTATAAATCTTCCCATTCCGCTGTAATGACGAGAATTCGTTGGTCCCGAATAAGCACCGAGACAACTCCGACTTCCCGACTCCCGTTTACTTTACGTGTCATTTTACACTTCCATTCGCCCGGCTCTGAACCGGAACGAATATCACCGTCGATGAATCCCTTTCTCAGGACATCGAAGATCATTTTGTCTGTGATACCGCGCTCATCCTGCCTCTCCGCCGCATGCTGCGTCTTAATCAGCACGTTAAATGAGTCTTGAGCGAGCTCTCTAATACGAGACTCGATCCTATCCACTCTAGGCAGAAACTGGGTAACGCGTTTCAAATCATCAGCCATTCCTCCTATCATCATGATATGCCGCTCCTGTCAATATGATAGGTGAAGCATTAATGCGGTATGAACGTCTAGGTGAATCACCTGTTCCGGGCTTATTTGCCGCAACAAACTTCGGATCGCGCCCGACACCACAAAGCCGACCTTTCCAGCCCGCCCGCTTCGTACAATACTAGCGATTTTTAGGGACTTTCCGCTCTTGAGCCTGACCGCGAAGCGCGACCCGCGGCCATCCCCCCCCTTACATAGTCCTAAGCCGTCG
Source organism: Henriciella marina DSM 19595 (assembly GCF_000376805.1). Lineage (NCBI taxonomy): Bacteria > Pseudomonadati > Pseudomonadota > Alphaproteobacteria > Hyphomonadales > Hyphomonadaceae > Henriciella > Henriciella marina. The sequence goes on along the minus strand of NZ_AQXT01000002.1, from coordinate 2,538,016 downwards.
CCAGCACCTTTGGCCGTGGAATCGCGTCCGCCAGCCTGTCATTCTCGGCGATGCGGTCATCCCAACCTGTTTGCTCCAGCTCTCTGGCGTACTGCCTTGCGAGCTTCGGTATTGTCAGCGCCTGAAGCGGCGATGCGCCCTCGAGGGTGAAACGCTCGCGGCTGACGATCATTCCATTACGGGAAGCGACCGGTCCATCGACACCGAGCGCCTTTGCGACCGTCGGCAGCGGCCGGTGATCGATAAAATCGAGAGAACTCATCGCCTGCTCGAAATGCGCGTCCCGCGCCAGACCGGGCAGCCCCTTTGGGAGCAGTCCACGCGTGGTCAACTCATCCAGAATGCGATCGCAGAGGATGACCATGACGTCCCGTGTCGGATGATTGATCGTGTAAAGCGCCCGCGCGCTGCTGGTCTCCAGAACATCGCTCATTGGAATATCGATGCCGTCTTTGCGCTCGCGGCGCTTGAGTTCGGCCATGGACCCGGCCGCATAGGTGCGCACGTCTTCTGCGTCGAAGGCACCGGGGTCCAGAAGGGCCGCCTCACAGGCTTTGGGGCCGAACCCTGCGCGCACAAGCGCCCAGGTCGACAGGCACCCAGTCCCGCGCTTTTGCGGACTCCAGAGAAGCTGCAAGTTTGGATGGTAACCGGTAAAGTGAATGCTGGGGATCACCAGCGAGGACGCCGACAGCGTCTGAAGCGCCGGGGTCGACGGCCTGTTCGGCTTTTCTATGACCGGCTGGCAGATCATCAGCTCAGCCTCGGCCGCCGCCTTAAGGGAGGCCTCCTCATCGGCCGGGGTCATCTTGTAGACTTCCTCGACATGGACGGGCGTAAAGCCGTGCGCCTTGAGAACCGGCGTCAAAAGGTCGTGAAGCGCCAGCAACTGGCAGTTTCCATAAAAGAATATCTTTCGCATCAAAGCTCCGCTCGGCGCTGAAATCTCCTAACGGAGATGATGGGATGGGGTCGGCGCATCGTAAACAGGTTTTTCTCACTACAAAGCCTGACTTTTCAAAAGAAGTGAGGCGGCCTATACTGGGGGCTGTTAGGAATTTTTCCCGTTCTGGAACCTGACCGCCCGGCCCGAAAGGCCGGGCGGCTGCGTTTCTGGGACCAGCATGATGGAGCCCGCAATGGCCGATATTCTGATGCCGAAGGCAACCGCCGTCTGGCTGATCGACAACACCACGCTTTCGTTTGAGCAGGTCGCCGAGTTCTGCGGTCTCCACAAGCTTGAGGTAAAGGGCATTGCCGACGGCGACGTGGCCGAAAACATGCGCGGCGTCGATCCGATCTCTGGCGGTGAGCTCACACGTGACGAAATCCTCAAGGGTGAGAAGGATGCCGAGTATCGCCTCAGAAAGGCCGAATCCAAGATCGCGCACATCCCGCAGCCAAAGCGCAAGGGCGCCCGCTACACGCCTGTCGCTCGCCGCCAGGACAAGCCGGACGCGATCGCCTGGTTCATCCGCAACCACCCTGAAGTCTCAGATGCGCAGATCTCCAAACTGATCGGCACGACCAAGGCGACGATCACCAATGTGCGCGACAAGAGCCACTGGAACTCGCAGAACATCAAGCCGGTCGACCCTGTGACCCTCGGCCTCTGTTCGCAGATCGAGCTTGATGAGGTCGTCAACAAGGCGGTCGACAAGCGCCGGAAGATGGACGCCCAAGCTGGCAAGCAGGAAGATGGCCCCGGCCTCAAACCTGCCGCCGACACCGATGCGGCAAGTGAAGCTGTCGATCCAGACTCCCGCGACGGCGCAGAGCCGAACGCCGACGACATTTTCTCGAACTTCAAAGGCTAGATCAGCTTTTCACGAACTGGAAAAGGCGCTGTGGTTTGGCCATGGCGCCTTTTCTTGTCTGGAGACACCGCCCAGACACCGTGGGTGCACCATCACTGCACCGTCCAAACACGCGGAAACTCAGTCGTCTTTCCCGCGCGCCTTTTTAACGGCATCTGCCATGGAATGACGCGCGCTTCCCGGCCGGAGTGGTTTGGGCTGGCTCTCATCGGGGGCCCAGCCTGACAACCAGACAACGTTGAACGTCGCCCTCAATCGGCCATCGGGGTCAGCAAAGCGCTCGGCATATATCTCTGCCATCCGCGCCAGGATACGCCGTGACAACGGGCGTCTCGGGCTTTTCTCACTGACGGCAAAAGCGGCCTGTTCCCCCATCCCCTTGAGGTCCCGCATCAGCGCAAACGGGTCGTCATAGCGCACGGTGACATGCTCGACATCGACGACCGGCAAGGCAAATCCGGCCCGCTGCATCAGCCCGGCCATGTCCTGAAGCCCCGGAAGCGGCGAGATACGCGGGGCCGCGCCGCCCGTGATCTCGGATTCTGCTTCGAGGAAAGCCGTGCGCAATTCGCTGAGCGTTCCAGCGCCAAACAGGCAGCCGAGAAACAATCCGTCCGGCTTTAGCGCGTGGCGAATCTGGATCAGCACGCCCGGCAGGTCATTGACCCAGTGAAGCGAAAGCACTGATGTAACAAGGTCATAGGCGGCGCGCTCAACGTCCACATCTTCCTCATCAATCGCACGCACATCAAGGCCATCCCGCGCCGCAGCGTCCCGGAAAATCGGGGAAGACTCACCGGCTTCCACCGCGCCGGTCTGTGGATGGCCCGCCAGCATCCGCGCCAGCGTCCCGTCATGCGCACCAAGGTCCAGCACGCGGTCAAATTGCCGGCTGACATCCTCCAGCCGTTCGATCAGGTGACTCGACTCCCGCTCTTTCAGGAAGGCATAGTCGCCATAATGGGCCGCCGCGCGGTCCCGGTTGCGGCGATGCAGACGGCGATCAAAGAGCTTGGGGGGAGCAGGTGCCATGGGGCTGGATATGCACCTTGCGCAGCGAAGGGCAAAGGGCGGACTGCGCGCAGCGGCGCATTTCGTCTGGCCGTCGCGCTCGCTTGTGTCGGGCCGTCATCATGGCGGCGACGGCCTCATCGCCCCTGAAGACTTCGCCCAGCTGACCTTTCTTGGCGCCAGTGGCTGCAGGCAATGTGCCCTGCCGGTAGAGACCGATCTTGGCGAGGCGAGCCTTTGCGGCCAGTGCGCCGCCAAACCGCCAAGATGGGACGCTGCCCGCGCGGCGCTCGCCTATGATGATGTCTCTCGAAAACTTGTGCTGGACCTCAAACACGCCGGGCGCCGCGATGGTCTTGGCACATTCGCAAGCTGGATGAACCTGGCCGCGCACGATGTACTGAACGACGCCGACCTCATCGTTCCGGTACCGCTCCACTACAGGCGGCTCGTGCATCGCGGTTTCAACCAGTCCGGCTGGCTGGCGCAGGGTCTGTCTCGCCGCTCTGGCGTGCCAACCCGGGTCGACACGCTGGTGCGCAGAAAGCCGACCCCAACCCAGGGCGGTCTCTCGGCACGCGAGCGCTGGCGCAATGTGCGCGCCGCATTTGCTGTGCGCCCAGAACGACGCGCGGAGGTAGATGGCGCACGGATCATTCTGGTCGATGATGTTTTCACGACGGGCGCGACGCTCTCTGCCTGCAGTCTTGCCCTGAAGCGGGCAGGCGCGGCCCATATCGCGGTCGTGGTGCTCGCACGCGTTGTCAGGCCGTCTGACGTGACCATATAAGGCTTGATCCTATTCATTCTGACGAGGACCCGCCCATGTCTGCTGTAACAATCTATACGCGTGCCTTCTGTCCTTTCTGTACGCGCGCAGTGTCGCTGCTGAAGCAGAAGAATGCCGACTTCACTGAAATCGACGCTGGCATGGACCCTGACAAGAAAGCCGAGATGGTGCAGCGCTCGAATGGCGGGCGGACCTTTCCGCAAATCTTCATTGGCGAAGAGCATATTGGCGGCTGCGACGAAATGATGGCGCTGGAACGCTCCGGAAAGCTCGACGACAAGCTGGCCGCGGCCTGAGCACGCACGGCCAAGGCAGATGATCCGATACGCGCTTGAATGCAGGGATTGCGACACCGGCTTTGAAGGCTGGTTTGCGTCCTCTGACGCGTTCGAAACGCAATCGGGCAGTGGCCAGATCGACTGCCCGCAATGCGCCGGACACGATATCCGCAAGCAGATGATGGCGCCGTCTGTCCGCCCCAGCGAGAAGTCAGGCGCCAAGGACCCTGAAAAGGTTTTCGGCAAACTCGCGGCTCAGGCCCGCCAGCACATCTCAGAAAATTACGACTATGTCGGCGATGGCTTCGCAGAAGAGGCCCGCTCCATGTATTATGGCGAGCGCGACCACCGGCCTATATGGGGTGAAACAACCTCAGAAGAGCGCGACAGCCTCAAAGAAGAAGGCGTGCCAGCTGCGCCCCTGCCCCCCGCTTTCGTGCCGCCAAAGAAGTCCGACAAGACCAAGCTGAACTAGGCGCGGACCGCTTGCGCTGCACCTGCGACCGCCTGGATGCTTGACCGACGGTGCAGCAGCGATAAAACGCATGAACCAAGACCCATGAACGGAGTTGATCAATGGCGTCCAGTGAATACACCCGCGGCGAAATGAAAATCGAATCGCAATCGAAAATGTATTCCGGCTTCATGAAGGCCAGTGCCTGGGGCGCGCTCGCCCTGCTCATCTCCGTTGGCTATATGGTCTTCACCCTGTCGGTTGGCATGAACTGGCTCGTTGCCCTCATTCTCTGTGCAGGCGCGGGTATCGCAATCGGCGTTGGCGCAGGCTTTGGCGGTGCCTGGATCGCAACGGTGATCGGGCTCGCCGGCCTCGCTCTGATCATCCAGCTGCTGGTGGCCCTTTTCTCTCTCGCGATGTAGCCCAGCGCTCGCGCTCGACACTTCGGGCCCACGCCCTCACATCCTCGACATATAGGTCAGGCACTTCCATCGCGGCGAAGTGCCCACCCTTTTCCACGTCCGACCAGTAAGCAACATTATAGATGCGCTCGCACCAGCTGCGCGGCGGTGTCATGAAGATGTCCTCGCCCGGATAGTTGGCAATGCCTGTGGGCACATCGACCTTCTGATCGGATTTCAGTTGCGCCCCGCCCTCAAGGAACAGGGCGGCATAATACCAGACCGACGTCGCGATCGCGTCGTTCACCAGATAGATCATCACATTGGTGAGGAGCTGGTCGCGTGTATAGACGCTGAGGAGATCGCCTTCGCCAAGGTCACTCCAGCCGTGAAACTTCTCCAGAATCCACGCCGCCGTCCCCATCGGGCTGTCCATCAGCGCCATGGCGAGCGTCTGCGGCTTGGTCGCCTGCTCCATGAGGTAGGCGCCCTCAGCCTGCATCTTGGACTGTGAGTTAGCCGCCCAGGCTTTCTCCTCGTCGGTTTTAGGCGTGCTGTCGGCCGGCCGGTGACCGATCATGTTGAGGTGGATTGCCTTGCAGCCCCCGGTCTTTCCATTTGCGTGATTGAGACCAAGCAGCGACGTCACGAGCCCGCCCCAGTCGCCGCCCTGCGCCAGATAGGTGTCATATTCGAGACGCTCTCGCATGAGCGTGTCCCACATGCGCGCCGTCGCCTGCTGGCCCGTTGGCATCGCAGGTTTGCCGGAAAACGCGTAGCCCGGCAGCGAAGGAATAACGAGATCGAAGGCGTCTTCAGACTTCCCGCCATGCTTGCTTGGCCAGGCGAGCGGGCCGATAGCCTGATAGAATTCATAGACCGAACCCGGCCAGCCATGGGTAAGCAGCAGAGGCCGCTTGCCACCTGCCTCGCCGACGACATGCAGGAAGTGAATGTCGAGCCCGTCTATCTCTGTCGTAAATTGCGGCCAGGCATTCAGCTCTTTCTCAGCTTTGCGCCAGTCATATGTCTCCAGCCAGTAGGCCTGAATATCTTTGAGAAATGGGGTCGAGATCCCAAACGCCCAGTCGCCGCCTGCCGCCGGGGCCGGAAACCAGCGAAAGGCTTCCACCCGCTGGCGGATACGCGACAGCGTCTCGTCGCTGATGTCGACCGTGAAGGGTTTGATGGCGCTCATGACCGATATCCTGTTCGTTTAGATCAGACAGGATGAAGCGCCGTGCGCACCGCAGGGTCAAGGCTCACATGGGGTCAGGTCACACGAGGTGTGACTAGCTTTCAAAGCCAGCCTGGGCATTATCGAAATGATTGGTTGTCTCAACGCCAAGGGCACTGATCCCGGCGATGAGGAGAATGGTCATCAGGCCGATCAGCAGGCCGTATTCAACGGAGCTGGCACCGATCATATCGGTTTTCAGGCGCTTCAGAAAAGTGGCGACCATGCCGTCCTCTCAATACCGCCGCGCCAACTCCTCGAAGAGAGGAATATCGGCAGGCGGGGCCTCATAAATGCCAAGCTCTGCCGGTTTGACCCAGGCCAGTGACTGTCCTTCGAGACCGGTGGGTGTCCCCTGCCAGTCCCGCACCTCATAAAGTGGCATTAAAAGGTGAAAATCGGGATAATTAAAACTGGCGAAACTAATCGGCTTTAACGCCGACGGCTCGACGGTGAGCTTCAATTCTTCCTTCAGCTCGCGGCAGAGCGCGGCCTCTGGCGCTTCGCCGGCTTCGAGCTTGCCGCCGGGAAATTCCCAGAGGCCCGCCATGGATTTTCCCTCAGGGCGCTGTGCCAGAAGGATGTTGCCCGCCTTATCGAAGATCGCAGCGGCAACCACCAGCAGGACAGGTCCGCTCATGTGCGGTAGGCGCCATTGATGTCGACATAGCCATGCGTCAGGTCGCAGGTCCACACGGTCCAGGCCGCCTTGCCCGCAGCCACATCGACGCGGATAGCAAGCTCATCGCCCGCGAAATGTGCGCTGGCGGTCGCCTCATCATAGCCCGGCGCGCGCATTCCGCCCTCGGCGACAAGGTGATCGCCGAACCAGATGCGCATTTCGTCCTTGAAGATCGGCTCCAGGGATTTGCCGACCGCCATGACGATCCGGCCCCAATTGGCATCGCCCGCCGCCATCGCCGTCTTAATAAGCGGCGAGTTGGCAATGTGCATTCCGATCGTCTTGGCGGACGGCTCTGACACGGCTCCCTCGACGCGGATCTCGACGAATTTCGACGCGCCCTCGCCATCCTTGACCAGCTGATGAGCAAGATCGCCCAGCACATCGCTGAGCGCCCCTCTGAAGCCGTCCAGACGCGGATCGTCCGCCGCGTTGATCATCGGCGCGCCGGATTGCCCGGTCGCGAACAGCATGCAGCTATCCGATGTCGAAGTGTCACCATCGACGGTGACTGAGTTGAGCGTCCGGTCGACGGTTTCACGCAGCAGCTGGTCGAGCACGGCTGGGCTGATCGCAGCATCGGTAAAGAGGTAGCAGAGCATCGTCGCCATGTTCGGCATGATCATGCCGGAGCCCTTGAGGATGCCCGCTATGGAGGCGTCTGTGCCATCAATCTCCGCCGTGGCGCCGGCGCCCTTTGGATAGGTATCGGTAGTCATGAAGGCCCTTGCGCAGGCCTCCCAGTCTGGCGCGCCGAGCTTGTCTTCAAGCTGCGGCAGCATCTCGCCGACATAGTCCGGATTGGGCAGCGGCTCACCGATGACCCCGGTCGCGCCGATGAAGCATTGCGCGCGGTCCACTTCGAGCGTCTGCGCCATCGCTTTCAGCGTGGCTTCATTCTTCAGGATGCCCGCCTTGCCCGTGAAAGCATTCGAATTGCCCGCATTGACCACCAGCGCGCGGCCGACGCCCTTGCCGAGCTTCAGCGCCTCGCGGCACCAGTCGACATCCGCCGAGGCGGTGTGTGAGCGCGTGAAGACGCCAGCCGCTGAGGTGCCTTGCGGCATGACAAAGAGGAAGACGTCCTCGCGCTCCACGCCGCGCCGGGCATAGAAACCGCGCGAGGCTGTTGCGGCGCGCACGCCTTTGACCACCGGCAGCTCTGGAAAGGAGGCAGGTGCGAACGGAGACGGGGTCAGCTTCACTCTGGCGTCTCCATGCCGTCTTCAGACGTTTCATCTGCATTGGCGCCCTCATCCGCATCGGCAGGAAGCGCCTGTTCTGTACTTTCCTCGTCTGCATCGCCCGCATCTTCGGCAAGCCTTCGCGCGACGAGGTCGCCATCGCGCTGCTCGATCTCGGCGCTGGCGCGCAGGTCCTGGAGGATCTGGCTGATCTGCGTGAAGGTCAGATAGGTAACGATTTCAGGCCGCATCTCTTCGCGTGTCTTTGGCGGACGCGTGCGGCGCTGCTCGACCTTCACAATGTGCCAGCCTTGTTCGGACTGGAATGGTTCGGAGATTTCGCCAGCTGGTGTATCTGCGATCACGGCTGGAAATGGCTCGATCATGTCGTTGGGCGAAACCCAGCCGAATGAGCCGCCATCAAGCCGGGTGCGGGTGTCTTCCGAATTTTCAAAGGCAAGCGCTGTGAAATCTTCGCCTGCGCGCGCCTGTTCGAGCACAGTCTGCGCCTCCTCCTGCGTTTCCAGCAGGATATGCCGGATGCGAACCTCGTCATCGAGCTGCTGGAGGCGCACCTGTTCTTCATACATACGGTCGATCGCCGCTTCATTCACCTGCGTGGCGACGAGGTCTTCCATCAGGAAGTTGCCAAGCAGGCGCTCGCGCGCCGTTTCCAGCCTGCGCTGGGCGGCCGGTGTCCGGTCGAGGCCGCGGCGAACGGCTTCCTGCGCCAGGAGGCGTTGGTCGATCAGCTGGTCGAGGACAAGCTCGTAGTCGTCATGCTCTGGTCCGAAGGCGTCGCCGGGCTCGATCCGGCCCTGGGCAACCGCTTCCAGCTCTACATCGGAGAGGTAGATCGGGTCGCCATTGACGAGCGCGGCAGCCGACGCATCGAACCCGACGGGACGGCGCACATCGCTGGGGCCGTCGCTCTGGTCGCAAGCGCCAATGGCAAATGCCGAGGCAAGCGCAAGTACAATGAATGAGAACCTCTGCCTATGCATGCCTAAGTCCTTGTGTTCGCGCTACAGCCGTTCGCATTGACACCATTTGGCGGCGTTCTTAAGTCTCCCGCGGGGACTGGTCGAGAGGTTTAGTCACCCGCCGCGCGCAAGCTCTACGTGCGCCTCCTGTACATACCGTTTCTGGTCAGGAGCTATCCTTCAAGTCAACAGCGCAGATTGGTGCTTGTTTCCATGCTCTCCCTAGCCCGCAAAATGTTCGGTTCCGCGAATGACAGACAGATCAAGCCGATGCGCAAGAGCGTCGAGCGGATCAACGCGCTGGAGCCCAAGATGCAGGCGCTCTCTGACAGCGAACTGAAGACAAAGACAGAGGAATTTCGAGGCCGCCTCGATGATGGCGAAAGTCTCGATGACCTCCTTGAGGAAGCTTTTGCCGTTGTTCGCGAAGGCTCTGTCCGCGCCCTCGGCATGCGCCATTTCGACGTTCAGATGATCGGCGGCATGGTCCTGCACCGCGGCGCGATCGCCGAAATGCGCACCGGTGAAGGCAAGACGCTTGTGGCGACGCTGGCCGTCTATCTTAACGCGCTCGCCGGCAAGGGCGTCCACGTCATCACGGTGAACGACTATCTCGCCAAGCGCGACGCCGAATGGATGGGCAAGCTGTACGGCTTCCTCGGCATGACCACCGGTACGATCGTCCACGGGCTGAATGATAATGAGCGCAAGGCCGCTTATGCCTGCGACATCACCTATGGCACGAACAATGAGTTCGGCTTCGACTATCTGCGCGACAATATGAAATACTCGCTCGACCAGATGGCGCAGCGCGGTCACGCCTATGCCATCGTCGATGAGGTCGACTCCATCCTGATCGACGAAGCGCGCACACCCCTGATCATCTCAGGCCCGACCGACGACCGTTCAGAGCTCTATATCACGATCGACAAGCTGATCCCTGAGCTCGACGAAGAAACCGATATCGAGCTCGACGAGAAGCAGCGCTCTGTCATCTTTACGGAAGAAGGCATGGAAAAGCTGGAACGCCTGCTGGATGAGGCAGGCATGATCGAGGGCAATCTGTGGGATCCGCAGAACGTCTCGATTGTCCACCACTCCAATCAGGCCCTGCGCGCGCACAAGCTGTTTCACCGCGACAAGCAGTATCTGATGAAAGACGATCAGGTCATGCTGGTCGACGAGTTCACCGGCCGGATGATGGAAGGCCGCCGCCTGTCGGAAGGTCTCCACCAGGCAATCGAGGCCAAGGAAGGCGTCGACATCAAGCCTGAGAACCAGACGCTGGCGTCGATCACGTTCCAGAACTATTTCCGCCTCTACAAGAAACTCGCCGGCATGACCGGTACGGCCATCACAGAGGCGGCCGAGTTCGCCGATATCTACAAGCTGGAAGTCTTTCAGCTGCCGACCAACAAGCCGATCCAGCGTGTCGATGATGACGATGTCGTCTACCGGGTCGCGTCTGCGAAGTATCAGGAAATTATCACTGAGGTGAAGGACGCGCGCGCCAAGGGTCAGCCTGTCCTTCTCGGCACGGCCTCTATCGAGAAGTCAGAAATCATTTCGACGCTGCTGACGCAGGCCAAGGTCCCGCACAAGGTGCTGAACGCCCGCCACCACGAAAAAGAAGCCGAGATCATTGCTGATGCCGGCCTGCCGGGCGCCGTAACGGTCGCGACCAACATGGCTGGACGCGGTACCGATATCCAGCTTGGCGGCAACCTCGAAATGCGTCTCTGGAAAGCCACTGACGAGTTTATCGAAAAGAACGGCCGTGAGCCTTCCGAAGAGGAAGAAAAGGCGATGGAAGCCGAGATCAAGGCGGATATCGAGGTCGGCAAGAAGGAAGCGCTCGACGCGGGCGGCCTCTTCGTTCTCGGCACCGAACGCCACGAAAGCCGCCGCATCGATAACCAGCTGCGCGGCCGGACGGGGCGTCAGGGCGATCCCGGCAAGTCGAAATTCTTCATCTCGGTTGAAGATGACCTTATGCGCGTCTTCGCCGCCGACCGGCTCAACTCGATCATGAAGAGCCTTGGCATCAAGGAAGACGAGGGCATCACTCACCCCTGGATGAACAAGGCGATCGAAACCTCGCAGAAGAAGATCGAGGAACGCAATTTCGAGATCCGCAAGAACGTCCTGAAATATGACGACGTCATCAATGACCAGCGCAAGGCGATCTTCGAGCAGCGCCGCGAGTTCATGCACGCAGAGAACGTCACCGAAGAAGTGACCGACATGCGCCACGACATCATCGATGAATATGTCTCAGAAGCGATGCCTGAGAAGGCGTTCGCCGAACAGTGGGACGTCGAGGGCCTGACCGAGACGCTGAAGAACGAACTCGGCCTCGACCTGCCGATAGCCGATTGGGCGTCTGAAGAAGGCGTTGCCAATGCGGAGATCGCAGAACGCGTGCGGAAGGCCTCGGACGAGGCGTTCGAGCAGAAGGTCAAACTGGCCGGGGCCGACCAGATCAAATCGGTTGAGAAACAGGTCCTGCTCCAGGTGCTGGACAGCAAGTGGCGCAATCACCTCCAGCAGATCGACCAGCTACGCTCTGTCATTCACCTGCGCTCATACGGCCAGCGCGACCCACTGAATGAGTTCAAGGAAGAGGCCTTCAAGCTCTTCAACGAACTGCTCAGCACGCTTCGCCACGAAGTGACGCGCATCCTGATGAATATCCGCATTACGCCGCCTGCCTCGCAGGACCAGCGCGCAGCCGACCGGGCGCGCGATGAACAGGCGCTCGCAGCAGCGCGGGAATCGATCCTGTCGCGCGAAAATCTGCGTGAGACCCATCTCAACCCGGACACCGGCGACAATGAGATGACCAAGAACGTCGTCGAAGGCCCGAACGAGCCGCATGACGGCCCGCCGCTTCACCAGGCTGAAGATGACTGGTCACAGACGCCGCGCAATGCCGCCTGCCCCTGTGGCTCCGGCAAGAAGTACAAGCATTGCCACGGCTCCCTTAGCCCGGCAGGCACACAACGCGCTTAAGACGCGCTTCTGCTTTCACATTTCAAACGAACAATGAAAAAGGCCGCCCCGGATGGAGCGGCCTTTCTTTTTGAGCGAAGTCAGCTTGCGCCTTTACGGCGTGCCGTCCTTGCGGCTCCACTTCTCAAGCTGCTTGGCGAACCAGTCGCGGCCACCCCAGCCAAAGCCGATGCCGACTGCGATGGCGAGGCCAACAGCCGCGCCCATCACAAGCATTTCGGCGACATTGAGCACAAACTCACCGCCGGTCGGGTCCAGCTCCATCCGCGAAATACCAAGGATGGTTGCGAGGATGATGATCGCCCATTTCGTGACCTTGGCCACCGTGTCGCTCGCGCCATCACCTGTCGATGCCATGGCACCACTCACGATGCGGGCGATGACCACGCCAGCAAAGATGATGATTGCACCGAAGACGATCGAGGCGGCAAGATCGAGCACCGTGTAGGTCGCATTAGTCAGCACTTCGAACTCAAGCGCACGCATGGCCTGTACCAGACCAAGCAGCACGATGAAGAACAGCGCACCCTTTGCGATCACATTGGACGCGGTCATGCCGGAATCGGCACCCTTCAGGATACCAAGCTCGGCCACAGCGGAATCGACACCGAAATTCGGCAGCGTGCGCAGGATGAGATTGTGCACGAACCGCCCGATCAGCACGAAGACCGTCAGCAGGATCGCCGCGATGAGGATGTTCGGGATCGCCCCGATAATCTCATTCAGCATCTCTGTCGCTGGCTCGGAAATCGCTTCGATTGCAAGAACGTCGAAAGCGGCAATCGCACCGAAAATGCCAATGATCGCGGCAAGTACGGTTGCGGTGACACCGGAAATATTGACCGGGCCGCTGGTCAGGCCGAGGCGCGCTGGCACCGGATCAGCAAAGACGAAGACCGCCTTGGCCGTCTTCTGAACGACGTTTGCGACGATCATGAAGACAATAAAGATCAGGATGGCGCCGAAGATGTTCGGCAGATAATTGAGCACATCGCTGAGCATGCCATTCAGCGGCTGGACGACCTGCGTCAGAGAGAGCCGCGTCAGCGCCTGGATGACGCCGATCAGCATCACGATCCAGAAGGCCGCTATGCCGAGACTGTCGCCTAGCGACTTGGTTGCCTTGCCGTCCGGATCGGTTTCGCCCTTGCCGAAACCGGTCTTGTTGACGGCTGTCGAAATCGCCCACTTCAGCAGAAGCGCGACGAAGTATGCGCCAATGAGGATAAGAATCGCGAATAGTATATTCGGTCCGTAATCCTGCACTTGCGCGACTGTATTGTTCCAGAATTCTTCCATGCTCAGCCCTTTCGTTTTCAACGAATGCCAACCCTGATTCCGAGTTGTACACTGCAAAGGGAACTAGGGCCGAGCTAGCCAGTTCCAAATAAAGCGCCGGGATCGTCTGCCAATGTATAGGCAACGTGGTCCTTCAAGGCCTCTGTCACCTCTGCCGCATCCCCAAGAAGCGAATAGGTCGGGATTGGCTGTCCAAACGTCAGCTCGAATTTGGCGTGCGTCTTGTTAAGCAGTTCATTGAACAGCGTAATGTCGCGCAGCTCGCCATTTATCTGGCTGAGCCTGTAGAAGAGCTTTGAGTTTTCTGCCCCGACATGGAGCGGCACGATGGGTGCGCCCTGCTTGCGCGCCAGGCTGACCACTGTCGAGAACCAGGCCTGCTCGGTCAGGGTGCCCTCAACTTTCTTCGCAAGCTTTCCAGACGGAAAAATCACGACGCACTTTTCCGCCTCGAACGCCTCCGACGCGCGTTTCAGAGTTTCGCGTGTTTTGGCCGGGCTACGCTTTCCGGGCACCCACTCAATTGGGATAATCACATCCTGGAATTGCGGATTGACCCGAATGGCATCGGCGTTGGCGAAAAAGACAACATCCTGCCGACGCTTGATCAGCGCATCCCAGACGGCCACCCCGTCTGCCAGTCCTGTCGGATGGTTGGCAGCGACGACGACGCGGCCCTTTTCGGGAAGCCTGCCCAGATGGGCGATGCTCAGCTCGACTTTGAGGACGTCCGACAGATACTCGAACGACTGACGCCCGTTCAGCGTCATCAGCGTATCGGCCATGTTGCGCGCCTTGCCATAGCCTAGCAGCGCGTAAAGCACGCGCCGTGTAACCGGCCAGGACCAGTGGGCGACAAAGCTTGGACAGCGCTCGGCAATGAGCGTGTCAACGATGTGCTGGTCGCTCTCCTCGATATCCTGAAGAAAGGCCGACCTGTTTTTTGCTTCGTTTACAGTGCCATCAGGCATCTCAACTCCCTTTGAAGCATCCCGGCCGCCCTACATCAGCGGTCAGTGTTGACGGTAGCATATAAAATCGGCGCTTTGCGACGGGCTCAAGCGGTAACCAGATAGGTGGACCTGTAAACACTTCAGCAAGGTTCGCTTTACCAAGCTTAAAGGCGGCGGTGTCAGAGTGCCTTCATTGAGGAAGAACGCTCCGTTTCATTTCGGACGCATTCACATACAGGGTAGAGCTTTATGAAAGTACTGTGGATCGAGGATCATGAGCCGGTGCGCGACATGCTGGCGGTTGCTGCCGACAAGGCAGCGCGGGCGCGCGTGCAGGTCGACCTGGTCCTGGCCCACACGCTGATGGAAGCCGAGCGGCGTCTGCGCCTTGAACGCTTCGATCTGGTGATCACGGAACTGACCCTGCCCGACAGCTATGATGGCGACATGACGATTGCGCGCCTTGCAAATATGGGCTCACACCGGATCGCCGTTGCCTCGATCAACCCAGACCGCGATTCAATCGTCGGCACCGCGCTTCGGTGCGGCTGCAATATTGCGAAGACCCCGGTCTTCAAGGCGAGCCTGCCCTATAACCGCTTCATTCAGCGCCCAGAGGCCATGCTCGACTTCTTCTTTGAGCAGATGCCTGCGCCGGAACAGACAGGCCGCATCGCGGCAGCCTGATCGACAGCGGCACTGCACAAGCTTTTGCGCCAGAAACTGGCAATGCCACAAGACTTAATCAAAGCTTTCCGCGATAGCCGGAATTTATTAGCCGTTCTTGGTCAGACCCGAAACTATCCTCTGCTTAATCTGTACTTGAGGAAGAGGGTGTCTATGAGCAATCAGGGCGATAGCTACGGAGCGAAGACCAGTGCCGCCTTCTGGCCATCCAGCTGGTCGCTGCGCACGATGGATCAGGCGCGCGTCCACCAATATCTCGTCATATTCAGCGCGGGCGCCATTCTCCTCACAGTGGGATTCGTCATCGCATCCATGATCGCGGCGGGCAATTATCCGCTTGGAGTGATGGCGATTGTCGATGCCGCGACGGCGCTTGTGCTTTGCCTCGCAATTGTGCTCGCCTTCAGGCGGCAGGCGCCGACACTCCAGATCCTGCTGATCTGCATATGCGTACCGGTCAATCTTGTTGCGGAGATCATGCTGCAAGGCGCAGCCGCCTGGATTGGGTTGATGCTGCTGGGGCTTAGCGCATTCATGTGGGGGCTTCTCGCGCCTGTATGGGTGGCGATACTCTATACGGTCGGACTGATCGCGTTCTTCAACATCTATCTCTCCACCAATCCGGAAGCGGCGATCATTTTTTATGGTCGCGACGAGACCTTCCTGACGGCCATCGCGCTCAGCATCGTGGCGATGGCCAGCGCGCTTGCCGCTATCTTGCCGAGAAAGATCACAGGGGCCGCCTACGCCTCGCTCAACAAGGCCGCCCGCCAGGAAACGATCCTGAAGCAGCGCTTTGCGCACTATGCAACGCTCGCCTCCGACTGGCATCTCGAAATCGATGAACATGGCACGGTCACCGACTTCTTCGGAACTGGCGATGCGGTTGGCCGGCACTGGCGAACGATTCTCTTCGACTGGGAAGCGCAGGCCGACACATTTCACCAGGCGCTGCAAACACGCACCCCTTATGAAAAAATCAGAGCCACCCTTAACCTTGAAGGCCAAAGCCGCCGGGTCGAATGCACGGGCGAGCCGGTGTTTCATGAGGATGGCGCATTTGCCGGATACCGGGTCATCGCGCACGACATCACCGAGAAAGCAGAAGCCGAAGAAAAATTGAAGGCCCTCGCCCTTCGCGACCGGCTGACCGGACTTGGCAACCGTCATGCGTTCAATGCCTCGATCGAAGCTGGCCAGAACAGGCTGTCCAGTGAGCCGACAGCCGTCATCTGCGTCGACCTCGACAACTTCAAACATATCAATGATCGACAGGGCCATGAGGCTGGCGACATCGCCTTGTGCGAGCTTGGCGCCCGCTTCCGCGGTCTGGAGGAAGATATTCCGGGCCTTGAGGTCTTCAGGCTGGGCGGCGATGAATTCTGTGCGCTCCTGCAAGTCCGGTGGGACGCTGAGGGGGGCAACCGGCTGGCGGCCCGGTTTGTTGACGCGATATCACGACCTGTCGAGATCGATGACCGGCTCATCGATCTTGCGGCCTCCATCGGCATCGCCTCCACCAGTGAGACGACGCCCCTCGCCGGGGCGCTTGAACGTGCCGATGCCGCCGTCTACGAAGCCAAATCACTGGGCGGTGGGCGTGTCGTGATCTGCGACGGAGATGTGGAGACACGCCTCGACCGGCGCCTTGCCATCCGGCGAGACCTGACCCAGGCAATCACCTCAAGCCAGATTCACTTTCAATATCAGCCAATCTTCGAGGTCCGGTCAGGCAAACTCAGCGGCGTTGAGGCTCTCGCGCGGTGGAGCCACCCTGACTACGGAAACATCTCTCCCGATGAGTTCATTTCCATCGCCGAAAGCAGTCGGACGATCATCGCGCTCGGCCAGTACACATTGCGGCGAGCCTGCACAGAAACGCTTCAATGGATGAAGACAAACGGCCGGCCCCTCAGGCTGAACGTCAACGTATCGCCGGCTGAAATCATGAGCGATGGTTTCGTCGGCTCGCTTTTCGACATCCTCGAGGAAACCAGGTTTCCACCAGATCTACTCGAGCTGGAGATTACGGAGCGCGGAATTCTCGAGGACATGAACGCCTCCCGGGACCAGCTCAATTCCATACGGGCGCGCGGGGTGACGGTGTCGCTAGACGATTTCGGAACGGGTCACTCCTCCCTCAGCCGCCTTGAAAGCCTGCCGGTCGACCGGATCAAGATCGACCGGTCCTTCTTTGCGCAAGCCGCCCAGAGCAGCAGAGCGCAGAAACTCGTCGCCCTGATGTCCCGGATGGGAGATGTTCTGGACGTCGACATCGTCGCCGAGGGCATCGAGACCGAGGAACAGTTGACGCTTGTCAGGCTCGCCGGATTTGCGAAAGTTCAAGGCTATCTTCTTGGTCGGCCAGCCAGTCTTGAAGACCTTGTCATCCCCGAAGGCGATGAAGGGATTGCCCCGCTGAAGAACATCGCCTGACCAGCAGAGACCCGCTGGCCGGTGCCTGTTGTCTGGTCACCTGCCACAACACCGCATCGGGACGATATTTCCAGTGTTTTTCCGGCCCGCCTTGCGATAGGCAGCGCTGATGGACCAACTTTCCGTCTTTCCGGCCACGCTGACGCTGATCGCGATCAATGTTGCCGCCAGCATCTATGGCTGGCTCAATCAGAAATTCCTGCTCGCAAACCTCTTTCACATAGAGCCGATCCGGGAAAAGAATGAGTACCACCGCCTGATCACGTCAGGGTTCCTGCATGGCGGCGTCTTCCACCTTCTAATCAACATGTTCGTCCTCTTTCAGTTTGGACGCTTCATCGAATACCAGCTGGGCACGCTCTCTTTCCTCTTCGTCTATTTTGCTGCGCTTCTAGGCGGCAATCTCTGGGCGTTGCTTGAGAACTTCCGCGCGCCAGACTATCGCGCATTGGGTGCATCCGGGGCGACATCGGGCATGATCCTCTCCTTCTGCCTGTTCCAGCCTTTCGCGATGCTGCTTTTCTTCATCATCCCGATGCCTGCGATCGTTTTCGGTATCCTTTTTATCGGGATCAGCACCGTGCTGGCCCAGCGGGAGAACCGCATCATTGGCCATGAGGCGCATCTTGGCGGCGCGATTGCGGGGCTCATCGCGACAATCGTTGTGGCGCCGCGATCGTTGTCGATCTTTTCAGACCAGGTCGCTCGCGTGCTTGGTGGAGGCTGATCCTGAATGAGCGTTGAGCAGGAATACGACAAGCGCATCGAGGCGGGCCAGCTCACCGAGGACAGCGCCCAGCGCGAAGCTGCCCGCAAGCTCGACAGCGTGCTCGAACGCCTCGCCGAGGCAAAGCCAGCTGGCCTGTTCCGCAAGGAAACCAAGGTAAAGGGGCTTTACCTCTGGGGCGGCGTCGGGCGCGGCAAGTCCATGCTGATGGACCTGTTCCACGACCTTTCCCCAGTGAAGGCGAAACGCGTCCACTTTCATGAATTCATGGGGCGTGTGCACGATGAGATGAATGCCTGGCGCGGAATGAGTGAAGACGAACGCAAGCGCGCGGACCACCGCGTCAAAGGCGCTGGCAGTGACCCGATCCCGCCTGTCGCCAAGCTCATCGCGTCCGAAGCCAAGCTGCTCTGCTTCGATGAGTTCCAGGTTTCGCAGATCGCAGATGCGATGATCCTTGGGCGCCTATTCGAAAACCTTTTCGAGGACCGTGTGACGGTCGTCGCAACCTCTAACCGCCATCCCGACGAGCTCTATAAGGACGGCCTCAACCGTCAGCTCTTCCTGCCCTTCATTGAGCGCATCAAGGACGAATGCGATATCTTCGAACTTGCCGCCGAGCGCGACTACCGCCTTGAGCGGCTGACGGCCGCCCCCGTCTGGCACGTCTCCAATGATCCGATCGCACGTGAAAAGACGCTGGACGAGGCATTTGACCGGCTGACGCTCGGCGCGCGGCCCAATCAGTGCGTGCTGCATGTGAAAGGCCGGAAGCTCCAGGTCACGCGGGAGGCCGCAGGTGTTGCGCGCTTTTCCTTCCCGGAGCTCTGTGCCCGGCCGCTTGGCGCACGCGATTACCTCGCCATCGCGGCGACCTTTCACACGGTGCTCCTCGACGACATACCTCAGCTCTCACGAGACAAACGCAACGAAGCCGCCCGCTTTGTGGCGCTGATCGACGCCCTCTACGAAGCCCGCGTCAAACTGGTCGCGACATCTACCGCAGAGCCGGAAGACCTCTACCCGTCAGGCGATGGAAGTTTTGAATTTCAACGCACGGCAAGCCGTCTGTTCGAGATGCGCTCACGCGAGTATCTCGCCCTCGAGCACCGCACACCTCCGCGCGCAGAAGATATCAGCGCCGATCAAGAGAGCATGGAGTCCGCACCCAACAGCGAGGCATAAAAAATCCCCGCACCTGGCGGGGATTTTCTGAAATCGTCTGTTCGGGGGCGGCCTAGACGCCGAAACCCTTGAACTTGTCCTTGAAGCGCGACACGCGGCCACCGCGGTCAAGCTGCTGGTTGCCACCGGTCCAGGCCGGGTGCGAGCTGGAATCGATATCCAGCGTCAGGCGGTCGCCTTCGTTTCCAAATGTCGAACGGGTTTGATACTCCGTCCCGTCGGTCATGACGACGGTGATGAAGTGATAATCGGGATGGCCTTCGGCTTTCATCGTCTCTAGTCCTCGCGTCAGCGGCCTACCTGCGCGGTTTGGCCTCTGTGAAAATCGGAAAGCGGGGTCTTAGTAGATTGAGGCCCAGCCCGCAAGGGGCCGAGTGCCAAGGAAGGTGCAAGAGATGAGCGAGGCGACAAGCCAGATCAGCGACGACCGCCGCGAAACGCTGCCCGACCAGGGTGGCAGCGACCGGCCGAAGGCGCGGACCATAAAGCCGCTCGCCCTGCTCTGGCCTTATGTGCGCAAGCACCTGACCCTCGTTTTCGTCGCGCTCTTTTTCCTCGTTGTCTCGACAATCGCGGCGCTCTCCATTCCGTGGCTGTTCGGCCAAGCCGTTGATGCCGGCGCAGGCGGCGCAGGCGGCGCAAATGGTGCAGCGCTGCTTGAGACGATCGACCAGTATTTCCTATACGTGCTGCTCGCCGCCATCCTGATGGGGATTCTGAGCGCGCTGCGGTTCTATTTCGTCTCGCGCTTTGGTGAGCGCGTGGCCGCCGACCTGCGCACGGACCTCTATGCCAAGCTGCTGCATCTCGGCCCGCGCTTTCATGCCGGGATGCGCTCTGGCGAGAGCGTTTCACGTCTCACAGCCGACGTCACGCTGATCGAGCAATTCCTCGGCACGACAGCGTCGCTTGCCACCCGGACCATTCTCTCCACGACTGGCGCGATCGCCATGATGCTCATTACCAACTGGAAGCTTGGCGGTACGCTCTTGCTAATGATCCCGCTGGCCATGCTGCCTGTGCTGATCATCGGCCGGATCATTCGCGGCGCATCCAACCGTGCTCAGGCGCGCCTCGCCGATGCAGGGGCACAGGCCTCCGAAGCACTGGACGCCATCGAGCTGGTCCAGGCCTATGGCCAGGAAGAACGCCGCCGGATCAGCTTTTCCGGCGCCGCAGAGGCTGTCTTCAAGGCCGCGCTGAGACGCATCACGGCCCGCGCCTTCATGATCCTTGCGGTCTCCGTCATGTTGCTCGGCGGCATGGTCGGTATCCTCTGGCTCGGGGCGCGGGCCGTCGCGACCGGGCAGATGTCGCCCGGTGAGCTGACACAGATGATCCTCTACGCCTTCTATGCAGGCTCCGGCTTCGGCATGCTGGCAGAGGTCTGGGGCGAAGTCATGCGCGCCGCCGGGGCCAGTGACCGGGCCAGTGAGATCCTCGGCGAAACGCCTGAGATCCTGCCTCCCAAAACAGCGCGCGCCCTTCCCGTCCCCACTCAAGGTCACCTGATTTTCGACGCCGTCGACTTCTCCTACGGCACAGAAGATAGCCCGGCTCTGCACAGCTTCAGTCTCGATGTGCAGCCGGGGGAATTCGTGGCACTTGTCGGCCCGTCTGGCGCCGGCAAATCAACCGTTTTTCGGCTCGCGCTTCGCCTGTTTGATCCGCAATCGGGCCATATCAGTGTCGACGGCATCGACGCACCTGAAACAGATCCGGCCATCTGGCGCAGCCAGTTTGCCTATGCCCCGCAGGAATCGGCTCTCTTTACCGGCACAGCGCGTGAGAATATCGCGTTCGGCGCGCGCGATGGCACCGCCCCTGACGCGGACCTGATCGAGGCCGCCCGCATGGCAGAGGCCTGGCAGTTCCTGCAGGACAAGGGCGGGCTTGAGGCAGAGCTTGGTCAGAAGGGCCGCAGCCTGTCGGGCGGACAGCGCCAGCGCGTTGCCCTTGCCCGCGCGCTGGTGAGGCAGGCCCCCGTCCTGCTGCTCGATGAGGCGACGTCCGCGCTCGACAGTGAAAGTGAAGGACTTGTCCAGAAAGCGATCGCAAGCGCCGCAGAGGGCCGCACGACACTTGTCATCGCGCACCGCCTGTCGACGATCCGGCGCGCGAACCGCATCATTGTGATGGATAAGGGAAAGATCGTGGAAGAAGGCAGCCACGAGTCGCTGGTCAAGAAAGGCGGGCTCTATGCACGGCTCGCAGAGATGCAATTCGCCAGCGAGACGGCTTAGTCGGCTAGCGGAAGGCTTTTGACTTGCGCAGGCGCTCGGTCAGTTTCGGCAGCAGCGGCTCGTTCGCAGCAACGATATTGCCGGTCGTCAGCACGTCGCCGCCTTCGATCTCATCGACGAAACCGCCTGCCTCGCGCACCAGCACGATGCCAGCCGCAATGTCCCAGGGTTTGAGACCCCATTCCCAGAAGCCGTCAAAACGCCCGGCTGCGACGTAGGCAAGATCCAGCGCGGCAGAACCGTAGCGGCGGATGCCAGCAGTCACGGGCGTCAGCGCCGCCATCTCTTGCGAAAAGCGGAAATGCGATGCCTCGCCTTTGCCGATCCATGGCGTCCCTGTGCCAAAGACGGAGTCTTCGAGGTTCTTGCGGTTGGCGACAATCAGCTTGCGCTGGTCGAGCCATGCGCCGCGGCCCGTCTCGGCCCAGAAGATCTCATTCTTGGCGACGTCATAGACGACACCGGCCAGCAGCTTGCCTTCGCGCTCCAGCCCGATCGAAACCGCATAGTGCGGCTGGCCATGCAGGAAATTCAGCGTGCCATCCAGCGGATCAACGATGAACCGGTTGGACTTGTCAGACCCCTCGACCACGCCGCGTTCTTCCATCAGGAAGCCATAGCCCGGCCGCGCCTTGGCAAGGCTCTCATAGATGATCTCTTCGGCGCGGTGATCGGCGTTGGAAACAAAGTCTCCAGGGCCCTTTTTGGAGACCTGAAGGTTTTCCACTTCACCAAAATCGCGCGCAAGTGAGCGGCCCGCCTGGCGGGCGGCATTGATCATTACGGTTCCGACGGGGGACGGTTTGGACATTTAGGGGGCCTGTTTAGTCGGCGCGTTTCAGATAGGTCGTGTCAGAGGTCTGAACGACGATGCGCTCATCCTGGCCAACGAAAGGCGGGACCATGACACGGATGCCATTCTCGCAAATCGCAGGCTTGAAGCTGTTGGCAGCCGTCTGGCCTTTAACCACCGGCTCGGTTTCCTGAATGGTCAGGATAACTTGGTCTGGAAGCGAGATGCCGATCGGCTTTTCGTCATAGAATTCGATGACGACGACCATTTCGCTCTGAAGGAAGGCTTCCTGCTCGCCGATGAAATCCTTCTGGATCTCGATCTGCTCATAGGTTTCCTGGTCCATGAAGGCATGCGCTTCGCCGGCGTCGAACAGGTATTGATAGTCCTTCTGCTCGAGACGGATCTTCTCGACAGTCTCCGAGGAGCGGAAACGCTCATTCAGCTTTGAGCCGTTGAGCAGATTGCGCAGCTCGACCTGGTTGAAAGCGCCGCCTTTGCCGGGTTTGACGGAATTGGTCTTAACCGCGCGCCAGACGCTGCCTTGATGTTCGATAACATTTCCGGGCTTGATTTCATTGCCATTGATCTTGGCCATGCGCGAATTTCCTGTAAGTCGATGATGGGCGCGAGGTAGCCGTGGCAGCGGCCATGGTCAAGCTGACAGACACGGCTACGCTGGACACGAGGCAGCGTATCGGGTTTTCTCCGCACCGCTGCGCACACGCAAAAAGGGTATATTTTTATGAACTGGCTGTCGAATTTTCTGAGCTTCGAAAAGCCGATGGGCGAGATGCTCACACGGCTCCTTTTCTATCTCTTCATCATCTTCATCCTGTGGCGCGGCGTGGAATCGCTGGTCTTCTATCTCACCTATTTCGGCGAGAATTTCGGCATGGCGCTATGGGGCATTCTGAAGACGCCGGTCCTCGTGATCGTGCAGCTGCTCATCCTGCGCGTTTTTACCGAATTCGTGCTCTCAGTCCTGCGCCTCGACAAAACGCACGAGTGATCGCTGGCCCCCGGCTCGTCCTTCGACTTCGCTCAGGATGAGCCTTTTTTCCAAACGCTTTGGGGCACGCTCATCCTGAGCGAAGTCGAAGGGCGAGCGTGCTTGCGCAGGCAAAAATCAAAACGCCGTAGCCGCCTCATCGAGCGCGGCATTGAAAGCCCGCACGGCCGCTGCAGGTCCATCCTTGTGCGCCCAGACGCTTGCGCTCACCGCCAGGAAGTCTGCGCCCGCCAGTGACAGCGCCTTGGCACGCTCAGGCGTGATGCCGCCAATCGCGGCGCAGGGCAGCTCCATCACGCTTTGCCACCAGGTCAGCAGCTCGGTATCGGCAGGCACCGTGTCGGCCTTTGTCTCGCTTGGGAAAAATGCACCGAACGCCACATAATCGGCGCCCTGCTCGCCGGCTTCCATGGCGATATGGCGCGAATCCTTGGCAGTCGCCCCGATGATCGGCTGCTTGCCGAGACGCGCGCGCGCCGCTTTCACCTGCATATCCAGCGCGCCAAGATGCACACCGTCGGCGCCGACCTTCTCGCAGACATCGACGCTGTCATTGATGATCAGCGCAATCTCGCGCTCCCGGCAGAGCGGCAGGAGAGCCCGCGCCACAGCCTCGGTCGTGGCCTCGTCGATCAGGCCATCCGGCTTTATCCGCACCTGCAGACTGGCAACATCGCCGCCCGCGAGCGCGCTTTCGAACGTCTTCGCAAAGGCAGCGACGTCCGGCACGCTGGCCGGGGTGATGAGGTAAAGGCGGGTACGTTCGCGGGTCGGTTCGGTCATGGCGCCTAGGTAGCGCGTTGCCTCGCCGCCGCAAAGCCCACCTAGCTGAAGTCGGGCGTAAAGCGGATATTGTCCTTCTCAATCCCCTTGAGAACCACATCGAGGCCGCCTGACTTGATCATCCATTCAAGCCGGTGGTCGCGGTATTCGCGCTTGAACAGGCCCGCCTCGACCGCACCGCTAACGTCCTGCATGCCAGCCACCGAGGCGATGGCCTCCTCAGCACTTTTCGAGACGCTGCTCCGCGCCATGGCCCGCTTATGCCAAGCGGCAAGCTTGCTGCCTTCAGCCGGCGCAAACCCCATGCCTGCAGAGCCATTGATGTAAGGCACCACGGAAAGATCGCCCCAACCGAAATTGTCACCAGTGAACCAGTCGCGGTCGCCCAGCTCCCGCTCCAGCCACTGATGCAGGCCCGCGATCTGCTCGCCTGCGCGCGTCATGATCCTGTCTTTCAACGCTCCGGTGGCGCGCTTGAAATTGTTGAGCTCACCAAGGCCCCAGTTGATCGGCTCATAATGGCAATCCATCACGTCCTCGATGAGGCGCACGCGGGCGCGCTCCAGCGGCGCGGCTGGCAACATGGGCGGGGTCGGCCATTTGTCCTCGATATATTCGAGAATGATCGTGGAATCGAAGATCGCCGCATCGCCGTCGCGCAGGAAGGGCACCTCGCCGCGCGGATTCCCGGTCATGAAATCATCCGGCGTCGTGCCCGTGCCGATCCCGGCTGGCAGGCGCGTCTCGAAATCTATGCCCTTCTCACGAAGAGAGATTTTCACTTTCTGGGCATAGGGCGATAGCGGGTGTTCATAGACGATAAGCATGTGGCGGCGGTCTCCTGAAGGTCCGGAGACACCCACTCACCGTCTATGGCCTAGCGGAAGGCAAGCCTCTTTCGGTGTGAGATACGCGTTGACGTCGAGTGGACCTCAGACGGCTCGCTGGCGCCCCAGAAGCACTGCTTTGATATCACCCTTCTCACGCACTGTGAGGAAGAACAGGTACGGCAATAGAAACCCGGCCCCGCCAAAGAGCGCAGGCACTGCGAGCAACAGCCCGCGCGCCGAGAACGCATCCCGCCAAGCGGTCCAGAGCGCTGACAGGATCAGGAAACAGAGGAAGTCGAGATTGAACTGGCCGGGCCATACAACCCGGCCAATGTCGCCAAAGAAAATCGGCAGCAATCCCCAGCCATGCTGAAGGATAACGGCGCCCGTATAGAGAAAAAGGCAGACCCAGAGACCCACCAGAAGAATCCTGAAGCCTGTCATCTCAGCCTGCCCGCGAAGCCTCGCATATATTCTTGATCGAGTCGCCGAGCTTCGCATTGAAGTCCTCGTCCGACTGGGCAATCGACAGGCCTTCGGTGAGCGCGCGCGAGAAGCTTGCAATCATGCCGGTATTCTTTGCCAAGCGCGCGCAGGCCTCTTCGCGTGAATAACCGCCTGACAGGGCGACAACGCGCATGACTTTCGGGTGGTCGACCAGCGGCTTGTAAAGGTTGGTTTCTTCCGGAAGCGTCAGCTTCAGCATGACTTCCTCGCCGTCCGGCAGGGCGTCCAGCTGCTTGGTGATCTCTTCGAGAAGGATCTGTTCTGCTTCTGCCTTGTCAGCGATGGTGATCGTGACTTCCGGCTCAATGATCGGCACGAGGCCGTGGCTGAGGATCTGCTTGCCGACTTCGAACTGCTGCTGCACCACGGCCGCGATGCCCTCACGGTTTGCGGCATTGATGACAGAGCGCATCTTGGTGCCGAAAATGCCCTTGTTCACGGCGCGCTTGAGAAGCTCCTCGAGACCCGGCATCGGCTTCATGACCTGCACGCCGTCTTTCTCGTCGGCAAGGCCCTTGTCGACCTTCAGGAACGGAACGACGCTGCAGTCTTCCCAGAGATACTGGGCAGTTGGCTTGCCTTCGATTTCGCCGTCCATCGTCTTTTCGAACAGGATGGCGCCCATCACCTTGTCGCCATTGAAGGCTGGCGCGGTGATGATGCGGGCGCGCATGTCGTGGACGAGCGCAAACATCTCGTCGTCATTGGTGTAGGCGCTTTCCTCAACGCCATAGAGACGCAGCGCCTTCGGCGTAGAGCCGCCCGACTGGTCCAGTGCTGCGATAAAGCCGTCTTTCGTCGCGGCCTGCTGTCTCATCTCTGCGTTTGCCATTTGGTGCGGTCCTCTTCCCCGTCGTGCAATCTTGTCAGTTCTAGTTTTTCTTAAGGGCCTCGACGCCCGGCAGCGGCTTGCCTTCCATCCATTCAAGGAAGGCCCCGCCAGCGGTCGAGACAAAGGTGAAATCCCCGGCAACGCCTGCATGGTTGAGCGCGGCAACCGTATCGCCGCCGCCTGCAACAGCAATCAGATTGCCATCCCGGCAACGACTTGCTGCCGCGCGTGCAGCCTCGACCGTCGCCTTGTCGAAGGGGGTCGTTTCGAACGCCCCAAGCGGGCCGTTCCAGACCAGCGTCTTGGCTGCATCCATGGCGATCGCAAGAATGCCGACCGATTGTGGCCCGGCATCGAGGATCATCTCATTGTCCGCGACTTCGCCCGTCGAGCAGATACGGTGGTCGGCGTTCGCGACAAATTCCTTCGCCACGACCACGTCCTGCGGCAGGATAATGTCGCATCCGGCAGCGGCAGCATTCTTCTCGATCTCACGGCACGTATCGGTGAGGTCATGCTCACAGAGCGACTTGCCGACCGAATGGCCGCGCGCCGCCAGGAACGTGTTCGCCATACCACCGCCAATGGCGAGGGCGTCCACCTTTGAGACGAGATTCTTCAGAAGGTCGATCTTGGAAGACACCTTGGCCCCGCCAACGACGGCCAGCACCGGGCGCTGCGGGTTGCCAAGGGCAGCTTCCAGCGCGTCGAGCTCACGTTCCATCGACTTGCCGGCATAGGCCGGAAGACGGCGGGCGAGCCCTTCGGTCGAAACATGCGCGCGGTGCGCCGCAGAGAAGGCGTCGTTGACATAGATGTCGCCAAGCTTCGCCATCTCATCGGCCAGTGTGTCGTCATTCTTCGTCTCGCCCGGCTTGAAACGGGTGTTTTCGAGAAGGACAACGCCGCCTGCCTGGATGGACGCGATCGCGTTCTGCGCAGCTTCGCCCACACAATCACCGGCAAAGGCCACAGGCGCGCCCAGGACCCGGCCGAACGCTTCGGCAACAGGCTTCAGGGTGAGCTCCGGTTTGACCTCACCTTTCGGACGGCCGAAATGCGCCAGTAGCGCAACTTTCGCGCCCTTGTTCGTCAGGTACTCGATCGTCGGCAGCGCGGCGCGGAGCCGTGTGTCGTCGGTGACCTTACCGGCATCGTTGACCGGCACATTGAAGTCGACGCGCACAAGCGCCGTCTTCAGTGACAGGTCCTCGATATCCTCAATCCGTTCGAAATCAGACATGGAGACGCTCCTTGTTCGGAGTTTTCTCTAGATAAGCTTCGACATCGCAATGGCGGTATCGCTCATGCGGGTCGAGAAGCCCCACTCATTGTCATACCAGGACAGGATCGAGACGAGATTGCCGTCCAGAACCTTGGTCTGGTCCGTGTGGAAGACAGACGAGTGTGGATTATGGTTGAAGTCGATCGAGACGTTCGGCGCATCGGTATAGCCAAGCACGCCTTTCAGCGGGCCGTCGGCAGCCTTGCGGATCGCATCATTGATCTCTTCGACCGTGGTTGAGCGCTTGGCAATGAATTTGAGATCGACAACCGAGACGTTCGGGGTCGGCACGCGCATCGCGAAGCCGTCGAGCTTGCCATTCAGTTCCGGCAGGACGAGGCCAACCGCCTTGGCGGCGCCGGTCGAGGTCGGGATCATCGACATCGCAGCCGCGCGGCCGCGATAGAGATCCTTGTGCATCGCATCGAGGGTCGGCTGGTCACCGGTATAGGAGTGGATCGTCGTCATGATCCCCTTCTCGATGCCGATCGTGTCGTTCAGCACCTTGGCGACAGGCGACAGGCAGTTGGTGGTGCAGGACGCGTTGGAAACGACCAGATCGTCCTTGGTCAGCGTCTCGTGGTTAACGCCGTAGACAATCGTCTTGTCGGCGCCAGAGGCTGGCGCAGAAACCAGCACACGCTTGGCACCGGCTTCGAGGTGGGCAGACGCCTTTTCCTTCGAGGCAAAGATGCCCGTACATTCCATGGCGATGTCGACGCCATTTTCCTTATGCGGAAGATCTTTCGGGTCACGGATCGCGGTGACCTTGAAGGACTGGCCGCCAACCTTGATCGTGTCGCCATCGACGGAGACATCCATCGGCAGGGTGCCGTGGATCGAGTCATACTTCAGGAGGTGCGCATTCGTCTCGACAGGCCCGAGATCATTGATCGAGACGATCTCGATATCGTCTCGTTCATGTTCGAGGATCGAACGCAGTACATTCCGGCCAATCCGGCCAAATCCGTTGATGGCTACACGAACCGCCATATTGTCTTCTCCATTCCGGCAAATTTTTGAGGCTGAAAACCTCGTCTTCTTGACGCCGGGGTTTAGCTGGCTCCATCGGCGCCGTCCAGCACGACAGGGCCGTGAAGGTACGATCTAGCGCACTGAATTGCAGGATTCCGGCCAGTTTCCGCTTGGTCAGCCCACAGAGAGGCGTTCGCGTGACAGATTCTCATCAACCACGACCGCCCTCGGTATTGACTGACGAGGCCACGATTCGTCTTCAGACCTTCAGCGCGGCGCGTCGGGTGTCTCGAAAAGGCTGATCCCCTCGCCGCGCGAAATCCGCACCAGCATATAGGCCAGCAAGCCGACCGGGCCGAACAGGAAGCTCGCCAGGATACAAGGCGCGACAGCGAGATGCGGCAGACCACGTCGGAGGGCATCCCGCCCGATCCAGGCGCCAACAAAAAGGTCGAATACAAGGTAATGCGTCCAGCCAACGATTACGCCATTGGGATGGTCGAAAAGGGCAGCGACCGCCGCGACCGACCCCATGCCAACGCCCTCTGCCGACTGGCCAAAGAACATCGAGGCAAACAAACAGATCGTATAGAGCGAGCCATAGGCCAGCGGATAAATGCCCGAATGGACCACCAGCCCCGTCGTCCGCCAGCGCGGCACCAGCAGAAGCAGTAGCCAGGCCGGGATCACCAGCGCGTTGATCAGCGTGTAAAGCAAATTCCAGTTCATCTCGGCCTCCCTCAAACCTTGGAAGACAGGCCTAGATCAGTTCGATGACGCGCTCTACCCGAAAACGGGCCGCCCCGACTTTATGAGACCAGCGTGCGCGCCAGTTCATCAATGGCTTCTGGCGTGATGCCGAACCGCTCATAGAGGTCCTGATAGGGTGCGCTGGCCCCGAAGCTGTCCATTCCGACAAAGCCGCCGCGGGCGCCGATCCAGCGGTCCCAGCCAAAGCGCACACCTGCCTCGATCACGATACGCGGCAGGTCACCCCCCAGCGTCTCGGTCTGGTAAGCGGCAGATTGCTCAGCGAAGAGTTCAACACATGGCATCGAAACGACACGAGCGCTGATGCCGCCCTCGCGCAGCATTTCCTGCGCCCGCACCGCGATATCGACCTCTGAGCCGGTCGCAATAAGGACGATCTGCTCCTGGCCATCCCCGGACGACAGAACGTAACCGCCCCTGGCCGACAGGTTTTCGTCCGTATGCGCCTTACGCACACTGCCGACCGTCTGGCGGGTCAGCGCCATCGTGGACGGGCCATCGGTTTTCTTTAGCGCCAGCTCCCAGCATTCGGCGGTTTCGACCCCGTCAGCGGGTCGGAAAACATGCATGTTCGGCATCGCCCGAAGGCTGGCGACATGTTCAACCGGCTGGTGGGTCGGGCCGTCTTCGCCAAGCCCGATGGAGTCGTGCGTCATCACATGGATGACCCGCTCACCCATCAACGCGCCAAGGCGGATTGCGGGGCGGGAATAATCTGCAAAAACGAGGAAAGTCCCTGAGTAGGGAATGATCCCCTTGTGCAGCGCCATACCGTTCATCGCCGCCGCCATGCCATGCTCGCGCACGCCATAATGGATATAGCGACCGGCCCAATTATCCGGCGTCATGGGGGCCTGGCATTTCGCCTTGGTATTGTTCGAACCCGAAAGGTCAGCCGACCCGCCCACCATTTCCGGAATAGCGGCGGCCAGCTTTTCAAGAACGGCGCCAGACCATTTGCGCGTCGCATCATCCTTGTCGCTATCGACAACGTCCTGCTTGTGGGCCCGCACGATGGCTTCGATGTCGCCTAGCTCGCCTGCCAGCGCCGCATCGAACGCCGCCTTCTCGCCAGCGGCGCCGTGGCGCTTCTGCCACTCGCCATGCTGACCGGCCGCATGCGCGCCTTCGCGCTTCCATGCGTCAGCGATTTCATCCGGCACCACGAACGGCGCATGGTCCCAGCCGATATTCTTGCGGATGCCGGCAATCTCTTCGGCGCCATAGGGGCCGCCATGGGCCTTGCCGGTGCCTGCGATAGTCGGCGCGCCATAGCCGATGATCGTCTTGCACGCGATCATGACCGGCTTGTCCTGGTCCTGCGCCCAGCTCAGCGCCTCATGGATTTCTTCGGTATTGTGTCCGTCAATGGCCTTCGTCGCCCAACCAGCAGCCTCGAAACGGGCGCACTGATTGGTCGAATCAGAAAGCTCGGTTCCGCCATCAATGGTGACAGAGTTGTCGTCGAAAAGAACAATCAGCTTGTTCAGATTCATATGCCCGGCCAGCGTGATCGCTTCCTGGCTGACACCTTCCATGAGGCAGCCATCACCCGCAACGACCCAGGTTTTGTGGTCGACAAGATCATCCCCGAAGCGCGCATTGAGGTGGCGCTCAGCGATCGCCATGCCGACGGCAGTGGCGATCCCTTGGCCGAGCGGGCCAGTCGTCGTCTCGACCCCGGCTGTGATGAAGTTTTCCGGATGGCCCGGCGTTTTTCCGCCCAGCTGGCGGAAATTGCGGATGTCATCACGGCTGACACTGTCATAGCCGGTCAGGTGCAGCAGCGAATAGATAAGCATGGAGCCATGCCCGGCCGAGAGAACAAACCTGTCGCGGTCCGGCCAGAACGGATCGGCCGGATCATGCTTCAGATAGCGCGTCCAGAGGACCGTTGCGACATCGGCCATCCCAAGGGGGAGGCCCACATGACCAGACTTTGCCTCTTCCACAGCATCCATGGAGAGCGCACGGATGGCATTCGCCATATCCTTGTGTTCAACCGCCATAATTCACCCTGTTGAGTTTTATTTCGCTTTGGACGGAGCGGCGCTCGGCTGTCAACCAGCTTGGCACGTGGGGCTGCATCCTGCTATCGGAATAGTGATGGACAAATTCAACTCGGCAACACAAGAGCTCGACACCGCTCTCGCGCGCCTCGAAGAGGCGTTGGAAGGTCTCTTCGAGAAGACCGGCGACCCCGGTCTGGCGCGGCGTGAACTCGCCGCCATGGTGTCGGATCGCGCACGCCTCGCAGAAGAACTTGATGCCTCCATGGCGCGCGAGAAAAAGTTACAGGCCCTCGCCGACGAAGCCTCGGCCGCCCTGGGCTCTGCCATTGAAGAAGTCCGCGCCGCTCTTAATCGCGAACAGGAGGCCTGATGGCCAAGGCTGATATCACCATTCGTGGAAAGCATTATTCTGTCGCCTGCGCGCCCGGCCAGGAAGACCGGCTGGTGGAGCTTTCCACCGACCTTGATGCCCGCATCCGTCAGATCGCTGAAGCTGTCGGCGATCTTGGCGAGGAAAAGCTGTTGCTGGTAGCCGCGCTCGCCCTGCTCGATGAGCTAGACGATGCCAAGCGTGCCCGGCCCGTCCCCGCTGCTGGCGGCACACAAGAGCGGACGGTCGACGCAATCGGTGATGCTGCCGCCCGTATCCGCGCGCTTACCGAACGCATAGAGGCGGGGCAGTGACGCCAAGCCGTGAACTCAGCGTCCTCATTCCTTTCTATAATGAAGCCGGGAACGCCGCGCCGCTCATCGCCGAAATCAGGACGGCTCTCGATGGGATCGATTACGAAATCGTCTGCGTAAACGATTGCTCTGACGACACGACCGGCGAGGAGCTTGAAGCCGCCCGCCTCGAAATGCCGGACCGCATAATCGTGCGCACCCATGTGCGGCGCGCGGGCAAGTCCGCGGCGCTTATGACGGGCCTGCGCGAGGTGAACGGCACCTGGACACAGCTTCTGGACGGCGATGGCCAGAACGATATCGCTGATACGCGCCGCCTCTGGGACGCCATCGTGGCGCCTGGCAATACAGGCCGCCTTGGCCTCATTGCAGGCAAGCGTAAAAGCCGCAATGATTCCGGTTTCAAATGGCTGCAGTCGCGGGTCGCAAACGGTGTGCGCCGCTTCCTGCTGCGCGATGACGCGACCGATACAGGCTGCGGCTGGAAGCTGATGCGCACCGATGCCTTCCGCGAGCTTCCCTATTTCGCGTCCATGCACCGCTTTCTTCCGGCCCTCTTCAAGCGCGCCGGATGGGAAGTACGCGAAGAGCGCGTCAATGACCGCCGCCGCTGGCATGGCAGCTCGAAATACGGCTTCTTCGGACGCCTTGGTGCAGGGATTGCCGATCTCATAGGCATGTTCTGGCTGGTTCGCCGGGGACAGCCGGGCATTGCGAAGGAATGGAATGATCCGCGTGCGAACGTTCAGTCGAGCGAGGCGAAGAAGTCTTCATAGAGCTGCGCGGCCTCTTCCTGCAGAAGGCCCAGCTCGACCTTGATGCCTGCTGCCTCCATCGCCGCCTTGCCGCCCGCCCCTTTTGGATGGCGGTCCATGACAGAGATGACCACACGCGCAACCCCCGCAGCGATAAGGCGGCCCGAGCAGGCGGTTTCACCGGTCGAGCGTTCACGGCAGGGCTCCAGCGTTACATAGGCGGTGCTGCCAACCGGAAGCTTCCCGGCAAGGTTGCTCAGCGCCAGCTGCTCGGCATGCGGGCGTCCGCCATCGCCGGTTGCCCCTTCAGAGATCTTGCGTCCATCGGCGCCCATGATCACGCACCCGACGGCCGGGTTCTCGCCCGTGCGGCCATGCTGGACACGCGCAAGCGCGATCGCCCGGCGCATCATGCTTTCATCGCTGCAAGGCATCTCGGTCAGGGAAGCTCTGGAAGGCCGGTCGCGCGCGCCGCGTCTAGGTAGCGCGCCGATACGGGCTGCAGGCCGCTGCCAAGCTCAATCAGCAGCGGATTGCCTGTCGGTATCTCCACGCCCGTGATCTTGTCATCTTCGACCTGGAAGAGGTGTTTGACCAGCGCGCGCAGCGAATTGCCGTGCGCGGCGATCACGATGTCCGTGCCATGGCGCAGGCGCGCGGCGATCGTCTCGTGCCAGTAAGGCAGGACGCGCTCCAG
The DNA here is from genome assembly GCF_000376805.1 of Henriciella marina DSM 19595. Lineage (NCBI taxonomy): Bacteria > Pseudomonadati > Pseudomonadota > Alphaproteobacteria > Hyphomonadales > Hyphomonadaceae > Henriciella > Henriciella marina. The sequence goes on along the minus strand of NZ_AQXT01000002.1, from coordinate 2,504,698 downwards.
CGTGAGCTTCAGACTTTCTGTGGCCGGGATGTCGATCCCGGCATATCTCGCATCACCAGACATGTCATATTCGCTGCCTGCCTCCATTGGCGGCGGCGGTATGTCATAGGACCGGCGCCAGATCTGGACCTGATCCTCGCCATGCTTCTCGGCGGTCTCTTTCTTGTCGAGCCCGGTCAGCCCGCCATAATGGCGCTCATTCAGCCGCCAGCTCTTTTCGACAGGAAGCCAGACACGGTCCATTTCGGTCAGCGCAATCCAGAGCGTACGGATGGCACGGGTCTGCATGCTTGAGAAAGCGAGTTGTGGTTCAAACCCGGCCTCCTTGAGAAGCTCGCCAGCCTGCTTTGCTTCAGCCTCGCCCTTTGCCGTCAGGTCGGCATCCCACCACCCGGTAAACCGGTTCTCGAGGTTCCACTGGCTCTGGCCGTGCCGGACGAGGGCGAGTTTGGGCATCTGTGTCTCCTGATCGAGAAAGTCTTGAATGTATCCGCGCGGTTTAAGCTCAGACGCCCGTCACGCGCAACAGCTCCGAAAACGCCAGCACGACATGATAGCCTGTCGAGGCAGGCATTTCGTCCGATGCGACCTGTCCGTCGGCATGGTAGCTATCGATCCACCCGCCCTCAGGCGTCAGATACTCATCCATCAGCACATCAAAGCATTCGACCGCCCGCGCATCGCACTGCTCATCGGCCCCAAGCTCCAGCATTGCCAGATGCGCTTTCAGCGCTTCGGTCTGCATCCAGGTGCGCCGGGAGCCATCGACGATCTGACCTTCGCGGGTCGCCTTTGCGAAGACCCGGCCATCAGCATCGAGGGTTCTAAGGCCGATATCGTATAGCCTGTTGATGGCGGGGTTGAGTTCCCCGCCGGCCGCATCCGCATGCGTCTTCAGCAGCCAGACCCACTCGAATTGGTGCCCCGGCTCGACATAGAGCCTGTCCGGCGCCGTCTCCTTTGACCAGTCCGGACCAAACGTCTCACCGATCGTGCCGGTCTCATGATCGAACATCTTCTCGTCGAGCAATGCGACCAGGTCATTTGCCCGGTTCAGGTGATCGCGCTTGTCTTCGCTTTCATAGAGGGCAAGGCTTGCCTCCAGAAGATGCATGTGCGGGTTCTGAAGCCGGTAGTCGCCCTTTGGCAGGCTCTCTGCGAAGCCCCCATGCTTTACGTCTTCAAGCTTGGCATCGACGTTGGCGAGCAGCTGGCGCGCATGCGCCGACGCCATTTCATGACCCTGACGCGCAGCATGGGCGAAGGCGAACAGCGCGAAGGCCGTATCATAGAGATCGGCGGTGTCGTCGGTCAGGCCACGTCCATCGGCGGCAATCTTTCTTCCGATCAGCCCGTCAGGCCGCAAGGCAGGCCCCGCCAGCGCCTCAACACCATAGGCAATCAGCCTGTCGGCACGTCCTTCATCCCAGCCAAGACGCTTGGCCTCCGCAAACATATAGACCTGACGCGCCTGCACACGGACGCGCAGCGCATCGCTGTCGATGGGCCGGTGCGTGATATCCAGCGCCTCGCGAAACAGATTGCTCGCCAGGACGCCTTCGCGGCTCCAGAGCGGAAAACAATTATATAGCATCCAGTCGCGAGCTTCACGCGCCCGCCTGCCCAATGCAGTTGATGTCATCTCAAAGGCTCCGCGCAGTCTACACTTCCGCTTCGCAAGAACGGTGCCTGCTTGCTATCAACTGGCCAACGTGTTTTCCAGCGTCTAGAGACCAATATTTCCCCCTCATCGCCGGGACCAGCCACCGACAGCATGACCGATAGAATTTTCTTCCTGTGCGCTTTTCTGGCTGCGGCTGTCATGGTCGCTATTGCTGTCCTGCCCGGCTTTAACACCAGGCCGACAGGTCCGGTCAGCGGCGGGAACACCGATTACCGGCGCATTGAGGTCAGCGGGGCGCAGCTCAACCGCTTCGTTGCTGGCGGCGATGCAGACATTTCGCTGGTGCGCGCTGACGGCGAAGCCGCCCTTCGTATCGAAGTCGCCGCTGCCACGCTCGCTGATGATCCGATTCGCGGGCCCCATTTCATCCTCGACCGGGATCTGGAAACCGTCTTCGCTGGGCGGGAAGTTCGGATAACCATCCGGGCCCGCGCGGCCGATCAGTACGGCGCTGAGCAGATGCGGGTGAATTACTCGGTCGGCAGCGCAATCGAGTCCGGTTGGGAAAAATTCACCATCACGCGTGAATTTGCTGACAGCGTCTTTACCTGGACCCCGCCCGAGCGCACGCCGGGCACCGATGCGGGCTACGATTATCTCGGCATACGTCCCGTCGTGCCGGAAAAGCAGCGGGCCATTCTGGTGCAGTCGGTCGTTTTCGAGCCAGCCCTCTAGGTTGCGCATCTCGCGCATCGCAAGCGACCTCGCTTTCGCCAGCACCCCGACCTGCAATCCTTTCTGCCGCCTGGCCTTTTGTTAAGGATACGGTGACCCTCGCCATGGCATTGAGGGCCCATGCGCCATCGCCTGCTACGCCTTCTTATCATCCCGCTCGCTGGCTGCCTCATGGCCGCGGCGCCCCGCGAATTTACGCGCGAGGAACTCTCTGCCCTTGAGAGCCAGCGCCAGTCTGCCATCCGCCAGCTCGAAGCGCTCGAAAACGCAGAGTCCGCCAGCAGCCGCGATGTCACCGATCTTGAACGCCAGCTTATTTCCGCAGCGCTGGAGAGCCGGCGGCGCGAAGAGCAGGCCGCCGCGTCCGAGCTCAAGCTCATCGACCTCGAGACCCGGCTGACCGCTGCCCGTGAAGCGCTGATCGAGGGGAATGAGAACCTCGAAGACATCATGGCGAACCTCGCCGTCTCCGGCCGTCACCGCCCGCCGGCCCTGATCGCCTCACCCAATGAAGCAAACGCCGCCATCCGCGCGGCCATCGTGATGAGCGCGACCGCACCGCGTATCAATCAACGCACCGATGAGCTGGCAGCAGAGATTACGGAGCTGAAGGCGCTTGAGGAATCAGTCCTCGAGGAACAGGAACGCCTCGCCGCCGCCGAAGACCGTCTTGCCGCCAAGCAGGCCGAGATCGAAACGCTGGTTGCCTCCAAACGCGCCCAGTATGAAAGCGTATCCGGAGAGGCAGAGGCCTTGCGCGCCCGTGTGCGCCAGATCGCCGGGGAGGCAGAAACCCTGCGCGATCTACTCGCCGCGCTGGAGACGCAAGCCCCCCGCGCCCCCGCGATCAAGCCGCGCGCCCAGATACAGCTCGCCGCCACGCGCACGTCGCCGACTGTCAGCGATGCCCCGAGAAACCCGGCCCGCAGCCCGGCCGTTGCCAACCTGCGACCGCTTGGCCGCGAAGCGCTTGGCGGGCTGATCCAGCCCGTGTCGGGCCTTGTCTCGCGCACCTGGGGCGATGACCTTCCGGGCGGGGAAACAGCCAAGGGTCTCTATATTCAGCCACGCTCGAATGCCGATATCGTGGCCCCCGTGGACGGCACAATTGAATATGCTGAGGCATTTAGAAGCTACGGTCAGCTCTTGATCATTTCCACAAGTGATGGATACCATATTCTTCTGAGCGGAATGGGCCGTATTTACGGCACCCCCGGACAGACGGTACGCGCCGGAGAACCGGTCGGACGCATGTCCGAACGTGAAAATCCGCCGCCTGAACTCTATCTTGAAGTCAGGCGGAAAGGCGTGCCGATGAATCCGGCACGTTGGATGCAGGGCGGATAAGCCGCCACAGGAGAAATGATGACCATGAGAGCAATGCTGACAGGGGCTGCAATCGGTGTCGTGATGGGCGGGGTCGCCGTTGGCGTGTCCGCCGTCGCCTGGCCGGAACCGGGCATGTCCGACAGCCGCGCGGAAACCTACCGCCAGCTTGACCTCTTCGCAGAAGTGCTCGCCCGCGCCCGCGCCGACTATGTCACCGAAATTAATGAGCCAGAGGCAATGGAAGCGGCCATAAACGGCATGCTCGGGTCATTGGATCCACATTCCACGTATCTTTCAGCAGAAGATTTCTCAGCCATGCAGGTCCAGGCCTCCGGCGAGTATGGCGGTCTCGGCATCGAGGTCCAGATGGAAGATGGCTTCATAAAAGTCATCACACCAATGGACGACACGCCAGCAAGCCGCGCCGGTCTTGAAAGCGGCGATCTGCTGACCGCGATCAATGGCAAGCCGATCGTCGGCCTCAACATTGACGACGCTGTCGCTGACATGCGCGGCCCGCCGGGCTCTGAAATTATTGTCACGGTGATGCGCGACGGCGAAGACCCGTTTGACGTCACCATGGAGCGCGAAGTCATTCGCCCGAAATCGGTCGACTGGAAGATGGTCGACGACGAGATCGCCTATTTCCGCATCTCGACCTTCAATGAGCGCACGACCGACCTGCTCGAAGACGCGTTTGCAGCGGCTTCCAAGGAGATCGGCGGACGTCCTGAGGGCATCGTTCTCGATCTTCGCAACAATGGCGGCGGCCTGCTCGACCAGGCAATTTCGGTCACGGACAAATTCCTGTCCGGCGGCGAAGTTGTCTCCACGATCGGCCGGCGTCCAAGTGATATTGCCCGCTACAATGCCCGGTCCGGAGAAGTTTTCCAGAACGTGCCGATCGTCATCCTGATCAATAATGGCACTGCGTCGGCCTCTGAAATCGTCGCTGGCGCCCTTCAGGACCGCGGCCGCGCGACGGTGCTTGGCATGACAAGCTTCGGCAAGGGCTCTGTCCAGACCGTTATTCCGCTTGGCACCGATCGCGGCGCCATCCGCCTCACGACGTCACGCTATTACACGCCGTCAGGCCGCTCGATCCAGGCAACGGGGATCGTGCCGGACATGGAAGTCGCCCAGACCCGCGTTTCCGAAGAAGAACTCGCCCGTATCCGCCGCTTCTCCGAAGCCGACCTGCCAAACGCCCTCATCAATGAAGATGGCGTCGAGCGAGAGATTCCGCATCTTCCGAGCGAACAGCCTCCGGAAGATTATGAGGGCGATGACTACCAGCTTGACCGGGCCCTCGAAGTGCTGCGCGGCGGACAGATGAGCGCGACCGACACACCGCAGGCGGGTTAACGCAGGTTTGCGATGTCTTAACGTGTGACTGCCAGTATCCAGCTCAGACTGGATACTGGCAGACCACCGGAGACCCGCTTTATGCAGCAACGGGTGACGCACGACCCTTCTCCGCTTCGCAGCGGTGTCGTGCATGGAATCATGAGTTGCTGCGCCTTTGCGCTCATCGTGGCGGGTACGGGCACAGCGATTCATCTCTGGGGCGACGACGCGTCCGCAAGTCCCGTCCGACAGATCGCCCTCTTCGAGCCTGAAGCGCCGACCACTGTCTCTCCACAGCTCAAGACACGTCTTGCCGCTGCGAACCCGCCGCCAGCCAGACCCTCGCCTCAATCTTTCACTGAAGATGCCCCCCCGCCGCCATTCGTGACGGACGAGATGGCCGCCAGTGGCCCTGATCTCGGGGTCGAGTATACCAATGGGACATCGCGCATCGTCAGCGTCGGCAGCTCGGGCGAGGCGTCTCAATCAGCGCCAACCGTCCGCATCAATGGCGTCAGTGTCTCGACCGGCCAGTCCTGGCAGGACACGCGAAGCGCCATCGCCCTGCCACCGGCCCCCGTCTCTGCCGTCAGCGAACCGGCCCTAGGCGGACAGCTGCCCAAGATCGCCGATGATGGCCGCACGCCCGCTGGCGTCTATGCCCGGCCATTCGCAAATCCGGAAGGCCGCCCGACCGTCTCCATCATCCTCGGTGGCCTGGGTATAAATCGCACGCATACCCGCTCCGCTATCGAAGAACTGCCCCCGGAAGTGACGCTCTCCTTTGCGCCGACGACCTACGACCTTCAGGGCTGGATCGACCGGGCGCGCGCAGCTGGACATGAAGTCCTGCTGGAAGTGCCGATGGAAACCTATGAAATTGCCGCGCAGCGCCCTGCTCCGAACACGCTCATGGTTGCGATGGACGACACCGCGCTGGAGGGCCGCCTCAACACCGTTCTGGCGAGCGCCACCGGTTATTTCGGGATCACCAATTATCAGGGCGGACGGTTCGCCCGCGATGACCGCGCCTCAAGCACCATCGCCCGCCTCCTTTCAGCGCGCGGTCTGGCTTTCGTTGAAGACGGCAGTCTCAGCCAGTCTGCCATCTCGGCCGCAGCGGGTCCTGCAAAGCTCAGATATCGCAGCGCCGACACACAGATCGATACCCGTCCGGATGGTGGCGAAATCCAGGAAAAGCTGCTGGAACTTGAAACCCTCGCGCTTGAAAATGGGGCAGCGGTCGGGGCGGGCTTTGCCTATCCCGTCACCATCGACATCCTGAAAGCCTGGACCGAACAGCTGTCGGGCAAGGGCGTCGTGCTGGCACCCGCGTCTGCCGCGACGCATCTGTCGCCAGACCAGCCACGCGTGACCGAAACTGCGTCTGCAGACGCCGAACCGGGTGGGCAATTGCGCCGCGAGGCATTAGACACGACCGGGTGACCAGTCAGCCCGATCCAAGTCTTTACCGCCCGAATGTCGGGCTCGTCCTCTTCTCGGCCAGCGGATACATTTTCCTTGGTCGCCGCATAAATGGCCGCGGCGCCTTTCAGTGGCAGATGCCTCAGGGCGGGATCGATGAGGGCGAAAGCCCGCAAGACGCAGCCCTCCGGGAGCTGGAAGAAGAAGTGGGCGTCTCCGGCAAGCTTGTCGATGTGCTGGAAGAGACAACCGATTGGCTCCACTATGATTTTCCTGCCGAAGTGCGCCGGCGCATGCCCGGCGCTTTTATCGGCCAGCGTCAGAAATGGTTTGCGCTGAAATTCAAAGGCTCCGACAGCGATATAAGGCTCGACAGGCACACGCCTGAGTTCGACGCCTGGCGCTGGGCCCGTCTCAGCGAAGCACCCGCTGCCATCGTGCCCTTCAAGCGCCCGGTCTATCAGGCCGTGGCAGAACGCTTTCGCCACTGGGCAGGCGAGAACCACTCCATCGAAACCCAGAAAGGCCGGCGAGAATGACGAGGACAATCCTGATGATCCACGGCGTCGGCTGCGGCGGCGAGGCCTGGGACACGATGCGCCACGACTTTGAAGCCGCAGGCTGGCGCGTCGAAGCGCCGACCCTTTTTGCCGATCAGCGAACCATCGAAGACCCGCCAGAAACCCTGAAAGATCTCACGCTAGACGATTATATTGAGGCGATGTCGGAGCAGGCGAAGACGCTCACGGCCGAGACAGGCAAAAAGCCCGTTATCATGGGGCATTCCATGGGTGGGCTGATTGCGCAGAATCTTGCGGCGCGCGGCGATGCCTCTGCGGCGATCTTCCTGACACCCGCCCAGACACCGGACTGCCAGGTGCAGGATCTCCGCCTGATGATCACTTTCTGGAGTGTGCTGAAATCCGGCAGCAAGAAAATTCCGGAGAACAGCTACAAGGTCGGCAAGTTCGGCTTCAAATGGGGCGTCCTGAATGAGGTCCCCTCAGCGCGCCACGACGCGATCTATGCGCGGGCCCGCTTCGATTCCGGCAAGGTCTATCGTGACCTCTCAGAGCCCGCCCCCATCGACGAAAAAGCCGTGTCGATCCCAACGCTGACAATCGGTGCCGCCAAGGACCGTGCCACTCCGATCAAGGCGGTTCGCCGTGTCGGACAGAAGTATAGAGAGGCCGCAACGCCGGGTGACTATCTGGAATATCCTGGCCACGCGCACTGGATTGTCGATGAGCCTGGCACCGGAAGCGTCGTCGCCGACATAATGTCATGGCTGGACCGCAAAGTGCCCACTAACGCAGCCACAACACCTCAACCGGTCATGTAGTCAGTCGAGCGCGCCGATATAGGGCAGGCCGCGATAGAGGCCGGCATCGTCCATGCCATAGCCGACAAGAAACCGCTCCGGCGCATCGAAGGCGTGAAAGTCGACATCATCCGCCCCGGCCGGCGCCGATGGCTTGCGTGCGAGGGCCACTGTAATCACCTCCCGCGCGCCCTTGGTCAGAAGATGCTTGCGCGCAAAGGACAGCGTGCGGCCTGTATCGAAGACATCATCAATCAGGAGGACGCCGCGCCCCGTGACAGGCCGCGTAATGTCGGCGCGCACATTGACGCGGCCCGAGCTTTCGCGCGCATCGCGGTAGCTCTCCAGCCACAGCGCATCAAGGACCGGATGAATGCCCCGGCGTGCCAGAGCTTTCATGAGATCGCTGGTAAAGGGTGTCGCCCCGATCAGGATGTTGATCGCAGACCAGTCCCCCGTCAGACGCGGCGCCAGCGTCTCGGCCAGCCGGTCGACCATCTCCATGAGCTCGGCTTCGCCAAGGACGACGTCGATATCCTGTCTGGCGTGGGTCATTGTCTCTCCTCGGCGCGGGTCTCAGCGATGGCCTGAACCTCGCCTTCTGGCACCTCACGCCCACTTGCAAGTCCAAGCTCCAGCTCGAACGCCTCGAAAGGCGGGTCTTCGATCCGTTTGACGAATGCGCCGGTCTCGCCAGCGCCGATCTCTCCCGGGGCCACGTCAGCATAATAAGTCGCAATGGGGATACCCTCATCATCCATAAGGCGCACCTCGACCAGCGGGGCCGTTCGCACTTTACGGGTGAAGTTTCGCACCTCTCCGGTGATCTCCAGCACAGGCACGGTTCCATTCAGATACCGCTCGGCATTCTCATTGGCGAACTCCATGCCGAAGCGGTTCACCTTGAGGCCAAGTGCGCTGAAGGCAGACGCTGACTGGGGCCAGGCCTCCACTACCTGATTGCGCATGATGATGGCGCCGCCAAATACAGCGACCAGAAGGCAGGCCGCCGCCGCCCAGCTGATCATGGCGATTGTCCGGCTGGCTTTTTCGCGGCGCGCGCGCACCCGCTTGCGATAGGCTTCATGGGCCCCGCCCGCCCGCAGCCCGCCCATCGCGGCCTCCTCGGCCTGACCGACGAACCAGGAATGCTCACAGGCGGCGCATTTCACCGTCCGCCCGGACTCACCGATCGTTGAGTCTTGAGCGAAATACTGGGTCTCGCAATTCGGACAGGTGAGAATCATGGCTTGGAGTTTCGCCCAATTCTCTGGAATAGTCGATTGGACCGCTGCGGATTCGAAAGGAAACTGATGACACGTGCGGCACCGCCTCTGACCGGTGAAACGGCCGTCGAGCTGAATGGCGTTACCCTGCGCTATGATACAGCTGACGACATCCTGACCGATATCGATACTCGTCTGAAGCCCGGCACCTTCACCTTTCTGACGGGCCCATCGGGCGCGGGCAAATCCTCATTGCTGAAACTGCTCTATCTCGCTCATGCGCCGACGTCGGGAGAAGTCCGTCTCTTCGGCCAGCGCACCTCTGACCTCTCCCGCAAACAGCTATCGGCCATCCGCCGGCGCATCGGAGTCGTCTTTCAGGATTTCCGGCTGCTCGATCATCTGACCGCCTTCGAGAACGTCGCCCTGCCTCTCCGGGTCAGCGGCGAAAAGCCCGAAGACTATACCGATGAGGTGGTCGACCTTGTCCGGTGGGTCGGTCTGGGAGAGCGCATCCACGCTTTCCCGCCTGCGCTGTCCGGGGGCGAGCAGCAACGCCTTGCCATCGCCCGCGCACTGATCAACAAGCCGGACCTCCTCATCGCCGACGAACCGACAGGCAACGTCGATCCGGACATGGCGCGTCGTATCTTCCGCCTTTTCATCGAGCTTAATCGCCGCCTCAACACCACCGTGATCATCGCCACCCACGACATGCACATCATCCGCGAGTTCAATTCGCCCGTGCTCAAGCTTCAGGACGGGCTGCTCTTTGCAGACACCGCCTATGAGAAGGCATGACGCTCCGGATGAATCCCCTCCTGCCCGAAAGCGATGCGCGCGAAGCTGCGCTCTTTTTCGTGGTGGCGGCGCTCTGCTTTCTGGCCGTGCTCGCCACGCTGACCGCACGCGGGACCTATACGGCCGCAGAAGCCTGGACCGCGCAGGTCGAAGGAGAAATGACGGTACGTGTCAGCGACACCGACAGGCGCGGCGCCGAAGCGGCCGCCACACTCATCGCTGACCTGCCGGATGTCGATCGCGCGCACGTCCTGACCGAAGATGAGCTTGATGACCTCCTTTCGCCGAGTTTCGGCCCGGGCGGCATACCTGACGGTATTCCGCTGCCCCTCCTCATTGCCGTGGACACGTCCGGCGACGCGATTGCGCTGGCTGATCTGATTAACGAAAGGCTGGCCGCCGCGGGCATAGAGGGCCGCGCCGAAGCCCACTCGGCCTATGCCGCTGAGGTCCGCCGCGCCCTTGCCACGCTGCGGGTCGCCGCCATCGGCATGGTGCTCCTGCTCACCATGACCGCGATCTCCGTTATCGCCTTTGCCACACATGCTGCGCTTCTGGCCCGCAAGGACATTGTCGACGTCCTGCATCTCGCGGGCGCAGAGGACCGGTTCATTGCGCGCCTTTTTGAGCGCCGGTTCTGGCTGCTCGGGCTTAAGGCTGGCGCGGCAGGCTCGCTCGCCGCGCTCGCGGTCACCGCGATGATTGTCTTTTCAGCTCAAAGCTCAAGCGTGCCTAGCGAGCTTCTGCCCAAGCTCTCGCTCGATTATTGGGACATCACCATCCTCGCCGTCGCGCCCATTGCTGGCGCGCTGGCCGCCCGAATCGCGGCCCGCCTGACGGTCCGCCATTCGCTGAGGAGTTCGCTTTGAACACAATCCGCTCGATCTTCTTCGTGATCTGGCTCTATGGCGGCATGGCCGTGGTTGCCATTTCCTGCCTGCCGACCCTGCTCCTGCCGCGGCGCATCGCCATGACGGCCATCCGCTACTACGCGCAGTACATACGGGTCGGGCTGCGCCTTATCTGTGGGATCCGGGTTGAGTTGCGAGGCCGCGAGCACATCCAGCCGGGCGCTGCTCTCATCGCCGGAAAGCACCAGTCCATGCTGGACATCTTCATCCCCTTCATTCTCTTCTCCGACCCTGCAATCATCCTCAAGCGCGAACTTCTCTGGTATCCGGGGCTCGGCTGGTACGCGCTGAAAGCGAAGATGATCCCCATCGACCGGGCAGGCACCACGAGGACACTGAAAAAAATGATGCGCGAGGCCAAGGCCCGCCGCGACAAAGACCGTCAGATCGTCATCTATCCGGAAGGCACGCGCCAACCCGCCGGCGCCACGCTCGACTACAAATCAGCCGGCATCACCGCGCTCTACAGCCAGCTCGGCGTGCCGGTCGTGCCGCTGGCCACCAATTCCGGCCTGTGCTGGAAGCCGCGCGGCATGGTTCGGCGCTCAGGTCTCGTCGTCTATGAAGTCCTGCCCCCGGTCCCTGCCGGCCTTGGCCGCAAGGATATGTTCGCCCGCATGAAGGATGAGCTTGAGGCCGCCTCGGACCGTCTGCTCGATGAAGGTCTCGCCGCGCAGCGTCGCACCCGCGCTGATCTCAAACCAAGCGACCCGGTATAGGCGTCACCCCGGTTTTCGCGCAGCGAAAGACCGGGGCCTCAAACAACGATCAGGCTTCAGGCGCTGGCCCCCTCGGCTTCTGCCTTCTTGCGCAGATAGATCGAGTTTTTTGGCTTGGAGAAGACGCGCTCAACCATCGGCTCAAAGAAGTCGAGCGTCTCACTCTCGTATTCGGGATCAAACGCGGCCTGATCATATTTGTGGCAGAACTCGGCGCAGCGCTGGAAGTGCGGGTTGTCCCGGAACTGGTCGCGCATATTCTTGTCCAGACCGAGATGCTCGAAGAAGTAATAGCCCTGGAAAACACCGTGATTGGCGACCATCCAGAGGTTTTCTTCTGACACGAAGGGTTTGAGGATCGCAGCCGCCACGTCCGGGTGGTTCATGCTGCCCAGCGTATCGCCGATATCATGGAGCAGGGCGCAGACGACATATTCCTCATCCCGCCCATCGCGGTGGGCTCGGGTCGCGGTCTGCAGTGAATGCTCCAGCCGGTCGACCGGGAAGCCGCCATAGTCACCGTCGAGCAGGCGGAGATGGTCGAGAACGCGCTTGGCGAGGCCCTTGTTGAAGATACGCGAATGCTCGGAGATGATCTCCCAGTCTTCCTTCGTGCCTTCCATCATTTCGCGAAACTGGGCCTGTCCGCCCGCGCCGTGTCCGTCTGCCATGTCGTCTCTCCCTGTCTTTTCTGCGCGCAGGATACGCCTTGTACGGCGAACGTCAAAGCCTTCACGCCCCGGCAAGCTCAGACAGTCGCGGTGCTGGCTTTAATGCGGTAGAAAAGCCCTTTGCCAGCCGACGAGGTCAAACCGCATGACAAAACCGAGCGATGCCACCCTCAAAGAGGCCTGCGACACGCTGATGGCACGGGACCCGGCCTTCAAGGCGGCCTTCGCGGTGACCGGCCTGCCCGACTGGCGCTACAGCCCGCCCGGCTACCACACCATTGCCCGCATGATTGCTTTCCAGCAGATCACGACAAAGGCAGCCGCCTCCATCTGGGGGCGTGTCGAGGCGGAGCTTGGAGACATCACGCCCGCCTCCATGCTGGCCGCCAGTGAAGACACGCTGCGCGGCTGCGGTCTCTCGCGCCCGAAGATCCGGCATCTCAAATCCATTGCTGAAGCGGTCCAGACAGGCACGCTGGACCTTGAACGTGTCTACCATGCCGACATCGATGAGGCGCGCACCGAACTCCTCGCCGTCAAAGGCATCGGTCCATGGACCGCCGACCTCTTCCTTCTCTATTGCGGCCGGCTCGATGCGTTTCCGATCGCAGATGTCGGCCTGATGGAGGCCTACCGCCAGCTCAGCGGCCACGAGGACCGCTACGCCTCAAAGGCCTTCACCGAACTTGCCGAATCATGGCGGCCGTGGCGCGGCGTCGCCGCCCATCTTCTCTGGGGCTGGATCAATGCCGCGCGCGCAAAAGCCTATTCAGCAAGCGGCGGCGGGGACGCATGACCTGCAGCATTTACAACAGGACCGGGCAAAATTGCGCATTGACGCTGGCCAAAGGGCGAAACTGTCATAAACTCGTAGTCGGGAATCAGTAATTCTCCCGTCACAACCGATGGAGGCGCGTGTTCACTGACATCCAGTCAGCCGCTACAAAGGGACAGGAAGGAGGCCGCAGTGCCTGAAGTCCTGACGAACCCACCAAATGGGCGGCCCGCTCTTGTATTGAACGCCGACTTCCGGCCACTTTCCTATTATCCGCTCTCGCTCTGGCCCTGGCAGGATGTGGTAAAGGCGGTCTTCCTCGATCGCGTGGATATCATCGCCGAATACGACACCGTGGTGCGCAGCCCGAGCTTCGAGATGCGCCTGCCGTCAGTTATCGCGCTGCGCGAATTCGTCCGCCAGGACCGCTCACCCGCCTTTACCCGGTTCAACGTTTTTCTGCGCGACAGCTTCCAGTGCGTCTATTGCGGCGCTGGCAATGAGCTGACCTTTGATCACGTCGTCCCGCGATCGCGCGGTGGCCGGACCAGCTGGACAAACATCGTCGCCGCCTGCTCGCCCTGCAATCTGAAAAAGGGCGGCCGCATGCCCAAGGATGCGGGCATGGTGCCGCATCGAAAACCTGTCCGCCCCACGAACTACCAGCTTCAGGAAATCGGCCGTCGTTTCCCGCCAAACCATCTTCACGCCACCTGGATGGATTACCTTTACTGGGATGTCGAACTCGAAGCCTGACCGGGCGCGCAACCAACAAGAAAAGCCCCGCAGCTTTCAGACTGCGGGGCTTTGGTCTTTTTGCAGACACCTGATTAGTAGTTCAGGCTATCCTTTTCGAGCTTATCGATATCCTGCGCGGCATCTTCACCGGCTTCTTCGATCTGCTCTTCTTCGTATTCAGTCAGACCATCGACATCGACGTCGGGATTGCTGACCTCATTGATATCGCTGTAACGCGTGGCCGCATCGTCGCGGTTGGCCGCTTCTGGGCCGCCCATGCCGTCATCGGTGGTAGCTTCGGCCTCGACGTCGGTCTCGACATCCATTTCGACATCTTTCTCGTCTTTCAGTGCATCGACTTCATCTGAATAGAGATCGGCATCGGCTTCGGCCGCTTCCTTGTTCTCATAGTAATTGCCGCCCTGACCGAAATCCTCATTCGTCTCGGTCTTGGTCTCGACATCCAGCTCGGTTTGAGTGTCCGTCTCGGCATCCAGGGCCGGCGTATCTATTTCGACGTCAGTTCCGGTTTCCAGATCAGAGTCGGCGATCGCGTCTTCTTCGCTTTCGTAATACTCGCCGCCCATGCCATCATCCACACCAGGCTGGGTATCGAGCTCGGAATCGCCGTCCCAACTCGGGGTGGTGGCGCTCGGCGTTTCCGTCTCGAGCATGGTGTCCATCTCGGTTCCACCTTCGATCTGCACGTCCGGGACATCGGTCGTGATCTCGGCTTCGGTCTGCGCGTTCACGTCTGCGTCTGCGGCCTGCGCAATTGCAGGTGTCGCCATCAGGGCAATAGCTGCGGTAGCTGTGAGCAATGTGCGTTTCATAGCGGTTTCCTTTTCAGCATTCTGCTTGGACCTGAACAACGGACACGCTAAACCGCCGTTCCGTCCCCGAGGTTAATTCGCGTCCAGCTTTGAAAGCTGCAGCTCCAGAAGCTTGATCTCGCAGCACCAGGCCGGAAAGCGCGACGGATCCCGGAGACCGAACCACCCCCTGCAGATCGCCGCCCAGCTTTCCTGGACCGCTTCGGTCGCCTCATTCCTCATCAGCAGCAGCCGCCGCGCCGTCAGCATAAGCCGGGGCTGCCAGCGCGCAGCCAGCCGCTCACCTGGCCGGTTTATCCGGGCCCGTTTTCAACTTGTTCTATAAGGATAGTCGCGCCAGACTGGTAAAAGGTTCAAATGCGATTTGCCGCGCCCGATCTGGAAGACTTCACCATGACACTCCCCCGCCTGCGCGGGCGGAATGCGAAAATTCTGGCGACGATCGGTCCAAAAAGCTCCAGCCCGAAATCGATCCGCCTCCTCGCCGAAGCCGGCGCCGATCTCTTCCGCCTGAATTTCAGCCATGGAGATCATGAGACCCACGCCGCGACTTTCCATGCCATCAGGGCCACAGAAGCAGCGATGGGCCGACCGCTCGCAATCCTTGCAGACCTGCAGGGCCCGAAAATTCGCGTTGGCGCGTTTCCGGGCGGCGAACTGAAGCTCTCTTATGGTCAGAACTACAAGCTTATCGGCGATGAAACGACCGACCAGAAGGACACCATTCCTGTCCCCCATCCGGAAATCCTCACCGAACTGGAAGAAGGTGACGAGATCCTATGCGACGACGGCAAGGTTCTTCTCACCGTCAGCGAGGCAGGAGACCACCCACGCGTCACGCCCGCCTTTCACGCGACGCTTTCTGACCGCAAGGGCTTCACCGTTCGCGGCAAGACCCTGCCGCTGAAAGCCATGACCGACAAGGACCGCGAAGACCTCGCCTTCGCGCTCGATCTTGGCGTCGATCTGGTCGCGCTGAGCTTCGTTCAGTCCGTAGAGGATGTGAAAGAGGCGAAGGCCGCGATCGGCGCACGCGCACCGCTTATTTCCAAGATCGAAAAACCCGGCGCCCTCGATGATCTCGACGCGATCATCCGCGCTTCGGACGGCGTCATGATTGCGCGCGGCGACCTTGGCGTCGAATTCCCGCTCGAACAGGTCCCGATCATCCAGCGGCGCATCGTCCGCGAGGCGCGGGAGGTGGGCCGCCCCGTCATTGTCGCGACGCAGATGCTGGAATCGATGATCGAGAACGCCGCCCCGACACGCGCAGAGGCAGGCGATGTCGCGACCGCCATCTATCAGGGTGTCGATGCCGTCATGCTGTCCGCCGAAACCGCCGTCGGCCGCCATCCGCCCACCGCCGTCGCCATCATGGACCGGATCATAAAGGCGACAGAGGAAGCGGCCGATTATCGCGACTCTCTGCGCCAGTTCATGGGCGACCGCGATGATGAGCGCGTCATCGACATTGTCGCCCGCGCCGCCCAGTCTCTTGCCTTCGCGGTCAAGGCCGAGGCGCTCGCGCTCCGCACAGGCTCTGCCCGCCGCCTGGCACAGTTTGCCAAGCATCGCGGGCGCTATTTCATTCTCTACGGCTCAGCGGACGACGCGCGCCTTCGCCGCGCCCAGCTCCTCTGGGGCGTGCATCCCATCCATGTCAAAAACATCGAGGAAAACGACTGGCCGCGCACCCTGATGGATGCGGCAGGTCTCGAAGGCGCTGTGGCCTACGCCGCCTGGAAAGGCGGCGGCGACGACACCGCATGGGAAATGGGGATTAGGCGGTAGAGAAGAAAGTCCGCTCCAACGGAAAACGCCCGGCCATCTCTGCCCGGGCGTTTCTAATTCTTAAGCTATCAAGACCGCCTAGACGTCGAGCAGCATACGCTCTGGATCTTCCAGCGCTTCTTTCACGCGAACAAGGAATGTCACTGCTTCCTTGCCGTCGACGATGCGGTGGTCATAGGAGAGCGCCAGATACATCATCGGGCGGATCTCGACCTTGCCGTCGATAGCGACAGGGCGCTGCTCGATCCGGTGCATGCCAAGCACGCCAGACTGCGGAGGGTTGAGGATCGGCGTCGACATCAGCGAGCCATAAACCCCGCCATTGGTGACGGTGAAGGTGCCGCCCTGCATGTCCCCGATCGTCAGGTCGCCGTCGCGGGCCTTGCGGGCGAGATTGCCCAGCTCACGCTCGATCCCGGCAATCGACAGCTCGTCACAGTCACGGATGACCGGAACAACCAGGCCTTTTTCGGTGCCGACAGCCATGCCGATATCATAGTAATTCTTGTAGATGATATCGCTGCCGTCGATCTCTGCATTGACCGCTGGGATCTCCTGCAAGGCCGACACGATGGCCTTGGTGAAGAAGCCCATGAAGCCGAGCTTCACGTCATGCTTCTCGGCAAAGCTCTCTTTGTACTTCGAGCGCAGCGCCATCACGGCCGACATGTCCACATCGTTGAACGTGGTCAGCATGGCGGCTGTGTCCTGCGCCTCTTTCAGGCGGCGGGCAATCGTCTGGCGAAGACGGGTCATTTTTACGCGTTCTTCGCGTGGACCGATCTCACGCTGTGCGCTTGGCGCCTTCGGCTTGCTCTCGGCTTTCGGGGCTTGCGCAGCCTTGTTGACGAAGTCGACCGCATCAGCCTTGGTTGCGCGGCCATCACGGCCAGAGCCTGGAATGTCCTGCGGATTGACGCCGCCTTCGCTCGCCACACGGCGCACG
Source organism: Henriciella marina DSM 19595 (assembly GCF_000376805.1). Lineage (NCBI taxonomy): Bacteria > Pseudomonadati > Pseudomonadota > Alphaproteobacteria > Hyphomonadales > Hyphomonadaceae > Henriciella > Henriciella marina. Next base: position 2,487,506 of record NZ_AQXT01000002.1, on the reverse strand, counting down.
GATGGCGAAACTGGACGATCTTCCTGACCGGAAGCCGACTGGCCTGTTTCTGCAGGCGTCTGCGTCGTGGAGGCGCCTTCTGTCACGCGCGCTTCCTTTTCCACAGTCCCGCCAGAGGCCTGACCGGACGAGGCAGACGCACTGCCGCCAGCACCGCCGCTGATCCGCGCGATCACCGATCCCGGCGTCACCGTATCGCCCGGCGACACGAGCAGTTCGGCAATCGTTCCATCAGCGGATGCGGGCACTTCGAGCGCGACCTTGTCTGTCTCGATCTCGGCGATCATTTCGTCCTTGGAGACCGTGTCGCCAACCTTTTTCAGGAACTCGCCCATGGTGCCTTCGGTGACGCTTTCACCCATTGGCGGCACGGTCACATCGGTGAGGTCACCGCCGCCGGACCCACCATCAGAGCCGCCTGCATCCTGCTGAGGTGCAGTGTCGTGCTCACCGGTCTCTTCGGCGCTTTCATCCTTGGCGGCTTCCGGCGCGCTCTTTTCAGAGGCAGGCGCAGGCGCTTCACCGCTTCCACTCCCGAGGCGGCCCAGCACGGCGCCGATCTCGACCGTATCGCCTTCATTGGCGACGATCTCGCTCAGCGTGCCATCTGCCGTAGCGGCAACTTCAACTGAAACCTTGTCGGTTTCGAGCTCGACCAGAACCTCGTCCTTGGAGACCTTGTCGCCAGCTTTTTTGAGCCATTGGCCAACTGTGGCCTCCGTCACGCTCTCTCCGAGCTGAGGGACTACGATATCAGTCATATGCTTCCGTTTCCGTTAGGGGTCATGCGGAGACGATGCTGTCTTCCACCGGCTGGTCGCCCAGCGCGGCTGCGATGAGAGCATCCTTCTCCTTGTTGTGTTGGGCAAGCAGGCCAGTTGCGGTCGCCGCCGACGGCGGACGGCCTGCATATTTCGGGCGTGGATGTTTGGCGCCGACCTGATTGCACGCCCATTCGATCTCGTCGCGCATGAAGGTCCAGCCGCCCATGTTCCGGGGCTCTTCCTGGCACCAGACCATCTCGGCCTGCGGGAAGCGCTTCAGTTCCTGCATCAGTGACTTGCGCGGCACAGGATAGAATTGCTCGACCCGCAGCAGGTAGACGTCGTCGTCTCCCCGCTCTTCACGCGCCTCGAAGAGGTCGTAATAGACCTTGCCGGAGCACATGACGACGCGGCGGATCTTGTCATCGCTGGTCAGCTTCACCTTGCCTTCGCGGCCCGGCGTCTCTGCATCGTCCCAGAGGACGCGGTGGAAGGAGGATTTCGTGTTGAAATCGTCCAGCGTAGACGTCGCCAGCTTGTGACGCAGAAGTGATTTCGGCGTCATGATGATCAGTGGCTTGCGGAAATCGCGGTGGATCTGACGGCGCAGGGCGTGGAAATAGTTCGCTGGCGTGGTGATGTTCACCACCTGCATATTGTCTTCCGCGCACATCTGCAGGAAGCGCTCAAGGCGGGCAGAGCTGTGCTCCGGCCCCTGACCTTCATAGCCATGCGGCAGCAGACAGACGAGCCCGCTCATCCGCAGCCATTTGCGTTCTGCCGATGAGATGAACTGGTCAAAGAAGACCTGCGCCCCGTTCGAGAAGTCGCCAAACTGCGCCTCCCAGAGAACGAGGCAATTGGGATCGGCCAGAGAGTAGCCATACTCATAACCAAGCACCGCTTCCTCGGAGAGAAGCGAGTCGATCACTTCATAATGGCCCTGGCCTTCAGCGATATTGTTGAGCGGCGTGTAGCGCGCCCCGCTTTGCTGGTCGACGAAGTGGCTGTGGCGCTGGGAGAAAGTCCCGCGACCGGAATCCTGCCCCGAGAGGCGGACCGGAAAGCCTTCTTCCAGCAGCGTCGCAAAGGCCAGATGTTCAGCCGTCGCCCAGTCGAGACCCTCGCCATTGTCGATCGCCTGACGGCGGGCATCGATCACGCGGCGCAGCGTCTTGTGAACGTCCACATTGCTCGGAACCGCCGTGATCGTCTCGCCGATTTCCTTCAGCTTCTTGACCGCAACGCCTGTTTTGCCGCGACGCTCATCATCTTCCGGCAGACCAAGACCCGACCACTCACCATCCAGCCAGTCGGCCTTGGTGGCTTCAAATTCTTTGCCTTGATCAAACGCCTTGTCGAGGAAGTCCTCGAAATCCTTGATCTGCTGCTTGACCACGCCCTCTTCGACAAGACCTTCGCTGACCAGGCGCTTTGTATAGATTTCGCGCGTGGATTCATGGCCTTTGATATTGGTGTACATGACCGGCTGGGTGAACATCGGCTCGTCACCCTCATTGTGGCCAAACCGGCGATAGCAGAACATGTCGATGACGACGTCCTTGCCAAATTTCTGCCGGTACTCGGTCGCCACTTTGGCGACATAGGTCACAGCCTCAGGGTCATCGCCATTCACATGAAAGATCGGCGCCTGAACCATCAGCGCGACGTCCGACGGATATGGCGATGAGCGCGAATACATCGGGCTCGTCGTGAAACCGATCTGGTTGTTGACGATGAAATGGATCGTGCCGCCCGTGCGATAGCCTGCAAGGCCAGACAGTGCGAAACATTCCGCCACCACGCCCTGGCCGGCAAAGGCCGCATCGCCATGAAGCAGGAGAGGCAGCTTGCGCGAACGATCGAGCTCGCCGGTCTCGTCGGCTTCCATTGCCTGTTTGGCGCGGGTCCGGCCAAGCACGACCGGGTTGACCGCCTCAAGGTGGGACGGGTTGGCGTTCATGGTGAGGTGAACTTCATTGCCATCGAAGACGCGGTCGGAAGACGCGCCGAGATGATATTTCACATCGCCGGACCCGAAGCCTTCAGCCGCCTGTGTCGAGCCGCCCTGAAACTCATGGAAGATCTTTTCATATGGCTTGCCCATCACGGCCGCCAGCATGTTGAGGCGTCCGCGGTGCGGCATGCCAACAACGATCTCGTTCACGCCGAGGGCGCCGCCGCGCTTGATGATCTGCTCCAGCGCAGGCACAGCTGCCTCGCCGCCATCAAGACCAAAACGCTTGGTGCCGGGATAGCGCCGATGCAGAAATCGCTCGAATGTTTCGGCTTCGATCAGCTTGGCAAGGATTGCCTTCTTGCCTTCCGGCGTAAACGCAACGCCCTTGTCCGGGCCCTCGATACGCTCCTGCAGCCAGGCTTTCTCCTCAGGCGAAGATATGTGCTGGAATTCGATCCCGATGGTCGAGCAATAGGTCCGTCGCAGGATTTCGACCATTTCCGGAATGGTCGCATAGTCGAGACCAAGATAGCCGTCGATATAGACCTTGCGGCCCATATCCGCGTCCGTGAAGCCGTAATTCTCCGGCTCCAGCTCGGGATGTTCGACATCGTTCTCGATTGCCAGCGGATCCAGATTCGCCGCCAGATGACCGCGCACCCGATAGGCGCGGATCATCATCAGCGCCCGGATGGAATCCTTGACGGCATTGGCAATATCGTCCGCGCTCGCCGCCGGTTTGCCGGCCGCGATTTTTTCCTTCAGCTTCGGCTCAAGCTGCGCCCAGTTGCCGTCAAACGCGGCAACCTGGTCGGCATCCGCCGGCTTGGGCCAGCGGTCGCGCTTCCAGCTTGCCCCGTCCGCATTACGCGTTGCGGCTTCGTCGCCGTCACCAAGCTCCGCGAAGAAATCGCGCCAGCTTTCGGGCACCGAATTGGGATCGCGCGCATACGCGGCCTGCATCTTTTCGATCCAGACCGCGCTGCCGCCATAAAGAAAGGCGGTCTCCAGCATCGCGCTGTTACCCGCGCTCCGCTTGCCCGTAACCGGGGAGCCGTCATCTGCCATGGTCTGTACCGTCCTGTTATTTTTATCGGACGGCCCGGCGGGGTCGTATCATTGGCCTCGTCTGGCCGCCATGCGGACACTTAGTGTCTGCGACTAACCTTTCAAAACTTCTACCATGGTATCGCCGAGTCGCGCAGGGCTCGGGCTCACCTTGATGCCAGCTTCTTCCATCGCTGAAATCTTGGACGGCGCATCGCCTTTGCCGCCCGAAACGATGGCGCCGGCATGGCCCATTGTGCGGCCCGGAGGCGCCGTGCGGCCAGCGATAAAGCCAACCATCGGCTTTTTGCGGCCCTTCTTGGCTTCGTCGATCAGGAATTGCGCAGCTTCTTCTTCGGCAGAGCCGCCGATTTCACCGATCATGATGATCGACTTGGTCTCGTCGTCGGCCAGGAACAGCTCCAGCACGTCGATGAAGTTGGTGCCGTTGACCGGGTCGCCGCCAATGCCGACAGCCGTCGTCTGGCCAAGCCCGGCCTGGCTGGTCTGGAACACGGCCTCATAGGTCAGCGTGCCCGAACGCGACACAACGCCGACAGAGCCCTTCTGGAAGATTTTGCCTGGCATGATGCCGATCTTGCACTGCTCTGGCGTCAGGACGCCCGGGCAGTTTGGACCGATCAGGCGGGAGTTGGACTTCTCCAGCTTCGCCTTGACGCGCACCATGTCCATGACCGGCACACCTTCGGTGATGCAGGTGATGAGCTCGATGCCGGCATCGATGGCTTCTTCGATAGCCGCCGCCGCGCCAGCTGGTGGCACATAGATGACCGATGCGTTTGCGCCGGTGGCCTCTTTGGCCTCGCCTGCGTTCGCATAGATCGGCAGCTCGGCGCCATTGTCGGCTTTCCAGCTCGTGCCAGCCTTCTTGGGGTGCGTGCCGGCAACCATCTTGGTGCCGAAATAATCAAGCGCCTGGTTGGTGTGAAACGAACCGGTATTGCCGGTCAGCCCCTGCACAATGATCTTGGTATTGGAGTCGATAAGAATGGACATGGATAGGGTCCCTGAAAACTTTGGGGCGCGCCATGAAAGGCGCGCGAGAAAACGTTAAGCTCTAGCCTTTGACCGCTTCGGTGATCTTCTTGGCTGCGTCGTCGAGATCGTCAGCCGGGATCACGTTGAGGCCTGAATTCTTGATGATGGCCTTGCCCTCATCAACATTCGTGCCTTCGAGACGAACCACCAGCGGGACCGAAAGATTGGTCTCTTTCACCGCCGCGATGACGCCTTCCGCGATGACATCACACTTCATGATGCCGCCGAAGATGTTGACCAGGATGCCTTTGACGGCCGGGTCTTTCATGATGATCTTGAAAGCAGCTGCCACCTTCTCCTTGTTGGCACCGCCGCCAACGTCACAGAAGTTCGCTGGCTCTTCGCCGTAGAGCTTGATGATGTCCATCGTCGCCATGGCAAGGCCTGCGCCGTTGACCATGCAGCCGATCGTGCCGTCGAGAGCGATATAGGCGAGGTCCCAGTCGGACGCCTCGATTTCCTTCTCGTCTTCTTCGGTCTTGTCACGCAGCTCGACAATGTCGGGATGACGGAACAGGGCGTTGCCGTCGAAAGACACCTTGGCGTCGAGAACGCGCAGATGGCCATCTTCCATGACGATCAGCGGGTTGATCTCGAGCATCGCCATGTCCTTTTCCGTGAACGCTTTATACAGCGTCGGGAAAAGCGTCATGGCGTCCTTGCGGGCATCGCCCTCAAGCTTCAGCGCGTCGGCAAGCGTTTCGCTGTCCTTGTCAGTGACACCTGCCATCGGGTCGATTGGCAGCGTCAGAATCTTTTCTGGCGTGGAATGAGCGACTTCCTCGATGTCCATGCCGCCTTCTGTCGACACGACGAAAGCAGGCTTGCCGGTTGCGCGGTCGATCAGGACAGAAAGGTAAAGCTCACGGTCGATGTCGGCGCCGTCTTCAATATAGAGGCGGTTGACCTGCTTGCCGTCCTTGTTGGTCTGCGCGGTGACAAGGTGGTTGCCGAACATCGCCTTGGCGTGATCGATCGCTTCCTGCTTGGAGAAGGCGAGGCGAACGCCGCCCTTTTCACCCGCAGCAGATTCCACAAACTTGCCCTTGCCGCGGCCGCCAGCATGGATCTGGCTCTTCACAACCCAGAGCGGGCCGGGAAGCTGGTCGACAGCCTTTTCGACCTCATCGATGGAAAGCACGGGCGCGCCGTTTGCGACGGGCGCGCCATAGGTCTTCAGAACGGCCTTGGCCTGGTATTCGTGGATGTTCATGGGGAAATTCAGCCTCTTGTAAATCGTCGGCGGGGCGGGGCATCGACAGACGCCGCCGCTCAGAAACTCGTGGCCTTATAACACTGACAGTTCATGGCGCAACCGGATGGGTCCGCTATCTGGATCAAGGCCGATCTAGTCGGTGCGGGGGTCGATTTCGCCGGTGGAAGCGGTACTTGGAAGCGCAATATTCCAAGGCTCCTGCGCATCCCGGGGAACGTCTTGCCGACGGGCGCGCCGATAGAGCATGGAAAAGGTCAGTACCGATGACATAATGGCGCTGAGAAGAAAGAGCCCGCCCTCTGTCAGAGGCAGGCGGAACGCATAGCCAGACAGCGGCGGTCCGATGACGGATCCAACTGCCCAGACAAAAAGCAGCCCCGACATCACGCGCGAAATCTGCGCGGTGTCAGACCGGTCGATCGCATGCGCGACACCGATACCATAGAAAGAGAGCGACCCTGCGCCCCAGACCGCCAGCGCGATCAGGATCCAGTTTTGAGGCAAGCCGGGAAACAGGCCCAGAACGAGCGATGCGAGGGCCGCAACCCCGCCCATCACGGCGATGACGACGCGCCGGTCGACACGGTCTGAAATCCGTCCCGCCGGCCACTGGCTGATCAGCCCGCCTGTCCAGACAGCTGCCGCAGCCATCGCTGCCGCACCCGTCGCCCCGCCTGAGGCACCGGGCAGCGCCACCCCGGCATAGAGCGGCAGAAGCGCCAGCGTCCCGCTATTGATGACGCCTGCCAGAAAGACAGAGATGACGGCCGAAGGAGCCAGGTCGAAAAGTCGCTTGAAGGCCAGCGGTTCAACGCTTGGCGAAGGCGGCTCACCGCGCCGCGTCAGGCAGATCGGGAGCAGCGACAGGCAGAGGAACATTGCGCACCAGAGGTATGGCCTGAAGTCGACCGGCGCGAGCCCCGCGACAAAGAACGGACCCGCCACCAGCGAGACCTTGGCAATCAGGTGATAGAAGCCGCTGACACTGCCCCTGTTCTTCACCGAAACCGTTGCGCCGAGCCACGCCTCGATGCTGGAGAACATCCAGGCAAAGGCCGCGCCCTGCACGATGCGCACGATGGTCCAGCTCCACGGGTCGAGCGCCAGCTGCATGATCATGACGCTCGCAGCGCAAGTGGCCGCCGCCGCCGAGAAGACCCGGATATTGCCGAACAGGATGACCGCATTGCTTGCGGTATAGGCGCCGATCATGAAGCCCAGGGCATAGGCCGCTGCAATCGCCCCGATCAGGCCGGGGCTGACGCCCAGCGTCTCAAGGCCAAGCGGGGTGACAACACTCAGGATCCCGCCGCCGAGCTGGAGAAAGGCCGCGGCCGCGATCAGGGCCCAGACATTTCGGTAATCGCTCATCGGCTGGCCGGGCTCCTTGTCCCTCTCTAAAGCGGGTCGCCTTCAGCCGGGCTTATTCCACGCCGATATCGGAGAATGCAATCTCGTTTTCACGAACGATGACACCTTGATTGTCCTTCAGCAGAAGGTTCAGCTTGCCCGCATCCCAGTCGATTTCGACAACGCCGTAATTTTCGGGCGGGAAGGCCGCGGCGACCTGGCGGCTATCCATTTCGGGGCTTTCGGTCGCAAAGGAGACGTTCAGCGACGACGCCGTCAGCTCATTGGCCCCGTAAGGCAGGACACCGGGCTCTTCATAGATAAAGCCGGTATGCCGGTCGCCCGTCAGGAAGACCACGCCGTCGGCCCCGGTGCTCTCGACAAGATCGAACAGGCGCTGACGCTCGGCCGGCAGCTTGTCCCAGCTCTCCCAGCCATGAACGGTCGGCATGACCTGGATCGATGAAACGATCAGGCGAAGGTCCGCCTCATCCTGCAGCCTGTTCTGCAGCCAGGTCCACTGCGTATTGCCCAGCATGTCCTGATAGCTGCCCTCTGGCGCAGGAATATAACGCTCCTTGCCAGCGGCATTATATTCGTCCGTCGGGGTAAGGTCGGAGCGGAAAAAGCGCGTATCCAGCACGATAACCTGTACGCGCTTGCCATCGGTCCCGAAGGTGCGGGCGTAATAGGTGCCGGGCCAGTGGCCGACATCAACATTGCCCAGCCCCCAGAACGTCTCATGGATCAGCTCTGCATACTCGCGAAAGGCAAAGTGCTTGCCGCCATCATTGGCGCCATAATCATGGTCATCCCAGGCAACCATCATCGGGAACTTCGCCCGCACGGCCTGAAACTCGGCGCGCTCGGCAAGCTCCGAAAAGCTCTCGCGCAGCTCTTCAAGCTCTGGCTGGCTGTTCACATAATCGCGCCCGTCGCGGTCGCCATAGACATTGTCGCCAATCATCAGGAAAAGATCGGCCTCTTCCTCGGCAAGCTGCGCCAGCGCCGGGCTTTCCTGCTCCTCATCATTGCACGAGGCTAGCAGGATCCGCGTCAGCGTCTGCTCCAGCGGCAGCTCCAGGCCGGCCGGGGCCTGCGGCAGGGTCGCCGGATCGATCGTCGCATAATACCGGTTCAGCGCCTCGACCGCCGATTGCGGCTCACCTTCGAAGAGGTCGGAAAAAGCCGGCTGGCCGCTCTCCGTGGCGCAGGAGACAAGCCCGAAGGCTCCAATTACGGCCAGAGAACTGAGACGCATGGACGAGACCCTTTCACTATACAAAGACGCCCGGCTGTTATGCCGGGCATCGCGTAATAGATAAAGGGCAACTCGCCTCATCAGCGAATAAGACTTGCCGGTCGCTAGCTCCACGTCCCGTGAAAGCCGAGCGGCCATGACCGGTCACCGCGCCAGATGCAGACCGGGCCATCACTGACATGTCCTGCATCGAAGACGCAGATATCCGTCGTCCCGGTCTTGAGGTTCAGAACTGGTCCGATCAACCAGCTGTCTTCTTCTGCCTCGCTTCCGGGTTTCGCCACGAACAGGAACTCCTCGACCATCCGGCCCTCACCGAATTCAAAGCTCTCCGTCTTGCCGTTCGACCAGTCATGGACGCTGACCGCCGTCATGCCGGGATGGCTTGCCGACTGACCGGTGACAAGCGCCGTCAGGCGTCGCGGTAATCCGTGCCGGCGCGGGTCAACCTGCGGGAAATCCCCATCAAGGCCCGTCTCGATCAGGCGCGCATCGCCGCTCGGCGGAATGACGATCTGTGTCAGATTGCTGGTGAAGCTCTCATCGGTGCCTTTCCAGACGCCCCTGATCTCATCGACGCCACCGCCGACCCCAAGCACTGGCTCCTTGTAGAGCGCGGCATCCAGCCGGATCGTCCCGTCGCTTTCCTCCCAGGCCGCGCCCGTATGATAGAAGGCCCGCGCCGGCCCCTGCGCCCAGCGCCGGTTCGAGAAATCATCCTTGTCGACGATGAGGAATTTGAAGCCCTCCTCGGGGCGCCACTCAAAGCCGTCCACGACAGGCGGCCGCAGCGCTTCATTGATCCAGGGTTGCACCATGATGATCAGATGCCGCTCGGTCATCGCCCAATCGTGGATGTAGGCCGCCTTGCCGATATCCAGCAGGCCGAACGAGTTCAGCCCGCCGCCCGCGCCAATCTGGTAGACGCCGACCATCGGACCATTGATGGCAAGGTTCCACACCGTCCCATCGGGCTCCCGCTTTGGATGCGCCAGAAACGGCATACCGGCCAGGTCACCGCGCCAGGCTTTCGGACCTTTCGTCTCGAGCGTCTTTGCGTCCATCGCGATCGCAGACCCTGCCTCCCAGAGCGCATAGAGCTCTCCGTCGATGACGGTGACCGACGTATTGGCGGCGTTGACGTCATCTGGCCCCGTGACGGGAAATGAAAGATCGCCTGCCGTGCCGAAGCCGGGCGCAGAGAACTTCTGCTCTGCCTGTTCGATCCGGTGCTTCACCGTCTCAACGAAACGCCCCGAATGCACCGCCTTGCCGTCCGCAATGGCGATCCGCTGGACCATGCCATCCCCGTCAAACCAGTGGCTGGCATAATCATCGCTGCCATAGAGGAAATGGGCAGGCCCATTGCGGTAAAGCGTCCCCTCAAGGCCTGCCGGCACCTTGCCATAGACAAGCCGCATCGAGGACGGCTCGAAGCCCGCCGCTGGCGCCGAAGTATATCCCAGATGCCAGTCCGGCATGTCCGACGCGCCCGGCGTTGCGGCGAAAGATGAAGGCAGACCGAACCCGAGCCCCATTACGGCGGTGCCTGCGGCGCTGGTTGCTAGAAAGTGGCGGCGGGAAAGGGTCATGGCTCTGGTCCTTGAAGGGGGCTTTTGAGGGTGGGGGCGGGCGGGCCTAGTTCAGATCGATTGTCTGAACCGCGCCCTCTTCGGTGATCTCGAATTTTGCATCATCCCAGGAGGCAGGGCCGAAGCGGCCTTTGGCATTGTTCGAGAAAGCAAATGGCTCTGTCGGCATGCCAAACGGACTGGCGTTCATGTCGCCATCATCGTCGACGTCATGGTACAGCTTGATGCCGTACTCGCCGGGCGCGAGACCCTCGAGCGTCACACTGGCGGTGGCCGCATCAACCGAAATGTTTGCGCCGTTCACGGCGTCGCCGCCGCTATATCCAGCCTCATCATAGACGCCGAGACGAATGGTGCCGGCCTGGCTCTGGATATTGTCGACCGTCACGGTCAGCGGCGCGGCCTGTGCCAGCGGGGCAATCATCAGCGCACCGAGGGCGCAGGCGATCAGGGTCTTGTGGGTCATGTCAGTCTCCATTCGTTGTCTGGTCAGAGGCGTGCCGCCTGCTGTTGGAATCGAGATGCCAGCGCCTTGGTCGGCCCGCATCGACTTGTTCACGAAGTGACGGGAATCCTTCGCCAATTGACGGGCCTGCATTTCGCGAAGCGCCAGTGACAGCCCACAAATCACTGGCGCAGCGTGGGTGTGAGGCTCAGAGGGCGAAGAAGACGTGCCATATCAGCCGACCGGGCAGCAGGGTGAACAGTCCCGCCACCAGCATGCCGCCGACGAACATGTTGGTCATGTCCTTGCGGTGGCGTTTGATGTCCCGGCGCTTTACCGCTGCGATCCCGACCGGCAAGCCAAGCAGCGTCCAGGCAGACAGCGCATGGATCGGGCTCCAGAAAGACTGGAACAGCGTCATGATGAAAAAGGAGGAGCCCGCCGTGATCGCCATGGAGATGACCCAGGCCCAGCCAAATGTCCTGTGCATCCGGAACCCCTTCGGCGCCATCATCAGATAGATGCCGATGCCGAGCGTCAGCAGCGCCGCCGCGACGTGGACCTGAATAGTAACGCCGGACTCGATCAGCGGCTTCGGATTGAACCGGAAGCGCGGGGCACGCCCAACATCGATCAGCGTCAGCGCACTCACGCCAGCATAGATCGGCAGGGCAATGGCGAACGTCCATCCTGTTCGTGACAGCTTTGGCAAGCGGGGCCGCAGGCGGGTGGCAAATGTCGTCGGGGTGGGACTGTCAGTAATGCTCATCGTCTGTCTCCAGGTCTGCATTGGTCTGGTGCGGTGTTCGTCGGAGCAGGTTTGTTTCCTGCCACCTCACAACATTGCCAGAGCACCCGGCCCTCTCGAGCCAGAATGCGTCACAGGTCTGGAATCCTTCGCGAAATGCCGTCAAAGTCATTCACGAAGCGCGGATGAAGAGGGGCCTGCAGCTTGCGCATCGCAATCGACTGGAAGAAACGCGGCCGCGAAGCCCTCCTGCTGGCGGGCATTTCGCTTTTTCTCGCTTTCGTCCGTCCCTATGGCAGCAATAGCAACGCGCCATTCCTGCTGAATTTCGGTATCTGGCTACTGTTGATCTTCTCAGGCTCCATCGTCGGAGAGCTGACGGTCGCCGCCTATTACCGCCTTCGCCCGAACGGCCCGGCATGGCTGATGATCATGATCACCTCACTTGTCACAGCCGCCGGCGTCACCTTCGTCATCTACGCGCTGACCTTCCTGACAGGCGGCTATATCCGGGTCGGCGACGGGCCGATCCACATCATCTATTTCTATGTGCTGGTGATCGCGATTGCGATGACGCTCACGGGCTACACGGTCAGCCGTGCCTTCGGGGTAGCGGGGCCTGATTTTGCGACCGAAGCAGACGACAAGGACAGCGTCAGCAAATTCCTCCACCGCCTTCCGGTCCGGTTTCACAGCGCAGATCTCTGGGCCGTCACCTCAGAGGACCATTATTGCCGCGTCTACACCTCGCTCGGCAGTGACCTCATCCTGATCCGCATCTCCGATGTCGACCGCGAACTCGCCGATGCCGACGGTCTGCGCGTCCATCGCTCCTGGTGGGTCGCCCGCAAAGGCGTCGCCCGCGCCGAGCGGACAGACGGGAAACTGAAGCTCATCCTGCACTCCGGCGAAGATGTCCCAGTCTCCCGCTCCTATCAGGCCGCGGTGAAACACGCCGGCTTCGCCAGCTAACCCTCAAACGAACGTCAAGCAGCCTCATTCCGGCCCGGAATGAAACCTATTCGTCTGTCAGCATGTTTCTTGCAGGTTGGGACCTTACATCCCGTACATAACCCCGCTGGCAGGATCGCTGGCTCATCAGACAGGACGTCGAGGAAGTAAGAATGACACAGGGCTTTTCCAAAGGGCTGATAATCGCCGGCCTCGGCCTCATCGCCGCCCTCACCCTCGTCATGGCCTTCGCGCCTGCAGGATCGATTTATCAGGGCTAAACTGACGGCGACCGTCAATCCGACACATCCGGCTGGCGTCACTCTCGACCGCAAAAGCGGTCTGAGAGCCCATCTCCCAGGATATCAACGTTCCGAACCGGTTCAGGTTTGGAGATGGACACCCAGATCGCCTGACGGCGCTCGGGCGTGACGCATCTATCGCTAGATGCGCCTAAATCTGGCGGATCTCACCAGCCTCCACCCCGCCAACCCACTTACCAACCGTCCGCCCGCCAACAACCAGCTCCGGCGCAATCTCCGCCAGTGGCACCAGCACAAAGGCCCGCTCTGTCATGCGCGGATGTGGCAGGGTGAGCCGCTCGCTTTCCAGCGAGACGCCCTCCATCCAGAGCACATCAATATCAATCAGGCGCGGGCCCCAGCGCGCGCCGGGCACCCGCCCAAGCGCGACCTCAAGGTCCTTGCAAGCAGTGAGCAGGTCGAGCGGCGCAAGACCGGTCTCCACCAACGCGCAGGCATTCACAAAATCAGGCTGGTCCTCAACGCCCCATGGCGGCGTGGCATAAAGGCTGGAGCGCGCCGTCACGCTTATCGCGCTCATCGCATCCAGCGCATCCACCGCCCGGCCGATCATCCCGGCGCTGTCGCCGAGATTGGAGCCAAAGGCCAGCGCAGACCTAGTCACGCGAAAGCTCGATCTCCACGCCGACATGATCAAGAAAATGCCGGATTGGCGCGTTGGGTTTGCGGATACAGACGCGCACTTTCGAGACCAGCGGAAACGTCTCCATCACGCCATGCCCGATCCGCTCAGCCAGCGTCTCGATCAGATTGAACGGCCCGCTGGCAGAGATGTCATGCGCAAGATCGCAAACTTTGCCGTAATCCACCGCATCACTCATTGTGTCCGATGGCGCTTCATCGCGCGCCACCAGGCATTCAATGTCGGCATAGAATTTCTGGCCGAGCCGCTTTTCTTCCGCGATAAGGCCGTGAAAGCCGTGAATGCCGAGGTTTTCGACGAAGACCCGTTCAGTGCGCCGCATGGTCTATAGTCTCCCAGAGTTCGATCGCCTGCCGATGGGCAGCAACATCATGGACCCGCAGCATATGCGCGCCCCGGCGCACCGTGTCGAGACCGATGGCGACAGACGCTGCATCCCGCTCCGCCGCAGCCTCAACACCCAGCCGCTTGCCGATAAAGGACTTGCGCGACACGCCGATCAGCACTGGCAGGCCAAGGCCCACAAGATCGCCCGTCGCCGCCAGCACCTCGAAATTCTGCTGATATGTCTTCGCAAAGCCGACACCCGGATCCAGGATGATGTGGTCACGCGAGAGGCCCTCGGCCTCACAGCGGGCAATCGCGCCCTCGAAAAAACCCAGCATGTCCGGCCCGGCCTTCAGGGCCTCATCCTTCACGCCGCGATTATAGGTCAGCACATAGGCCGCGCCCGCCTCTGCCGCCGCGCTGACGATTGCCGGATCAGACATCGCCGTCACGTCATTGACGATCACCGCGCCAGCCGCGCATGCCGCCGCTGCGACGCCCGACTTATAGGTATCGATCGAGACCGGAACCTTGCCCGGCCCCGCCAGCGCCTCGACCACCGCCACGGTCCGCGCCAGCTCATCGGCCTCGCTCACTGGCGCAGCGCCCGGCCGCGTCGACTCACCGCCTACATCCAGAATATCAGCGCCCGCCGCCACCATCGCCTCAGCATGGGCGAGCGCCGCGCCCGCCTCATCGAACTTGCCGCCATCGGAAAAGCTGTCCGGCGTCACATTGAGGATGCCCATGATTAGCGTGCGGCGGCGCGCCTCTGCCAGCAATGTCTCGCGCAGGCGCCCTCTGTCCTCGCGCGAAAGCCTCATACTTTCGGCCCACCCGGCATCACCGGCCGGTCGCGAAAGCCGCCCATGGACAGCACCCGGTCATACATGACCAGCGCCCCCGCAAGGCTTACATTGATGCAGAATTTGGTCGGGATCTTCACGACATGGTCGCAGCGCGCCAGCATCTGCGGCGACAGATCCCCCCGCTCGCGGCCGAGCACATAGGCCGCCGCTTTCGGGTGGCGAAACTCCGGCAGCTCGATCGCCTCATCGGTGAGCTCGATCCCCACCATCTGACAGCCCTTGGGCAGCGCGATGTCTTCCATCGCATTCCACTGATAGTAAGGCACGCTCTCGAATGTCTTGGACGTGTCCGCCTTGTAGGCGAGCTTCACCCGGTCCGCCGCGCCGACAGAGAACACGAAACTGGACCCGAACGCATTGGCCGTCCGCATCAGCGCGCCAAGGTTCATCGGCTTTGAGATCCCCTCAGCCCCAATCGCAAAATAACCGCGCATTGGCCTATCCCTCTCCGCCGACCGTAAACCGCCAGCCAATCAGCACCGCCAGGACCAGCACAGCCGTCACGGCCGTCGCCACCCGCGCAATCTTGATATGTCTGATCGCGGCCGGATATTCGGTGCGCAGCCATGTCGCGGCCTCACCGACGGCGTCGCCCGCGTCCAGCTTGTCCGTCCCGGCCACCGCATGCACGACCGCAAAGCGCGCCGTGCCATCTTTCAGCTCACTGAACTTTGCCTGCGCGGCCCGGCGCAGCACCAGCCCCGCCATCACGCGCATCTGCACCGCCAGCGCAAACAGGAAGGCGACCAGCACGCCTGCAATGAAAAAGCCCAGCGTCGCGCCGCTCATCTCATCGTGGCGACTTCGAACCGCCCGCCACTGGTGACCACGCCGCGCTTCATCGTCTCTGCGTTGAACACGACCTCGACCCGGCCAAGCACATCCATGCAGATCATGCCGCCATCCCCGCCCAGCAAAGTGAGGTCATCAAGCGAGCCCTCGGCTGCCTCCCGCAGGCCCTGCTTTCCATACCGCACGCGCGATGAGACATCCGCCGCCGCATTGGTGCGCAGGAAATACTCGCCCTGCCCCGTACAGCAGACCGCCACCCGCTCATCTGCCCAGAGGCCCGCGCCAATGATCGGCGTATCGCCCACCCGGCCCGGCGTCTTTCCCAAGAGGCCGCCGGTCGACGTCGCCGCCGCCAGCCGTCCATCAGTATCGAGCGCGATGACCCCGACCGTGCCATGCGCGAGCTCACCCTTTTTGACGGGGCGGCTAACCGCCGGCTTGTAATACTTCTTCGGGCTGTGGACCTTTTCCAGCTTGTGCTCGCGCGCAATCATCGCCGCACCCTTGCCTACGATCAGCACGTGCGGCGTCTTCTCCATGACGAGGCGCGCAGCCGTCACCGGTGACTTGTAGCCGCGCAGCGAGGCCACCGCCCCGGCATTGCGCGTGCGCCCATCCATGATGGCGGCGTCCAGTTCCCATTGTCCGATGGCATTGGGCGAAGACCCGCGCCCGGCAATGTGATGCCCGCACTCTTCCAGCGCCGCGACCAGCGTGTGCACCACGTCCAGCGCCTTGTCGCCGCGCGCCAGACGCTTTTCGCCCTCGCGCAACAGTTCGGCCATATGCGTCTCTGCCGCCGCATGGTCACGCTTCCTCAGCGGACCGGCTCCACCATGAAGGGCAAGCGCCCAGCTCTTTGCCATATCGTCAATGCTCCAGCAAACGCGGCATTTTCCTCGCGTAACGCTTCACAGCGCGCGGTGCCATGGATAGGTTCGGCCCGTCAATTACATGTCCCACAAGGCACTGCCAAGATACAGCAAGAGGAACACGCCCATGAAAGCCCTACTCTCGAAGACACCCGGTAAACCCGATGCCCTCGTTCTGGAAGACGTTCCCGCGCTCGAGCCCGGCAAGGGCGAGGTTGTGATCGACGTCAAAGCCGTCGGTGTGAACTATCCAGACGTGCTGATCATCCAGGACATGTACCAGTTCAAGCCAGAGCGCCCCTTCTCGCCGGGCGGCGAACTTTCCGGCATCGTCAAATCCGTCGGCGAAGGCGTCACCAAGGTAAAGGTCGGCGACCGCGTCATGGGCTCCATAGGCTGGGGCGGCATGGCCGAAGAAGCCAAGGTCGACGAAGGCCGCGTGCGCAAATTCCCGGACGCCATGTCGTTTGAAGAGGCCGCCGCCCTCCTGATGACCTACGGCACCTCATATTATGCCCTGAAAGACCGCGGCCACTGCAAGAAGGGGGAAAGCCTTCTCGTGCTCGGCGCAGCGGGCGGTGTCGGCCTCGCAGCCGTCGAACTTGGCGCAGCCATGGGCATGGACGTGATCGCGGCTGCCTCAAGCCAGGAAAAAGTCGACCTCGCCATGGAAAAGGGCGCCTCGAAAGGCCTCGTCTATCCACGCGGTCCGCTCGAACGCGCAGACCAGAAAGCCCTCTCCGACAAGATCAAGGAACTTGGCGGCGGCGGCGTGGACGTCATCTATGACGGCGTTGGCGGCGACTATGCCGAACCATGCCTGCGCGCCATGAACTGGGACGGCCGCTTCCTCGTCATCGGCTTCCCGGCCGGCATCCCGAAAATGCCGCTCAACCTCACCCTGCTCAAATCATGCAACATCATCGGTGTCTTCTGGGGCGCCGCGGTCGCCCGCGACCCGAAAGCAAACGAGCAGAACATCAAGGAAATCTTCGAGCTCTATGAAAGCGGCAAGATCAAACCGCACGTCTCCAACACCTACCCCCTCGAAAAAGGCGCCGACGCCATCACCGAACTGATGGACCGCAAGGCGAAGGGGAAGGTTGTCGTGACGATGTAGCTCTAAGGCCAACCCAAAAACAAAAGCCCGGCAACACTTTGCCGGGCTTTTTATTGTGGCGGTCTCCGACCCCCAAGACCGCTCACCCCCGCGCAGGCGGGGGTCTCAGCCAATTGAAGTGCAGAAACTGCCTCACGAGATCCCCGCCTTCGCGGGGATGAGCGGATAAAAACTACATCAGCGCATCAGCGAGGTCGCGCCAATCCGGGTTAACCTCTTCAATCAACCTTATCTTCCAGGCGCGTTCCCATTTCTTGATGCGGCGCTCTCGCTCAAAAGCAGACTCGCGTGTCTCGTGAACTTCTACCCATACAAGCATTTCGCAATTATACTTCGCCGTGAAGCCGCCAATCACGTGCTCGCGATGCTCCCATGCGCGCCGGTTTATGTCGTCCGTCATGCCGGTATAGAGCACACCGTTCGGCTTGTTCGTCATGATGTAGACGTAGAAGGCCATGACGTCTGGTTAGGACCTCTTCTCACAATCCGCCATAGATTTCACATCCGCTCATCCCCGCGCAGGCGGGGATCTCAGCTAGGTGGAGCGCAACGCATGCCTCACGAGATCCCCGACTGCGCGGGGATGAGCGGAACACTGTTAGCCCCAGAAACGCCCCAAAATCCCAACGCAGTACGCCTCGTACAAACGCACAATTATGGTTAATTTCCCCGCGGAAACAAATCTTCCGTCCGCATGGCCGGCGGGTACGGCTATCCTTAATACATGTCGCCCGAACCGTCCCAGCTTGACCGGACCTTGCAGCGCCTCTGGCAACATTTAGCCAGGCTGGCCGCCAGCTTGCTGGTCATGGTCGAGCAGTCGGGGCCGGCCACGCCGCCGCGCTGGATTCGCCCGTCACTATTGGCGGCAGAGGCGCTCACCCGCCGTCTTCTGATGCTGGAAGCACGCGCTCTTGGCCCCCTGCAGCCACTAACGGCGTGCGCCGCCCCTTCCACCCGGAAGGCAGGCGCCGCCGGCACCGCCCTCGCCCCCTCGAGGCGCGGTTTCCAGCTCACCGAGCCCATCGCCTCCTTGCGCGCCGGGTTCTGGATCGAGGGTCAGAAGAAAGGCCGCTTCGGCCCACGCCCGCAGCCCAGAATCCTTGAAATTCTGAGCGCGGATTCACCAAATATCCCGGTAGATAAAACGGATCGTTCGAATAAATTGGCCGAGCGACTCCACGCCCTTCTCGCTGTCATCGACGAACCAGTTGCCGCCGCCCGCCGCATGGCGCGAAGAATGGCCCCGCGCGCCAGCAAAACCGGCCTCATCAGGAAGCGATCGCCGCTCCGGGCCGGACCGCCGCCTGGCTCTGGCTCACGCCAATTGGCTCCCTGGCTCGCCGAAGCACTCAGTATGGTGAGCCTTGAGCTTCGCCTTCACCCGCCGCCCGCCCCTTCCGAACGCTCGTAATAAAGGCCGAAACGCACCCGTCCCGTGCGGCCAAAGGCGCTTGTCCGCTCTCTCTAGCTTTGCGCCTTCGATGCTTCGGACAGGACGTGGGCCAGTTTTTCCCTGGTCCCGGTCGCCTTCCAGCTCTTGTGCAGCCTGGCCAGCCAGTGGCCCGTCGCATAGCCCGCCTCACCATAGAGCTGCCAGGGTCTGGGCAGCAGCGGGCTGCCCATGACCTCGGCGACATGGGCCATTTCCAATGGCGAGGCAAAGTAAAGCTCGCGGCCCTGATGGCTGAGCGTCCAGACCGGATAGCCCTTTCCCATCTCCTGCGGCGGCAGCGGCGGATCATAGACAGCCGGCACGCCCCAGTTTCCGCCTTTCTGTCGCTTATGGACGAAAGGTGTGACGGGCGAAATGACCCGCTCTGGACGATATGTTCTGGTGATACGCATCGGCCCGCACCTTAGAAGGCACGGACCGTTATGTTTAGTCGTTTTGAAGAGGCCCGCCCTTAAGCGACCCGCTCGACCATCATGTGCTTGACCTTGGCAATCGCCTTGGCCGGGTTCAGACCCTTCGGGCAGACCTGCGCACAGTTCATGATTGTGTGGCAGCGATAGAGCTTGAACGGGTCTTCAAGATCGTCGAGGCGCTCACCGGTGGCTTCGTCGCGGCTGTCGATCAACCAGCGATAGGCCTGCAGCAGAGCTGCGGGGCCGAGATACTTGTCGCCATTCCACCAATAGGACGGGCAGGACGTCGTGCAGCAGGCACAGAGAATGCACTCATAAAGCCCGTTAAGCTCATTGCGCTGTTCTTCGGACTGCTTCCATTCCTTCTCAGGTTCCGGCGTATCGGTCTTGAGGAAGGGCTGCACATAGGCGTGCTGGGCGTAGAACATGGTGAGGTCCGGCACGAGATCCTTGACCACGGGCAGGTGCGGCAGCGGCGCGATCGTGATCGACGACCCGGCAATCTCATCCCAGCCCTTGGTACAGGCAATCGTATTGTGCCCGCCAATGTTCATCGAACACGACCCGCAAACGCCTTCACGGCACGAGCGGCGGAAGGCCAGGGTCGGGTCAATATTGTTCTTGATCCAGATGAGCACATCCAGAACCATCGGCCCGCACCGGTCCATGTCGACATGGTAGGTGTCCCAGGTCGGGTTGCCGCCCACCTCCGGAGAGTAGCGGTAGATCTTGAACGCCTTGGTGTTCTTGGCGCCTTCCGGCTTTGGCCACTGCTTGCCCTTCTTGGGCGCAGAACCTCTGGGTAGTGTCAGCTGAACCATATCGCTCCCCTAGTACACGCGCGCCTTGGGCTTGATGTACTCGATGTCGTTCGACATCGTGTACTCATGCACCGGGCGGTAATCGATTGTCACCTTGCCGGCATCGTCGGCCCAAGCAAGCGTGTGCTTCATCCATTCAGTATCGTCGCGGTCCGAGAAGTCCTCACGCGCATGGGCCCCGCGGCTTTCCTTGCGGTTGGCAGCAGAGTTCACGGTGACAGCGGCCTGCGCGATGAGGTTATCGAATTCCAGGGCCTCGACCAGATCGGTATTCCAGATCATGCCGCGATCCTTGACGTCCATGCCGCCGACGCGGCCATAGATGCCTGCGATCTTCTCGACGCCCTCATCAAGGACTTCGCCGGTCCGGAAGACCGCGCAGTTTTCCTGCATCGACTTCTGCATGTCCGCTCGCAGCTGCGCGACAGGCTGGTCACCCTTCGCATTGCGGACGCGGTCAAAGCGGGCGAGGTGGCTGTCGGTCTGGCTGTCGCGCACTTCCGGCTGGCTTGCGCCCGCCTCCAGCGTGGCACCACAGCGGAGACCGGCTGCCCGGCCGAAGACCACAAGGTCAATCAGCGAGTTGGAGCCAAGACGGTTGGCGCCGTGAACCGACACACAGGCCGCTTCACCAACAGCCATGAGGCCCTGAACGACGCTATCGGGATTGTCGCCCTTCTTGGTCAGCACCTCGCCATGAAAGTTCGTTGGGATGCCGCCCATATTGTAGTGGACCGTCGGCAGGACCGGGATCGGCTCTGTCGTGACATCGACACCGGAGAAGACCTTCGCGGTTTCCGAAATGCCCGGCAGGCGCTCGGCCAGCGTTTCCGGCGGCAGGTGCTCAAGGTGAAGGTGGATGTGGTCCTTGCCCTCACCGACGCCGCGGCCTTCGCGGATCTCCACCGTCATGGCGCGCGCCACGACATCGCGGGAGGCAAGGTCCTTGGCCGATGGGGCATAGCGCTCCATGAAGCGCTCGCCCTCGGAATTGGTCAGATACCCGCCTTCGCCGCGCGCGCCTTCGGTGATGAGGCAGCCTGCGCCGTAAATGCCGGTCGGATGGAACTGGATGAACTCCATGTCCTGCAGCGGCAGGCCGGCGCGAAGCACCATGGCATTGCCATCGCCCGTGCAGGTATGCGCTGACGTACAGGAGAAGAAGGCGCGGCCATAACCGCCCGTCGCGAGGATCGTCTTCTGCGCGCGGAAGCGGTGAAGCGTGCCATCGTCGAGCTTCCAGGCGGTCACACCGCGGCACGCGCCTTCATCATCCATGATGAGGTCGAGCGCGAAATACTCGATGAAGAATTCGGTCTCTTCCTTGACGCACTGGCCGTACAGCGTGTGCAGCATGGCGTGACCGGTCCGGTCGGCGGCGGCACAGGTGCGCTGAACCGGCGGGCCTTCGCCGTATTCGGTCGTGTGGCCGCCGAACGGGCGCTGATAGATCTTGCCCTGCTCATTGCGCGAGAAGGGCATGCCCCAGTGCTCAAGCTCATAAACTGCCTTTGGCGCTTCACGGCAGAGGTATTCGATGGAGTCCTGGTCGCCGAGCCAGTCGGAACCCTTGACCGTATCGTACATGTGCCAGCGCCAGTCGTCCGGGCCCATATTGCCCAGCGAGGCGGCGATCCCGCCTTGCGCGGCAACTGTGTGCGAGCGGGTCGGGAAGACCTTGGAGATACATGCCGTTTTCAGACCTGCCTGCGCCGCGCCCAGCGCAGCACGAAGGCCAGAGCCGCCAGCGCCGACAACGACGACATCATAGGTGTGATCGACAAATTTGTAGTCAGACATGAGTGACTTTCCTTCCGGTGGCAGGACGGCTTCTTAGAGGCCTGCCGAGATCCAGACTTTCAGAACCGACAGGGCTGTGGCCGCGAAGAGTCCTACGCAGACAAATGTGTTCAGGATCAGAAGGCCCTGCTTCATGCCTGCCTTGTGGATATAATCTTCAATAATGACCTGAACACCGAGGCGCATGTGAAAGAATGCCGCGCCCAGTGTCAGAATAAGGAGGATCGCATTCCAGGGCTGCGACATCCAGACGGTCGCCCCGTCATAACCGCCGCGGGTGGCCGCGATCACGGCATAGAGGAACCACGGCACAAGGAAGAACAACGCGATGGCGGACACGCGCTGCTTGATGTGATGGCCCGTGCCAGCTTTGGCAGAACCAAGGCCGCGGGCGGCCGCAGCCGGTGTTTTGAAATCGGCGCGCATGGGCAGACCCCTAGAACAGATTGGTCGCGAGCGACCAGATGATGGCGGCGGCAACAATGCCGACGGCGAAATTGACGATGGACCAGATGCTGGCCACTTTCGGATTGAAGCCCGCCTTCGGCCCGTCCCAGATCAAATGGCGCAGGCCATTGGCCCAGTGAAAAGAGACGGACACCAGCCAGAAGAAGAGAAGGATCTGTCCCACCGGGTGCAATATGACAGTCTCGACGGCGCCATATGCTTCCTCGCCGGCGGCAAGTGAAATAATCCACATACTGACCAGCAGAGCGCCAATATAGTTGCCAACGCCGCTGACGCGATGAAAGATCGATGAGGCCATCGTCCAATGCCATTTCCACACCTGGAGGTGTGGTGACATCGGGCGTGGATCAGTCCACTCTGAACCTGACATTGGGGTCTCCCGAAACATATGTCCTGTGACACCGGGTTCTAGAAGGGTGCAGCGCGGTGTCAACGCGACAAGAAAGGTCAAATGCGTATGATTCTCCGCAGTCTCGGCACAGCAATGCTGCTTTCCCTCGCGTCGGCCGCTCCCGCAGCATCGCAATCACCACCGCAGGAAGCCGCGCGCAACGCGACCCTTGAGCAGCTGGTCATTGAATATGAGGCGCTCGTCCGCGCCATCGACCCTGCAGAAGCGGCCCGTGCGCAGAACCGGTCCCCGGACCGCTGGGCCGATATCTCACCCGAGCGCGTTGCCCGCACGGCGCGCCAGGCCCGTAGCCTTCGCGGCCGCCTTCAGAGCATCGAAGACAAGTCGACGCCTGAATGGAAAATCCTCTCGCACCTTCTCGACCGGCTGATCTCCGCCGACAGATTCGATACCGCCCGCGTTCCCTTCAATGGCGATTGGGGGTTTCAGGCCGCGCCGCTGTTTGCCGCGCGCCAGCTACGCATCGAGACTGAAGCCGATGCGGAAGCCTGGGTCGCCCGGCTTGAGGATCTGCCGCGATACTTCGAGGGCCATGTCGAAAATATGCGCCGGGGCATTGAGACCGGCTGGACGGCGCACAGCGATCCCCTGGCAACGACCATGGCCCAGATCGAAGAGCAGGCCGCGCTCTCGCCAGAGAATAGCCCGCTTTATGCCCCCCTCATCGAGCTGCCTGCTTCGATAGACGCAGAGACCGCAGAAAGCCTGCGGTCACGCGGACGCGAAGCAGTCGCCGCCGCCATAGACGCCTATCGCGGCGCGCTTGAATTCTTCGAAACCGACTATGTGCCAGCTGCGCGCGAAGAGCCCGGCGTCGGGAGTTTGCCCAGCGGGCGCGCCTATTACCGCGATGCGATCCAGAACCACACGGCGGGCGCGGGCTATTCGCCTGAAGAGATCCATGAGCTGGGCCTTGGAGAAGTCGCCAGGATCCGCGCCGGCATGGACGAAATTATTGCCGAGATTGGCTATGATGGCAGCTTTGAAGACTTTCAGGCTTTCCTCAGAAGCGATCCGCAATTTTATGCCGAGACGCCGGAAGACCTGATGGAGAAGGCCGCGCGGCTCTCAAAACGCCTCGACGCGCTCCTGCCCCGCTATTTCGCCACCCTGCCGCGCCTGACCTATGGCGTCGAAGACGTCCCCGCCGATATTGCGCCCGGCTATACAACCGGCCGCTATGCGAGCGGTGATCCGGAAAAGGGCATTGCGGGGACGTATCTGGTCAATACCTACGCCCTCGACCAGCGCCCGCTTTACGAACTGCCAGCCCTTTCCGCGCACGAAGCGGTGCCCGGACATCACCTCCAGATTTCCCTCGCGCAGGAAATGGAAAATGTGCCGCGTTTCCGGCAGGACTATTACGCCACCGCCTTTGGCGAGGGCTGGGGCCTTTATGCCGAGAAGCTCGCTGGCGAGGCAGGATTTTATGAGACGCCCTATGAGCGGTTCGGCCAGCTCTCTTACGAAATGTGGCGCGCCTGTCGGCTGGTCGCCGATACCGGGCTTCACTGGTATGGCTGGTCTCGCGAAGAGGCAGAGGCCTGCTTTCTTGAAAACTCCGCGCTCTCGCCCCTCAATATCGAAACTGAAGTCACCCGCTATATTGGCTGGCCCGGACAGGCGACGGCCTACAAGGTAGGTGAGCTGAAAATCCTGGAGCTGCGCGAGATTGCCCGCGAGGCACTGGGCGAGGACTTCGACATCCGCACCTTCCACGACGCCGTCCTTGGCGCAGGTTCCCTGCCGCTTGATGCGCTGGAGGCGCGCATAGCGGACTGGATCGACACACAGCTTGAATAGGCGCCCAGTCCGGCAGTTCGGTGCCGGGGCGCCTTGACAGGAAACTACGACAGGCAGGCCTTAAGCCTGCTTGCGCATGAGGCCGGGCCGCGCCACATGGGCGAGCCATGTATCGCTTCTTCGAACGCCGTCTGAACCCTTTTCCGCAAAGCCTCGATGGCTTGCCGCCCGACCGGTTTCTGGCGTTCGTCTGGCATTATGTCCGCGGTGCGGTCCCGTGGCTTGTTGCCATGTCAATCTTTACCGCGATCATCGCCGTCGGAGAGGTCGCCCTTTTTGGCTTTCTTGGCGGGATCGTCGACTGGCTGGCAGAGGCGGACCGCGAGGGCTTTGTCCAGCGTGAAGCCGGCACATTAATGATGATGGGCGCGGTGCTGCTGATCGGCCTTCCGCTCGCAACGCTGATCCAGGGGCTGATCGTTTATCAGGGCCTGATGAGCAATGTCCCGATGAGCGCGCGCTGGCGCATGCACCGCCAGATGCTGGGCCAATCCATGGGCTTTTTCGGCAATGAGTTCGCAGGCCGTGTCGCCACGAAAGTGATGCAGACCGCCTTGTCGGTGCGCGAGACCGTGATGAAGGTCCTCGACGTTTTCGTCTTTGTGATCGTCTATTTCGTGTCTGCGCTGGCCCTCGTCGCGAGCGCGGACTGGCGCCTCACCCTGCCGCTTATCCTGTGGGCGGCGGTCTATGGCGTCATCATGTTTTTATATGTTCCCCGGCTCGGCAAGGTCGCACAGGATCAGGCCGATGCGCGCTCCATCATGACGGGCCGCATCGTCGACTCGTACACGAATATCCAGACCGTGAAGCTGTTCGCCCATTCCGGCCTTGAGGAAGACTATGCCAAGGGCAGCATGTCAGGCTTTCTCGGCACCGTGTACCGCCAGATGCGGCTGGTCACGAGCCTCAATGCCATTGTCTATCTCAACAATTCGCTCCTGGTTTTCCTGATTACGGCAGGCGGGCTCTATCTCTGGCTGGGCGAGCTTGTGAGCGCGGGCGCTGTGGCCGCTGCCGTCGGTCTGGCGCTGCGTATCAAATCCATGTCGCAATGGATCATGTGGGAGGTCGCGGCCCTCTTCGAGAATATCGGCGTGGTCTATGATGGCATGTCGATGCTGAAAAAGCCGGTCGCCGTGGAAGACCGCGAGGGGGCAACAGCGCTCCCACCCGTCAGCGGCGCTGTGCGCTTTGAGGATGTGACCTTCCACTATGGCAAGGGCAGCGGTGTCATTGAAGGCCTCAACCTCGACATTGCGGCTGGCGAAAAGATCGGCCTTGTCGGGCGCTCGGGCGCAGGCAAGACGACGCTCACCAATCTTCTCCTGCGCTTCTATGATGCCGAAACCGGACGCCTCCTCATCGATGGCCATGACATCGCCGGCGTCACGCAGGACTCGCTTCGCTCACAGATCGGTGTGGTGACGCAGGATACATCGCTCCTGCATCGCTCGATCCGCGAGAACATTGCCTATGGCCGCCCTGGCGCAAGCGATGCCGAGATTCTTGCCGCCGCCCGCCGGGCCGAAGCGCTGGGCTTCATCGAGACGCTTGAAGATGCCCAAGGCCGTCTCGGGCTCGACGCGCATGTCGGCGAACGCGGCGTGAAACTGTCCGGCGGCCAGCGCCAGCGCATCGCCATCGCGCGCATCTTCCTCAAGGACGCCCCTATCCTGATCCTGGACGAGGCGACCTCTGCGCTGGACTCCGAGGTTGAGGGCGCCATTCAGGACAGCCTGTTTGAACTGATGCAGGGCAAGACCGTATTTGCCATCGCCCACCGGCTTTCCACCATCGCCGCCATGGACCGCCTGATCGTGCTGGACCGCGGCGTAATTGTCGAACAGGGCACGCATGAAGCGCTCGTCGCAGACGGCGGGCTTTACGCAGACCTCTGGTCGCGCCAGTCCGGCGGTTTCCTTGTCGAACCCGAGCCCGCCCCCGAACCTTCCGAAGAGACTGTCTGATGAAGCTGACCATACTTGAAACCGGCTTGCCGCCTGAGGCCATGCGCGATGACTGGCCACGCTATCCGGCCATGTTCGAAGACCTGATTTCCCCTCACCTGCCGGGCCTGACCTGTGAAAGCGTGGCCATAAGTCAGGGCGAACCTTTCCCGGACCTTGAGAGCGTTGACGCGCTTCTTGTCACCGGCTCTGCGGCCGGCGTTTACGAGACCCATGACTGGATGGCGCCGCTGCTCAATTACATCCAGCTCGCGGCGGCAAAGGGCGTGCCGCAGATCGGCGTCTGTTTCGGTCATCAGGCCGTCGCCAAGGCGCTCGGCGCAAAGGTCGACAAATCTGACAAGGGCTGGGGGCTTGGCCGCCACGTCTATGATGTCTGCGAGCATCCAGGCTGGATGGGCGATTTCACCGGCGACACCTTTTCGCTCGGCGTCAGCCATCAGGACCAGGTGCAAAGCCTGCCGCCCGGCGCAAGCGTCGTGGCGCGGTCGGACTTCACCCCCTATGCGGTGCTCGATTATGGCCGCGTCCCGGCCATCAGCTTTCAGGGCCACCCGGAATTCAGCGCGGGCTTCTGCTGCGCGCTCTACAATGTGAGGCGCAATGCCGCTTTCAGTGCAGACCGCGTCGACGAAGCATGCGAAAGCCTGGAGACATCGGTCGACAATGACCGGGTCGCCGACTGGATGGCGCGCTTCCTGAAAGCGAACGTGCAGAGCAAATAAAGCTCGGCAAGGCTGGAAAAGCGTCATCTTTTCATGCCATCACAGGTAGCAGATAGTTCAAGGAGACATGGGCCCATGATGCCGAAGCCGCGTGCAGACATCACTGCCAATTCGATCGAGTTCGAAACCCTGCCCCTCGTGAAGCCCACGGGCTTTCGCGAATATGATGCGCGCTGGTGGTTCGGCATTCCGAGCAGCGACAAGGCCCCGGACCTCAATCTGCTGGGCGCCGAAGCCCTCGGCCTTGGCATGGCGACCCTTTTCCATGAGCTCGGCGTTCAGCCAAAAGTTGTGACAGGTCATGACTTCCGCTCGATCTCCCTGCCGATCAAGAATGCGCTGAAGCTTGGCCTCGTCGCAGGCGGCTGCGAGGTTCTGGATGTCGGCCTCGCGCTCAGCCCCATGGTCTACTGGGCCCAGTTCGAGCTTGATGCCGATTGCTGCGCCATGGTTACCGCCAGCCATAATGAGAATGGCTGGACCGGCGTGAAGATGGGCGCAAACAAGCCGCTCACCTTTGGCCCTGACGAAATGGGCCGCCTGAAAGAGATCGTGCTCAGCGGCAACTTCCAGCCGCGCGCTGGCGGCGGCGCTTTCCGGGTCGATGGCCTGCGCGAGAAATATATCGCATCGGTCTCCGAAGGCGTTTCGCTTAAGCGGAAACTAAGGGTGATCGCTGCGTGCGGGAATGGCACAGCGGGTGCGTTCGCGCCGGATGCGCTGCGCGCGATGGGCGCCGACGTCATCGAGATGGACTGCAATCTCGACAACACCTTCCCGAAATACAATCCGAACCCCGAAGACTCCAAGATGCTCCACGAAATGGCGAAGGCCGTGAAGGAGCATGGCGCCGACGTCGCGCTTGGTTTTGATGGCGACGGCGACCGCTGCGGCGTGGTCGACAATACTGGCGAGGAAATCTTTGCCGACAAGATCGGCCTGATGCTGGCGCGCGACCTTTCAAAGGTGCATCCGGGCGCAAAATTCGTGGTCGATGTGAAGTCGACCGGCCTCTACAAGACCGACCCGGTCCTCAAAGAGAACGGCTCGACCGTCGATTATTACAAGACCGGCCATTCCTACATCAAACGCCGCACAACAGAGCTTGGCGCGCTGGCAGGCTTTGAGAAGTCCGGCCACTTTTTCTTCCGCCCCCCAATCGGGCTTGGTTATGATGATGGCATCGTCGCCGCTGGCGCGATCCTGCAGATGCTCGACCGCAACCCGGACAAGACGATGGCCGACCTCAAGGATGAGCTTGGCATTGCCTATACCTCGCTCACCATGTCGCCGCATTGCGATGATGAGCTGAAATATCAGGTCATCGACAAGATGGTCGCCGAATATGAAAGCATGGCGGGCAAGGAAATTCTCGGCCGCAAAGTCGTCGATGTGAACACCGTCAATGGCGCCCGCGTGACGTTGGACGATGGGTCGTGGGTGCTGGTACGCGCCTCATCGAACAAGCCTGAACTGGTTGTCGTGGTCGAGAGCCTTCAGTCGGCCGATGACATGCGCGATCTCTTCCACAAGGAGGTCAAACCCCGCCTCGGCAAGCACAAGGACGTCGGGGAATACAATCAGGAAATCTGAGGCGTTCGGCGTTGATCCTTTCCTCTCTTATACTTTTCGATCATGCGGCGCTTCCAATCATCATAATCAACGGTCTCTAATTTCTTTTGGATTTGAAAGTAGCGCTCATAATGAGCGTTATAATCTCGCGGAAAAGCATCGCCTCCTGAGACCAAGTCGTGAACGATATCTGCTAGGATATCAATCAACTTGGCTTTGAACTGGGATGTGAGGGCGTTCTCTGCATGAATTGCCTGTATCATTCTAGGATTGATATCGTCGCCTGCGGCGTTCAGAGCCCTGACCCATTGACCGTGAGCGAGCTTGTTTCTCATTTCAATAATTGGTTTGAGGTGAGTATCGACCGATGACGTTATCCTGTCGTATCTCGCGCGAGTATCGGCGTTCACATGAGGCTCTTCAACATTGCGCCTGGCGCTGTTGATATACCGATTTTGAAAACCCGTTTTGATTACGGTGAGCCATTGGTCGTATTGAGTTCCGCTTTGTACCAACGCTCTATCCGCCTCCGACAACCCGCCGGGCTCATAGACGAGTTTATTTAGGCGACACTCTGCCCAGGCCCCCGTCAAAAGAAGGACTGTCTTTAGGTGAACATCCGCCGTCGCATCATTCGTGGCCGACAAAGCTTGTTTCATCGATAGGCGTGTGTGCGTGAGAGCGGTTTCAATAGCCCTGAGGTTTTTTACGTGTGCGCGGTAAAGCTGATGAGAAGTTTGCGGCATATGACCCCCGGTCACCAAAAGGTAGCAAGTTGAACCTACCTTTTGGTGACCGGGAATCGAACCCAGCTAGGCTCCTATCGTGAGATAGGCGTGTTTCCATTACACCATCACCCGCGATCAAGATGAAGTCGAAATCGAGAAAGTCAATCTTCAGAATCCCCATTCCACTTGACGTTCTGGCATAAAAATCGCACCCCTCGCCGCAACTTCTGAAGACCTTTTGAGTACAGGATCCAAGCCATGCGCGTAGCGATGATCGGGACAGGCTATGTTGGCCTTGTGAGCGGGGCATGTTTTGCCGACTTCGGCCATGTCGTGACCTGCGTCGACAAGGATGCAAGCAAGATCGAACGCCTGAAAAAGGGTGAGATTCCAATTTATGAGCCGGGACTCGATGATCTGGTCGGCCAGAACGTCGAAGCTGGCCGCCTGACCTTCACGACAGAAGCGAAAGATGCGATCGCAGAGGCCGATGCGGTTTTCATCGCCGTTGGCACGCCGTCGCGCCGCGGCGATGGCCATGCAGACCTCTCCTATGTCTATGCCGCCGCCAAGGAAATCGCCGGCCTCATGGAAGGCTTTACGGTTGTCGTAACCAAATCGACCGTTCCGGTCGGCACGGGAGACGAGGTTGAAGCCATCATCCGTGAGACCAATCCGGACGCCGATTTCGCGGTTGTATCGAACCCTGAATTCCTGCGCGAAGGCGCCGCCATCAAGGACTTCAAGATCCCTGACCGCGTTGTGGTTGGCACTGACAGTGAACGCGCCCGCGAACGGATGCGGGAGCTTTACCGCCCGCTCTTCCTTAATGAGACGCCGATCCTGTTCACCAGCCGGCGGACTTCAGAGCTGATCAAATATGCGGCGAACGCTTTCCTCGCCGTGAAGATCACCTTCATCAACGAGATGGCCGACCTCTGCGAAGCGGTGGGCGCGAATGTGCAGGAAGTGTCTCGCGGGATCGGCCTTGATGGCCGGATCGGACGTAAATTCCTCAATGCAGGCCCCGGCTATGGCGGCTCCTGCTTTCCGAAAGATACGCTCGCCCTCACCAAGACGGCAAATGACTACAAGACGCCGGTCCGCATCGTCGACACCGTGGTCGAGGTCAACGCCGCCCGCAAGAAGGCGATGGCGGACAAGATCATCAAGGCGATGGACGGCGACGTCAAAGGCAAGACGATTGGTGTCCTGGGCCTCGCCTTCAAGCAGAATACCGATGACATGCGCGATGCGCCGTCGCTCGATATTATCCCGGCCCTCATCGAGGCGGGCGCGCATGTGAAGGCATATGACCCTGAAGCCATGCACGAAGCCAAAAAGCTGATGAGCGGGCTCGACTATGCCGAGAACGCCTATGGCGCCATCGAGGGCGCGGACGCCATGGTTATCATCACCGAATGGGACCAGTTCCGCGCGCTGGATTTTGACCGCGTGAAAGAGAGCCTAAAAGGCAATGTCATCGTCGACCTGCGCAATATCTATTCGCCGGAAGATATGGAGAAGCGCGGCTTCGATTATACAAGTGTGGGACGACCTTAGATGCATCTGGCTAACCGCGTTCTCGTCACCGGCGGGGCCGGTTTCATCGGCTCGTATCTTTGTGAGCGGCTGCTCGATGAGGGCGCCGAAGTGCTCTGTGTCGACAATTTCTTCACGGGCACACGGTCCAATGTGGCCCACCTACTTGGCAATCCGCGCTTTGAGCTGATGCGCCATGATGTGACGTTTCCGCTCTTCGTCGAGATCGACCAGATTTACAATATGGCCTGCCCGGCAAGCCCCATCCATTACCAGTTCGACCCGGTGCAGA
This sequence comes from Henriciella marina DSM 19595, assembly GCF_000376805.1. Taxonomy (NCBI): domain Bacteria; kingdom Pseudomonadati; phylum Pseudomonadota; class Alphaproteobacteria; order Hyphomonadales; family Hyphomonadaceae; genus Henriciella; species Henriciella marina. The sequence continues at coordinate 2,456,165 of NZ_AQXT01000002.1, read as the reverse complement.
CGACCAAGACATCGGTTCACGGCGCCATCAACATGCTCGGTCTCGCCAAGCGGACACGGGCGCGGATCCTCCAGGCCTCGACCTCTGAAATCTATGGCGACCCTGAAATCCATCCGCAGGAAGAAAGCTATTGGGGCAATGTGAACCCGATTGGCCCGCGCAGCTGCTATGACGAAGGCAAACGCTGCGCCGAGACGCTGTGCTTCGACTATCACCGCCAGCACGGGGTTGAGATCAAGGTCGCGCGGATCTTCAACACTTATGGCCCGCGCATGCACCCCAATGATGGGCGCGTCGTGTCCAATTTCCTCATGCAGGCGCTGCGCGGCGAAGACATCACCATCTATGGCGATGGCAGCCAGACCCGCAGCTTCTGCTATGTCGACGATCTGGTGGATGGGCTGATCGGCCTGATGAATACGGGGCCGGAGGTCACAGGCCCGATCAATCTCGGCAATCCGGGCGAGTTCACCATCAAGCAGCTGGCCGAACTTGTCATCGAGATGACGGGCGCGAAATCACAGCTTGTCCAGAAACCGCTGCCGCAGGACGATCCCCGCAAGCGCAAGCCGGATATCACCCGCGCAAGGGACACGCTCGGCTGGGAGCCGGAGGTGAAACTCCGCGATGGCCTCGAAAAGACGATCGCCTATTTCAGGCAGCTTCACCAGGCCGCCTAGCCGGATGGCCTCATCATTGCTAAAGCCCCTGCAGACCCGCAGGAGGCTGCCATGAAATTCTTTGTCGACACCGCTGACACCGGCGAAATCAAGTCGCTCGCAGAGGCGGGCCTGATCGATGGCGTGACAACCAACCCGTCGCTGATCGCGAAATCCGCCCGCAAGATGTCGGATGTGATCGCAGAGATATGCGACCTGACATCCGGCCATGTCAGCGCCGAAGTCGTCGCCACAGATTTCGACACGATGCTGAGCGAAGGCCGCAAGCTGCAGGCGATTGCCGAGAATGTCGCCGTGAAACTGCCGCTGACCATGGACGGCCTCAAGGCCTGCCGGACCCTGAGCGATGCAGGCACGGCGGTAAACGTCACGCTCTGCTTTTCGGCCAATCAGGCCCTGCTCGCGGCCAAAGCAGGCGCAACCTATATCTCGCCCTTCATTGGCCGGCTGGACGATATGAATATCGACGGCATGGAAGTGATCGAAGACATTCGGACCATTTATGACAATTATGGCTTCGAGACCGAAATCCTTGCCGCATCGATCCGCAACGCCAATCACGTGAAACTGTCGGCGCTGGCCGGCGCGGATGTCGCAACCCTGCCGCCAAATGTGTTGCGCGGACTTGCCGATCATCCGCTGACCGACAAGGGGCTTGCCGCCTTTCTGGCTGACGCGAAGAAGGCCGGCATCGAAATTTGACGCGGCCCCAGGCTTTTCATTCCCGGGGCGCTCGGAAACCGCCGCGCCCGAAACATCAGACCCAAGAGGTGATTTTTGACTGATACCCGATTTGACGTGGTTGGCCTTGGCAACGCGATCGTCGACGTCTTTGCCAGCGTGGAAGACTCCTTCCTCGAAGAGCATGACATCCGCAAGAATGGCATGACGCTTATCGATGAAGATCGCGCAGACGCGCTGGTCCAGGCCGCGCCGGAAGGCCCGCAACTGTCAGGCGGCTCAGGCGCCAATACGATTGTCGGCATTTCAAGCTTTGGCGGCCGCGCCGGCTATATCGGCAAGGTCGCGAAGGACCCGCTCGGCGATGTCTTTCGCAAGGACATGAATGAGAGCGGCATTCCCTTCGAAACGCATGCGCTTGAGGATGGCCCGGCCACCGCGCGCTGTGTCGTCTTCGTGACGCCAGATGGCGCGCGCAGCATGAATACCTTCCTTGGCGCGTCAGTGCTTTTCTCACCGACCGATATCCAGGAAGACATGGTTCGCGACGCAGCGATCCTTTATCTGGAAGGCTATCTCTTCGATCAGGAAGCCGCCAAGGCCGCCTTCGTACATGCCTCCGAGATTGCCAAGGCCGCAGGCCGCAAGGTTGCCCTGACCCTCTCTGATGGCTTCTGCGTCGAGCGCCATCGCGATAGCTTCCTCCACCTCATCAAGAACCATATCGATCTTGTCTTTGCCAATGAGGACGAGGCGCTGTCGCTCTATCAGACCGAAGATTTCGATGAGGCCGTCGCCCGCATGCGTGAGGATACGGGTCTTGCGGCGATCACAAGGTCCGAAAAAGGGTCTGTGGTGATCGGGCCTGATGGCGTCGTTGCTGTCGCTGCTGAACCCGTTTCAAAGGTCGTCGATACGACCGGTGCCGGCGACCAGTATGCGGCAGGCTTTCTCTTCGGTGTCAGCCGTGAGCTGCCGCTTGAGACATGTGCTCGCCTTGGCCACATCGCGGCGGCGGAAGTGATCTCTCATTACGGGCCGCGTCCGGAAACGCCCTACGCTGAGCTCGCCCGCAAAGCAGGCATCAGCATCTAACGGCCTGCCGCTCGGCCGTGTCGTGAACATCAAGGCTAATTTTATCTAAACCTATTGAAGGCCCTATGTCCGGCAAGATCCGGCATAGGGCTTTTTTTATGGGCACAGCAGACAATCTTGAGCGAGAGCTGCCGTACCTCCGCCGCTATACCCGCGCCGTTACCGGGAGCAGCATGCAGGGTGACGCGCTTGTCGAGACTGCGCTTGCGCCCTTCCGCAAATCCGGCGCTGAGGCGGTTGACCGCGTCGGCTTGTTCCGGCGCGTCGAAGAAATGATCAACGCCGCGTTTCCCGAGAAGACGGCTACTGTCGGCATGGACCCCGCCTCCAGGTCGAGGCGCGCCTTGCTGCTGACCGTGATGGAAGGGTTCCCTGTTTCGGATGCGGCTACCATCATGGCGTGCGATGCTGCAGAGGTCAGCGAGCTTGTCCGCGCCGCCGAAAACGACCTGCCTGAAGCGCTCGCAACCACGGTGTTTGTTATTGAGGATGAGCCGCTTGTCGCCGCCCACATAACACAGATCGCTAGCGACCTCGGGCACACAGTGCTCGGCCAGGCCGTTACGCGGGATCAGGCGGTCGAGCGGTGCCTCGCCCTCAAACCGAAACTGCTGCTCGCAGATATCCAGCTCGCGGACGGCTCTTCTGGTGCGGATGCCGCCGCCATCATTACCGAAACCCTGAATATCCCGGTCGTGTTCATCACCGCCTATCCGCAGCTGCTTCTCGCCAGCCGCGACGGGGAGCCTGCTTACCTCATTCCAAAGCCCTTTCGCAATGAAATGGTGAAGGCCGTCATAGGCCAAGCCCTTTTACAGAAGGCGGCGGTCTGTGCGGAAAGAAAATAGCCGGCACTGATCAGGTGCCGGCTTTAAAGTGGGGGGGTCGAAGATGAAGAATAAATGCTTCTCATACCCTATGCGCAGCGCTGCTGGATCGTTCCAATAAAGCTGGGTGCCCCGCCGCCAGTGGACTGCATCAGCTCCGGCTTCGCGGCGGCGGCAAATCAGTCTATCGCCGGTTTTCATGAAATGGCGTGAGCTTGAAGATGACTGGTGTCCCGTGGCGCGGACCCTCTCCCTTGTCGGAGACCGGTGGACCCTGCTCATCCTGCGGGACTGCCTGCTTGGTCATGCGCGCTTTGATGAGTTTGCCCAATCGACCGGCGCGACCAGGCATATCCTCGCATCCAGGCTGAAGCGCCTCGTCTCGGCGGGGCTTCTCGACCGCAAGCTCTATCAGGAGCGGCCAAACAGGTACGAATACCTCCTCACCGAGCGCGGTCTCGAGCTTGCGCCTGCGCTCGAAACCTTTCGCGACTGGGGCCGCACCCACCTGCCTGTTCGCCGTAGCGTCCAGGCCGGACCTAAAGAATGAATTTCGAGAGGTCCGTGTTGCCCGCGAGATCGGATAGCTGGGCATCGACATAGTCAGCGGTAATCGTCACCGTCTCGCCGCCCCTGTCATTTGCCGTAAAGCTTATCTCATCAAGCAGGCGCTCGAGAACCGTCTGAAGGCGGCGCGCCCCGATATTCTCGACCGTGTCGTTCACGCGAACGGCGACATCTGCCAGCGCATCGATAGCAGCGTCTTCGAACTGGAGATCTACGCCTTCTGCCTTCATCAGCGCCTGATGCTGGCGAATGAGAGAGGCTTCAGGCTCCACCAGAATGCGGCGCATGTCAGCGCGGCTTAAGGGTTTCAGCTCAACCCGGATCGGCAGGCGGCCCTGAAGTTCTGGCAGCATGTCAGAGGGTTTCGAAACGTGGAAGGCGCCCGAGGCAATGAAGAGGATGTGGTCTGTGCGGACCGGGCCACGCTTGGTGGAGACGGTTGTGCCTTCGATCAGGGGCAGAAGGTCGCGCTGCACGCCTTCGCGGGAGACGTCAGCGCCGCTGCGATTGCTGCCACCGGCGACCTTGTCGATCTCATCGAGGAAGACGATGCCATCGGATTCAACAAGGCGGATCGCTTCGCGCGTGACGCTTTCCTCATCGATCAGCTTGTCGGCCTCTTCCCCGATCAGGGGCTTGTAAGCGTCGCGAACAGTGGTGCGAACGCGCTTTGTGCGCCCGCCCATAGCTTTGCCGAGGAGGTCGGTGAGGTTCACCATCCCCATCGAGCCGCCGCCGCCCGGAATATCCATCATCGGCATGCCAGAGCCGGTGTCCTGAAGCTCGATATCGATGTCGCGGTCGTCCAGCTCACCGTCGCGCAATTTGCGGCGGAAGGTTTCGCGCGTCGAGGCCTGGGCCTCTTCGCCAACGAGGGAGTCCAGAAGCCGCTTTTCAGCGGCTTCCCGGGCCTGCTCATCAACCAGCTTCCGGCGCTGTGTCTTCACCATGCCTACAGCGGATTCGACCAGATCGCGGATGATCTGTTCAACATCGCGGCCGACATAACCTACCTCAGTGAATTTGGTCGCCTCAACCTTGAGGAAGGGCGCATTGGCAAGCTTGGCAAGACGGCGCGAAACCTCTGTCTTGCCGACGCCGGTCGGGCCGATCATCAGGATGTTCTTTGGCGTGATCTCATCGCGCAGGTCTTCCGGGGCCTGCTTGCGGCGCCAGCGATTGCGCAGGGCCAGAGCGACGGCGCGTTTGGCGTCTCCCTGCCCGACAATGTGGCGGTCCAGTTCGGCGACGATTTCCCTGGGGGTCAAGATTTCCATCAGTCTTTCAGGTCCAGTTTCTCAATCGAGAAGTTTGAATTTGTGTAGACGCAGATGTCCGCGGCGATTTCCATCGCCTGGCGGCCAAGCGTCTCGGCATCTTTTTCATAGGCATAGAGCGCGCGGGCAGCAGACAGCGCATAATTACCGCCAGAGCCGACAGCGACGACATTGTGCTCAGGCTCAAGCACGTCGCCTGCGCCCGTGATGACCAGCGTCACGTCACGGTCAGCCACAATCAGCAGGGCTTCCAGTTTCTGCAGGTATTTCTCTGTGCGCCAGTCCTTGGCGAGCTCGACGGCGGCGCGCTGAAGCTGGTTGGGAAACCGCTCAAGTTTCTGCTCAAGCCGCTCGAAAAGGGTGAAGGCATCGGCTGTGGCGCCCGCGAACCCGGCCAGGATATCGCCCTTGCCGAGGCGGCGGACCTTTCGCGCATTGCCCTTCATGACGGTTTGACCCATCGACACCTGGCCATCGCTCAGGATGACGACGTGGTCTTCGGTGCGCACGGCCAGGATAGTTGTCCCGTGCCAGGGCGCTGAACGCTGTGTATCTTGATCTGTCACGCTGGCTGATGTGGCGCAGAGGGGGCCACTTCGCAAGAGGCCGTCCGCTGTATCAGGCCGCCGCAGGTTGGCGGTTGCGCCTGACCATTTCGATGAATTTGTCGAGGCTGACCGGTGGGCTGAAGAAATAGCCCTGATACTGATCACAGCCACGCCGACGCAGGAATTGCTGCTGGTCTTCTGTTTCAACGCCTTCTGCCACAGTCTCCATGCCGAGCGCTTCGGCCATGCCGAGGATCATTTCGACAATGGCCGGGGCCTGTTTGTCCGTGTGGAGGTTACAAATAAACTGCCGGTCGATCTTGAACACGTCGAAGGGAAGACGGCCGAGCATGGCAAGGTTGGAATGGCCGGTGCCGAAATCATCGATGGCAAGACGCACGCCCATGGACTTCAGCGGCGCGACCACATCGCGAAGGCGCTCAGGATCAGTCACCGCGACGCTTTCGGTGATCTCCAGCTGCAACAGGCGCGGCAGCAGCCCAGCGGTGGTCATCGAGTCAATCAGCATGGTGCCAAGATCGTCATTCTCGAACTGGCGCGGCGAAACATTCACGGCCACAGAGATATCGCGATAGCCGAGATCGGCCCATTTCGCAGCGCCCATACAGGCCTTGCGCGTGATCTGCTCACCAATCTCACAAATCAGGCCGCAGCTTTCGGCCACCGGAATGAAGACGCCCGGCGACACGATCCGGCCGCTTTCAAGCTGCCAGCGCGCCAGAGCCTCCGCGCCGACAATCTTGCCGGTGGCAAGGTCGACCTTGGGCTGAAAGACCGGGGTAAATGCGTTCTGTTCGACAGCGGTGCGAACTTCAGACTCCAGACGTTTGCGCGCGGCGCTCTGGCGATCCAGTTTCGGCGAATAGAATTGAAGGTCTGCGCCTTCCTTTCGGCGCGCCTGTACCAGGGCCGTATAGGCCCGTTTGCGGATGTCCTGCGGTGTCTGGCCATCCTCCGGTATCATCGCGATGCCGGCGAAAGCCGCAAAAGTGACCTTCTTGCCACCAATGGCATAGGGCTCTTTCAGGCGGGTGATGAGAAGCTTGGCGAATTTGTTGATTTCGTTTCGCGAGCCGATCTGATCGACAAGAACGCCAAAGTCATCTGAGGCCAGCGCAAAGGCAGGCCACCTGTCATCCGGCATGCTGTAAGCGGTCAGCTGGTCCTTCAAGAGGCCAGAGATGCGGCGCGAAATGGCTGTCTGCAGCTCCAGCGCGAAGGCGGTGTCCTGATCACCATTATGGTGCATCGGTTCGATATCGATCTGGATATAGGCCGACGGGAATTCGAACGAGGACCGCGAGATGAACTGTGTCAGTTGCCGGGTCAGTTCGGCGACATTGCCAAGCCCCGTGCGCTCATCCTTGTAGGCAGCGCTCATCAGACGATCGTTTTCGCGGTGAAGACTCTGGATCTGCCGCAACAGTGCGGCTCGAAGGCTCCTGAACTCCGTGAAGAGGATCGGCCGGTCGTCTTCGGGCAGGCTTTGCTTCAACGTGGCCTGACTGACCAAACCGGCGATCTGGGCCGTCTGCTGGGCGACGAGCTGACCGAAGAAGTTGGTGACAAGATAGGCGACTACCGAGATCAGAAGGATGACGCCAATCACGAGAGGCAGCGGAAGCGCGAGCGTGCCTGGAATCGTGCGCAGCATGACAAGTTCACCAACAACGCTGCCACCCGACGCGATAGGATAGCGCCGGCCTGATGCGAGAACGTCGTCCGACACGGTACCGGCAATCAGCGTGCCGTCTGGAGAAAAAGCCGCGGCCCTGCCCTGTGCAAGACGCTCAAGCATCGAATCAACATCCGCGCGGCTTCCATAAACGATCTCGAAATAAAGCCCGTCAGCCACACGGCCGGCAATGACGTCAGACTTTTCCGATGCAGAAATTTCAGCAGCTGCGAGAAACAGCACCGACACAGCGCTGGCCACAATGAATGCGATCACTGCCGCCGCGGTGGGAAGCGCGTTTGCAAAGCTGGTCCTTGAAAGAAACCGCCCGAATCCTGATGTCTTCGCCAGCGTGGACCCCATAATCAACGAGACTCTATTCGCAATTTAAAATCACCCTCCACGATAAACTTTAGAATTCCGTGAACAAATCCAGTGTAGCCCTCCACGAATAAACACCCTATCTCAGGCGACGATGACCAAGAACCGCACTTCAACGATTACCCGCAAGACGCGAGAGACCGACATTACTGTGACGGTCGACCTCGATGGCACAGGCAAGGCCGACGTGAGCACAGGGGTCGGATTTTTCGACCACATGCTGGATTCCTTTGCGCGCCACAGCTTCATTGATCTCAAGGTGAAGGCAGACGGCGATCTACATATCGACGCTCACCATACGGTTGAGGACACTGGAATCGTAATCGGCCAAGCAATCAAGGATGCGCTTGGCGATTTTGGCGGCATTACCCGGTTCGGCCACGCCTACATCCCGATGGATGAAACGCTGAGCCGCGCGTCCATTGACCTCTGCAAACGCCCTTACCTTATCTGGAAAGTTGATTTCCGCCGCGACAAGATCGGAGATATGGATACAGAACTCCTCAAGGAGTTCTTCCACGCCCTCGCCGGGAATGGCGGGATGTGTCTTCACGTCGAGAATCTCTATGGCGAAAACAATCACCACATCGCCGAAAGTTGCTTCAAGGCCACGGCCCGCGCCCTGCGTACAGCGGTCTCTCTCGATCCGCGCCTTGGCGGCAAGGCCGCAAGTACCAAGGGCAGCCTCTAGCCACCTTCCCCAGAGGCGGGTCCGCCTCTGATATGGGTGCTCCAGGCCTCATCGGTCTCAAATTCCCATGGCGGGCGGATACCGCTGCGCAGGCGGCTTCGTTCGCGCAGCGCCTCAGCCGGAAGCGTGTCATCGACCGCACCAGCGCCCTGCAGGACATGGACGGCATAGCCTGGAATCCATCGGCGGATATCCCACCAGTCTATCTCGCTTGAAATCTCCGGACTGAGTTTGACGAGCCCGGTGAAGCAGCTCTCTTCCAGCGTTGAATAATATTGAGGCCTTGCCGCAAGGCTGTTGGCATAGTCGATCAGCCCCTCGAACAGGCGGCGGATGACAGCGTCGTCTTCCGTGACGTCATAGAAATACATTTTGTAGGGCTCGTCCCGGGCCAGTCGCTTCCAGACCAGATCACGCTCTGTCCCGACAACGAGATATGACTGAAAATGGCGGAAGAAGCCTGCCACTGGGTCGAAATTATTCCAGTCCACACGGCGGGCCTCAACCGAGACGGCAATGCGGCGCCCATCGCTGAAACGAAAGCTCATGAATATGTGGACTGTAAACGGCGTATCGCCGAATGGCTGGACGATGAATTGCGCGCCCTCAAGCTCATCGAGCGAAAACGTCTCTCTGGTCCAGCGCACGTCAACGGGGTCGTTAACATAATGGATAGCATCGCGAAAATTGTGAAAGGTGACCTCATTACCGCGGACATCCGCATAGACTTTGCGCTCATGCAAAGGCACCCAGTCGCGGTCGACCGGCTCCTTTGAGTAATAGGCGACAAAAAAGACGAGCAGCACGGCGAGGACGCCAAACTGCCTGCGCCGCTGGCTGCCTCCGGGCCAGAACCAGAGGGTCAGGAGCACGGGAAATGCAGCCAGACCCAGCGGCTTCTTCAACAGATCGGGCAGGCCAGGCCAGTAATAGAGACCCCCGGCGACAACCACCGAAGCTGCCACGATTGCAAGACCCATAAGAATTTCGCCGCCCCAACGCAGTCGGGGCGCGGGGCGGCGAAGCAGGGACAGTAGCCCGTCAGTCATTCGGGCTATTCCTTCAGATTTCTAGTTGCGATAGTCCAGCGGCGGCTCGCGGTCGCCGAGCAGGGACTTGTACTCATAGTCCGGCCCGCGCTTTTCTTCGAACTCTTCCTTGGCCGCTTCGACCATTTCCGGGTTCTGATAAAGCTCGATCGCCGCCGCGGTCAGTGTCTTGGCGGCAAGCTCTGTGCCCTTTTCACCGATCGACATGCCGCTGGCCGCAACCGCCTGCCAGCTGTGGGCCGACGTGCCGGGCACCCAGGTGGCCGTGCGCAGACCGACGGTCGGCGCCGCAAAGGAGACGTCACCGACATCGGTGGAGCCATAACCGAGTGAGACCTCATAGGGCTGGATCTCTTCTTCCGAGCCGAGCTCATTGCGCGGATTGTCGAAGGTGGAGGCGATGCTCTCGGCGAACTGCTGTTCTTCAGCAGTATAGGTAATGCCGCCAAGCTCACGCAGCTTGGAGTCCATCATCTTTGCCAGCGTCTCGTTGACCAAGAGCGGATTGTTGCCGTGGATGATTTCCCACTCGACTTCCGTGCCCGTGCCCGTAGCAGCGCCGCGGGCGGTATCTTCCAGGCGCGACCAGAGGGCTTCGACGCCGACAGGTTCAGGATGGCGGACATAATAAAAGACCTCGGCGAAATCGGGCACCACGTTCGGGGCTTCGCCGCCGGAGGTGATGACATAGTGCATGCGCGCATCCTGCGGCATGTGCTCATGCATCATGTTTGCCATCATGTTCATCGCTTCGACCCCGTCGAGCGCAGAGCGTCCACGCTCCGGTGCGCCGGCGGCATGCGCTGAAATCCCGCTGAAGCGGAATTTGGCCGACCGGTTCGCCAGCGTGGTGGAGGCGGCGGCCGAGTTGCGATCCGACGGATGCCAGTGGAAGGCGATGTCGACATCATCGAAAAGGCCTGCGCGAACCATGTAAACCTTGCCGCTGCCACCTTCTTCAGCAGGCGTGCCATAGAGACGCACAGTGCCTTCGGTGCCCGTGTCTTCCAGCCAGTGCCGGATCGCCACGGCCGCAGAGACCGATCCCGCGCCAAAGAGGTTGTGGCCGCAGGCCTGACCGGCATGCTTGTTCTCGACAGGCTCACGCACAGGCGTTGCGCCCTGGTTGATGCCCGGAAGCGCATCCATCTCTGCGAGGATCGCGATCACCGGACCCCCAGAGCCGTATTCTGCGATGAAGGCGGTCGGGATATCGGCAACGCCGGCCTCAATAGTGAAGCCTTCCATCTCCAGCTGATCCTGCAGAAGCTGCGAGGATTGGGTTTCCTGATAGCCGACCTCGGCCCAGTCCCACAGGCTTTGCGCGATCTCTTCGGTCATCCCCGAACGGGCCTCGACCAGCTCAGAGGCCGCTTCGGTGGACGGATCACTGGCGGCGGGCAGAGCGAGGCTGGCCGTGGCAAAGCCGAGGGCGATGAGGGAGGGAATGAGGCGCATGAAAAAGGTCTCCGATCTTGAATACGAGCGGACCTTGCGACAGGCATCCGCATCAATCAAGCCAAGGCCACTTTTCCTATCGCCCCAGCGCAGCTAAGAGCGCAGGCGATGACTGATCTTGTTCTCATTGATTACGGCTCCGGCAATCTGCATTCGGCCGAACGCGCATTGAATGCGGCAGCCCAGAGTTGTGCGCGGTCTGTAAAAGTGACCGTGACAGATGACCCAGGCCGGGTGCGGGCGGCAGACCGGATTGTGCTGCCGGGTGTCGGGCATTTTGCCGATTGCGCCCGTGGCTTGCGGGCAGAAACCGGACTGGTTGAGGCGCTTACCGAGGCCGCGATTGGCCGGTCGGTGCCATTTCTGGGTATCTGCGTCGGGATGCAGCTGCTCGCAACGCGCGGTCTCGAAGACGGGGCAACACCGGGGCTCGACTGGATCAGCGGCGATGTCGACCGGATCAATCCTGGCGAGGGCCTGAAAGTGCCGCATATGGGCTGGAACGGTCTTGAGATCAGGCAGCCCCATCCGGTGCTGGAAGGCCTCGGCGAGGACCCCCACGTTTATTTCACCCATTCCTACAGTTTCAGGGCCGCTGACCCGGCCTCTGTGCTGGCAGCCACCGAATATGGCGAAACCCTCACGGCGATGATCGGCCGGGACAATCTGGTCGCGACCCAGTTTCACCCTGAAAAAAGCCAGCGCGTCGGCCTGAAACTGCTATCCAACTTCCTTGAGTGGAGCCCCGAATGACCAATGCTTTCGAGCTCTGGCCTGCCATCGACCTGAAGGACGGGACGTGCGTGCGTCTGCTGCGCGGCGACATGGACAAGGCGACCGCCTTCAACACCGACCCGGCCGATCAGGCGATGCGGTTCAAGAAGATGGGCTTCGACCGGCTGCACGTCGTTGATCTCAATGGTGCTTTCGCGGGCGACAGCGCCAATGGTGACGCAGTGCGGGCCATCCTGGCTGCGACCGATATGCCGGTACAGCTCGGCGGCGGCATCCGCACGCGCGCGCAGATCGACGCCTGGCTGGACGCTGGCCTCAGCCGGGTGATCCTGGGTACAGCCGCGCTGCGCGATCCTGACCTCGTCAAAACCGCTGCAAAAGCCTTCGAAAACCAGATCGTCGTCGGCATCGATGCACGCGATGGCCGCGTCGCCGTCGAGGGCTGGGCCGAAACATCGGACATGAAAGCGGTAGAGCTCGCAAAGCAGTTCGAAGGCTGCGGCGTGGCGGCCCTGATCGTGACGGACATTTCCCGCGATGGCACCAAGACCGGCATCAATGTCGATTTCACCGCTGAAATGGCTGACGCGGTTTCAATTCCGGTGATCGCGTCAGGCGGCCTCGCCCGCGTTGAGGACATTTCCGCCCTCCGCGAGGCAAAGGGTAGGCGCGCTATTGCCGGGACGATCCTCGGCCGTGCACTTTATGATGGCGATATCGATCCCGCAGACGCCATCAAGGCGGCAGGGGCTGAATAAATGCTCAAATCGCGCATCATACCCTGCCTCGATGTGAAGGATGGACGCACCGTGAAAGGTGTGAACTTCATCGATCTGCGCGATGCGGGCGATCCGGTCGCACTGGCCAAGGCCTATGATGCGGCGGGCGCCGATGAGCTCTGCTTCCTCGACATAACGGCGAGCCATGAAGGGCGTGGCACCATGCTGGACGTTGTCCGGCGGACCGCAGAGCAGTGCTTTATGCCGCTCACCGTTGGCGGCGGCGTTCGCAGCGGCGAAGATCTTGTCCAGCTGCTCCGCTCTGGCGCCGATAAAGTGGCGATCAATTCTGCGGCGGTTGCCAATCCCGGCGTGATCGCGGAATGCGCCGCACGTGCCGGGCGACAGGCCGTCGTTGTGGCGATCGATGCGCGCCAGACCGGCGATCATTGGGAAATCTTCACCCATGGCGGGCGTCGGCCCACCGGCATTGATGCGGTCGAGTTTGCCAAAGAAGCCGAAAAACGCGGCGCAGGCGAAATCCTGCTGACCTCTATGGACCGCGACGGCACCAAATCGGGCTATGATATTGCCCTGTTGAAAGCGGTGACGTCGGCTGTATCACTTCCGGTTATCGCGTCTGGCGGTGCAGGCTCTGCCGAGCATTTGCCGCCGGCCATTCTGGAAGGTGGCGCAACCGCCGTGCTTGCGGCCTCTATCTTTCATTTTGGCGAAGTCAGCCTGGCTGAAGCGCGCCAAGCCCTCTCTGCTGCCGGTGCGCCGGTACGCCCTCTTTAACGCAACTGGACCAAACGACATGTCGAAGACCGATCTCGGCTCCGCCCAACGCCTGAACGAGCTTGTGGCCCTTCTGGCCGCAACGGTGGACAGCCGTGTCGATGGAAATCCGGAGCGAAGCTACACGGCGAGACTTCTCCAGTCCGGGCCAATCCGCTGCGGAAAGAAAATCGCAGAAGAAGGCGCCGAAGTTGCCCTCGCCATCGCCGCGCAGGGGCGCAAGGAAGTCGCGTCCGAAACCGCTGATCTCATCTTCCACCTGCTGGTTGGCCTGCGGGCAAAGGGGGTTTCACTGGATATGGTTGCGGACGCTCTTGCTGAACGGCGCGGAGTTTCTGGCCTCGCGGAGAAAGCTTCCCGCACGCCGAAGGACTAGCGTTTCCGCAGGAAAACGTAGAACGCCCCTGCGCCGCCATGTTTGGGGTGCGCGGTCGCATATCCGGAAATGACCGGCCGGGCTTCTGGCATTTCGATCCAGCGCAGGAAGTTCTGGCGCAGAACCCCCCCGCTTTCCTTGCCCTTACCCGTAATCACGATCACGCATCGGCTACCGCGGGCCTGCTCTCGGACAAGGAAAGCCGGGAGCGCGGTCCAGGCGGAGGCCTGGGTGTGACCGTGCAGGTCGAAGCGGGCAGAGATCGATACTTTGCCACGGCGCACCGCCTTGTCGGTGCTTCGATCGAGCGGTGTGCTGGGGGTGTTCAGGCGGTGTCGGGACGGTGTTTTTTCGGGCGTGCCGAGCGTCTGTTCGGTAGCGGGCCCGCTTTCGGGTGAGCGAGAAAGCGATGGCGCGCGGGATCTCGGCGCCGATTTCTGCGCATGGAGCGGGCGAATAGAGCGGCGAACCTGTTCCCAGGCTTTCTTCTCATCAGGTCTGAGAGGGCGGTCGCTCATTGAGCCGATCTAGGGGGCTGCGGGCCCTCGGCCAAGGTCTGCAAAGGCATCAATGCCCGGAATCTGGTCTGCCACGGCACGCGGAAGCAGGACCCAGAGGCGTCCCGGCGCATTCATCGTGCCTGCGCGCTCGCCCGCCTCCTTGCCTGTGCCGAAATAAATGTCACCGCGCACAGGGCCGTTCACCGCGCCGCCCGTATCCTGCGCGACCAGGAGCCCTGACCAGTCGCCGCCAAGTCCTGGCGCTGTCGTCTGGATGAACATCGGAACGCCCATAGGATTGTGGTCGCGGTCGATCGCGACAGAGCCGAGCGGGGTTAGCGGAACCCCCATCGCGCCTTTCGGTCCGGTGTCGCCGTCTTCAGGTTCTTCGAGCGTGAAGAAGATATAGCGCGGATTGGCATTCATCGCCGCGCGCACCTGTTCTGGCGTCGCGCGGTCCATCCAGGCGCGGATCCCCTGCATCGAGGCCTCGCCCCGCGAAATCCAGCCGCGCTCGAGGAGCCAGTTCGCGGTCGATCCAAACCGGTGGCCATTATGGCTGGCATAGACGGCCTTCAGGACTGAGCCGTCCGGAAAGACGAGTTTGCCGGAGCCCTGGATCTGCAGAAAAAAGACATCGGCTGGATGAGCGTAGGCCAGCGGCTCCACCCCGGCAGCAGTGATCGCGGCGCGGTCGGGATAGGGCCTGCGCGACCCGTTTGGAAGGCGCTGGAAAATGCCGACGCCGCTTTCGCGCTCAAGATCACGCGGATAGGCGGGGACAGGTTCGGTGAAGGGTGGCTCTGGCGTGGTGCGCGCCTCATAGACGGGCTCGAAATAGCCCGTGAACCGCGATTCGCCATTAGGCGAATTAATCTCAACAGGGCGGAAAAGTGCCTGCATGACGGTGCGGGCGCTTGCCTCATCCTGAACGACCTCAAGGGCGGCGCAAGCTGGAAGCCAGTCCATCGTCTGGCCGGCCCAAGGCGCAACGGATGATACGGGCGCATCAGCTGCGCCTTCGCGAAAAACCCTGCAGCTTTTCTTCAGCGCCATGACGCCCGGATAGATTTCGGCCTCTGACCAACCGGGGAGCGTTGCAAATGCAGCAGGCGCTGGCGCAGCCTGAACGCCGGAACCGGGCTCGCCGGGGGTCTCGTTTTCAGGCGGGCGCTCGGCCGGGCGCCGTGAAGCGGGTGTCGGCTGGGGGTGGCCCATCGCGACATCGGTATGGGCGGCATGGCGCGTGCGCGTTTCCCGGTCAGTCCCGCCTTCTGGAGAGGTTGCGCAGGCAGCGGTCAGGGAGGCCGCCATTATCAGGCCGATCAGTCTTTTCATGGCCGCAAGAATTGACTGGTTTTGCCAATGTCGACAACCGCAAAGTCTCAGCGTTACTGAAGACCCGCTCGCAAGATCACGGCGTGTCGACGTCGTCGAGGAGCCAGTTGGGATCATCGGTGCCGGTGTCGCGCATGAAGGTCCAGAATTCTTCTGAGGTCCGGGTCATGTCACCAACGCCAAGCTCTGCCTGAAAGCGGACGGTCACGCGCGCAGTGCCCGTATCATCGAGGTCCGCGGCGTCGATCTCGCTCTTTTTCAGGCGAAGAAGCTGCGGCGCTTCGGCGTTTGTTTTCTCACGCTCGGCAATTGCAGCGTCCCATGCCTCATAGACATCGGTGTCGAGCCATTTGCCGAGTGTGTCGCGGTCGCCATCGGCAAATGCTTTCGCGAGCATTTCGTAAGCTGAGCGCGCCCCGGCCAGAAATTCCTTGGGATCAAAGCTCGGATCGGCGCCGTGAATTGCCTCAAGCCCACTGGCAGCCGGGCCCGTGAAAGCCGGGCGCAGACCTGCCGGGTTCTCTCTCGGCGGCGCCGTCGGTTTCGCTGTCGTCGCTGGCTGCTGGTTCCGCTGGCGCCCTTCGGGCGGGCCGGCGTCGCTACCAAGCGTCGTGTAAAGCCGCCAACCGACAAAGACGGCGATTGCGGCAAGAAGGAGAAGTTCGATCATCGAAGAGGACATTTCGTCTCCGTGGAGGGGTATTACAAGGTGTCATATAGTCAGCTTTTTCCCTGTGCCACCCGTTGTTGCGCAAGCAGAGGCCCCATGATAGGCGCGAAACCCAGTTTTCAGAGGATTTCCCTGTAATGTCAGATACGACAGATACCGCTGCACAACCGCAACAGCCAGCCGGTCCGAGCCTTCGCGTCCTGAACCAGTACATCAAGGACCTTTCGTTCGAAAACCCGGGTGCGCGCGTCAACGAGCAGCCAAATGTCGACCTTGGCATTGATGTGCAGGCAAATGCCCAGAATCGCGACGAAGGCGTGTTTGAGGTTATTCTCAAGCTGAACGCCCGCGCGGGAACGAAAGAAACAGCCCTGTTTCTGGTCGAGCTTGAATATGCCGGCCTGTTCCAGGTGAACGGGGCTTCGCCGACGGACACCGAAGCGATGCTGCTGATCGAGTGCCCGCGTCTGCTCTTCCCTTTTGCGCGTCGTCTGGTGGCAGACCTAACCCAGGAAGGCGGCTTTCCTCCGCTGCGGATCGACCCTGTCGACTTCACGGCTCTCTACCGCCAGCAGCGCGCCCGCGCGCAGCAGGAAACCAATGGCGTGTCGCAAACCAGCGTCGAGACGGGTGCGGCCCCAGCGCCTGCTGGTGAGCCTGAGAAGAAAGACCCCGAGAGCTGATCTCGGGGCGACCCACCTAGCTTAGATAGCGGGCCCAGATCGGATTATCGCCGAGTGTGGCGACAAATGCCGCATGGGCCGCTTCTTCGGCCCCTGTGAGTGACCGGTCCAGCGGCTCTGGCCGCACGCGCGCCCGTCTGAAGCTCGCTTCGCCATCCATGTCCTGGCTGTTGGAGAAGTCGAAGGCGCGGGCCCGCCCGCCCTTCAGCTCCAGATAAACTTCGGCGAGGAGCTGGCTGTCGAGCAAGGCCCCGTGGAGGGTGCGCGCTTCCAGCCCGATACTGTAGCGCTTGCAGAGCGCATCGAGCGATGCGGGCGCGCCCGGATGGCGCTTTTTCGCGATGTCCAGCGTATCGACCCATTGGGCAAGCGGGATTTCCGGCCGGCCGCAACGGATGAGTTCTGCGTTCAGGAAGCCGCGGTCGAAAGCGGCATTATGCGCGACGACCGGCGAGTCCCCGATAAATTCAAGAAGCGCATCAACGATCCGGGGATCTTCGAAGAAGGGCTTATCCACAAGCATCGCATCCGTGATGCCTGTTATTTCAACTGTTTTTGCTGAGACGGCGCGGCGCGGATTGATGCGCTCATGGAAGGTGCGGCCCGTCGCGACGTGATTGATCAGTTCAACGGCGCCAAGCTCGATAATCCGGTCATCGCCTGACCAGTTGAGCCCGGTGGTTTCGGTGTCGAAGGCGATTTCACGAAGCTGCTCACTCATCGGTTTTCGGTATCCATTTCGCTGAGGAGATGAATGATCGCGTTTACATGTGTTCGGGCGAAATCGAAACCGAAGGCTGTAGAAATGATGAAGTCGGCGCGGGCACGTTTCTGGGCGTCGGGCACCTGTTTGGCGACGATCTTTTCAAAGTCGCTCTCTGACATTTCCTGGCGCGCCATGACCCGTTCGCGCTGGATCTCAGGCGGTGCGCTGACCACAGCGACATAATCGCAGCGCGCATCACCGCCCGTCTCATAGAGGAGCGGGATGTCGAGGACAGCGAGCGGCGCGCCGGACTTCAGCGCAGCCGTGCGAAATTCCATCTGTGTCTTGCCGACCAGCGGGTGGACGATGGATTCCAGATCCTTCATCGCGTCCGGATCTTCCATAACGATATCGCGGAGGCGCTGCCTGCTGACAGCGCCATCGACAATGACATCGGGGAAACGCGCGCCAAGCGGCTCCACGGCGTGGCCGCCCTTGGCATAGATGGAATGCACGGCCGCATCGGCATCGTAGACCGGCACGCCAGCGTCAGCGAACATGGCCGCGGTTGCGCTTTTTCCCATGCCGATAGATCCGGTCAGCCCCAGAATAATCATGCATCCTGCTCCAGCGCTGCCCGGCAGACGGCCAGGGCGATTTCGATGTCCGGTCGCTTGCCGTCGAACCAGATGGAGAAGCTTTCGGCCGCCTGGCAGACCAGCATGGCAAGGCCGTCTTCCGTTTTCCAGCCCTGCGCCCCTGCATGTTGAAGCTGAGGCCTGGCGGGAGCGCCGTAGCTCATATCGTAAAACAGCCGGCCATCGCCGGATGGCAGGCGAATATGACTGCCGCCATGGCCTGCGCTCGTTGTGTTGATGACGAGATCAGCCTGTCCGCAAACCTCTGCCAGATCATCCAGAGGGCCTGACCGGTGTTGTCTTGCGCAACATTCACCGAGGATGTGCTGCGCCTTTTCCACGGTCCGGTTGAGAAGAATGATCTCTGCGCCCGCTTGATCGAGCGCGAAGAGGCCGGCGCGCGCGGCGCCCCCTGCCCCGAGCATGAGAATCGTCTTGCCCGCCCAATCTGTAAGACCGAGCCTGGCGAGGGCGGCGGTGAGGCCCGGCGCATCGGTGTTGTCTGCCTGCCACCCGCCATCTGAAAGTCGGGTCAACGTATTGGCGGCGCCGATGGCCTTTACCGCGTCCGACGTGCGGGTCGCCTTGGCCAGCACGGCCTGTTTATGCGGCAGCGTCACATTGAGGCCGGTAAAGCCCTCGTGGGTAAAATCATCGAGCGCGGCTTCCGTTTCGCCCGCCGGCACGCGGATAGACTCGTAGGAGGCATCGAGCCCAAGCGTGTCGATCCACGTCATATGGATGAGCGGCGAGAGCGAGTGACCGATCGGGTCACCTATGACAGCGAGGCGTTTCATGACTGCAGGACGCCTCGTGTGCGCAGATAATCGAGCAGCGGCAGGAGCGGGAGGCCGAGAATGGTGAAATAGTCGCCTTCGATCCGCGTGAAGAGCTGGGCGCCGAGATCCTCGAGCATGTAGGCGCCGACCGTCTTCAGAAGGCCCTCGCCGCTTGTATCCAGATAGGAGGCGATAAAGTCCTCGCTGAGCGGGCGGACCGTCAGCTTGGGGGCAGAGAGATGGCGCCAGACAGGTTGTCCGTTCTCAGCGATGACGATGGCGGTTTCCAGCCTGTGCGTCTTGCCAGAGAAACGTTTGAGATGGCTTGCGGCCTCAGCCATATCCTTTGGCTTGTCGATCGGCTCCCCGTCGAGGTTCAGCATCTGGTCGCCGCCAATGACGAGGCCAGTGTGGCGTTGAGATACCTTGATCGCTTTCAGTTCGGCGAGTTTCATCGCCTGATCGGCAACGCGCATATTGTCTGCGCGGTAAGTCGCCTTTGCGGCATCCTCATCGACATTCGGACGGATGGCTTCTGCCTTTACGCCCGCATTGGCGAGCAGGCGCCGGCGGCTCTCGCTGCCGGAGGCAAGAATGACTGGGCTGCCGGTCATTGCTGGTCGTGCCTCTGATTGAGCTTGTTGAGGATCGCGGCGGCCGTTTCTTCCACACTGCGGCGCGAGACGTCGATGATCGGCCATTTGCGGCGCTGGAAAAGACGGCTGGCTTCGGTCACCTCGGCGCGCACCGCCTCTTCATCGGTATAGTCGGTCACCGAGTTCTCATTGAGCGCCATCAGCCTGTGGCTGCGGATCTGGACCAGGCGCTCCACACCGATCTTGAGGCCGATCACCATCGGGCCGGTCTCTGGATCGATCTCGTTAAGCACAGACGGCATCGGCATGCCCGGTACGAGCGGAATATTGCCCGCCTTCACGCCCCGGTTGGCGAGATACACACAGGTCGGGGTTTTCGATGTGCGGCTGACGCCAAGCAGGATGACATCGGCGTTCAGGAGACCCTGGAGGTTCTGTCCGTCATCATGCGCCAGCGCAAAGGTGATCGCTTCGATGCGCTCAAAATACTCGGCATTCAGGGCATGTTGTCCAGCGACACGGTCGCTTGGGGTTACACCAAGGTGCCGGCTGAGCATGTGGATGGACGGATCAAGCACGGCAAGCGTCGGGATATGGCGCGAGCGGCAGAAGGTTTCGAGCTTCAGGCGAAGGGCTTCATCCGATATGGTGAACCAGACAACGCCCGGCGCTGCCTCGATATCACGCATCACGCGGTCGAGCTGGCGATCTGACCGCACGAGGTAATAATTGTGCTCAAGTGGGGTGACGTTTTCGAACTGCGCAGCGGCGGCTCGCATCACGGCATTCAATGTCTCGCCCGTGGAATCAGAGACGAGATGGACATTGAAATATATACTGGGGCGCATCCGGACTCCGGCTATTGGGTTATCGGCGCGACCCTGCCGCGTCTTCAAAGAATCGACAACCCCTGTGGAGAGGCTGTGGAATTAGATTCCAGCCCGCTTCCTTACACCTGTTATCCACATTCGCCGACTTCACACAGAGCGGATTCACCCCCTGTTCCAGAGCGGCGGATAGATTAAATAGTTAACAGGAAATTAACGGTGATTCCAAATAGTTGACGAAAGGTTAACAAGCAGGCCGACCTATGGATAGGCTGTGGAAAAACTGGTGACAAACGGGCATGGGACTGATTGTCCACCCTATCCCGCGCTTAGTAATGATAAGAGCGCAATAAATGCTTGTAGGAGGAAGAGGACCCGATGGCCGATGTCCCGCTTAAACCACTTCTGAATGTGCTTAATGGCGAGCGCCAGGACCCTGTTCCCATCTGGATGATGAGACAGGCAGGACGGCATCTGCCAGAGTATATGGAGCTCAGAGGACGCGCGAAGAACTTCCTCGATTTCTGCTACACGCCTTCGCTGGCTGTCGAAGCAACCCTGCAGCCGGTCGAGCGATACGGCATGGATGGCGCCATCCTCTTTGCCGACATCCTTCTCATTCTCGATGCCCTCGGAAGAGGTGTGCGGTTCGAGAAAGGGATCGGTCCGATCGTCGAGCCTGTCGAAACCGGCGGACGGCTGAATGAAGTCCCGGTCCAGACCGTCGTTGAGCGGCTTTCGCCGGTGTATGAGACGGTCTCACGGGTGAAGGCGCGCCTGCCAAAGGAAACAACGCTGATCGGGTTTGCCGGGGCGCCCTGGACCGTGGCGCTCTATGCCATTGAAGGACGTGGCAAGACCGACAAGTCCACAGCGCGTCTCTGGGCGCATCAGCATCCGGCTGAACTGGATCTGCTTCTGGATGATCTGGTCGAGGCGACCGCGCACTATATGGCCGCGCAAGCTGCGGCAGGCGCTGACGCCCTCATGATGTTCGACTCATGGGCAGAAGGCCTGCCCAATGATATTTTCGAGAAGATCATCATCGGCCCGAACCGCAAGCTTGTGAAACGCCTGCGGGAGCTTGGCGTGGCCGTGCCCCTGATCGGATTTCCACGCGGCGCTGGTGTCCAGCTGCCAGAGTTTGCAGAGCAGACTGGGGTTAATGCCGTCGGGCTGGATACGGCGGCCCTTCCTAGCTTTGTGAACCGGGAACTGCCACCGACCATGCCGGTTCAGGGCCATCTTGATCCGCTCCTTCTGATGACGGGCGGGGACGCGATGGTCCGCCGGATCAATGAGCTGCTCGACGCCTATCGCGGACGCCCGCATATCTTTAACCTTGGCCACGGCGTCCTGCCGACCACGCCGATCCCGCACGTTGAACTGGCGGTGAAGACGGTGCGTGAGTGGAAAGCCAGATAATTTCAGTACACGGATAAAATATGCTCTATCTCTGGGTCAAAGCGTTTCATCTTGTCTTCGTCATCGCCTGGATGGCGGGTCTGCTTATCCTGCCGCGCTACAAGCTCCATCAGCTCAATTCGGCGCCCGGAGAGCCGCTTTTCGAGACGATGAAGTTGGCGTCGGGAAAGCTTCGCAAGATTATCCTGACGCCGGGCATTATTCTGGTCTGGGTGTTGGGGATCACGCTTCTCGTGCTCAATCCGGGCCTTATGAGTTCAGGCTGGCTGCATGCGAAGCTTCTGCTCGTCCTGGTGCTGTCCGGGCTGCACGGCTATTTCGTTGCGCTCGGCAAAAAGATCGATCGCGGCGAGGCTGTTTCTGCCAAACGGCTGAAGCTTCTGAATGAGCTGCCTTTCGTACTGATGATCGTCATCGTGATCCTGGTGATCGTGAAGCCGTTCTGATCTGCCGGAAAAGTCTTGACGTTGCTGGCGCTTTGATCACATAAGCCAGCAGCAGAGGCCGCTGGTTCCAGCTCCCGCCTTACTTTCCGATATCCATCGACCGGTTCTGCATGTTCTTTGCGGACCCCCCTTATCCAGAAGAATTCATGTCTGATCTCCAAACGCCCCCCGACTCCCCTGCAGCTGACGATAGCGAGACGCCGAGCCACGTTTATCTGCGTGACCTGAAGGCCAAGAGCCCGACCGAGCTGCTCGCCTATGCAGAGAGCCTCGAGGTCGAAAACGCCTCATCGCTCCGTACCCAGGACATGCTGTTCGCCATCCTGCGGGAACTGGCTGAACGCGATATCACGATCATTGGCCGCGGTGTTCTTGAAGTTCTGATCGACGGGTTTGGCTTCCTGCGGTCGCCAGAGTCGAACTATCTCGCCGGACCCGACGACATTTATGTCAGCCCGAAAGTTATCCGGCAGGCCGGCCTGAAAACCGGTGACACGATCGAAGGACCGATCAAGGAACCTGGCGATAGTGAGCGTTACTTTGCGCTGATGAGCGTAAACTCGATCAATTTCGAGGACCCGGAACGCGCGCGCCAGAAAGTCCACTTTGACAACCTTGTGCCGCTCTATCCTGAAGAGCGCCTGCACATGGAGAGCCAGGATCCGACGAAAAAGGATCGCTCTGGCCGCGTCATCGACATTGTTTCGCCGATTGGTAAAGGCCAGCGGGCCCTGATCGTTGCGCCGCCGCGTACCGGTAAGACGGTTCTGCTGCAGAATATTGCCGCCTCGATCGAGGAAAACCACCCCAATTGCTATCTGATCGTTCTTCTTATCGATGAGCGGCCGGAAGAAGTTACCGACATGAAGCGCTCAGTGAAGGGCGAGGTTATTTCCTCGACTTTCGATGAGCCGGCGACGCGCCACGTTGCCGTTGCTGAAATGGTGATCGAGAAAGCCAAGCGCCTGGCCGAACATGGGCGCGATGTCGTTATCCTGCTCGATTCCATCACCCGGCTTGGCCGCGCCTACAACACGACCGTTCCAAGCTCCGGCAAGGTGCTGACCGGCGGTGTGGATGCCAACGCGCTCCAGCGCCCGAAACGTTTCTTCGGCGCCGCCCGGAATATCGAGAATGGCGGATCGCTGACTATTATCGCAACCGCGCTGATCGATACCGGTTCGCGGATGGACGAGGTTATCTTCGAAGAATTCAAGGGCACGGGTAACTCCGAAATCGTGCTTGATCGCAAGATTGCGGACAAGCGCGTTTTCCCTGCTATCGACATCATGAAGTCCGGTACGCGGAAAGAAGAGCTCATCACGCCGAAAGAACAGCTTCAGAAGATCTACATCCTGCGCCGTATCCTCAATCCGATGGGCACGTCGGATGCTGTGGACTTCCTGCTCGATAAGCTGCGTCAGACGAAGACGAATGACGAGTTCTTCGAGGCCATGAAGAACTAGGCATGGCAAGCGCGCATGACACGATCTGCGCGCTGGCTTCGGGCCCGCGCCCGTCGGCAATTGCGATTGTCCGGGTCAGCGGTCCAGCCGTTCGTGATATCTGCGACGCAATGTTCGAGGCGGGGCTCCCTGCCCCGCGGCGCATGGTTTTCGGCCGCTTCTTTGATAATTCACGCGACATAATCGATGAGGGTCTCGGCGTTTTCATGCCGGGACCGAATTCCTATACGGGCGAGGATACTGCTGAGCTCTATCTGCATGGTGGCGGCGCGGTGATTGAGCACGCACTGGACACGATCTGCAGCTTCAGCAATACACGCCTCGCTGAGCCAGGAGAGTTCACGCGCCGCGCTTTCGAAAATGGCCGGCTCGACCTCGTTGAGGCAGAGGGCGTTGCCGATCTCATTGATGCCGAGACCCGCGCCCAGAAATCCCTCGCGCTCGACCAACTCGGTGGGAGTCTGTCCGAGGTCTATGAAGGCTGGCGGACCGGTCTTCTGGAATCGATGGCGCTACTGGAGGCCAGCATTGATTTTCCCGATGAGGAAGATGCGCCTGATGAGGCGGCCTCGCCGGTTTCAAGAACCCTGTCGCGTCTTGCGTCTGAGCTGGAAGCCGCCCTCAATGATGACGAGGTTGGCGAACGGATCCGGGATGGGTTTCGCATCGCCATCATCGGCCCACCGAACGCTGGAAAATCATCTATTCTCAATAGGTTAGCGCGCAAGGACGCCGCTATCGTCTCCGATATTCCAGGCACAACCCGCGATGTCGTGGAAGTCCGGCTGAAGATTGGCGGCCAGATCGTCTGGGTGGCGGACACGGCGGGTCTGAGAGAAGCCGATGATGCCATAGAGGCCGAAGGTGTCAGGCGCGCACTGGAGCGGGCGAAGTCAGCCGACATCCGTATCCATGTCCGCTCAGCCGACACGTCAGAGGCTTTCGACGTCGCTGCCGAGAATGATATCCTCGTTCTCAATAAGCTTGATCAACAGACTGTTGGTCCCGGAAGGGATGGCGTTCTGAGAATCTCCGCTACGACGGGTGCTGGTCTTTCCGCTCTCGAAGATGCGCTGCGGGATCGGATCATGCAATTGGCTGGAAAGAATGGGTCGCCGCTGATCACACGGCGGCGGCATAGAGAGGCGCTCAGCCAGGCCATGTTTCACGTGAAACAGGCAGACGCCAATCTCCGCGCGGGATTTGGCGCAGAGCTCGTGTCTGAAGATGTTCGCATGGCGTCCCAGGGCCTGTCGGGACTACTGGGCCGGATCGATGTTGAGGACATTCTGGGCGAGGTCTTCTCCACCTTTTGTATCGGGAAATGACTCGCGCCCCTGTGTTTTGCGCAGCAGATGCGGTATAGCGCGGACATTCACGGAAATTGATACGCCGAAGGCGCGAGGAATTATGCCCTCAGCAAATGATTTTGATGTTATCGTCGTAGGTGGCGGTCATGCCGGCTGTGAAGCCGCGGCTGCATCTGCGCGGGTTGGCGCAAGGACAGCGCTGATTACCCACAAGCGCGCGACGATTGGTGAGATGTCTTGCAATCCAGCCATTGGGGGACTTGGCAAAGGACATCTTGTTCGTGAGATTGACGCGCTCGATGGGCTTATGGGCCGGATGGCAGATAAGGCTGGTATCCAGTTCCGGTTGCTCAACCGCTCCAAGGGCCCGGCTGTCTGGGGCCCGCGCGCGCAGATGGACCGCAAGCTCTATCGCACCGCCATGCAGGCCGAGCTGGCCGACTATCCAAACCTGACCATCATTGAGGATGGTGTCGAAGACCTCCTCACGGAAGATGGGCAGGTTCGCGGGGTCGTGGGGCTTTCCGGTGAAAGCTGGTCGGCAAGCGCCGTGGTTATTACGACGGGTACTTTCTTGAAAGGTGTTATCCACCGCGGCGAGGAACGGATTGAAGCCGGCCGCGCGGGCGAAGCACCTGCGATTGGTCTGTCAGACCGGCTCTATGCGCTAGATCTTCCTATGGGGCGCCTGAAGACCGGCACCCCTGCCCGTCTGGATGGGAAAACGATCGATTGGGATCGTCTGGAGAAACAGCCGGCGGATGAAGTGCCGGTGCCCTTCTCCTTCATGAATGAGAAGATCGATGTTCCTCAGATCGCTTGCGGCATCACTTTCACGAACGCCCGCACGCATGAGATCATCGCGAAGAATCTGAACAAGTCGGCGGTGTACTCCGGCGCAATTGCCGGGAAAGGCCCGCGCTATTGTCCCTCCATCGAGGACAAGGTTCATCGCTTCGTCGACAAGGATCGCCACCAGATCTTCCTTGAGCCAGAAGGCCTGGACGATGACACCGTGTATCCCAACGGCATTTCGACATCCCTGCCATCAGACGTGCAGGTAGAATTCATTCGCTCGATCGAAGGTCTGGAGAATGCCCGTATTATCCAGCCGGGTTATGCGATCGAATATGATTATGTTGATCCACGTGCGCTGAACCGCAGCCTCGAGGTGAAGGTGCTCGGCGGTCTTTACCTTGCGGGTCAGATTAACGGCACGACCGGTTATGAAGAAGCTTCCGCTCAGGGCCTGGTTGCCGGTCTGAATGCGGCGCGCGCGTCACAAGGCCTTGAAGCAGTCAATTTTGATCGGGCCGAGGCATATATTGGCGTTCTTATCGATGACTTGGTTACGCGGGGCGTGACGGAGCCCTATCGCATGTTTACATCGCGCGCCGAATATCGCCTCGCGCTTCGGGCCGATAATGCAGATCAGCGTCTGACCGAGAAGGGTATCGAAGTCGGACTTGTCGCTGGGTCTCGAAAAGAGATGTTTCACGTGAAACATGAGAAGCTTCGCCTTGGACGAGAGCTCCTTAAATCACTGACCCTGACCTCCAATGAGGCAGCTAAATATGGTTGGAAGATCAATCAGGACGGTCAGAAGCGGCGCGCCTGGGATTATCTTGCATACCCAGATATCGACATGAGCCACATTGAAGAAGCGTTCCCTGAAGTCTCGGCGCTCGATGCAGATACGAAATCCCAACTCAGCATCGAGGCGCTTTATGCTGGGTACATTGAGCGGCAACAGGGCGATGTAGAGGCTCTGAGACGAGACGAGGCGCTCGAGATCCCAAGAGAGATCAATTACAGCGCGATTGGCGGCCTTTCTAACGAAGTGAAGTCCAAGCTGGAATCGGTCCGCCCCTCCACGATCGGACAGGCATCCAGGATCGAAGGCGTTACGCCTGGCGCGCTCGTGGCTCTGCTGGCACATGTTAAGCGCAGCAATCGGCTGCGTGCGGTTAGCTGATGCAGTCTCATCTGGAAAAGAGCTTGCTGGAGACCGGTGTTTCACGTGAAACACTCCCGAAGCTTGAGGGCTTCGTCGAACTGCTCGATGAGAGGCGTCAGAAGATGAACCTGATCGGTCCGCGTGAGATGGACCAGATCTGGGACCGTCACATCCTCGACAGCGCACAGATTGTCGGCCTGACAACGCCCGATTGCCGTATTGTTGACCTCGGATCTGGCGCTGGTTTGCCGGGTCTGGTGCTCGCCTGCGAAGCGTCGACCCGCGGCGGAGAGGTCATTATGGTCGAGTCGACCGGAAAAAAGTGTGCATTTCTTCAGACCGTTATAACCGAGCTGAAACTGCCAGCGAAAGTTATCCAGGGCCGGATCGAAAACGCGGTGCCCGAACACGTTGATTTCATTACAGCAAGAGCGCTCGCGCCCCTGCCCCGCCTCGTAAGCTATGCCTATCCGTGGATGGCAAAGGGCGCGACGGCGCTCTTTTTCAAAGGTGAGCGCTGGCAGGAAGAATTGACGGATGCATCGGATTGCTGGACGTTGAGGCACGAAGCGATCCCAAGTCGCACAAGTGATACAGGGGTCATACTCAAGATCGAGGAGGCGCATCGTGTCTAAAACTGGCACCCGGATCCTGGCAATCGCAAACCAGAAAGGCGGCGTCGGCAAGACGACCACCTCGATCAATCTCGGAACCGCGCTCGCCGCTGTTGGCCGGCGCGTTCTGGTAGTCGATTTCGACGCGCAGGGAAACGCCTCCACAGGGCTTGGTATCAGCCGCGCCGATCGCCGTCTGACGAGCTATGATGTCGTCGTCGATGAGCTGCCGCTCGAAGAGGCCATCATGCCGACGCTGGTACCGCGTTTGGAGATCGTACCGGGCGATGAAAATTTGTCGGGCGTCGAAACAGAGCTGGCAGACAAGTCCCGCCGGTCCTATCGATTGCGCGATGCGATCCACAATCACGTGAAAAAATATGAAAATGACGAAGACAAGCGCTTCGACTTCATCCTTATCGATTGCCCGCCATCGCTCTCATCCCTGACGATCAATGCGATGACGGCGGCAGATGCGCTGCTCGTGCCGCTGCAATGCGAGTTTCTGGCGCTTGAGGGGCTGAGCCAGCTTCTGCGAACCGTGGAAGTCGTGCGGTCAGGCCTTAATCCTGACCTCGAAATCCAGGGCATTGTTCTCACCATGTATGATCGCCGGAACAACCTTTCCGATCAGGTCGCCGACGAAGTGCGCGAAGTGCTGGGCAAGAAGGTCTACAAGACGGTCATTCCTCGCAACGTACGTTTGTCCGAGGCGCCAAGTTTCGGGAAACCTGCCCTCCTCTATGATTACCGCTGCCCTGGAAGCGAGGCCTATATCAGGCTGGCGTCCGAAGTGCTGCAGAGAGAGCGTGCCCGTACGACGCTGGAGCCGGCCTGATGAGCGGTGACGCCAAACAAAAGCCCAGCCGCCTCGGCCGCGGCCTTTCGGCCCTGATTGGTGAGGTCGAAGGGGCCTCCACCTATGAAGAGCGCGAAAGCGAGACCAGAACTGACGCCTCGACGCTGTCGATCAGTGACATCCGACCGAATCCACAACAGCCACGGCGCTATTTCTCAGAGGCTGAGCTCAGTGAGCTCGCCGAATCCATCCGGGCCAAGGGGGTTCTGCAGGCCATTCTCGTTCGGCCAGACCCGAAGACAGATGGAAAGTACCAGATCGTTGCGGGTGAGCGCCGCTACCGCGCCGCCAAACAGGCCGGTCTCACTGAGATTCCGGCGACAATCCGGGCGATGGATGAGCTCGAACTGCTCGAAATCGGCATCATCGAGAACGTTCAGCGGACCGATCTCAATCCGATCGAAGAGGCAGAAGCCTATGGCGCGCTGATGCGGCGCTTTGGGCGGACGCAGGAAGGCCTCGCCGAAAGCGTCGGCAAGAGCCGTGCACACATCGCCAATACGATCCGTCTGCTCAATCTATCGGAGACGGCGCGCTCTCATTTGCGGGAGGGCAGGATTTCGGCGGGCCACGCCCGCGCGGCTCTCGGCGCACCTGATCCAGACGCGGTTATTGAGATGGCTGTCAGCAAGGGACTGAGTGTCCGCGACGTTGAGCGGCTGTCGCGGTCAGCCAAGGATGAGGGTGGCCTGGAGGCTGTGGCGACCCGCGTCCGTAAGGCTGAAAAAGACGTCGATACAGAAGCGCTTGAGGCAGATCTGAGCCGGGCGCTTGGGCTAGCGGTCGATATTCGCCACAAGGGCGATAATGGTGAAATACGTATTAAATACAGCGACTTAGAGCAACTCGACGATCTTTGTCGGCGCCTGACCGCGCGCCGCTGATTTATCTTTTAGCGCGCGAAGCTGCCGACTTCACCACATTCAGGAGCAATAGTCGGAGCGCGGGATCGCCCGCGGCTGCGGACGTTTTTGCCTGCAGCTCGAGGTCGTGGACAGCCGCGAGCAGCCGGGTCAGTGAGGACGCCGTCCAGAGGTCGAGCCGTGCGCGGAAGGCCGGCCACTCCGATCCCCAGACGGGTGGGCGGAGTTTGCGGCCAATATCGCTTCCCGTCCCCATCAGGCCACGCGCCTGCATCAGGCGCTTAATCTCCATCTCCAGCACGCGCAGGAAGCTGATCGTTGTGGTGCCGGTCTCATTGACCCGGTCATATTCGGCCTGGCAGCGTACGGCGTCGCCGTCGAGGGCCGCCTGAGCAAGGTCCCGTGCGCTATCATCGGCGTCGGTCCGGCAGACAAGCCGGATATCTGCGATCGAGAGCGGCCGGCCGAGACCCCGGCCATAAAGCGCGAGTTTTTCGGTTTCCTGGTTGGCGAGCCCGCGATGGCCGGGAAGAAGGCTGACGAAATCTTCCAGCGCTTCGTCTTCAATCTCGACATCGAGGGATGCGAGCTTTTGTTGAACCATCGATTTCAGCGAGTCCTGCGTGTCGGCATACACCTGGATGGCGGCCGCTGTCTTCGACTGCTCGATCGTGGTCCGGAGTTTTGAGCGTTTGTTGAGGCTGCCATTCAGGACAATGAGCCTGTTGGCGAAGCCCGAGGACATCTGATCGGCTTGCGCGACGAGATCGAGCACCGGCTTGGAGATTTTTTCTCCTGATGTGCGAACCCGAACGATTTCGATGTCGCCCAGTAGAGAGCCCGTTTCAACCTTGTCGGAAAGAAGGTGAGGTTCGCGCCGGATATCATCATCATCAAGCGTGATCTGGCGCGCGCTGCTGGAGGATTTGCTCCAGACGGCGACGATTTCATCTGCAAGATCACTGACCACACCATCGTCATCGCCGAAAATGAGCGCGCACCAGATGGTGTTGTCGGATGACTTCAAGCGGCTGGAGACCTGCCCGCTCTTGAGGATCATTGGGCGGCTTCGACCTTGATCCTGAGGTCGTCGACAATCTTGCGGGCCAGCTCGTCCATGCCACGCTCGGATGACTGAGTCTGTGCAGCAACGTCGCCATAAAGCGATTGGGTCGCTGCAATCGGGATCTGGACCCGCGACTCCCCCTGGAATGTGCGGCCGCTCTGTGTGGTGAGAACGTAGGACGCCTCACCCTCAAGGAAGGAGCGCGAGACGCTGCCATCATTGAGCAGCGTGATACGTTCAAGCTGCTCTGCAAGCGTTACCTTGAGGCGGCCCGGCTCATCCAGGCCGGGCAAGCCAATCGCAAGTTCCTTCATGAGCTCCCGGCGCAAGAGGTAGCCAGAGCGTTCATTAATCTCTTCGACCTGAATTGGTGAGCTGCCCGATCCGTCAAAGGCAGCGCCAGCGTAGAGCGGCCGGAAACCGCAGGCGGTGAGCGCCGATATGGCGGCGAGCAGGCAGATGGTTCTGATCATGATGCCACGATATTCACGATGCGGCCCGGAACCACAATGATTTTCTTGATATCGAGCCCGTCAATGAAGCCTGCAATCTCAGGACTATTCAGGGCCTGGCCTTCGATGTCTTCCTTGCTGGCGTCGCGAGCGACCTCAATTTCGCCGCGGCGCTTGCCGTTCACCTGGATCGGCAGCGTGATCGTGTTCTCGATCATGAGGGCGGGATCGGACGTCGGCCAGGGCGCGTCAGAGATAAATCCCTCCTCGCCGAGTGTCTTCCAGCACTCTTCCGCCAGATGCGGCATGAAGGGCGTTAGACAAATGGCCAGAAAGCGTGCGCTTTCGCGGCGGCTTGCGACAGTTTCCTCACCAGACCCTTCGGCTTTTTTCAGCGTGTTCACCCAGTCATGGCAGAGCGCAATCGCTGCATTCAGACGGAACTCGGATATCGCCTTGTTGATCTCAGCGGCGGCGCGATGCGAGAACCGCAGGAGGGGGGTGGCACCGGCGTCTTTGGGCGCCTGATCCGTGCCGTCGAGACCGTCAAAAATCGACCAGACGCGCTGAACGAACCTTGCAGCACCCTCGGCGCCAGCTTGCGACCATTCCACATCCCGTTCAGGCGGACTGTCCGAGAGGACAAACCACCGGGCAACATCAGCGCCGAAGGTCGCAATAATGGCATCGGGGTCGACAACATTCTTGCGTGACTTCGACATCTTCTCGATCGGGCCGGCGGTAACGGCGAGATCGCTGCCTTTGACGAAAAGGCCGCCATCACGGCGTTCAACATCGCCCGGCTCAACCCATTTGCCGTCACTGCTCTTATAGGTCTCGTGCGTCACCATGCCTTGTGTGAAGAGACCGAGGAAAGGCTCTCCGGCTGGCAGGTCCAGTTCACCAACATCGCGCAATGCGCGCGAAATGAAGCGCGCATAGAGAAGATGAAGCACGGCATGCTCGACGCCGCCGATATATTGATCGACCGGCATCCAGTAGGCGCGCTCTTCCTTGTCGCTTACCCCTGCAAAGCGGGCAAAATACCAGGACGAGTCGACGAACGTATCGAGCGTGTCGGTTTCGCGGGTCGCGGTCCCGCCGCACGTCGGACAGTTCGTCTTCTTCCACGTTGGGTGATGAGCCAGTGGATTGCCTGGCTTGTCGAAGCTGACATCCTTCGGAAGCTCAACCGGGAGGTCCGCTTCTGACACAGGAACGGTGCCGCACGTCTCACAGTGGACGACAGGAATCGGACAGCCCCAATAGCGCTGGCGGGAAACCCCCCAATCACGAAGGCGGTAATTTACTGTCCCCTCGCCAAGTCCAAGAATCTCGAGCTTCTCGATGGCAGCCGTAATGGCATCGTCCGTCGAAAGGCCGTTCAGGAAGTCTGAATTGTAGATCGTGCCCGGCCCGGTATAGGCGGTGTCGGTCACCTCATGGCTCTCTTCCGAGGCCTCAGGCGGCAACACGACCGGCTGAACAGGCAAATCGTACTTTCGTGCGAAGTCGAGATCGCGCTGGTCCCCCGCAGGTGAGCCGAAGATGGCGCCCGTGCCATAGCCTGACAGGACGAAGTTGGCCGTCCAGACCGGAATGGTCCAATCTGGATTAAATGGATGCTGAACCCTAAGTCCGAGATCAACACCGAGCTTTGGTGCCTTCTCAATGGCTTCTTCCGACGTCCCGATCTTGGCGGCGTCTGCAATGAAATCGCGGATATCCGGGCGGTTCTCAGCGAGCGCGCGTGTGATCGGGTGGTCCGGCGCCAGCGCGAGGAAGCTCGCCCCGTAAAGCGTATCGGGCCGTGTGGTGTAGACTTCGATATGTTTTCCGAACTCTGCTGGTTGTTCGCCGTCGAGGACCCAGCGGACGCTCGCGCCCTTGGATTTGCCGATCCAGTTTGCCTGCATCAGGCGAACTTTCTCGGGCCAGTTGTCCAACGTTTCCAGCCCTTCCAGAAGCTGGTCGGCGAAGGCGGTGATCTTGAAGAACCACTGGGTCAGCTCGCGCTGTTCGACAGGGGCGCCGGTGCGCCAGCCCTTGCCATCGATGACCTGCTCATTGGCAAGGACGGTGTTGTCGACTGGGTCCCAGTTGACTTTGCTGGCCTTGCGATAAGCGAGGTTGCCCTCGAGCAGTTTCAGGAAGAGCCGTTGCTGCTCGCCATAATAGGCCGTGTCGCAGGTCGCAAATTCGCGGCTCCAGTCCAGTGTCAGGCCAAGCTTCTGAAGCTGGGCGCGCATGGCGGCGATATTCTGATACGTCCATTCGCCCGGATGTACGTTTCGCTCGATCGCCGCGTTTTCCGCCGGCAGGCCGAACGCGTCCCAGCCCATCGGATGAAGGACATTGTGGCCAAGCGCGCGGCGATGGCGCGCAACCACATCGCCCATGGCGTAATTTCGGACATGCCCCATGTGGAGCTTGCCCGACGGATAGGGAAACATCTCAAGGACGTAGGACTTTTCCTGTCCCTTGGCCTCTTCGGGCGATTTCGTCTTGAAGATTCCAGCGTCTGCCCAGGCTTCACGCCATCTGGCTTCCGCGGCTTGCGGATCATAGCGAGACGTCACGGCGTCCCTCCTGCAATTGGATGTCTGCTGGCTGAACGCCTAGCTGAGTTCGGACGATTTGAGAACGCGGGCCCGCGTAAGGATTGCATTCTCAAGCTGCGGTCCGGTTGCCGGGTCGACCGGCGCATCGGTCCACGCGCCGTCCTGCTGGATCTGGCGGAACACCGAAACCTTGACGCCATCTGCCCGTAGTCGGGAATCAAGAATGTAGACCGTCGCGCGAATGCGCTCGCCTTCGGCTTCCTGGAATGACTTCCAGTCATAATTGATGATGCCGCCAACCGGATCGGCCGTCGTTAGCGGAAGTGTGTTCAGCGTGTCGAGGCTGGCGCGCCAGAGATAAGGGTTCACACCGCCTTCGAACTGTTCTGCGACGCTGATGCTCCGCTCGCCGCTATTGCCACCAAACAGGCATCCCGAAAGGGCAAACACTCCGGCGAGGGCGGCGGCGATCTTCATGGAAGCCTTCATAACGATAATCCTGTCGGCAATATCTTCTTCACTGGGCGACCTGTATAGCATCTGCGACCCATCGGGCCAGTGCTGATATGTGCTCGACGACCAGCAATCGACCGGACCTGACTATCATGAGCCGAAACGCCCCTCTCTTCGCCCTCGCCGTAGCCCTGCCTTTCGGCGCTCTGGGCGCCGCCGCGCAGCCGCTGGATATCAAGTCCAGCATAGAGGCCGCGACCGTCGCCAGCTTCATGGAAGACGATCGCAATGACAGCGAAACCATCCTGTATGAGATCGCGCTCGACACTGAGGCAGAGACAATCCTGCAGAACGGAACAGAGCTTGGGGCGCGCCTGACGCTTCGCGGTCAGCGCGACCACCCTCTTCGTCCCGGCTTTGCGGGTCAGTTTTCTACAGGTGTGCCAATTGCGGGTGGGTATAGCGGTCTTTCCGGCCTTGCGCCCGGCGATAAAACCGGTGCCCGTGGACGGCTGGAGACGGCCTATCTGCGGGCAGATGGCGGTTATGGAGAGGTTCGGGTTGGGCTGGACCGCGGCGTCGCGGCCCGCTTTTTCGAGGGCGCGCCGTCGAGCCTCACCTTTTCCGGTGTCTCAAACCCCTATCTCGACCCGACAGGCTTGAAGATAAATCGCACCAATCATGATGTGACCGGCCCGTCGCCCAAGTTGAGCTATGCAAGTCCGCGCATTCTCGGCCTTCGCGCAGGTGCGTCGTTCACGCCTGATGGAGACGGACGCCATCTCGACCGGAGCCTCTCGCAGTTTCCAGAGCAGTCAGGCCTCAGCAACGTCTTGGAAGTCGCTGCCAATCTGTCGCGCACGCTGAGATCATCGCGCACGAAGATCGAGGCCTCCCTGGCCTGGTCGAGCGCAGACGTCGACCACCCCGCCGCCATCGCGCGTGACCGGATGGAGAGCTGGTCCATAGGGGGAAATGTGGAAAGAGGCGGCGTCGAGATCGGCGGGTCGTGGCTCAGCAGCGACAATGGATTCGACGGCGCAGACTATGAGGCGTGGGAAGTGGGGATATCGCGGGACTTCGGCGAAACCGGCGTCTCGCTCAACTATGGAGAGGCTGAAGATGATCTCGCCGCGGTCTCATCCAAAGGCTTCAGCGTGTCAGCGTCGAGGGAACTTTCAGACGGCTTCGACGTCGCTGTCAGTTATCAGGATGAAAGTCTCGAGACGTTGGCGGGGGAACGGTCGAGCATGGGAATTGTGGTAGAAATCACACTTCGCAGCGGATTTTTAGAAATGAGCAGGAATTAATGTTCATTTTATCGTCTGGTCTGATTATGTGGGCTGGGTACAAAGGTGGCATATGAAGTATTCAGTAACAGCTCTTGCAGCGCTCGGCGTTTTCGCGGCCCTTCCGGCGACCGCGCAGTCTGAGCCTATGGAGCTGTCGCCGCCGACCGTTTCCGAGACAGAGCGGGCTGAGCCGGACTGGTATCGTCAGTTTACGTTGAGCTCTCCTTCGGACTCCACGCCGATCTGGCAAGGCGCGCCGAGCAAGGAAGTTCGCCTTGCCTGGGTAAAGGGCGAGAAGTGGGAATTGAGGGTCGATCTTACGTCCCGGCCGGAAGATTCCCCGCTTGCCCATGAAGAAATGCGGGCCGGAGCCGAATTCCAGATTACGCCGCGCATCACCGTTGGCGGTATGCTGACGCTCGGTGCATCCGAGTTCGATGAGTCGCTGCAGCAGTTGCAGACTGAGAACTTCGAGACCGGCATCCGTCTGCGCTCCGCGTTCAAGTTCTAGGCCTCAGGCCAGATCCTCAAAAGCTGAAACACTCGCAAAGCCGCCAAACCGGGCGATGCTTTCCGCGTTGACGTGCGTAATGCCGCCCAATGCATAGATCGGCCTTGGCGACTGTCTCGCAGCGATGGCAAAGCGCATAAGCCCCATGGGCGATCCGGCGCTCGGGCTGTCTGAGCGGAAAACCGTAGAATAGAGACAGGCATCGACGGGGCAATGTCTCGCCATTCGAAGCTCAGCCGTAGAATGGACGCTGAGCGTCTGGATCATGGCCTCGCCGCTATTCGAGCTTCTGATCCTATGCCGCAGCCTGAATGGCCAATGCACCCCATTTGCACCCGTGGCTCTGGCCAAGGCTGGATCTGCGGCGATCAGAACGAGGCGGCCAGCTTGCTTGCAGTCACTGACGATAAGGCGGGCACTCTCGATGGCATTGGCCTGGCCGAAGTGGCGGATGATGACGCCGATGCTTTCGGGAAGCGCGCCAATGATGGCGTGCGGATCTTCAACACGGCTCGGATCGGTCAGAAAGAGCCCGCCCGGCAGGTATGGGCCTGTCAGAGCGCTTGCCTGCCTCGCGGCATTTCGGAACTTGCGGGCGATGGCCGGGGCGTGTTTCATCCGATCATGCCTAGCACTGCAAATGACCACGACATAGCCGACAGCCGCGCTCAGATTTTGCAAGAGCTGTCAGACGCGAGCGACCAGATGGTGGAGCTGATCGCTGTTTCCAAGAAACAGCCAGATGAGCGGCTTCAGGCGGCGCTTGACGCAGGCCAGCGCGTGTTCGGCGAGAACCGTGTTCAGGAGGCGCAGGACCACTGGCAGGCAAGGCGCGACATTGAGGGCCTGTGCCTCCACCTGATCGGGCCGCTGCAGAGCAACAAGTCTGAGGATGCCGTCGCCCTGTTCGATGTCATCCAGACGGTGGACCGCAAGAAGATCGTCCGCACGCTGTCAGAGGCGGCCGAAAAGCTTGGCCGCTATCCAGATCTCATGATCCAGGTGAATACCGGCGAAGAGGACCAGAAGTCTGGTGTGATGCCGGATGAACTGGATGAGCTCATCGCCTATACGCGCGACACCTATCCGGGCGAGCTGAAAGGCCTGATGGCCATTCCGCCGGTCGATGAACCGGCGGGGCCGCATTTTGCCCTGCTGAAGAAGCTCGCCGATCGCGCTGGCCTGCCATGGGTTTCGATGGGGATGAGCGCTGACTATGTGTTGGGGGCCAGCCTCGGCGCGACGCATGTACGGGTGGGCAGCGCCTTCTTCGGCGAACGCGAAACGGCCTAGCTCGCTCTTAAAATTTCGATCGCAGAGTCTTTTTCGCAGAGCTGAAGCAGTTGCTTCAAGTCATCGAGACTGAGCGCGATACACCCTTCCGTCGGCGCATAATCGGGCTTTGCAACATGCATGAAGATGGCGCTGCCTTTGCCCGGCACGACGGGGTCAGTGTTGTGATCGAGCTGAACCACGACGTCATAGACATCATCCTCGCGCCACATCTCTTCGTTGCTGGCTGGATACGGGCGTTTGACGGCGCAATTGTAAAGCGGATCATCCGGGGCATCACACCAGCCGTCATCCGGGTGGAGCGGGGTCGCCGGCAGCGCTGTCTTTGGGCGGTCCAGCTTGTCGGCGCGCCAGAAGACGCGCTTGATTTTCCAGAGCCCGATCGGAGAGGCGCCATCGCCTTCATTCTTTTTGGACGCTTCGACCATCCCGCCCCGCCCGATGGCACAGGGAAATGTCAGACCCTGACCGGTAATCTTCCTGTCGGGCGTCACCCGGAACCGTGTTGGCATGTGGCCGCTCCCAAAATTGTGATCATCTAGTTATTCGACGGCGAGTCGGTGTTATGTGTATCGCGTCCCGCCAACAGCCAGCAACCCGGCATCGGAACCCATGATCAGCACCAAGACCATTCTGCTCGTCGATGACGATAATGAGCTTCGCGGCGCACTTGCCGAACAGTTCAGCCTGCATGACGGATTTGAAGCGCTGGAAGCGGCGAATGCGTCTGAGGCTCTGCAACTTGTTGAGACGACACGCCTCGATCTTGTTTTGCTCGATGTGGACATGCCGGACATGGATGGGCGCGAAGCCTGTAAGCTTATGCGCCAGCGCGGCCTCCGGGCCCCGGTGATCATGCTGACGGGACAAGATAGCGACGCCGATACGATCCTCGGTCTGGAATCTGGCGCAAACGACTATGTGACAAAGCCCTTCAGGTTTTCGGTACTGCTGGCGCGGGTGCGTGCGCACCTGCGCAGTTTCGAGCAAAGCGAGGATGCGACTTTCACCCTCGGGCCTTATGAGTTCCAGCCCGCGATGAAGCTGCTTGTGACCGAAAATGACCAGAAAGTCCGGCTGACGGAAAAAGAGACAAATATCCTGAAATACCTCTACCGCGCGGGCGGCAAAGCCGTGCCGCGAGAGGAATTGCTTTCAGAAGTCTGGGGTTACAACGCGGCGGTCACGACCCACACGCTGGAAACGCACGTCTATCGACTGCGCCAGAAGATCGAGCCTGACCCTGCCAATGCGCGCATTCTGATGACAGAGACAGGCGGCTACCGCTTACAGGCAGGCTGACTTAAGACTGGGTCTAGAAATTGAACGTTGTGCTGACGGGCGCGTGATCGGATGGCTTCCAGCCGCCGCGCCAGCCAAGATGGATCCTGTAGCTTTCAAGATCTGCGGCCGTCATGGCTGCGTCATTTGCCCAGATATGATCGAGGCGGCGACCACGATTTGAGGCGGCCCAGTCTTTCGCGCGATAGGACCACCATGAATAAAGCTTCTGGTCGTCGGAGTGGCGGGCCCGGGCAATATCGGTGAAGCCGCCGCTCTGGCGGACTTTCTCAAGCGCTTCAGTTTCAACTGGCGTGTGAGAGACAATCTTCAAAAGCTGTTTGTGGGACCAGACATCATTTTCGTGCGGGGCGACATTGAGATCACCGACGAGAATATGTGGATCTGGTGATATCGCTGACGAGGCAAAGTCCCGCGCCATACAGGCGAGAAAGTCGAGCTTGTGAGCGAACTTGTCATTCTTGACCGGGTCCGGCTCATCCCCGCCAGCGGGCAGGTAGATATTGTGGATCAGGGCCCCTTTTACCCTGCCCGTCTGGACGCGCGCATGGCCTTCTCGGCAGAGCGGATGAGCATCGACCGGTTCGATCGGGTGGCGCGAAACGATCGCGACGCCGTGATGCCCGCCCGACTGGCCAAACACCTGACAATGATCATAGCCAATCTCGCGAAAGGCTTTTGCCGGAAACTGGTCCGTCTGACACTTGATCTCCTGCAGGCAAAGAACGTCCGAGGCTTCTTCCTTGAGGAAGGCCTGGACGTTTGGCGCCCTGAGGCGGATCGAGTTGATATTCCAGGTGGTGATCTTGAGCGATTGGGAGGGCATGCCGGTGGCCTTAGCCGCGCCGCCTGAAGCGGTCAACGCGGTGGCTGGCCAGGATACTCAGTCGCAGACGCGGTCTAGTTGGACCCTGTCTCCAAAGATTCGTAGCGAAGTTTCGACACCTGGAGCGTCACCGTACCGATGGCATCGGTGTCAGCCTGGATCTTCACAGGCATGTAAGTGCCATTGTCCATTGGCGCCATCCACATGCGAAGGGGGCCATCAATGCCGGTCAGCGTCTCTTTCGCATTGATCTCGTCGGCATCGTAGCCGGCGACCTTGTCCATATCGACATGGCACTCATAGGCTTCGCCGCGAAAGGCGTCGGTCTTGACCTCTTTCAGGCCCGCATTCTCGAACGTCAGATAGGTCAGCTGACGCCCATCAAAGATCTTCATTGGCCCGCCGCAGGGGTTTCCGTTTGCCGGACGGGGCAGGAACGCGTGTCCCAGAAAAGCAGTCAGTGGATCGGCGGCGCCAAGTTTCTGGGCGGGCGTTGCCGGGGGTTCGCCGAGATTGCCGAAAGCCGGCGTTGCGGTCATCTCGACATCATCGCTGCCATAGGTCATCTCGACCCGGCGGTTCTTCTTGCCGTCGCGGTTCTGCGAGACATAGGCATAAGGCTGCAGATGGTCGTCGCGCACATAACCGCTGGCGGCCAGGCGCATGTCATAATTGACGAGGATATCGGCCAGGCCCGTCGTCTTGACGTTGGCTTTGATGGAATAGGTGTTCGGTTTCAGGTCCATGCGGAAATTCGCGCGGCCCGTAATCGGGATGAAGAGCGCCCAGGCTGTCGCCTTCACCTCATAGACAAGGCGCATGGGCTCGCCGTCGCGGATATCGGTCAGCGGTGTAGCCATGGCGGTGGGCGCGGACTGCGCAGATGACAGGCCTCCGGTCGCAAGCGCAATGAGGCTTGTGGCAGCGATCAGCTTTTTCATAAGAGGGATGTCCTTAAATTCCGGGCTTTGCAGCATTCGGTCCTATATGTGCACAGCCCAATGGAAGGTGAACAGGGGCGTCCTTGGTTCGCCGCAACAATAACACTGTTCGGCCTTATGCTAAGGGATGTGTGTAGCGGTTGACCTTTGGATGCCTGGCGCGTATTAGCGCCGCTTCTGATTTTATCTAACACTATAAGCGAGCGCCCCATGGCACGCCAATGCGAACTTTCAGGTGTAAAGCCGATCACCGGCAACCGAGTGAGCCACTCGAACGTCAAATCGAAGCGCCGGTTCCTGCCGAACCTCGTCAACGTTACCCTGCGGTCTGATGCCCTCGACCGGAACGTTTCCCTGCGCATCGCCGCAAAGACGCTCCGCACGGTCGACAAGCTAGGTGGCCTCGACGGTTATCTGGCCCAGTCCAAGGACGATACGCTTTCGCCAAAGGCGCTGAAGGTCAAACGCGATCTTCAGAAGCAGGCAACGGAAGCTGCTGAAGCCGAAGCGTAGGCTTACAGACGGTCTTCGAATTTACAGTAACGCGCTCCTCTTCGGGGCGCGTTTTTGTTTGCGTTGCGCCGATATATACGCCAGCCAGTGACGAAAGATGAGCTGGGAGCCTGACCATGTTGCGTAACGCCTTAATTCTGTCCGCCGCTATATTGGCGGCTTGTGCCCCGCAGGCCGAGACACCCGTCCCCGATGCGACAGATGCCGCCGATATGGCGCAGCCAGTGGCGACGAAGGTCTTTTCAAGCGGCACAATCTATACCGGTGTCGGGAGCCAGACTGTGGATGCTGTTGCTGTCGATGCGGATGGCCGCATCGTCTGGACAGGGACGGCCGATAGTGTCGATGCGCAGGTCGATATCGAAAACGCAGAGTTTGTCTCGCTGAACAATGGTTTCATGTATCCGGGCTTTACCGACAGCCACGCCCATCTTCTGGGGATCGGACAACGAGAACTGTCGCTGGACCTTACTGGAACCGCCTCCATCGAAGAGCTGGTCACGCGTATAGCGGCAGAAGCCGAGAGCCTTGGCGAGGAGGCGATCATTGTCGGTCGCGGCTGGATCGAGACCGGCTGGCCAGAAGGCCGCATGCCGAGTGCGGCCGATCTTGATGCCGTTGTCGGCGACAGGATCGTTATCCTGCAACGCTCCGACGGGCACGCGCTGGTCGCAAGCTCGGCCGCGCTTGAAGCGGCCGGTATCGACGCTGCGACGCCCGATCCGGACGGCGGCAAGATCGAACGCGATGCCGATGGCAATGCGACCGGTATCCTGATCGATAATGCGATGACGCCGCTCTGGGGTCTCGTCGCTCAGCCAAGTGATGAAGATATCCGGCGGGCCTATGTCGAGGGCGCTGGCGTCTACGCTGCGCGCGGCTGGACCGGCCTTCATAATATGAGTGTCCCGGCAGACCATGCCGGGATAATGGCGGAGCTTGATGGTGACGGCGGACTGCCGATCCGTATCTATAATGCATTTGACGAGGATGGGTTTGCCATTGCAGAGGCCCGCTCGTTTGAAACGGACACGATCACAAACCGCGCAGTAAAGCTTTACATGGATGGCGCGCTCGGCTCTCGCGGCGCGCTACTCATTGAGCCCTATTCGGACCGCCCGGATACCAGCGGCCTTGCCCTTCTGGAGCCGGATGGCCTCAGTGCGCTGATGCAAAAGGCCGATGAGCAAGGGGTGCAACTTGCGATCCACGCCATCGGTGACCTTGCGAACCGGCGCATCCTCGACGTCTATGAGGAGCTTGGACTTGGCGCCGACAAACGCTGGCGCATCGAGCACACGCAGATCCTCCACCCCGATGACATTGCCCGCGTGCCTGGTCTTGGCCTGATCGCGTCCATGCAACCGTCGCATGCAATTGGCGATTTGAAATTTGCGCCGGCCCGTCTCGGCATGGACCGGCTTGATGGGGCCTATGCCTGGCAGGACCTGCTGGACGCTGGCGCTGTGATTGCGGGCGGCTCGGACGCCCCCGTCGAAGTTGGCTCGCCCCTGATCGAATTCTATGCCGCTGTGGCGCGCGAGGACCTCGACGGCAATTCCGGTGAGGGCTGGCACCCGGAACAGGCGCTTTCCAGAGAGGACGCGCTTGCCCTCTTCACCTCATCGGCGGCCTATGCCGCCTTCATGGAAGACGATCTCGGCACGATCGAGATCGGCAAGCTGGCTGACTTCACTGTTTTTGACGCCGACCTGATGAGCGTACCTGAAGACGAGATTCTGGAATTAAATGCAGTGATGACAGTCGTGCAGGGCGAAATTGTCTGGTCTGCGACCGACTGACCTTTACCTGACGTCGCACTAGTCGCATTTCATTCGCGTGTTAGAACCCCATCTTGAGACCCGCGAGACAATTTCGAGGACGATAATTCATGAGCCTGACCAGCGATACCGATGTTCTGACCGAGCTTGAGCCGACCGTAGAGATCAAGGTCCGTGATGTTTTCGGCATCGACACCGACATGGTCGTGCACGGCTTCGAAACGAAGACCGAATACGTGCCGGAGATTGACGAATCCTACCGCTTCGATCCTCAGACAACGCTGGCGATCCTGGCGGGCTTCGAGCACAATCGCCGTGTGATGGTGCAGGGCTATCACGGCACCGGCAAATCGACCCATATCGAGCAGGTTGCGGCGCGGCTTAACTGGCCGATGATCCGCATCAACCTCGACAGCCATGTCAGCCGGATCGACATGGTCGGCAAGGACGCAATCGTGCTGAAAGAAGGCGTTCAGGTCACCGAATTCCGCGAAGGCATCCTGCCTTGGGCGCTGCAACGCCCGGTCGCGATTACCTTTGACGAATACGATGCTGGCCGCCCGGACGTGATGTTCGTGATCCAGCGCGTTCTGGAAGCCTCTGGCCGTCTCACCCTGCTCGACCAGAACCGGGTGATCTCGCCGAACCCGTATTTCCGCCTTTTCGCGACGACCAATACGGTCGGCCTTGGCGATACGACCGGCCTCTATCACGGCACCCAGCAGCTTAACCAGGGCCAGATGGACCGGTGGAGCATCGTCACCACGCTCAACTATCTCGAGCATGATGCCGAAGTGGAGATCGTCGCGACCAAGGCAACCGACCTCGACAAGGAGCTCCTGTCGAAAATGGTGCGCCTTGCAGACCTGACCCGCAACGCTTTCATGAACGGCGATATCTCGACCGTGATGAGCCCGCGCACGGTGATCACCTGGGCAGAGAACTACCGGATCTTCGGCGATCTCGGCCATTCCTTCCGGATGACCTTCCTTAACAAGTGCGACGAACTTGAGCGGCCACTGGTCGCTGAGATGTATCAGCGCTGCTTCGGTGAGGAATTGCCAGAGAGCGCGCTGATGGTGCGCGTCGCCTGATCTGCCAGAAAGCAGTCCGCCGGGTGGTGACCGCGCCGCTGGGGGACTCGCAAAACCCTTCGAAACTGCGAAACCGGGCGCTAAGTGAGGACCATGTCTAACAAGGACGATACGCCCCTCGAACTGTTCAAGCAGGCACTGGCCGCGACCGCCAAGGCGATGAGCCAGACGCGCGACGTGGAAACGAGCTTTGTCTCAGAGGCTGGCCGTATAGAAGAGGGCCGCCTCGTCCTGCAATCGCCGCCCCGGGAAC
Organism: Henriciella marina DSM 19595; assembly: GCF_000376805.1. NCBI lineage: Bacteria > Pseudomonadati > Pseudomonadota > Alphaproteobacteria > Hyphomonadales > Hyphomonadaceae > Henriciella > Henriciella marina. The sequence continues at coordinate 2,412,572 of NZ_AQXT01000002.1, read as the reverse complement.
TTTCGCCCGAACAGGCAGCCCGCGCCCGCGGTGAGGCAGACGCGCTGTCGCTGCGCATGGCCCACCATGATGCCTCTGCGCACGCGGCTGACAGGCCAAGCGGCGAAATGGCCCGCCAGGTCTATGAAGCCGCGGAGCGGGCCCGCATCGAGTCGATCGGCGCCAATGCGATGGACGGCACGGCCGCAAACCTCGACGCGGCGCTGGCAGCCCGGTGTGAAAAGGCAGGTTATAGCCGCATGCAGGACCGCACGGATGCGCCCATCGCGCCGGCGGTCGAGTTCCTGCTGCGTGAAAAGCTGACGGGCCGCAAACTGCCAGCGGAAGCCGAAGGCATCGCCTCGATCTGGCGCGACGAGGTTACCTCGCGCGGGGGCAATGCGCTTGATGAGTTGCTTGGCCAGCTCAACGATCAGCGCGCTTTCGCAAAGACCGTCCAGCGCCTCATCAAGGACCTCACCGAAGGCGATGAGGCTGGCGACGAACAGGAAGACGAAAACGAATCCGAGAGCGAAGAAGAGTCCGATCAGCAGGAAGCCTCCAGCGACGAGCCCGATCAGGGCGATGAAACCGAAGGCTCGTCCACCGAAGAGATGGAAGCTGGCGAAAGCGACGACGTCGAAGGCGAAGAGACCAACGTTTCCGTTGACGCGGATGCTGAGGCTGACGGCGAAGAAGACTTCGACGAGAGCGATGAGGGCTCAAAGCCGCTTCGCCCGAATTATCGCGACGGGGATGAAAAGCAGGACTTCTCCTACCGCGTCTTCAGCACGGCGCATGATGAGATCGCCAAAGCCGCAGACCTGTGCGATCCAGAAGAACTGACGCGGCTGCGCGCCTATCTCGACCATCAGCTCCAGTCCCTGCAGGGCGCTGTCTCGAAGCTTGCCAACAGGCTGCAGCGCCGGCTCATGGCACAGCAGAACCGGTCCTGGTCATTCGATCTTGAAGAGGGCGTGCTGGACACAGCGCGCCTGACGCGCGTGATCACTGATCCGACGGCACCGCTTTCCTTCAAGCAGGAAGAAGACTCCGAGTTTCGCGACACGGTTGTGACGCTGCTCCTGGATAATTCCGGCTCAATGCGTGGCCGCCCGATCATGATTGCGGCGCTCTGTGCCGACATCCTCGCCAGAACGCTTGAGCGCTGCGGTGTGAAGGTCGAGATTCTCGGCTTTACGACCAAGGCCTGGAAGGGCGGGCTCGCCCGTGAGGACTGGGTGAAGGCGAACAAGCCTGCCGGTCCCGGGCGGCTCAATGATCTTCGTCACATCGTCTACAAGTCGGCAGATGATCCGTGGCGCCGCGCGCGGCGTAATCTTGGTCTGATGATGCGAGAAGGCCTCCTGAAGGAAAACATCGATGGCGAGGCCCTGCTCTGGGCGCATAACCGCATCCTCGCCCGGCCCGAACAGCGCAAGATCATGATGGTGATCTCTGACGGGGCGCCGGTTGACGATTCCACGCTCAGCGTGAACGTCGGCAATTATCTTGAGCGGCACTTGCGCCAGGTGATCTCTGAAATAGAGAACCGTAGCCCGGTCGAGCTGATCGCCATCGGCATCGGCCATGATGTGACCCGCTATTATCGGCGTGCCGTAACCCTCGTCGACGCCGAACAGCTGGGCGGAGCCATCACCGAACAACTTGCCAGCCTCTTCGATGAAGAAGGTAATCTGCCTGACCAGAAAGCGATGGCGGTGCAGATGCCGCGTGGCACTGGTGGCGGCCAGAAGGCGGCAAGTGGCGTTTCGGAGACCGCGCGCGGTGGCCCGCGCTATGGCTCGCGGGATGTCAAGCGCACCTCGATGCAGGAAATCGCGCGCAAAGCGACCAAGAGCTGACCGTTCCGGACAGGAAACAGATGAAAAACATCCTCGTGCCTTCCATTTCACTCATGGCGATGGGGCTGGTCGCCTGCAGTTCTGGCACGCCTGTCACCCCGGCCAGTCCCGACGCTGCGCCCTGGAGCTATGAGAGTGTTGCCGGCACGCTTGGAGACCTCTCCTGCCCCAATGGCGCCGCCGAAGGTTTTGCCATGTCCTTCGTCATGGCGGCGGAGCCGGTCGAGCTTGGTGAAGATGACAAGGTCGCAGACGCGCTGACGGGTCTTTCGTTCAGGGCAGGTTGGGCGCTGGACGCGCCGCTCGCCTCGTTTGGTGGCCTTTCAGGCCTTGATATCCTGCCGGGCGGAGATCTGCTGGCTGTCTCTGATGCGGGCGCGCTGGTCGCCATACCGTTCGATCAGGAGGCGCTGGTCCCGCGCGGGCAGGCGACGCTGACCTATCTGCGCAACCAGGATGGCGAGGTGCTGACGGGCAAGGCGGACGCCGATGCCGAGGGTTTGCATGTGCGCGATGGCGCCGCCTTTGTGAGCTTCGAACGCAACCACAGGGTCGCGGCCTATGCCTTCGACCGCTGCGGCGGGAATGCCGCCGCGGTACCGATCGCCCGCATGGGCGACCGGCCAACAGGTCTCGGGCGATCGATAAGCGAGAATTCAGGATCAGAAGGGCTCGTCATGATGGATGATGCGCTTCTCGTCGGCATAGAAACACTGACCGGTGGCAAGGGGCCGATTGGCCGTGTGACCGAAGCGGGTGGTATTTCCTTTGCGGGCACGAACTGGGTGGACGCAGAAGGCGCGCCGCTTGTGGGTCTAGATGAGGCTGGGGGCCGACTCTATAGCCTTCACCGGGCCTATAACCCGCTCTTGCGCCAGAATACGATCTCGATCCGCGTGCGCTCGCAAGAGGGTGAAACAAAGACCCTTGCCTTCATGGGGGCACCGCTGGCCCTCGATAATTTCGAGGCGATTGCGGTCATGCCGCTGGCGTCAGGCGAGGACCGTATCTTTATTCTGTCGGACGACAATTTCAGCGATAATCAGCGGACGCTTCTCTATGTGTTCGAGACGGTGCGAGACTAGTCGGCCCACATCCTGATCAGGTTCGAAATAGACTTGTCGAGGACGAGCCGTTGCTCCGCCTTGGGCGAAAAGCTCGCGCGCAGGGCTTCGAGGTCTGCCAGGAGCTCACGCTGGTCCGCGCGCCTTATACGGCTTTCAATCCACCCGACGCAGGCAAGGCGCGACCCGCTCGTCACTGGCTCGACGCGGTGGATGGCGCCGGACGGATAAAGAACGAGCGTTCCGGCATCTGGTTTGGCGGTGAACTCGCCTGCGGTCGTCGAAAGCGTCAGCGCGCCGCCTTCATAGCAGTCTGGATTGGACAGAAAGAGTGTGAAGGAGAGGTCCGTGCGCACATTCACCTCGCCAGAGCCCATGATCGCATTGTCGACATGGAAGCCATAATGGCCCTCGTCCTCGGTGCGGCTCAGCAGCAACCGGGAAAAGCGCTTGGGGCGGGCCACTGCTTTCAGGGCGTCATGTCCTGAAACCGCTTTAAACAGAAAATCATGCAGACCCTTGCCTGCGCGCGAGGAGAGGTCGGCCTGAAGGTTGGATTTTACCTGCCTGGCTGTCCGTCCAGCCGTCAGCTTTCCATCACGCCAGTCGAGCGCGGACGCCTTCTTGCGCACGCGGTCGACATCCTCGGCATTGAGCAGGTCCGGGATCGTAAAGAACATGGCGCCCCTCATTGAGTTTGAGACTTACTTGCACTAAGTCAGTCACAGTTTAAAGCCACTCTTCCCACGTCTGGAGCAGAAGTCCCATGAGTTTCACGCCCCGCAATCTTGTTCGTTTTGGCCTCACGGCCGCTCTACTGTCGACAACCGCGCTAGCTGCCTGCGGCGGCGAATCTGGTGAAGCCGCCGGTGAGGCTGGTGAGAGCGCCGCCATTAGCGAAAACCAGGATACCGCAGCCATGTCTGGCGAGGACGAAGGCGAGATGGCAGGGGCCTCTGGCGAGATGGGCGAAGGCGAAGGTGGAGAAGGTGAAGGCGGCGAAGCTGGCGGCCACGACACCGGGTCGCTGGAGCGCCATAACCGCCTTGCTTTCATGCGCGGCCATGTCGAGGCGGGCCTCGCGCTTTACCGCGCGGGCGCTGTGGAGCCTGCATCGGTCCATATGATGCACCCAGTCTCCGAAACCCACGCTGCAGAACGCGAGGGCCTCGATGAGCTTGGCTTCAAGAGCAATCTCTTCGTAAATATCTCCGAAGCGCTTGAAGCTGGAACGGCCTCCGACGAGATCGAAAGCCAGCTGAAAGAAGCCGAAGAAAACCTCGCCGACATGGCTGATCAGGCCGGCGGCGACCCAGTGGAAATCCTCGACTTCCTCATGGAGACGACGCTCGAGGAATACCGTATCGGCGTCGTTGATGGTGAGATCGTCAATGCCGGCGAATATCAGGATGCATTCGGGTTTGTGCGCGTCGCCTCCGATTATGCTGCTGACCTTGAGGGCGAAGACGGCGACGCCGTGCGCGCCGAATTAGCGCGGCTTCAGGCGATGTGGCCGGAAGCCCCGGTCCCGGGCTCCGACCCTGCCCCGGTCAGCGAAATCGCCGCGCAGGTGGCCCGCGTTCAGCTGGAGCTTTCCGGGCTTCGCTAATTCTTGACCGCGTCGATCAGGGCGGCGGCTTCATATGAGTCCCAGTTCGCTTCACCTGCCAGGCGCGCGATCTCTATGCCCGCCTCGTCATAGATGACTGTGGTCGGGAAGCCGCGGGCGCCGCTGTCATAGACAATATCCCAGCGCTCGGGCGGTGCGAAATAGAAATCGATGACGCCGCCCGTCAGTTCCTGCAGGCGCTGGCGGGCATAGTCCCGGTCCTCTTCTGCATCCACGCTGATGGCGACGACCTTGAACTTCTCGTCGCCCTTCATGGACTGAAGCGCGGCAAGCGACGGCATTTCGCGCTCACAAGGGCCGCACCAGGTCGCCCAGAAATTGACGAGGATCGTACGGCCCTGGAAGTCTTTCAGCGTAACCGGGCTGCCAGACGGGTCATCAAAGCTGGCGTCGGATGCAGGGTCTCCGCGGCCCGACACGTCGAGCCCGGATAGCGAGCCTGTGGCAAGCTGCGCAATGCGATCGGCATTTCCGCCCTTGGAAGTTGCCTGCAGCAATGTCAAAGACACGCCGACAAGACCGATGACGAACAGTGCCGGAAGACCAAATTTCACGAGGCGGGACATGCCGATACCCTCTCATTTCTCAGGATGCAGGACATGGTAGATAAGCCCTCAAAAGGCCAGCAGATGTGGGGAGGACGCTTTGCCGCGCAACCGTCCGATATCATGCAATCGATCAATGCCTCGATTGATGTGGACCGCCGCATGGTGCTTCAGGACATTGCGGGCAGCCGCGCGCATGCCGACATGCTCGCCGAGACGGGCATCATCACCGCTGAAGACAATGAGGCCATACAGGGCGGTCTCGACCAAGTGCTGGAAGAAGTGAAGGCGGAGACCTTCCCCTACCGGGTCGAGCTTGAAGACATCCACATGAACATCGAGGCGCGCCTGAAGGAGCTGATCGGCGAACCTGCCGGGCGGCTTCATACGGCGCGCTCCCGCAATGATCAGGTCGTGACGGGCTTCCGGCTCTGGACGCGCGGCGCGCTTGGCGAAGCCGCAGGCGCGCTGACGGCGTTGCAGCGGGTCCTGCTTCGCCGTGCCAGCGAAAACGCCGACACGATCATGCCGGGCTTCACCCATTTGCAGACCGCGCAGCCTGTTACCCTCGGCCACCACCTCTTGGCCTATGTCGAGATGGCTGAGCGCGACAAATCGCGGCTGCTGGGCGCGGCCCTCCGCGCCAATGAGTCGCCGCTAGGTGCTGCTGCGCTTGCTGGAACCGGGTTCCCGATCGACCGCGACATGGTGTCCGAGGCGCTCGGCTTTGACCGGCCGATGGCGAACTCGCTCGATGCTGTTTCTGCCCGCGATTTCGCGCTTGAATCGCTGGCGGCGCTCTCGATTGCCGCGACACATCTCTCGCGTCTGGCTGAAGAGCTCGTTCTCTGGACCAGCGCGCAGTTCGGTTTTGCACGGCTGTCGGATGAATGGTCGACCGGCTCCTCCATCATGCCGCAGAAGCGCAATCCGGATGCGGCCGAGCTTATCCGCGCCAAGTCAGCCCTGATCGCAGGACAATTCGCCAGCCTTCAGGGCGCCGTAAAGGCGCTGCCGCTCGCCTATGCGAAGGATCTACAGGACGACAAACGCCTCACCTTCGAGGCCTTCGATACGTTTGGCCTCTGCGCCAAGGCGATGGCGGGCATGATCGACACGATCACTTTCGACAAGGACAATATGCGCGCGGCGGCGGCGAAGGGCTATTCGACGGCGACCGACCTTGCCGACTGGCTTGTGCGTGAACTGAAACTGCCCTTCCGCGATGCACACCACGTCACGGGCCAGATCGTCGCGATGGCAGAGGCAGAGGGGGTCGGCCTGGAGGCGCTTTCGTTAAATTCCATGCAGGAAGTCGAACCGCGTCTTACCGACGCCATCTTTTCCGTGCTAAGCGTCGAAGCATCCGCCGCCAGCCGCGAAAGCTATGGCGGCACCGCACCTGTCCGGGTGCGTGAGCAGATTGAACTTTGGACCAAACGTCTGGGCGTGGAGGCCACAACATGATGAAACCACTGAGCGCGATCGGCCTTCTTACTCTGGCATGTGCCGGCCTTGGTGGCTGCGGCGTGCGCGGTGATCTTGACCGTCCGCCTCCAATCTTTTCCTCATCGCCGCCAGATGAAGAGGCCCGCCAGCCTGTCTCGGCCCCCGTTGCTGTGGCGCAGGCGCCGGCAAAGTCGGCGGACGAGGCCTATTACAATGAGCTTGGCGGCGAGATCCCGAAATCAGACCCAGCGGCCGATATCGGCGAGTCTGGTCTGGGCGACGTCTCGCCTGAATAGAGGCCAACCGGTTGCATCACTTCGATTATAAAGACGGCCGCCTCCATTGCGAGGATGTGGCGCTGGATACGATTGCCGATGATATTGGCACGCCGGTCTATGTCTATTCCGCCGCAACGCTCCGCCGTCACGCGCGCGTGATCGCCGACGCCTTCGACGGGATGAGCTGCCTGATCGCCTATTCGGTCAAAGCCAACGGCAATCTCGGTGTTCTGAAGACGTTGGCCGATGAGGGCTGCGGCGCCGATGTCGTCAGCGGCGGTGAGCTTCTGCGCGCGCGCAAGGCGGGCATTCCTGCGGCGCGCATCGTCTTTTCCGGGGTTGGCAAGACACGGGCAGAAATGCGCCTCGCCCTGGAAGAGGGTATCCACCAGTTCAACATCGAAAGCTCTGCCGAGCTCACCGTGCTGGCAGACGTCGCCAAAAGCATGGGCAAGACGGCCAAGGTCGCCGTGCGGGTCAATCCGGATGTGGCTGCGGGCGGTCATCCGAATATCTCGACAGGCAAGGCGGGCGACAAGTTCGGTGTGCCATGGGCTGAGGCCCGCGAGGCCTATGCTCAGATTGCTGAGACCGACGGTGTCGAGGCTGTTGGTGTTGACGTCCATATCGGCTCCCAGATTGATGACATCGCCCCAATGCGCGCCGCGTTCATGAAGGTCATGACGCTGGTGCGGGAGCTTCGCGAAGACGGACATGATATCCGCCGCGTCGATCTCGGCGGCGGGCTGGGCATCCCCTACAGGTCCACAGATAATCCGCCCCCGCCATCGGCCTATGCGCAGATGATCCGTGAGGTCACCGAAGGGATGGGTCTGGAAGTCATACTTGAGCCCGGCCGCGTCATCGCTGGCAATGCAGGCGTGCTTGTCACTGAAGCTCTCTTCGTGAAGCCTGGCCCCCAGCGCAACTTCCTGATGGTCGATGCCGGCATGAACGACCTCATGCGCCCGGCCCTCTATCAGGCCTATCACGAGATTTTGCCGGTGCGCGAGCGCGGGTCCTCTGACGAAACCGTGCGCTACGACATTGTCGGGCCCATCTGCGAGTCCACCGACAAGTTTGCTGCAGAGCGCGACATGCCGCGCATTGAAGGCGGCGACCGTCTCGCTCTAATGTCAGCTGGGGCCTATGGCGCCGTGCTTTCGTCGCAATACAATGCGAGACCTCTTGTCCCGGAAGTGCTGGTCGACGGTGACCGTTATGCTGTCATTCGCAGGCGCCCGGACTTCGATGAGATGATCGCACTGGAGAGCATGCCCGATTGGCTGAGCTGAAAAGGATCCCCGGACTAGAGCCGAAGATCGCCCGGACCCAAGCGGCGCTCTGGCGGTTGAGTGCGGCCCGGGCCTTTTGGCCGCTCGCCGTCTTTGTCTCGCTTTTCCTTCTCATGGTGCTCACCGGGCTGGTGGATGTTGCGAGCGAGCAGCTTGCCTCCATCGCGCTTATTATCTTCCTTGTCGGGCTTATCCCACTGGCGCTGATCGGCGCCGCGCGGTTCAGAGCGCCGGAAAGAACTGAGGCGATAAGGGAGCTGGATCGCCGGTCGGAGCTGCGTCCGCTTTCCGCACTTGCTGACCGGCCGGCCAGACCGGAAGCGAGCGGTGTTGCGCTGTGGCGCGTCCATGAAACCCGCCTCACCGATGCGGCCCGCCGCCTCGATCATCCGGATTTCGGCGCGCGCTGGAAAGCAGCAGATCCCTTTTACCTTCGTTTCCTGCTGCCTGCGCTGCTTGCTGCGGCGGCGCTTCTAACATTTGCCAGTGCCGGGGACCGTCTGTCGCGGGCCTTCAGCCCTGACATTGGTAGTCTGTTCGGCGCTGACACGATCCGCATCGAGGCGTGGATTACGCCGCCACAACATACCGGCAAGCCGCCAGTGTTTCTTGCGTCGGGAGATGCGCCGGTTCGCGTGCCGGCCGGGTCCGAAATTACCGTGCGCGTGCAGGCGCCATCAGCGCCGCGCCTTGTGATAGAGAGCGCCGATGATAGCGAGCGCCTTCGCTTTGCAAAGACCCCAGAAGGTGCCTATGAGGCGCGCGCGGTGATCACCGCCGACAGTGAGGTCCGCGTGACCTGGTGGGGAGAGCGGGCAGTCTGGCGAGTGCGCGCCTCGCCGGACGAAGCGCCAGTGGTCGAATGGGTCTCAACGCCGGAGCTGACGCCTACCGACAAGACAGAGTTTTCCTGGAAAGCCAGCGACGACTACGGTGTCGAAAGTCTCGAGCTCGTCCTCTACCGCGTCGACGAAGGCGGTGACGCGACCGCCGATACGGTGGCGGTGCAGCTGCCGGGCGTCTCCCCAAAGAACGCTGAAGAGACAACGGCGCTCGACCTTACCCGGCATCGCTGGGCCGGTCTGGAAGTGCGCGGTTTCCTGCGGGCAACCGATGGTGCCGGCCAGTCAACAATGAGTGAAGCGGCTGTCTTCATCCTGCCAGAGAAACTGCTGCTGCAGCCGCTGGCACAAGCGATCCAGGACATTCGTGTCACCATCCTGCGCGAAGATGACGCCTATGAAGAGGTCGAAAGCCCTAACCGCGAAAGCCTTGAGGCGGGCGAAGTCTTTACCGCGGCGACGCAGCGTATCGATCGCGCCCCAGCGGGCATCCAGCGCGCCTCGCTCATGATTGAGGCGGTGACCTACAAGCCAGAACGCTTTTTCGAAGATGTAAGTGTGTACTTCGGACTTAGCCACGCAGGCTCAATATTGCAGGCGGCAAGCTCTACCGATGAAGCCGATGCGACCGAGCCGCTTTTGTGGTCTCTTGCGCTGCGGGCAGAGTATGGCAGCGCCGCTGATGCACTTCGGGCGTTGCAGGCGGCACGTCAGGCGCTGGAAGAAGCGCTGCGCGATGGTGCCTCGGAAGCCGAGATCCAGCGCCGGCTGGAAGCGTTCAAACAGGCGGCTCAGAACTATCTCGCGGCCCGTATGGCCGAGGCCATGGCGAACGGACTTGATGCCCCGCCAAGTGATACAGACAGCGCGCAAAGTGGCGGCGGCTCGGCCCTTGGGGGTTCGGATTTTGCAGACATGCTGGATGCGCTCTCGGACCTGACTGAAACAGGGGCGAGCGACCAGGCTCGCCAGCTGCTGTCTGACATCACAAACATGCTCGAGAACCTCGAATTCCAGCAGGGCAATGGCAGCGGTGATGGCATGCCAGGGATGCCTGGAGCGCAGCAGGGCGAGAATGAGGAAGACCTGCCTGAAGAAGAACGCGAGATGTCCGAGACACTGCGCGAGCTCTCAGATCTTTTGCGCGAACAACGTGAACTCAATGATGACACGCTGGCCGAGGAGCGTGGCGAGCGCCGTGGTCCGCCCGGACAGCCGGGCCAGCAACCTGGCCAGCAAGAGGATGGCCAGCAGCCCGGTGAAGAAGGGGAAAGCGACCAGCCCGGATCACCGCAGGGCGAGGACGGCCAGGATGGTCCGGGAACCTCGCTCGCCGAGCGCCAGAGCCGTCTGGGCGATCTGGTCGATGAGCTTGCAGAGCGACGCGGCCGCCAGGGTGGGTCCAGCGAAGACGGAGACGGGCCGGGCGGCACGGTGGACGAAGATGCTCTCGAAGCCATCGAACGTGCGCAGCGCCGGGCGGCCGAAGCCCTTGAAGATGGAAACGGGTTCCGCGCCCAGCGCAATCAGGATGATGCCACAGACCAGATACGTGATCTGGCGCAGGATCTCGCCGGTGAGCTGGATGAGCTTCGCCGCGAACGGCTGGGCGATGAATACGGGAATAATTCCGATCAGGTCGACCCGTTCGGGCGTCCGATGGGTGGCACCTCAGACAACCGGGACGTCACAATTCCTGACCAGGCAGAACGCCAGCGCGCCAAGGATATCCTCGAGGAGCTTCGCCGCCGTTATGGTGAGACGCCGGACGAGGAAGAGCGCGATTATCTGGAACGCCTGCTCGACCGGTTCTGATCAGGCCGCGCCGGGCCCGTCATCAGGATCACCGCCATTGGCTTCATTTTCGCGGAAAGTTCGCATCATGAAAATGGGCACAGAGCCGCGCTCGGTGACCGCCCAGTCAAGCGGCTGGTCGTGCGGCTCTGACGGGAGGTCGTCGATCATCTGCGCATGAAAGCCGATGCCGCAGGCGAAAACCCGGCCCGCCTCGCGCAGGTCCTTGATTGCGCGATCATAGTGACCCTTCCCGTAGCCAAGACGCACACCAATATTATCGAAGGCCAGAAGCGGCATCAGGATGAGAGTTGGCTGAACGGTCTCCGCCGTCTGAAGTGGCTGCTGCAGCCCCATCGGGCCATCTTCGAGCGCATCCCCGCTTTTCCAGCTCCGGAACGTCATCGGCGGGTCGGCTTCAAGCCGGGGCAGGGCAAGCTGCGCGCCTTCAGCTTCCAGCCGCGCCATCAAGGGTTGCGGGTCTATCTCGCTTCCGATGGGCAGGTAGCCGGCCACAACTGGCCCATAGCGTTCAAGCAGCTTCAACGGAAACTTGCCGGCCAGCGTTTCGCCCGCATCGGGATCGCGCGCATGCGCTTCCTCACGAACGGTTTTCAGCTCGTGGCGGAGGGCGGCTTTTTCCTCGGCGATCAAACCGTTTCCTCTTCGGTGAGGCCGACAAGCGCCTTGGCATAGGCCTCAGCGCTAAAAGGCTGCAGGTCTTCGGCTTTTTCCCCGACGCCGACAAAATGGATCGGCAGATCATGGGCTTCGGCAACAGCAACAAGCACGCCGCCTTTGGCTGTGCCATCAAGCTTTGTCATCACGATGCCGGAAACGTCCGCTGTGTGCCGGAAGGCTTCGACCTGGCTCAGTGCGTTCTGGCCCACAGTGGCATCGAGGACGAGGATCACGTCATGCGGCGCGTCCGGGTCCAGCTTGCGCGTAACGCGGACGATCTTGGCGAGCTCAGACATGAGCTCTGCCTTGTTCTGAAGACGCCCGGCCGTATCGACCAGCACCAGATCAAGATCATCCCGGCGCGCCTGTTCGATGGCTTCATAGACAAGTCCTGCTGCGTCCGCGCCGGTCGGTTTTGAGAGGACGGGAATGCCCGCGCGATCGCCCCAGACGGTCAGTTGCTCAATGGCGGCGGCGCGGAATGTATCGCCCGCCACCAGCAGCGCCTTTGCGCCCTGATCCTTGAGCTTGGAGGCGATCTTGCCAATTGTCGTCGTCTTGCCAGATCCGTTTACCCCGACGAACAGGACAACACGCGGGCGCGGCCCGTCTGAAAAGTCGACGATCTGTTCGCGCGGTTTCATGATCGCTTCAATCTCGCTCGCCAGCGCGCGGCGGATCTCATCGTCATCGACGTCCTTGTCGAAGCGGGTGCGCGCCAGATTGGCGGTGATCTTCGCAGCCACCTTGGCACCCATGTCGGATGTGATGAGAAGGTCTTCGAGGTCTTCCAGCGCCTCATCATCGAGTTTGCGGCCACCGAACATGCCGGTGAGGCTGGTGCCGAGCTTGGAGGATGATTTCGAAAGCCCGCCGGATAGTTTGCCGAAGAAGCCGGGGTCTCGGATTTCGGCATAGGGGTCTGGTTCGCCCCGCGCGATGGCGGCCTGGCGTTCTTCTTCCTTGCGGCGCGCTTCTTCGCGGGCGGCCTCGGCGCGGCGGCGCTCTTCGAGAATTTTTAATTCGTTCTCGGCCTTCTGGCGCGCAGCCTCATCGTCGGCATTCTGGGCCTCGCTTTTCTGGCGCTCTTCCCAGGCCCGGTTCGCTTCGGCGATGGCCGCGTCGATCCTGGCCTGCTCAGCCGCTTTGC